>NZ_CP064786.1:0-608225 GCF_017094485.1 Natranaeroarchaeum sulfidigenes
CAGTCGAATCAGACCGACTATTGGAACAAGAACAGCTTCTGTTGATCACTCGATCCACAATTATCGGCCACCTTGCGAATCCTGTCCAACCCTTCTCCCTGGAGATGGGTAGCTGGAACTGATCTCTGGTTCTCGGTACTAGTCACTCAACGAAGTGCAGTCCATTGGTCTGATGCCTTCGAGTCAACTTCACAACCCCTCCATTTCGGCTGGAACTACGCTTCAACCTGTCCCCCAATGACGGAAAATGGGAAGAACTTAAGAGCCTACTCTACCTTGGGTTCGTTTGCATCAACTGGACTACCCCTCGTCAATACCATCGCGAATATCTGCCGTATAGGGTAGCAACGTACGAGTCTTCCACTACCGCCGTGGATGTCCACGTGAAATAGAGGGGTCGTCTAACACAAGAACGCCGGAGCGAATGACAGATGGTCGACAATCAATCAGGAAGCGACAACGAGGAACGGACGAACAGCGCACAGTCATTCGAAGTCGACCTCGACGAAGTCGTCCTCGAGGACGAGCCAGACGGCGATAACCAGGGGTTGTTCGACGACCTGCTCGATAGCGAACCGATTTTCGAGAACAAGGAAGTTCTCAGGCCGTCGTATACCCCACACGAACTCCCCCACCGGAAGGAGCAGATCAACAAGATGGCGACAATCCTCGTTGCTGCACTTCGGGGAGAGACACCGTCCAACATACTTATCTACGGCAAAACGGGGACCGGCAAAACAGCGAGCGCGAAGTTCGTTAGCCAGGAGCTGGAAAGTACTTCACAGAAGTATAGCGTGCCGTGCGATGTCGAGTACATCAACTGCGAGGTGACGGATACGCAGTACCGCGTCCTCGCCCAGCTTGCCAACAAGTTCATCGACAAGAACGAGGAGCTGATCGACAAACGGTTGACGGAGTACGAGGCGCTCCGTGAGGACCTCTCGAACGACGTGGGGGTGGATGAGTCTTCTGGAACCCCATCCCGACTCGACGATACCGAGTTCGATTCGGTCGACGAACTCGACGACCGGATCGAAGAGCTACGACAGGACCGCGAAGAGATGGAGCAGGTCCCCATGACGGGGTGGCCGACGGACCGAGTTTACAGTGTCTTCTTCGAGGCGGTTGATTACCGTGAACGCGTCGTCGTGATCATGCTTGACGAGATCGACAAACTCGTCGAAAAAAGCGGCGACGACACCCTATACAACCTCTCTCGGATGAACTCCGAGCTCAGTAACTCGCGAGTCTCCATCATGGGGATCAGCAACGATCTGAAGTTCACCGACTTCCTCGATCCCCGTGTCAAATCAAGTCTCGGTGAGGAAGAGATCGTTTTCCCGCCGTACGACGCCAACCAGCTGCGGGACATCCTCCAGCACCGGGCAGACGTCGCGTTCAAACCCGACGCGCTGACCGACGACGTGATTCCGCTCTGTGCTGCGTTTGCGGCACAGGAACACGGCGACGCGCGACGCGCGCTCGACCTTCTCCGAACCGCGGGTGAGCTCGCCGAACGCGACCAGCAAGACCGGATCCTCGAAGAACACGTCCGGCAGGCCCAGGACAAGATCGAACTCGACAGAGTCGTCGAGGTCGTCAGAACACTGCCCACGCAGTCGAAACTCGTGCTCTTCTCGACGATACTCCTCGAGAAGAACGGGGTGCACAACATCAACACCGGCGAGGTCTACAATATTTACAAGAGCCTCTGTGAGGAGATCGACGCGGATGTCCTCACGCAGCGCCGAGTGACCGATCTGATCTCGGAACTCGATATGCTCGGGATCGTCAACGCCGTGGTCGTCTCGAAGGGCCGATACGGCCGAACCAAGGAAATCAGTCTCTCCGTACCGATCGAAGAGACCGAGGCAGTGCTCATGTCGGACTCACGAATCGGTGACATCGAGGATGTCCAGCCGTTCGTGCAGGCACGGTTCGATAACTGACGGAATCTCGTTATTCGATTCGAATGTATGCGTTGGCGGTTCACGGGCGACAGGATGCGGCCCCGGAGAATTCCAGTCGGATACAGCCCAAATACGGCACCCGAACTTCCGCAGTCCCCTCTACCCACTCCGGTTTGACGATCTGGTATCGGTTGTCCTGATCGTAGTGCTGATTCGTCGTCGGGTTGTCCCCTTTGGTCACGAATCCATCGTGTGGTGCCGGGCAACTGGTGAGATCGTCACAGCTGTCGGCCTGTAGATGGTCTCCGTCCGCTCTGTCGTACCAGTTCTCTCCCTCTTCGACGTACAAATGCGCCCGATGTATTATCGGGGTCCGCTCTTGCCCGTCCGGTCGAAAGATGATCACGTCACCGTAATCGCCGAACTTGGTGTACCCTGTTTGCTGTCCCACCTCGTGAGTCACGACACCCGCTGCGACGGCCTCACTTGATGCCAGCCGTTCGTTCTCCATCAGAAAGACGAGATCGCCTTTTTGCATGTGTGGCTCCATGCTGCCGCTCTCGATTGCAACGAGCGGGGGCCAGACGCCGCTGATCGTGAACAACACGAGGCCGATCACTGCGACGATCGCGATGCTGCTGGCGATGTCTTTAAACAGTAGTACGGAACCGTTTCTCGTGTTCAGGAACCAGCGAACCGGGTTTTCACTGGGTGGCGGGACGTCGCTGTCGGAGTCCGTTCCGCCGGTCGACGCCGTCGCTGTACTGTCGCTGCGCTGGCCAGAGATGGCGGTCTCGGTGTTCTCCTGTGACTGTTCTGAGGATCCGTCCGGGTCGACACCGTCTCCGTGAGGTGCGTCCGAACCGACTCCATCGCTACTGGAGGGCGTGGGGCCATCGAGGCTGGAATCCCCGTCGCCATCGCCGCCATCCGACGGGAATGGGGGATCGTGCTTATCGCCGTCCCGCCTGTCGTTCATTGACCATCCCTATACGGCCCCCGAAAATCAACCTTCTGTTCGCCGGTCCGGCACGCTTTTGACCGACTACGGGTATGCTACGTGTAGTGCCGCTGGAAGCTCCCGCCAGAATCGTACGTGAACTCGTCCGTCACGGTTACAACGCCGATCGAGAAGCGGTAACGCTGATCGCGTCGGCCGACGATCCGGCCGAAACGCTGGAGGCTGTCGTTGAAGCGACGCCCGACGATGCGTTGACGATCACTACCGAACAGGTCCGACGAGTTCTCTCAGACGGGAAGGGATCGAATGCTAACAAGGCTGCGTCGGCGAACTCCAACCCCTCTGTTTCAACTGGAGCTAATCGTCCAAAAGACCACTCCGAAACCGGGGGTGATCCACCTGAAACAAAGGGGGATTCGGCGGGGATAGCCGACGCATCGACCGCGTTTGGGGGAGGAGACGGTGCGGATCGCGGTGACGCCGCTCATCGGTCGATCGAGATCGCCAATGATATGACTGGTCGGAGTACCGGCACCGGGGAGTACGACGACTTCGTCGACGTGTTCCGCGATCGGTTTGAGCGACTGAGCAACCAGCTCCGTGGCCGCGTCAACCACCGTCCGACTGACACGCTCGAAGCGATGGGCGGCAACAGCGATGCAGCTATCGTCGGGATGGTCAACGACATTCGTTCGACGGCAAGCGGACACTGGCTGATCGAACTCGAAGACACCTCGGGAACCTTTCCCTGTCTCGTGATGAAAGATCGCGAGTTCGCCGACCTGGTCGACGAACTACTGCTAGACGAGGTAATCGCTGTCGAGGGAACCCTCGCGGACGATGGGGGGATCCTCTTTGTCGATTCGCTTTATTTCCCCGATGTCCCGCGGACGTTCGAGCCGTCCACTGCCGACCGACACGTCCAGGCGGCGCTCATCAGTGACGTTCACGTCGGAAGTCAGGAGTTTATGGAAGACGCGTGGAATCGGTTCGCGAACTGGCTCCACACCGAGGCGGCCGAATCCGTCGAGTACCTGCTAATCGCGGGCGACATGGTCGAAGGAGTCGGTATCTACCCCGATCAGGACGACGAGCTCGATATCGTCGATATTTACGATCAGTACGAGGCGTTCGCGGAGCATCTCAAATCGATTCCCGGCGATATCGAGATCATCATGATTCCGGGGAACCACGATGCCGTTCGGCTGGCCGAACCGCAACCCGGCTTCGATGAGGAACTCCGCGACATTATGAGCGCTCATGATGCCAGAATCACCAGCAACCCGTCCACGGTCACCATCGAAGGCGTCTCCGTGCTGATGTACCATGGCGTCTCGCTCGACGAAATTATTGCCGAGTTCCCAGACGAGAAAGCTACGTACGATGAGCCCGAAAAGCCGATGTACCATCTACTGAAGAAACGTCACGTCGCGCCCCAGTACGGCGGCCATATGCGACTCGCACCCGAAGAGAAGGACTATCTCGTCATCGACGAGGTGCCCGACATCTTCCATACGGGTCACGTCCACAAACTCGGCTACGGCAAATACCGAAACGTCCTCGCGATTAATTCCGGCTGCTGGCAGGCCCAGACCGATTTCCAGAAGAGCGTCAACATCGACCCCGATTCGGGGTACGCACCGATCGTCGATCTCGACACACTGGACACTACAATCAGGAAGTTTTTCTGAGCTTTAGTGTATCTTCTCACTCCAAAATGCCTTATAGTGGATTAATGTGTCATAAACGCTGCCAAATAAGGAATTTTTATATATTCTCGAACCGTGTGTGAGGTTGTCATGGTTTCCTGTGAAAACTGCGGTGACGATGTCCCACACAGGTTCGAGCATCGCGTCCGGGCGGAGGTGATGACCCATCGGCAAGTACGGCTTGTCTGTGCTGACTGTCATCCGAACCTCGCAGCGGACCTAAAATACGAATCGCCAGCCGGTGCAGGCATGCGAAGTGATCAGACCGCTGATTGACGGTTATCGTCTATTCTTGCGTGCCCACTGGTGTTCACGCTTCGAGCCGGTATCGTATCGTTCTAGTACCGTTGAACGTCGGCCCCCGACCTGCCGTGACAAACCCGAGTTCTTCTGCGGCCGTCGCTACTGCTGGCTCGGAGTCAGGAGCGAGCAACTCGACGTCCATTCCCTCCCGTTTAGCGAATCTAATCGGCTCTCCGAGCAGCTTCTGACACGCCTCGGCAGTGCCGTCTAGCTGGGTGACGTGTACCGTCTGTCGTCTAGCGTCGAAACTGACGAAGCCGAGTAGTTCACCGTCTGACCGATCCGTATCGGCGTTCGGATCGGTTGCGGTCCCGTCTGGTTCGGCGACACGGACAGTTCGGTCGTGGACGAGATTCCGCATCACGTCGGTCGGCGCGTCCGCGATCGACGCGATCTCATCGGCGTCCGCTTCGACTGCGTCCCGTATCTCCATGATGTATGTTATTGATCCACGTGGATAAACCGTTTGTGACGAGTCTTGTGGACAGTTACTTTCATAATGACCGCAAGGCGGAAACCCGCGTCTTTAGGCGCGGGAGGAAGCCGACCACTCGGACACACACCGCGTTCGATAGCAGGCCGACTCCCCACGCCAATCCGAACTAGTATAAATTCCAAGTGCT
This sequence comes from Natranaeroarchaeum sulfidigenes, assembly GCF_017094485.1. Lineage (NCBI taxonomy): Archaea > Methanobacteriati > Methanobacteriota > Halobacteria > Halobacteriales > Natronoarchaeaceae > Natranaeroarchaeum > Natranaeroarchaeum sulfidigenes. Next base: position 5,507 of record NZ_CP064786.1, read on the forward strand.
ACACATGAAGTGAAGATGGTGGAAGGCTCAGGCACTCGCACTGTTCCCGTCAAACTCGATGTGGACAAGAGTGCCGCTGACCTCCTCCACCAGACCATCGACCACTTCCTCGACGCCGCCAACCATGTTGTAGACGTAGCGTGGGAATCCGACTGGAAAATCACCAGCAAACAGAAACTCCACGACCTCACCTACTACGACGTTCGAGACGACTCGCCACTCCCGGCCAATCTCGTGCAAGCCGCGCGAAACCGTGCCGCAGAAGCCGTCAAAGGCGTCGTAGAACGCTGGAAGGAAGGCAAAAAAGCCTCGAAACCCGAGTTCACGTCACGGTTCGCTAGCTACGACGCCCGAACCGTCACCGTCAACGACGACCACGCAACACTCGCCACCATCAACGGGCGAATCACCGCTGAGTTCGTCCTCCCCAACGAACAGCGTAAGACGCCGCACTCGGCGTACCTGTTCAACGATGACTACGAGGTGAAGGGGGCCACACTCCATTACGACGAGGGTGAGGACTGTTTCTATCTTCACGTGCGGACAAAGCCCGCCGTGGAGAACGATGATGCCGACACAGGCGATGCCAAGCACGTCTCCGTCCTTGGTGTTGACCTCGGCATCACAAACATCGCAACCACCTCAACCGGACGATTCTGGGGCGGCGGCGAACTCAACCACTGGCACCGAGAATACGAGAAACGGCGGGGGTCGCTTCAGCAGACTGGAACTCGGTGGGCGCACATCAACGTGCAGCGAGTCGGTCGGAAGCAAACTGGGCGGTTTGAGCAGATGCTTCACACGATCTCGAACGAACTCGTAGACGAAGCTCTGGAGAACGACTGTACGCATATCGTGTTCGAGCAACTCAAAGGAATCCGCGAACGCTTGCCGCACGCGAAGGCGGTTCACAAGTGGGCGTTCCACCGCTTGTACGAGTACGTCACGTACAAGGCCGAGTCTGACGGGCTTGTCGTGAAGCAGATTAATCCTGCGTACACGAGCCAACGTTGCTCGAAGTGTGGGTTCACTCACGAGGATAATCGCCCGCACAATAACGGTCAGAACGAGTTCGAGTGCTTGAAGTGCGGATATGATGTTCACGCGGATTACAACGCGGCGAAGAATATCGGCTTGAAGTATCTCCGCGACCAGCAAAAGTCTGGGCGTGGAGGCGCACCCGTAGGCGTGCGCTTGAACAGCGGGATGATGAACGTGAACGGCGAGTATTCGCCTACTGTGTTACACAGTTAGAACGGGAGTCCACGCTGAATGCCACGTCCTTCAGGGCGTGGTAGCTTACTTTCGCGACGGTCAAATAGTGTGTATGAGTAACGATGGTCGTGATCGGACAACGAGATGTGATTTCTGTCGGCTCCCGTGCCCGGAACCGACCCTGAGTCTGGACCGGTCCGGCGTGTCCTACGAGTTCTGTTCGGAGGCGTGTCGGGACGCGCTTCGAGATTCGGACCGGGTTTTCACCGAATATCATGGCCATCGACGCGTAAGTCCAGGCGTCTCGGGACTCGACACTGCGCTTCCAGAGGGAATGCCCCGGAACAGTTTCGTCCTGATTCGCGGTCAGGCAGGAACTCGCGATACCGAACTACACGCCGAACTCGTCTGGCGAACGCTCCAGCGAGGCGAACCAGCGGTTATCGTGTCCTTTCGTGAACCGCCGACGTCCGTCGTCGAGCGGTTCCTCACCCTCGACTGGAACGTCCTTCCCTCCCTCGAACGCGGCCAGCTCCGGATCGTCGACTGCTTTACTGATCGTCTCGACAACCCCGATCGCCTGTTCGACCGGATGAACGACTGGAACCGGCATCTGCACGGCGTTACCGAGCCCGCGTCGATCGACGTGCGAAACCCGCGGGACACCGCCGAAATCGAGAGCAAACTCGACGACGCACTCGACGAGTCCGGTATGGTGGATGAGGGGATCGTCGTGATCGACTCACTGACCGAGTTCGGGACGCTCGTCCAGCCGGTACAGGCGTACGACTTCGTAAAGAACGTCCGGGCAGATGTCTGCAAGGGCCGATTTGTTCCGATCTTTGCAGGGGCAACTCCTGGGCCGGAACGTGACGTCTTTCCGCACGATCTCGAATACATTGCGGACGGTATCGTCGATCTCGCAATGGACGACTCTCTGGTCGAGCACACACTAATCAAGCGGATCCGCATTCGCAAGATGAGTGGTGTACTCGTCTACGCCGAATGGGTGGCATACGAGTACACTGCCGAACAGGGGATGGTGACGTTCTCGCCCGCAGAAGAGATGAACGGAGATGACGAGACATCATCCACCGAACCAGACGGCTCCGCTTCGACTGACGATACAGACGGAGACGTCTCGGAGAGTTGAAGCACAAATAACCGCCCAACCGTTCACGAACGACGGTCGGGGTCGGATCGCAATGAACACAGTTATCCGGTCCCCTTGGTTACTCACCCCCATGACCCACAGTCACACGAGTAATCGGGTGGTAGCATGCGAGTAGTCGCGAAGTTCGGGGGGACGAGTCTTGGGAGCGGCGAACGGATCGACCGAGCCGCCGATTCGATCGCAAAAGCGGTCGAACAGGGCCACGAGATCGCGGTCGTCGCCAGCGCGATGGGGAGTACGACCGACGACTTGCTCTCGGAGATTTCTTTCGAGACCGAACCGGCCGACCGGGCCGAGATCGTCAGTATGGGCGAACGCACGAGCGTCCGTATGCTCAAGGCGGCACTCAACGCTCGCGGCGTCGACGCCGTCTTCCTCGAACCCGGCAGTGACGAGTGGCCCGTCCTGACCGACGAGGATGGGGAGGTCGACGTCGAAAGAACCCACGAGCGCGCACAGGAAGTCGCCGGAACTCTCAGCAACGTCGTCCCGGTCATCACCGGCTTTCTCGCGCAGGCTCCTGATGGATCGCTGACAACACTGGGTCGCGGCGGGAGCGATACGACCGCCGTCATGCTCGGCAAGTACATGGACGCCGACGAAGTCGTCATCGTGACTGACGTCGAGGGCGTCATGACGGGCGACCCACGGGTCGTCGAGGGTGCCCGGAACGTCGGTGAGATCACTGTCGACGAACTCCGGAACCTCTCCTTCCGCGGGGCCGAAGTCGTTGCACCAAGCGCGCTGGCGTACAAAGAAGGCAACATGGGCGTTCGTGTCGTGCACTATCAGCACGGCGACCTGCTCACCGGCGGGACGCAGGTTGAAGGACAGTTCCGGAGTCTCGTCGATATGCGGGACGAACCGCTTGCGTGCATGACCGTCGCCGGGCGCGCGATCCGCAACAGCCCGGGAGTCCTTCAGGAACTCACGACAGCGCTCGGCGAAGGCGATATCAACGTCGACGCGGTCGCATCAGGGATGGACTCGATCACGTTCTACGTCGACGAATCACAGGCCGAGGACGCCGAAACCGTCCTCCATCGTGAAGTGGTGGATCAGGAGCCGCTGTCGAGCATTACAGTCGACGACGGTATCGCAGTCATCCGCGTCACCGGCGGCCAGCTCCCCAACCAGCCCGGCGTCCTCTCGGAGATCATCGAGCCGCTCGCTGCGGAGGGGATCAACATCCTTGATGTGATCACGAGCGCGACGAGCATCGCCGTCTTCGTCGACTGGTCGGATCGGGAGACTGCACTCGAAATCATGCAAAAGCGGTTCTAGCGTTACTGTCCCGTTTTCAATCGCTGTCCGATCCGTTCGGGGAGGCCCGCCGCCTCGACGGCGTCGATCACGGCGTCGATATCATACTCCACCCGGTAGAGATCGACGTCCATTCCGTCGAGATCGACCACTGCGTAGGCCGCACGCGGATCACCGTCGCGAGGCTGTCCGACGCTTCCGGGATTCAGCACGATGCCTTCGCCGTACCGCTCGCAGTGCTGAACGTGAGTGTGGCCCATCACCAGTACGTCCTCACCCTCCAGCATCCGTGCACTGAACTCGTCGGGATACGTGTACCGGTCCGGATCGTCGGGATGTCCGTGGACGAGCTTCAGGCGATCCTCCAGCTCGACGCGCTCGTCCGGGAGCGATTCGAGCCAGTCGAGCTGGTCCCCGGTGAGTTCTTCACGGGCGTACTTTACGCCCGCCGCAGCCATGTTGTTGAACCGGAACGTCGACCCGCTTGCAACTGCTCGGTCGTGGTTTCCCATCACCGTCGGCACGTCTCGCTCCCGTAGCTCGTCAACGCACTCCGCGGGCCAGGGGTTGTAGCCAACGACGTCGCCAGCACACACCAGCGCGTCGACTGGCGGCAGATCCTCGAGCACGGCGTCGAGCGCGACCTTGTTTCCGTGTACGTCAGAGATGACGCCGACGTTCATATCCAACGCTACGAATCGGGGCTCCTTCAGAATTCGGCCGCGATCGGTTACTCGCCGTTCTCGATCGCCAGTGAGATGCCGTCTTCGCCCCGCTCGATTCCCGCCGCACAGACGGCGTGTTCGAGATCGAGATCGTACGCCTCGGTTGCCGCGTTAGCTGCCGTTTCGGCGTCGAACGGGAACGCTTCCGGTGAATCCTTTTCGTAGGTTGCCACCAGGGTTGGCTCCTCGACCTGTTCGACCAGCAGGGCATCCTTCCGAACGGTCCCGATATACGCCTCCTCGCCGATCACACCGGCGATCCGGGGCGTGTCGTAGTCGTCCTTTTCGTAGTCCATCGCGAGCAGGCTCTCGGCAAGGGCATCGCGTGCGGGGTAGCCCAGTTCGAGCTTCTCAGTGATCGGATCGACGTGCGAGCCGTTCCCGAGGACCACCGACTCGCCCGCCGTCCGCACGCAGTTATACGAGACGTAGGGGTTGTCGGTCTCTGCGGCTTCGGCAGTCGGGACGACAGTCAGGGCACCGTCGCGCTCGACGATCTTTCGATTCGGGAACGACCGCGACGATACTCGATACGCACCCACCGACGGGCCGACGACGACGAAGCGTCCGACGTACATGTCTCGTGTTCTGTAACCCGTGAAAAAAGCGGTGTCGATATTCAGCTTCACACATGGGTCCCTCCAGAGACTGATCCTCTAGCAATCCCGCTCTGTAATCGTGCGCTGGCTGATGTCATCAACTGTGCCATCTCTGGAGTCCGGCTGAATGTACTGTGTGACTGTGAGTTGCTGGACTGAGTCGCCGTGAACCGTTTCGGCGCGGTCACAGGCCCACTCGACGTAACTCCCGGCGAGTATCTCGTGACGGTCTCCGAGTCCAGAATCACGAACGGTCTCCAGTAGTTTCCGATCCCGGAACCCATCGTACTCCTGTGCGGCGTCCGGTGGTGGGTCCGAACTGCCCGTGTTGTCGTCGAGCGCATCGACTGTGTCTCCGGTTTCGAGCTCGGCCTCGACGGCGTACCAGCTGTATCCGGCTCCCGGATCAGGGGCGTACAGACCCCAGCGTTGCTCGTCGAGATGCGTCGAATCGAGTTCGTGGGGCACCTCATACTCGGTCGCATGTGCGCCACCGAACAGCAGCATCCATGCAAGCACGAGCACGCCGAGGACGGTAAGCAACGAGTGTCCGTACGTGACCGCGAAGGAGGCCATCGAGTGATGTCCCCGCTTCCGGATGGCTGTGAGAACTCGCTGTTCGATGGGTGGACGTTCAAGCGGCCCGAGTGTGGAGGCGGTCAGCCGGTTCGTGATGACGGTACCATACGGAGCGATCCGACGCCCCCTTTCCCAGAAGTCTCTTGTGAAGAAGGGCAGGACTGCTGCGATCAACACCAGCGGAAAGAGTCCGACGGCCATCGAGACGGCCATTCCGGCGAACGCCCCAATATACACTAGTGCGAACGCCGTCCGCAGCCACCCTGCTGTGAGCAGCAAGAATACCGACGAGCCGGCAAGCAGCCAGACCCACAGAAACGTCAGTAGTTCCAGAAGCGCCGGATACTGCGCCAGGGCGTTCCCGAGGTGGATAGTCATAGCGTCGTTCGATAGCGCTATTTCGAGAGCCTCGCCTGTGTACCAAGTGTCGCCTTCGCGCTTGAGATACGCGTTCTGGGTGAACACTACGATCGGCTGGACGAGCAGCGCCACGGTCGTCATGCTGGCTACACTGACACGGGCGTGTCCACGCCGCAGCGCGTCGATGGACCAGCGTTCGCCCAGCGGCGTCAACAGTGCGACCAGTAACAGCACGCGTAACAGTCGGTCGGCTCCATTGAGTATCGCGGGGTTCCGTGCGTGTAACGAGAACAACAGCAGCAACGATATCGTCCCGACCAAACGGGTTCGATAGCCGAGCACGAAGAGGACCGCAAACGTCGCGGCGATCGCGAACAACAGTTGTTGAAACCACAGGTCGCCCGAGAGCGCGTGCACAGAGAGTCCGTTGTAACTGATATACGTCAGCTCGAACGCTTCCAGCGGGTAGACACCGGCGTCGGTATAGTGGCGTTCGATGTCGCCAGCACGATGCCCCAGATCAACGAGAAGGGTCACTCCTAACAGGATCCGAAGGGCGGCCAGTGACCGTGTATCCACCTCGAAGCGGGCCCGAATTTGCTGCAGGATCGGTTCAAACCGGTCGCTGTCGGGCCGGTATTCTCGAACCCGCCGCGTCAACTCCGGTCGGTCGAGACGCATGGCTATTGATGACTCCTGTTTCAGACAGCCCCAACGGCGACGTTCCTGATGGATCTCCCTGCCGGGGGTCAGTACCCGTCCGGGTGCCCTGATCGGCGATTCGTGATGGTGGCTTGCCGTCTAACAGACGCACCGATGGGGGTGGGACACAAGTGCTTTCAGTAGGGTCAAAGAGTCCCTTGAGTCTCCATGCGGTCGGGTACCGAAGTCCTTGACGACCTGCCTGATTCTCCTGTATACTCATACTTGACTTCTCGATTGATCCATCTCTTAGAGACACAGCCCTGCGTTCTCACAGGCTCGATCGTTTTTCATAATCGGCTCTATTGCCCGCTAGTGGCTGTCTCATAAGATCACGAATCGAACTAGGGCGGAAAAGAACCACTGACCGGTGTCGAGACAAGTACTACTACTTGCAGCTGGGCGCTATCTCCGAGTCTATCCTCTGTATCGCCCGATACTGACCGTGTTGCCTTTCGCCTGATGGGATACGCTCGGCCGTGCATGGGGCTTCGTTTAATGAATCAAACCGGCAGACGGGAACCGATTATGAATATTTACTCGGTGCCCCTGTGGGCAGCTCTGGCATCGCGACGCTGTTTTACGGCCCGGAGTCGACGAGTATAGCCATATTGACCACTTACAACCCGTTTCGACGATAGCGGTTCTCCGTACTGGTGGGCATTCCGTTTTCCTAGTCTTCACAGCATTCTTTCTATGTCAGCCCTCTCCCGGAGTACTGAGACGAATATGATCTGTCATAAGGAAATTTCTCGGGACGAACGCCTCTTTCCTTACGGTAGAGGTTCTTACACTGATTATGAACTCGGTGGTCGCCACGGAACGAAACTGGAGTTGGTCTGCAATCGGAACGACATGATGAGCATGTTTGATTTTATTGAAAATTGCCATCCAGATACATTTCTGTGGGAACGACCGTTCGGTAGCTGTGCAAACTGTTCGGTATTGTACTATCAGTAGGAAATAACATCTACACTGCTATGCAAGGTACAGGGCGCGAGTCCTGCATGACGGTCTGCTCAAATAGCGGTTGAAGAAGACCGGTCGATACAGGTCACTTGCTGCTCGTTTTGCTTTCTCCGGATGGCTCGTTCAGAAGGCCGAACTGGATATCATATCTTTGTGCTGGGAGAATCCATGGCGCTGTTACCCAGAAGATGACAATCACCAGCACCTGAAGGAGTGCGATGATTGCGAGCGGAGGCAAGAGTAAACTCGCAAGACCTGAAACCATTGCTACTGTCCCCAATATGTGTGCTACATCACGGCGTGGGTTATTACCACACTTTGAGCAGACAACTGTGTTTTCATCGATTGTTGCACCACAGGAAGCACACTTCGTACTCATGTACGTCAATCCGACTGCAGATTAAAAAATCATGGACAAATCCACTCTCAAATCCCTGACTGAAATCACTCATCTGACCAGTCTGCTTACTCGCCGACACCGTAACGGATGCCGGTCCTGTGTCGGTTCGCACGCTCAGTGAGTAGATAATTCGCCCACTGACGTATGGAAGAAAACGAGTAGAAGTGTTGAACTCACCCTCTGTGTCTTGCACGTCGCTACTGACATATTGTGGAGAGGTCACCGTTCGATATCTGTATGCAAGTATCCTGTACCGATCGGTTCGATTCCCTGTGATTCGGTGAACTGTGAGTGCAAGAGGCGCCCTCTGTATCACAGCCCGCTTCGCTGACCCTGACAATAGCTGAGTGTCTCAACAGAAACACATAGGCTGAAACTCATCAGCTCCGATAGTCTCTCTGTGGTATTCGTTCGCGATGTCGTCCTCTGGCTCGTTTAACCGGTATTTTATACCGCGCCCCAACGGGTGGGGCGCGAGTATTCCCCCGAAATAACGCGCCAAGAGTTGTATGATTGCACACGAGACCTGTTTCGAAGCACTTCGCGAAGCTGCACAGCGACTGGGCGAATCCCCAACGAAAGCCCAGTACGAACAACTTGGACTGACACCGTCTGCGTCGACGATCCTTCGGGTGACGGACGGCTGGAACGCGGCCAAAGAGCAAGCCGGACTCGACACGGAGTACTCCCGCGGGCCGCGACTCGATCCACAACCAGACGACGTCACCATCCCTGACGAACTGGAGTGGGATGAGCTCTCTGCCGACCAGCGCTGGCACTACCGGCATCGCGAGACGAACAACGAACGGACCAAAACACGTCGTGCTGCCAACCGAGCGTGGGTGTACGTATACAAACGGGACGTCGCAGTGTGCACTCGGTGTGGCGAAGCCGATCCGGCCTGTCTCGACTTCCACCATCTCGATCAAGCAGTCAAGGAGATGGCGATCGGTCAGATGGTCACCTACGGGTACTCACGGGAGAGGATTCGAGCTGAAATGGAAAAGTGTAGTATTCTTTGTTCGAACTGCCATCGGAAGGAACACTACACTGTTCCAGCGGGTGTTGCGGCTGTTTCGACCTCGGAGAACGGCGTATCTCGGTCGGGCTAGCTAACCGCAGTCTGGTCTTTTTGTACGTTGTTGTACCGAGTTCGAAACCCTCAAATACCAAAGGCCAGTATTTGCTGGTGAAGCACTCGCGAAAGTGAGTGAATAGAGACATGTCAGTCCATTGGGGTAGCGGCCAATCCTGAAGCCTTCTGGGGGCTTCGACCCTGGTTCGAATCCAGGATGGACTATTCTTGTCGCGAACGTACCTGTGAGCGACAGAATCGTCATTGAGTGGATTCGAACTCCGGCAGACGAGTGGTAGCGAGTCTGCAGTCAGTTCGAATCCAGGATGGACTATACTTTCCTCAACTCCACACGATCCTCGTAGAGACCCTCACTCTTCCTCGGGCTGAACGTTCGTTTCGATTGCAAAGTCGTCTTCTGGGAAGGCGACACACGTAAGCAACCAGCCGTCCTCGATCTGTTCTTCGTCGAGGAACTCGTTGCCATCGTGGCTGATAACCTCGTTTGCATCGCCGTCGTACCGGGCTGTGCACTGACCGCAGGTCCCGACTTCACAGGCGTATTGTAGATCCCATCCCTGGTCCAGCCCGGCGTACAGCAGTGCCTCGTCCTCGTCGACCTCGATCGTCTCGTCGAACTCCAGGAACTCGACTTCGTACACCTGCGCTTCCTCCTCAGGGTCGTCCTCTGTTTCCTCCTCCGGATCGTCTTCCTCGTCAGGGTCGTCTTCTGCCTCAGGCTCCTCTTCAGGGTCGTCCTCGTCGTCGAACATATCGAGACAACCCGAGATCGCCACCGTACCGACTCCTCCCATTGCGACCAACAGGCGGCGACGCTCCGGGTCAGCTTTCACACGACGACTCGAGCAGCTTTTCCCGTCGGAGTGGTCATCGTGGTGCTCAGAGTTCTGTGGCATACAATACATTGTGCCACACTCTATCAGAAATACCTTACAGTGGATAGCTTGGCCGTATTGGTCGACACGATACGGCCGGTTATTTTACGATCCACCACATCACGCCCAGCAGCAACCCGAACCCGCCGCCGGTGACGAGGGCGATGTACCGGATGTCGAGCAAGACCAGCTCGAAGGGGTTGTACACCGTAATACCGGCATTGTACATCGGCTCGATGATATCGGGGAAGAGTCCTCCGAGTACAAGCGGGACAAGCGGTACCAGGACCAACAGCGTCCCAAAAAACTGAAAATACATGAACACATCCTCGATACGGAGCTTCTTCCGTATCTCCGCTTTCGTCAACGAAGACGCCTTCTCACGGTCTCGGACCCACTTTAGCATATAGAGACCAACGACGAAGGAACTCACGTTTCCTAACAGGAGTGCGATGCCTGCAGTCATGCTCATAGACTCGGCGAAGATCGCCGTCCCCTCGATCTGTCTGATGTAGTCACGCCTGAAGTGGACTGCCGGTGCGGCCAGCGTCGAAAGTAAGAGCGTGCCGACAGTGAGTATCATCTTCGACCTGATCGACATGTGGAACGCGAGCCGCATCTCCGATCTGACATCGCTGTACGTGTTGTTCGTCACAGCGTCTGCTAGGGATGGGACGTGCTTATTTTTTGCGCAGAAGAAAATACATATGCTATTCTACACTTCGTGGCGGGCTGGACTATCCGGTCTCTGACACGCGCAATGAACCGGTTATTATCCCGGACATAACGCGATAGAGCCTGACTGTGAGGTCTCACTCGTCGCGCGCAGCGGCGCGATCGGGTGGGATATGTTATCGACTTCTGACAGTAGCGAGTTTGGCAAGCAAGCCTCGCGGAATACCTTTCGTGGATCCGTCGATGGTTGGCACAAAACAAGTTGTGACCGATTGCAGGATGTGTCTCTCACCAAATATTTGTCAAAACCATCATGCGAGATTTAGGGCGCGAATGTGGCAGAAATCGAGAGCCGACCTACGGAGATCGTGATCGGTCAATTTGTGAGAAGAGCAGTTTATATCTCTACGAATCGTTAATTATTATTGGTGTTGTATAATGGGGGACAGAAATCATCTTCACGTGTGCCGTCATTGTGGGAACGTCATGGCAACGTCGTCCGAGACAGGACCGAAAAAATGCTTCCAGTGTGAGGGAGCGGAATTCTCTCGATACATTAGTATTCCGGAGCTACCTGACAGCGAATATAATCAGGACTGACGACAGAGCCGCAGGAAGGTGGGTTGACCTCCTCCCACGGCTGGAGCCGTGGGATTCCAACGTCGGGATTAACAGGTTCCCAGTCCGGTCGGCATGACCGGACTACTGGCGTCCACGAGAACGGAGTTCTCGTGCAGCCCATCAGAAATCTTCGATTTCTGAGGACGGGGCCAAGCCGCCGTTACTCCTATCCCGGCATGGGATTCAGAGTTACTTTGCGTGTCGGAATCAACAGCCAGCGGCCCGAAGGGGACTCCTTCAGATGTGGCGTGACCCGAATCCCGATAGTATCCGTTTACCACGTCGACGGTGGCACCGCCAATATCCGACCGGTCGTCGATACGTTGCTACCAAGCACGTATTTCAGCGTTGAGGACGTAATACATCGTGTAGTAGTTCCATGCTGCCGGTCTGGTTTCCATCGCTAATCCTTTTCACGATGCCAGCTGCTATCGTTGGCTACTTCGTTGGTCGTCTGCACATTCGGTATCTTGCATTTCACGGAGGGGAAGAAAAATATCCGGATCCGATCCCGGAAACCGTAGAGGCATATCGCGATCTCCACCACGTCGAAGAGCTACAGCGATCCTCATTTACCGCCGCGTTCGCCCTGTTTGTGACGGTCAACGTCGCGCTGTCGGTGGTCACTGTGGTGCTGCTCGTCGGCTACTTCAGCATCGGGTACTACTTCGCGACGAAAGTGATTCGCGCCCTCGCTGACGTCGACCCAGCGGACGAACCACAGATATTCGACACTGGTTGAACGACCCCGGTAGCCATCTGGTGCGCTCTCTCAACGTGGGACTTGCCCCCGCTAAAGAGTATGAGCCCTCCAACCAACCGTGGTCGTCCCACTCGAAGCACACGGGCTGAGCCATTCGGTCCGTTTTCTGGGTCACCGCCCGATTAGCGCAGAGTGTTGTGATGATAGTGTCTCGTCGGGTCAATCCGGCCGTCGATATATAAAAGACACTGCTACTAGGAACTGCCTTTTTTGAGCTATCACAGGTACTATCTGCCGTATGAGTCGGATTCGGTACGAAGTCACCTAACCGTTTGGCGGTTTCAAGCAGGGAGAGGTTCTTTGTGTCACCGCCCGGTTCGGTGACTGGCATGCATACGATTTGAAGCTCGAACCGGAACGAGCGGAGCATCGCACGAAAACGGTCGTTGTCACCGAGCACGACGCCGGTTTCGGTGAGGCTGAGATCCTCGATGAGACTGCACGGATCGGCGACTGGCACGAGTGCGGTCTCGCGTTCGAGCCCGGAGCGGAGCCGACCCGGAGCGGAGGGCGTATCGAGATCACGGCAGACCAGCTGTCCAGCGTCGCAAAGCCCGTCGAGTCGTGACGCCTCGCGTGGACGCTTCTTTCGGATTTCTGTAACCAGTGTATTAATATAGGTCTCGGCCAATCTCCGTACGAATCCGTGTTTCCGATCGAGGTCCTCGTACTGTTTCTGAGTGTCATCGTGGTTACCGCTGTTGGCCTCTCCCTCGTCTGCTGGTGGTGTCTTAGCGCCCGACGACTCCACGAGATCCGGCACCGACCTGATTGGGTTCGGGACCGCCTCCGAGCAGTCGGTCCGTTCGTCCTCCTCCTGGCGCTCGTTCTCCTCGTCAACAAGGGTTCTCAGAGCTATATCGAACGTTTCTCTCACGCGTACGGCTTCGAGGCAACTGCGACGATCTACGCCATCGAGGGCGATTTCGTCGTGACGTTTCAGTCACTGGTTCCCGACATCACGATGCCGTACTTTTCGGCGGTGTACGTCGTTGGCTATGCGCTGCTGTTGATCGCTCCAGTCTTTCTCTACTTCTTTGCCGACCGGGCGCGCCCACTCAAGCTGCTCGTGACGGCATACGCGATTAACTACGCTGTCGCGGTCGTGTTCTACGCCTCGGTCGTCGCCTATGGCCCCAGAAACGCCGACCGGTCCAGCGATGGGTCGAGCGCGGATGCGCCGTTGCTCGAACTCGTCCCAGATATCACGCATCTCACCGCGCTGTGGAACACGAACACGAACGTCTTCCCGTCGCTGCATACGTCGCTATCGGTGACCGTCTTCTTGCTCGCCGCGATGACTCGCGAGGAGTTCCGACGCTGGTTCGGGCTGTCGTCGGTGCTTGCAGCCTCGATCGTCGTCGCGACGATGGCGCTTGGGATTCACTGGCTCGTCGACGTCCTCGCGGGGATCGTCCTCGCGGTCGTTGCGGTGACTGGTGCACGAGCGGTCGTCACTCGGCCAAAGAGTCATTAGTCCACACGCAAACGGTCCAGTAACCCGACATGCTCTCCGACGGTCGACTCTACACGGGCCATCTGAAACGCATAACGCGGCGGGTCGGGGTCCATACCCATCTCAAATCGCTGTACTGGGGACTCGATATTCCACGGATCCTCTTTCGGCTCTCCCGTCAGGACTCGATCGTCCACGAGGTCGGCGGAATCGACGTCGAACTCCCCTTGGAGACGTACTGGCAGTACCAGCGCTTTCGCTGGATGCATCCCGAGATCCGACTGTTCGAGGAGCTGGTCGAGGAACTCGAACCCGGAGACGTGTTCTACGACGTCGGGGCACATCTGGGCTGGCACGCTGTCGTGGCTGCGAGTGTTCACGACGAGATCGACGTGGTCGCGTTCGAGCCGCACCCGACCACTGCTAACCGACTCCGAACGGTCGTGGAGACGACCGGCCACGACATCGATGTCCACGAGGTGGCACTCCACGAGAAAGCGAGTTCCGTCGAGTTTACCGCGGCACCTAGCTCGGCCGCCCACGTTTCCGGTGCACAGGGGGAGCGCCTATCGGATACAATCACCATCGAGACGGTCGACGGGGATAGCCTCGTCGCGTCCGGAACAGTCCCATCTCCAGATGTACTCAAGATCGACGCGGAAGGTGTCGATGCGGCTGTTCTGCGCGGGTTGCGGACGACGATCGAGCGGGATCGACCGCGGGTGATCTACTGTGAAGTCCATACCGACGGCGAGGAGATTGAGCGGTTACTCGACGAACTTGGCTACGAATTCGAGCCGTTGCGCGACGCCCGTCCGATCCTGAAAGCACTACCTGCGTGACTCACTGGCTGACGTGTCAACGCGGAACTCACTGCCCACCGCCACAGACAACGGGGCATCGGGAGGGCTCTGCAGATACAGACGCCGGTCGTATAAATGGGCACTTCCCCGTGAATATGCTTTTCAGGCCTCATACCGCACGATTATCTGCATGGCACGGAACAGCTACGAGATCACAGAGACGATCGGTGGCTTCGAAGAGGGGGTAATTCTCGACGTGACCGCGCGCTTTGGCGACTGGCATATGTACGAGCTCAAACTCGAGCCGAGAGCCACGGGTCGCCGCTCGAACACCGTCGTCGTTACTGATCGAAAAGCGGGATTCAGTGAGACGGAGATCCTCGACGAGACTGCCCGAATCGGTGACTGGCACGAGCTCGAACTATCCTTCGAGCCGGTCTCCGGATCGGGAGCGGACGGGGGGCGAGTCGAGATCACTGCCGACGAACTCCACGAAATCGCCGACCCTGTCGAAAGCTGACGCTGTTGACGGTTGCCCGCCGCTCCTTGTCAACTGCCTCGGGGTCAAGTCGTTCGGGAATCTCCGATTTTCGTGATCCCGCCAACCAGTGATTTTCGGACGACCCCGTGGTATCCGCCTTGATTCGTGATGAAAAAGTGGTTGTATCGTGACCACAAACGAGGGGTATGGCCGACGATAGCGACCCTCTCGCGGATGTTCTCGACCGTCTCGAAGAGGCCCGACTCGCGTACGGGACTGTCCTGTTGGACGACGAGCTCCGGATGGTCGAGTGTCTGGACCGGACAGCCTTCGAGGATGACGACGCCGCTGAGTTGGCGCGTGCCACGGCGTACGCGAGCGTCAACGCGGATCTCGTTCCCTTCGTCATGGACCATCGAGACGACTTCTCGACGGTTGACCTGATAGCCGACGAGGAGCCGGACCGCATAACCGGTTTCGATGGGGTCGCCGACACGCTCCCCGATGCTCGTGCATATTACTTTGTTGCCGAACTCGGCGATGAACGGTGGAACCGGGTCCGAAACGTCGTCCCGGATAGGTTTGATCAAAACGGTGTCATCAGAGCACCCGATGCGGGCCGGTTTGCAGTGGCCAAAACTCTCGTCGACGAAGCGCGTGAGCGGATCGGTGACCTACCCGAGGGCGTCGAGGGCGAGGAGATCGACATCATCGACTGGTCGAGCTGATCGCCGAAAGAAGCGCGCCTACAGCAGGCTCGCGAAGACGGTGATTCCGACCACCCAGCGCATCCGCTAGGTCAAGTAGCTGGTGACTCGCCGTTTCGGCTATCCTCTCCCGGCGCTCGGGGATCTCCGTCTGAATCCTTGTCATCAGTCTACGTGCCTCCCAGTTGCTTCCCGCCGACGGGGAATCAGGTCGTTACGAACCGAAGTGAGGGTGTCAGCAGCTACCGCCAGCACCGCACGCGTCGCCGTACTTGACGCCAGTCTCTTCGGTAATCGCCTCGTTACACTGTTTCAGCATCGTGGTGAACTGGAACTGTGAGGTGTCGGCTTTCGCCGCGGCGAGTTCCTCGCCCAGCGCCGCTGCCGCCGCCAGCACGTCCTCGTCGGAGGCGCTCAACAGCACCCACCTCCCAGTGACTGCGCGAACTCGCGGCCGATCTTCTCGCTGATGACCTCGTTTGTCTCCTGGAGCAGTTCCACGAGCGCTTCCTGTGCCTCGCGATGGGCCTGGATCGTGTCGTTGTCGTTCATTTCTTCCTGGAGCTCTCGCAGCTCGCTCATCACCGACTCGTCGAAGCCGCCCGTCTGGAGCTGCCGCTGTTTCTGCTGGTACTCCTGCAGCAACGCCTTCGCCTCCGAGTCATTTTCGAGACGTTCGTTGGCGGCCATGAACTCCTGGTAGACCCCGGAGTCTTTGAGCGTCCCGATGAACGTCTGGAGCTTCTGTTCGACTGCCTCCTCGTTGGACACTTGCTGGCTCATTGAATCGTCACCTCCTCTCGTTTGGCGATCTCGGACAGTCCCGTGATCTCCTCGCCGAACGCCGACAGTTCGTCGAGGCCGATTGGCTCGTCCTGTCGGAGCGGGGCGAGCATCATCGGGGTCTCGAAGCGGTCCTTGATCTCACCGAGGTACTGCTGCTGTTGGGCTCGGCGGTTGGCGAAGAAGGCGTTGTCGCCGTACTCTTCGGGCAGCAGGTAGTTGGCGACGACAAAGGCCGTCTCGATGCCAACCTGGTCTTTCAGGTCCTCGGCCGCACGGTGGGCCTCCATCATCGGCGTGTACTCGGGGTACATAACGAAGGCAAACGAGCTCTTCTCGGGGTTCTGCATCGTCTCGATGACCATGTCGTACTTGCCGCCCTTGGCTGGCGCGGCACCTTTCGTCAGCGAGCCGAGATCCATGAAGCCCTTCCAGTCGGATGGGAGCTCGAGCAGTCTGAGCGTGTGACCTGTGGGTGCGGTATCGAAGACGACGATATCGTACCCGTCCTCCTCGAAGTAGCCGACGAACTTTTCGAGCGCGGCCATCTCTTCGGCGCAGGGGGATTCGAGCTCCTCTTCGACGTTGGCGATCGCCGCGTCGACGTCGATCTGGGTGTCGTCCTTGTCGGCGTACATCTCCGTGACGTGGTCGAGGACCTGCTCGCGGTACTCCTCGAGCGCCTTCTCCTGGTCGATTCGGGCCGCATCCAGGTTCGCCTGGCTCACCGAGGTCGGTTCGTGGCCGACGGGTTCGCCGAAGATGTCCTCGAGGTGTGCTGCCGGATCGGTCGTCACGACGAGCGTCTCGTAGCCCGCCTCGGCGAGCTTTGTCGCCGATGTCGCTGCGATCGTCGACTTGCCCACGCCGCCTTTACCGGTGAAGAACAGATAGCGCGTCTCCCCGTCGACGGGTTCGAGGTTTTCGGCGACTGCGTCGGGATCAGTTAGTGCGTCGAAGTCGACCGATGCCTCGGTGTCGATACTGGTTGCCGATCCCACGTCGACGGTGGCCTCGTTGCCGTCGTAGAGGACGCCACCCACATCAGCCAGCAGGTCGATACCGGCGATCTCGCCGGGCTGGAGGGGATAGGTCGCTGTGGCGTCGGCATCGAATTCCTCGCTGGCCCGTTCGATGACTGCCTGTTCGTCCTCGCGCTTCCCCTCGAAGAAGGGGTCCTCACAGACTGATTCGGGCAGGTATCCGTTGATGATCAGCAGCTGGGATTCGATCCCCAGCTCTCCGAGGTCCGAGGCACTCCGCTGGATCTCGTCGAGCGAGGAGTCTTCGGGCTTGCCGACGAAGGCAAAGGAGGTTTTCTCGCCGTCTTGGAGGGTGTCGATCGCCCGCTCGTAGTCCTTCTTTTTGTCCTCCATCGAGGCGGCCGGGCCAATACAGGTCGAGCCGCCCTTTTCCAGCTCTGCGTTCCAGTCGGATGGCAGCTCCATCAGCCGGATCGTGTGGCCCGTCGGCGCGGTGTCGAAGACGACCACGTCGTATTCGGGTGACTCCATGAAGTCGACGAAGTTATCGAACGCTGCAATCTCCTCGACACACGGGCTGTTGAGCTGTTCTTCGACCGCCGTGACCTGCTCGTCGTCAAGCAGCTCGCGCATCGGCTCGATCGTTTCCTGCCGGTACTCTTCGGCGGCCTGATCCGGATCGATCTCGATGGCAGAGAGGTTCTCGATGTCGTCGATCGTGGTCACTTCGTGGCCGATCTCCTGCCCGAAGATGTCCGAGAGGTTCGGCGCTGGGTCGGTGGTGACCAGCAGGGTCTCGTAGTCGTTGTCGGCGAGCCATGTCGCCGTCGCACAGCTGACGGTGCTCTTGCCGACGCCGCCTTTCCCGCTGAAGAAGACGAACTCGGTGTCTTCGCTGCTCGGCTCGACGATCTCTCGGGCTGCAGTAGTGGTTTCGGCCATCTATTGGGCTTCCTGTGGTTGTACGCGCTGTTCCAGCGTTTCTGCGAGCTCGTCATACTCGAGGTACTCTTCTCTGGCGACGATCTCGTCGTCGACGACCGTGATCGGCAAGATTGAGGGGCCGTGCTCCTGGACGAGATCGTAGATCCGCTGGGTCTCGAGGAACTCGTCGATGTTGTGTTGCATGTTCGCCCGGCTGATCTCGACGTTCTCGAACTCCTCGTCAAGCTGGTCCAGGGCCGCGCTTACTTCGACGAGTTCGTCGTCTGGATCGGGACCACAGACGCCCGTCGAACAGCACATCGCCTCTTCGTACAGTTGTAGTTCGGTCATGGTGTATCGTGTCCGTTCAATCGTTCAGGCGTTCGCGATCGGAGTGTGTACGGTTATCAATCGCGGGTTCGCCGAACTCGTTTGAGCAATCATTCATTCGTAGGGATAAACGCTTCGATCGCGGCACTCAGCCGACGAACCCCTCGATCGACCAGAAGTCGTCGTCGCCCTCGCAGCTCGCGGCGACACAGCGCGAGGCCGGCGCGCTCACGAGCACAAACGCGCTTTCCGTGTCGCTGTTTCTGATCTGGCGCGTGGCGCTTGGTTCGATCCATACGGCGTCGCCACTTTCCATCGTGATCTCGTCGTCGTCGATCACCACCGTTGCCTCGCCGTCGATCAGGATGTAGATCTCCTCGTGGTCGTTCTCGGCGTGATCGTGAGGCATGTTTCGCCAGCCCGGATCGCAGCGGACCACGGACACACCGACCTGCTTGCTATCAAGCGAATCGCCAAGTGCATGCATCGCGCCGGAGACTGGTTCGATCTCGTTGTAGTTGACCTGTTTGTAGGCGCTCATTCCCCCTGACACCTCGCGTTTCGGCGACAGGAAACCAGTGGCAGTTCGACGATCTCTCCCCGTACGGTTCCGCTATCCATGCGAACTATTTGTATGAGCAAATACTAAATTGTTCTGTTGTCAGATCGAGAACTACCACCTCGCCACGCCAAAACGCTTAATCCACTATCTGCTCAAATTACCCCTATGTCATCTAACGACCGTCTCCAGCGGTATCTCGCCGACGACCAGGGCAGTTGTACGCCGGGGGACGTTGCAGAGCGGATGGCCGAACTCGAGGAACTCGATGCAGCGACGGGTGGTTCGACGCTCGACGCCGACGTCGAACTACTATCCGCGCTCGCCAACGACACCCGATACAAGATCGTTCGAATGCTCCATGAAGCGGACGACGAGCTCTGTGTCTGTGAGTTTGGACCCCTGCTCGACGTCAGCGACAGCGCGATCAGTCACGCGCTCTCACAGCTGACGGAGGCTGGTCTCGTCACTCGGCGCAAGGACGGGAAGTGGCGCAAGTACCGTGCGACATCGAGGGCGAACGCCGTACTCGTCGCTCTTGATGGATCGCGACGCCTCTAGTATCTGGCTTTTCCGCCCTGTAGCTTAAATAGCATCTCGCCCCAGTACCGGGTAGATGGACGTCAGCGACCTGTCGCTCGCGCCGAAGTTCATAGAACACTTCGAGGGACTGGGGATCGAATCGCTGTATCCACCCCAGGCTGCTGCCGTCGAGGCCGGAATCACGCGGGGGGATCGGGTCG
Source organism: Natranaeroarchaeum sulfidigenes (assembly GCF_017094485.1). NCBI lineage: Archaea > Methanobacteriati > Methanobacteriota > Halobacteria > Halobacteriales > Natronoarchaeaceae > Natranaeroarchaeum > Natranaeroarchaeum sulfidigenes. Next base: position 25,292 of record NZ_CP064786.1, read on the forward strand.
TCGCGGCGATGCCCACAGCCAGCGGGAAGACCCTCGTCGCCCAGCTGGCGATGCTGTCGGCCGATGGACCTGCCCTGTACGTCGTCCCCCTTCGTGCGCTCGCCACCGAAAAGTACGAGACGTTTTCCGAACTCCCCGATGTGAGCGTCGGCATTGCGACCGGCGACTACGACGCCGAAAACGAGTCCTTCGACGAGGACGACATCGTCGTTGCGACGAGCGAAAAGGTCGACTCGGCGATCCGGAACGGGGCTAGCTGGGTCGAAGCGATCGCCTGTGTGGTCGTCGACGAGGTCCACCTGCTGAACGCTCGCGGGCGTGGGCCTACGCTGGAAGTCACGCTCGCGAAACTCCGGCGGCTCGTCCCCGACCAGCAACTCGTCGCGCTCTCGGCGACCGTCGGAAACGCCGCGGAGATCGCCGACTGGCTCGATGCCGAACTCGTCCGGTCGACGTGGCGACCGATCGATCTCCGGACCGGGGTGTACGACGATGGCACGGTCACGTTCGACGATGGGGGCCGACGTACGATCGATCCCGGCGACGACCCACCGACGACTGCGATGGTCGCCGACGTGATCGATGACGGTGGGCAGGCTCTCGTCTTCGTCAACTCCCGACGTGAGGCCGAGACGTTCGCCCGGAGCCTCGGCGCGAGGGAGTTCCGGACCGCACCAGACGTCGCAACCGGGATCCGCGAGGGTGCAACGACCAGCACCGGACGGGCACTCGCGGAGGCCGCCGAAGGCGGTGTCGGGTTTCACCACGCTGGCCTTCGCGCCGAACACCGCTCGATCGTCGAGCAGGCGTTTAGAGAGCGCGACCTCGCCGTCCTCTGTGCTACACCGACGCTCGCGGCGGGCGTCAACGTCCCCGCACGGCGGGTGATCGTCCGCGACCACGAGCGGTTCACCGGTGAGGGCTACGAGCCACTACCCGTCCTCGAGGTTCATCAGATGTTCGGCCGTGCGGGGCGACCGGGACTCGATCCCTACGGTGAGGCGATGCTGGTCGCGACCGGCGTCGACGCCGCCGAGCTCCGGGAGCGCTACATCGGAGCAGAACCAGAACGTGTGGAGTCGAAGCTCGACTCGCGGGAGGCGCTCCGGACCCACGTGCTCGCCACGCTCGCTGGCGGCTTTGCCGAGAACCGGTCCGAGCTCGACGACCTCCTCTCCTCGACGTTTTTCGCCCACCAGCGCGACCCGTCCGAGCTGACCGATCTCGTCGACGAAGTACTCTCGTATCTGGACGCGACTGGAATGGTACGGCGCAACGATGGCCTCTCCGCCACAGACCTCGGCCGACTGGTCTCCCGGGTGTACGTCGATCCATTGACTGGTGCAGCAGTCGTGGAAGCGCTCGGTACTGCGGCGGCGATGGATCGGGTGACGACGTTGACGGTGCTCGAAATCATCTGTGATACCGAGGACATGAGCACCCAGTACGTCCGGACCGAGGAGGCGGGCCGTCTCAGTGAGTTCGCCATGCGCAACGCCGAGCAGTTCACCAAACCGGTTCACGACTTCGAGGGAAACTTCCAGTCCTGGCTGGCGACGGTCAAGACGGCGCGGATTCTCGACGACTGGATTGCGGGCGTCGATCCCGCCGACCTCGACGAGCGCTACGGCGTTGCACCGGGCGACGTCCGACGGCTGGCTGAGCGCGCCGAATGGCTGCTATCGGCGACGGAGGTAATCGCTGAACACCTCTCGGATGGGACAGGGACTCACCGACCGACGGATCCTGACTCGGACGTAGAGTACGATACTGTACTCGAACGGCTCCAGGAGACGAGGGCGGCGTTGCTCGACGTTACCGCCGAGTGATCGGCGATACGGCTTCAGGGTAGTAGGCCTCGTTCCACGACGAACCGTTCCCACAGTAGCAACGTCGGCGGAAGGACGGTTACCGATAGCAGGAACGAGTAGACGACGCTGATCGACATCAGAATCCCGAATTGACCAAGGATCGGAATGATTGCGAGCATCAACGAGAGCGCCCCGCCGAGTGTCGTCAGCATACTGCCGGCGAGCGCGCCACCGGTTCCCTGAAGCGTCGTCACCAGCGAGTCGAAGCCGTCCTTCCCGGCGTTGAACTCGTCGATAAAGCGATGGGTAACGTGAACCGAGTAGGCGACGCCAACGCCGATCGTGATCGAGAGAACCGTTGCCGTCATCGCGTTGAACGGAATCCCGAGCAGGGGCATCGTCCCGACCAGCATGGCCACGGTCACCGCGATCGGGACCATATTTGCGAGTCCCAGAGTGGCATATCCCTCGAGAACCCGGTAGATCACCATCAGGAAGACAGCGGTAAGCGTCAGTGCAAGCACGAGGCTGGTGATCGCCGACTCGAAGATCACGTCTGCGACACCCTGGAAGATGATGATCTCGCCTGTCGGGGTCGCCTGAAATCGGTAATCGTCCGACATCGCTTCCATATCCGACCTGATATCGGCGTCGTCCGCCCCCGACTCGACGGAGTAGACTACTTTTGTGTATCGTCTATCGTCGGTCAGGAAATCGTCGGTACGGTCCCCGGCCTCGGACTGTTCGAGGGCATCGTAGACTTCGCCGAGGTTCCGGTCCGGGATTCCGTTCCCGGTGACGTCCTTGCGATCGACCAGTGCGGCAAACTCCTCGTCTTCTTCGGCCTGGCTCTCGATAACCGTGATGATACTTTCCGAATCGGCCTGTCCACCATCCGAGATCACCGTTCCTGGGGGATCACCACCGGCTCGATTGATAGACTCCAGGGCATAGTCCGTCTCCATCGGCCCTTCCACGTAGACCGTCACCTCGTCGTCCTCGCCGGACTCGAAGTTATCCGCCAGGAAGTTGATCGTCTCGGTGAAGGTGTACTCGGAGGGGGCGAGGGGACCGGGGGCGTTCGTGACGTAACCCGGGAGCTCCTCGGGTGGGAGGAAATCTTCGTCGTCGAAGGTCGTGTCGACGCCCGTCGCGAGTGCACCGGCGCCGGCTGTGACGAGTAACGCCCCGATCAGGACGGCAATCGGCGCTCGTCGTCCGACCGTTGCACCGATAGGTAGTACCCGGCCGAGCAGGGATCCGTCCGATCCAAGGGGGGCAGTACCGAACTCCGGGATCCGCGTTCCGTCGCGGGCCCGATCCAGCAGCACCTTCGCTGCGGGCATGAACAGGCCGAACACGAGGAAGGTAAACACCACGCCGATGCTCGCAACGATCCCGAAATCCCTGATCGGACCGAGATCACTCACGACGTTCGCGCCGAACCCGATTACCGTCGTTCCGGCGACGATGAAGAAGGCGATCAGTAGCTGGTCAGTCGCTGCACTCATCCCCTCGCTGACACCTGAGCCCGCGACCCGTTCCTCCCGGTAGCGGTTCACCGAATGAATCCCGAAGTCGACGCCGATCGCTAGCAACAGTGGTGGCACCGCGATCATCATTTCCGAGAAGGGGATCCCGACGAGTCCGGTGAACCCGAACGTCCAGATAACGGTGATTCCGAGCGCAGCGAGCCCCAACAGCAGGTCGATCGGGTCGCGATAGGCGACGGCCAGAAACAGCAATATCAGGAGCACGACCGCCGGAACGACGATTGCCAGCGAGTCACTGATAACGGTCTCGAACTCCTCTTCGATGAGACCGCCACTGAAGACGGTGAACTCACCGTCGACGGCCGAGGCAGCGCGCTCGGCTCGATCCTGCGCATTGCTCTCGTCGACGCTTCCATCGAACTCGACGACGGTCAGTGTGGCGCTTGCCTCTCCGCTCGATTCGCTGTAATCCTCACTCGCGAGCTCGGCCAGACCGTCCTCTTCGGCCAGCAACTGTCGGGTTGTGGTCCGCACTTCGTGATCGGGTGTCGATTCGATGACGGCACGCTGTGCGCTCGGCGTCGTCGCCGACGGTTCGATGGTCTGTGCGACGGCTCCAGCAATCGAGCTCGTCCCCTCGATGTCGAGCTGGGGGTCGGATTCCAGCTCGGCCTGCACGGCGAGGTTCCGTTCTAACCCCGTCGGAGTCAGCGCGCCCTGGCTTCGCTGAATGAGCTGGACTGACGACGTATCGTCTGCAAACGCCGGGCTGAAGCGTTCGTCGACTTCGTCCTGTGCGTCCTGTGCTGGTACCCCTTCGGCGAACTCGTCGGTGCCCTCTTCGCTCTCGATCGCACCGAGTCCGGTTGCAAAAACGGCTGTGACGAGGAGAAAGGCGAGTACGACCGTTCCGGGACGCTCAGTTATGAGAGTCCCGATGCGGCCCATACCACGTTCGAGAGCGGAGTCGCCCATGTTACTCGTCGGGGTCGTTGTTTGGCAGTCGAGTCCTGATCCCGTCGCGGTACCGCCAGGCTACTGCACCGACACCGGCGGTGAGCACGAGGCTCGCCAGGAGTCCGATGCGTAGCCAGTTGGTCTCCCCTTCGACTGCCGTTATGGGAATCCGGTACGTGTCCGACAGCCGCGTATCACCGTCGGCATCGTCGAACTGGAAGTCCACACGTACCGGGTACGTCTTCTCGCTGGCCGAGCCGTCGACATCGATCTCGAACGTTATCGTTTCACTGTCCCCGTCGTCGAGGCGCTCGATGAACGCCTCGTCGTCGCTGCTGTCGATCGGATCGTTGGTGAACAGCTTCGCCTGGACGTCGGTTACATCCTCGCCGAACGTGTTGGTGACGGTGAGTTCGAGGGTTCCGCTCTCGTCGATCTCGAACGTTCCGTCCGTCGCTTCGACGGCAAACTCCTCGCGTTCCTCTCCGATCGTGACTGGCGCGTCAAGTGTTCGACTCGTCCGAATGTCGTCGTCGGCGTTTCTGTATCTCACCTCCATTGGCAGGATCCGATCTCCCGCTGTCGCATCCGCGCTGGCATCGATTCGGAACTCGAACTGAGCTGTCTCACCGGGTTTGAGGTCACCGACGAAGCTCGTCTCCTCGCGTGGAGACACCGTCTCCGAGTCACCGGTATCGAGTACGTCGATATCGTCCGAAGGGTCCTCGCTGAACTGGACGACGGCGTTCCGTACCGTCTCGTTGCCCTCGTTTTTCACCGTCCCGTTGACGAAGCCATCATCGTCGACGCGGACGGTGCTCTCCACGTCATCCAGCACGAAGCGTTGTTCCTCGACGACGTCTGCACCGAGGACCATCTCTCTGGACGTTCGATCGACGCCGCGGTCGTCACGGAACTCGACGTCTGCCCTGATCGCGTTCTCTTGCGGGAGGGCGTCCTCGTCGACCCGTACCTTCAGATCGATCTCACGGGTCTCGTTTTGCTCCCAGTCCCCGACGTAGACTTCACTGGCGACAGTCGCTGGATCACCCTCACCGTCGTCGGGGACTCCCGATAGCTCACCGTCCGGAACTTCCGGGAAGGCCTCTACGTTGGGGTCCTGCGCCTGAAATCCGACGACAGCGTCGCTTGCGTTCTCGGCACCGGTATTCGTAATCTCCGCCGTCGCCGTCCGGGTGTCGCCCACACGGAACTCGCTGACGTCGATTTCGCCCTCGAAGCGCGCCTGCTCGTCGACGCGGATCTCGAGGGACTTCTCTTCGGTGACCGTCCGCTCGTCGTCTGGACCGTCGTCGTCGTCCACGGCGGGCGTGTACGTGTACGTCACGTTTACTGGTAGCTCGTACGTTCCGGCCTCGGCGGTCTGATCCACGTCGATGTCGAACGACACCGACTGGATGGCGTCCTGTGGCATATTGGACAGGGGCTGCTCGTTCGTCCTGATGTCCACCGGAACGTCCTCGTCATCGCCCAGCTCGACGCTGACGTTTCTGGCGGTCGTTACGTCATCGTCGGCACCAGGGGGGCCATCGTCATCGTCGACGCTGCCCTGATTCTGCAGATCGACCGTGACTGTTTCTGACTCTCCGGGTTCCACGAACGGGTCTGGCGTGTACACCTCAATATCGGGACTACCGGTCGTCTCGTCTGCAACTGCCAGCCCCACGAGAACGACTCCGGCGAGAAACAGCACGAGTAATCCAGCCCTAACCCTGTTCATACCGGTACTGATAGAGGGGTAGACAAGTACCTTTTGGATCGAAACCACAACACTGTTGTTTCTAACCGTGTTGCGTAGAGTATGGGCGAGCACGTCGCGGAGAAGCTTGCGGATCTCGGACTATCGAACTACGAGGCTCAGGCCTTTCAGGCACTGATAGAGAAAGGGCCGATGACAGCCGACGAGGTAGCCGCTGCCGCCGAGCTACCGAAAGGCCGGATTTATGATGTCCTTAACTCGCTGTCGAAACGCTCTGTCGTTCGTCACGATGACTCACGTCCGCGCACATACGTCCCTGCGTCGCCGGAACATGCCGTCTCACAGCTACTCGATGCCCGGCTGGAGGACCTCGACGAACGCCGTCGCCGATTCGAAACGACCGCCGAGGAGCTTGAAACGGCGATTCGATCACAGGAGACCGACCGACCAACGCAGTCGTTCGCCACGAGCGCCTTTCGGCACGAAGATGCCATCGAGTTGCTAGACGAGCGCCTCGGAACTGCAACCGAGTGCGTCTCCATCGCAGCAGGGACGATCGACGAGGGGCCCGAAACCCGGGACACGCTCACCGAGCGCCTTCGATCGCTGTTACACGACGGTATCACGGTCAAACTCCTCGTTCACGAGCACACCGAGCTAGAATACGATACTGAGCTGGCCGACGCAGGGCTTGCGATCCGGCGCAGTCCGGTCGTCCCCGACCAGCGGTTCATCCTGATCGATGGTGAGGAGGTCTGTCTCGAAGTCGTTCACCCGATCACCCCAAACGAGCTGCTCTCGGTCGTCGACTTCAGAAGCGACCAGGTGGCGACCGAACTCGTCGACACGTTCGACGAACTCTGGGCGGATGCCACGCCGGCTGAACCGTAGCTCACTCCCGGTCCAGATACTCCTGCTGGACCGCCACGATCTCGCTCGAATCTTCACAGTCGGCATACCGGCGTAGCGGTTCCTCGTTCATCACCAGAAACGTCTCGCCCCATCTGAACTTCGATAGAATCCGACTGGCATGCTCTCGGTCCCCCAGAATACATAACCCGGCCGCCAGTGCTTCAACCGTCGTCAACTGGAACGGCTTTCCGTAATTGACCGGGTTCGCCGCGACGAGGAAGGGCAGGGCACGGTGTTCGCCGTCGACGCTGAACTGTGCCTCGCGGGCGCTCTCCCAGGAGCAATCGAGTGCGACTAGTCGGTCACTCACCGTCGCGTCGGCCGGTGACAGTGCCTGCTCGGCGTGCGGGTTCAACACGACGCCGTACGGTGTTGCCCGATCGGTGCTGTGCAAGGTCGCCAGCTCGAACCGAGAGAGTTTCTTCGCAGTACACTTGTCGGGATCGTCGTCACCCTCGTACCTGACGTGGAGGTTCACTGTTCGGCGGTACGGGACCACTCACAAAAAACGCCGCGTTCGTCAGGACGAACTTTTGTGTACACCTGCTCCTAAGTCCGGTCATGCGCGCCGACGACGACGGACATTACGACGACGCCATCGCCTCCCTCGCCGATCGAAACTACACTGCGGCCGGGGATGCCTACACCCGTGCGGGACGTCGGGTACTCTCCGGTCCGCGGGCGAACAGTAGCCCATTCGATGACGACGAACACGGCTGGGTCGGAATCGGACTCAGCTATCTCTGCACGGCGTCGATCTGCTATCGTGTTGCCGGACAGCAAGCCCGTGCGACCCACCGTGCAGTCGAAGGTGTCGCCGTCAGCCGTGATCTGGCCGCGGTCACTGACCACGCCGCCCAGCGGGCCTGCTTCGAGGAGCTCATCGCCGATCTCCACGTTGCTGGCGACCTGAACGGGGTGGACGAGGCCTACGATGACGCCGTCACGGCCTATCGAGACGCTGGCGCGGGGATCGACGATCCACAGCGCTGGGCGACGACTCCTCTGTTCGAGGCCGCCGCGACGCCGCTCACGCAGGTTGCCAGAAGCCTCGCTGACGGCGAGATTGCCATCGAGTGGGAGCAGTTACACGGCTCCGATCCTGCAGATCAAGCTGCCTTCCTCGCGGAACGTGCCCGCTACAAACGCCGCCGCTTTCCGTCGTTGCTGGACCGTGTCGTCGAGGGTGGCTATCTTGCCGCCCCGCGAGGGTCGACCGAATACGACACGGATCACCACTACTGTCCGAACTGCGAGTCGACGAGCGTCAACTGGATCGGTGATGACGTGCTCTGTCTGCGGTGTTCGAGCGTCGCCCGCCCACAGTGAGCCGCTATGCCCTCGCGTCACTTTTCTTATAAAAGGGCTGATATTTTGATTCCTAGTCCCGGGGCTCAACTACTCGTTGCGGCGATTCAACTCCTCACATTCGATCGATCGTCGGTCAGAACTGCCGGGTACTCACTCACTTCGTTCGTGACATTGACGCAGGAATGCGTCGAGAGACACTCTGTTCGTCTCTCGAACATGGCTTCGCGGTGCTCAGCCATGCGCCGGCCGGGAATTGAACCCGACTGCGAGACTCACTCCGTTCGTCTCGCGTGATTCAATTCCCGGAGCGATTTCACTGCTCACTGACGTTCGCAGCAGAAATGCGCCGGCCGGGAATTGAACCCGGGCTATGAGCTTGGGAAGCTCATGTCCTACCACTAGACCACCGGCGCATTCGGGTTGCTGCATCCCGATTTATGCGGTGGCGATTCTTAAACACTGCTGATTCAGCTCCCGTCATCGTCTCCGACAATACAGCTTGACAAATATTGAACTGTGCGTATGTTTATTGATAGCTCCACAATAATATAATGGTCTTAAACGCTTTTTGCTGAACATACGTCTATTTCGACAAAGTTAACTGACAACGATTCTCAAAGCAGTTGTTCACTGTATGATACTCGGGGTACCGAACGAGTCAGTTGCAGACGAAACGCGGGCGGCCCTCATTCCGCCGGTAGCCGACGCCCTCGTGGACGACGGCCACGAGGTGTTGATCAGCTCCGGAGTTGGTACTGGGGCTGGCTGGAGTGACGAGTCGTATCGAGCGGTCGGTTGTGACGTTGTCGACGACGAGGACGTCTTCGAGCGATCGGATGTCGTGTTCCACGTCCGCGGGCTCGGGGCGACGCCCGACGACGAGCTCCCACCGTACCGGGAGGGGCAGGTGGTGATCGGGTTGCTCGGTCCGTACGAACTCGACGCGGAACTCGACGAGCTAGCCTCCCGAGGAGTCGACGTGTTCGCTCTCGAGCTGATCCCGCGCATCAGCCGGGCACAGAGTATGGACGCAGTCTCCTCGATGGACAGCGTCAGCGGCTACAAGGCCACGATGATCGCCGCCGAGGCCCTGCCGAAACTGTTCCCCATGGAAATGACTGCAGCCGGGACCATCCAGCCTGCAGAAGTGTTCGTCCTCGGGGCCGGAGTTGCGGGACTGAAGGCGATTTCGACCGCCGAACGGCTCGGAGCCAACGCGACTGCAAACGATGTCCGGCCGGAGGTCCGCGAGGAAGTCGAAAGCCTCGGCGCGGAGTTCGTCGAGGTCGGCGCGGAGACCGATTCGATGTCCGACGAGGAAGGATACGCGACAGAACAGGAGAAAGATTTCGCCCAGCAACAGCAAGAGACACTGATGAGCGTTGTCCCGGACTCGGACGTCCTCATCACGACGGCAGCGATTCCCGGCCGGCCGGCCCCCCAGCCGATCTCAACCGAGATGATCGAGCGGATGGATCCGGGCTCCGTGGTTGTCGATCTTGCCGCGGAGAGCGGCGGTAACTGCGAACCATCTCGACCCGGTGAAACCGTCGTCCACGACGGCGTCGAGATCTACGGGCCGACCAACTTGGCCGCGACTGTCCCCCAGACCGCGAGCAAACTGTACGCGAACAACCTGCGGAACTTCCTTGATCTGCTCACGGGCGAGGATGGGCTGACGATCGATCTCGACGACGAGATCATCGACGCAACGCTGCTAACCCACGACGGCGAGGTTCGAGCGCCGCACCGCGAGGACGGGGAGGGCTCGGACGAAGACGGACAGAGTGACGAGACTGCCGACGCATCCAACGGAGGTGAGGCCTGATGTCGCTGATCCAGAACCTGACGCTGTTCGTGCTGGCGGCGTTCCTCGGATACGAGATTATCAACAAGATCCCGACCAATCTCCATACGCCGCTGATGTCCGGTGCGAATGCGATTACCGGGATCACGCTCGTTGGGGCAGTGGTCGTGGCTGGCTCCGGCGATACGATGCTGGCGACAGCGCTTGGGTTCGTTGCAGTCGTTATGGCAACGATCAACGTCGTCGGTGGCTATCTGGTTAGCCACTTCATGCTCGCTGATTTCCGCGGAGGTGACCGATGATGCTTGCTGCATTGCCGGAATCGACGCTCGCGCTCGCCTATCTGTTCGCTTCGATACTGTTCATTCAGGGCCTGCGGGATATGACCCATCCCCGGACGGCGATGCGTGGCAACCTCATCTCCGCTGGCGGGATGTTCGTTGCCGTCGTCGTCACGGTCCTGTGGTTCGAGATCATTGACCCGCTGGTGCTCTTTAGCGCCTTGCTCGTCGGCACCGCCGTCGGAACGATCCTCGCCGTCAGAGTCGAGCGGACCGAAATGCCACAGCTCGTCGGTCTGTTCAACGGGTTCGGCGGTGGTGCGTCTGCCGTGGTTGCCGGCGCGGAACTCGTTGAACTCGGCTCGACCGACGCGATTCCGGTCGATGTGGGTGTCGCAGCAGTCTTCTCCGGCATCGTCGGCTCGGTTACCCTCTTCGGTAGTCTGGTCGCGGCCGGAAAGCTCCACGGGCTCATCACTACCTCTGCGATCCGATACGATGGTGAGCAGGTGATGAAAGCCCTCGTCCTGCTCGTCGCGCTGGTGTTTGGCGGCTACCTCGTTGCAAGCCCCGACCTGTTCGCTGCGCAACTCCATGCCGACTGGATACCACCGTACTGGCTGCTGGTGCTCGCTGCCGCCGTGCTCGGAATCCTCCTTGTGATTCCGATCGGCGGCGCTGATATGCCGGTCGTCATCGCACTGTTGAACGCTTACTCGGGACTCGCCGCTGCCGGGACCGGTTTCGTACTGGACAACAGCGCGCTGATCATCGCAGGGACGCTCGTTGGCGCAGCAGGGATGATCCTCACTGTCATTATGTGTGAGTCCATGAACCGGTCGCTCACGAACGTCCTGTTCGGCGGGTTCGGCGAGGAGCCGGATCAGGAAGCGATGGACGACATCTACGACGGCAACATCACCGAGACGTCCCCCGAGGAGGTCGAGATGTTGCTGGACACCGCCAAGCGGGTCGTCATCGTTCCCGGCTACGGGATGGCAGTCGCGCAGGCCCAGCACGCGGTCGCGGAGCTCGCCGAGCTGCTCGACGAGAACGACGTCGACGTCGAGTTCGGCATTCATCCGGTCGCGGGACGGATGCCCGGCCACATGAACGCGCTACTGGCGGAAGCTGATGTCCCGTACGACAAGATGCGGGAGCTCGAGGAGGTCAATCCGACCTTCTCCCAGACTGACGTCGTCATCGTGACCGGCGCGAACGACGTCGTCAATCCGAAGGCAAACACCGACGAGTCGAGCCCGATCGCCGGGATGCCCGTCCTCAACGTCTCGGATGCACGATCGGTGATCGTGAACAAGCGAAGCCTCAGTCCTGGTTTCTCCGGAATCCCGAACCCACTGTTCGCGAAGGACAACACGAGCATGCTGTTTGGCGACGCGAAGGGCTCGATGCAGGAGCTAGTCAACGCATACAAGGAGAACCACTAGCTTTCTTTCTCTATCGTCTACCGTCCCGGCATACCGTCGCCAATTGTCGATCTTCCGGACAGAATATGTTCCATAGATTGCACGAACCGAGTGATTCTTACACGTGTGAACAAATGACTTACTATGGTCGATCTTCGGTTTTCGGATGTCGAACTCGCGGAACGGAGAGAGCATATCACGGGGTTCATCGAGGAGACGGTTGCCGACGCGGGGGCCGACGGCGCGGTGCTGGGGCTGTCAGGAGGGATCGACAGCACGACGGTCGCACACCTCGCGGTGGAAGCGCTTGGCAACGATGGCCTCAAGGGGCTCGTGATGCCCGGAGAGGTCAGTCACGAAGCCAATATGAGCGATGCGGAACGGGTCGCCGAGATGCTCGACATCGAGTACGAGGTAATCGAGATCCAGCCGATTATCGACCAGCTCGTCGCGGGGTATCCCGAGGCCGAGGGCGACGACCTCGCGGTCGGTAACGCTCGCGCGCGGACTCGCGGCGTCCTGAACTATCTGGTCGGGAACCACGAGAACCGGCTCGTGCTGGGGACGGGCAACCGGAGCGAAGCACAGGTGGGTTACTACACGAAATACGGCGATGGAGCGGTGGACTGCCATCCGATCGGCAACCTATACAAGGTGCAGGTTCGCCAGCTAGCACGCGACCTCGGCGTTCCCGAGGATCTGGTCGACAAAACTCCGACGGCAGGTCTCTGGAGCGAGCAGACCGACGAAGAGGAGATGGGGATCGCGTACGACACGCTTGATCCGATCCTCGCACTGCACGTCGACGGTGCGCTTTCTGCCAGCGCCACTGCGGCAACCCTCGATGTCGATGTCAGTACTGTCGAAGAGGTACGAGGGATGTACGAACGGAGTGCACACAAGCGCTCGATGCCGCCCGCGCCGCCCGCCCTCGACTGAGCTGGCTTAGCTTCCGTCGTCGTTTCTTCGCTTGCGCTCTCTCACCAGTTCCGCGAAGGCGTCCGCCTCTCGACGTTCCTGCTCGGCCTTGCTCGCGGTGTCTCGAAGTCGCTCTTTGAGTACCGCGAGCGCCGCTGGATCGTTGCCAGCAATCTCGTGGGAAACCGCCTCAGGTTGCTCGACGATCCGCGAGACGAGTCCGATCCGGCGTGCTTCTTCGGCGGAGAGGTCGCGACCGCTCACCGAGAACTCCATCGCATCCCCGAGGCCGACGATCTCGGGCAGGCGGACGGTCCCTCCCCACGCTCCGAACAGGCCGAAGGTGACGCCTGGTTCGCCGAACGTGGCTGTGGGTGTTGCGACCCGGACGTCACACGCGAGCGCGAGTTCGACGCCGCCGCCGCGGGCCGCGCCGTCGATCCCGGCGACGACGATCGCATCTGCTGTCTCGATCGCCTGTGCGACCCGCTGGCCGCGTGCCGAAAAGTCCCGCGCCGCATCGGCATCCTCCAGCGCGTCGACCGCATCGAGATCGGCCCCCGCACAGAACGCCGTGCCCGCGCCGTGGAGGTACACCACCGGTTCATCGGCATCCGCGATTGCGGTTTCGAGCTGATCGAGACCATCTGGTGTCAACGCATTACGTCGGTCTGGGCGCGACAACGTCACTACCCGAACCCGCTCGTCGACGCGCTGCTCGATCATGTACTGAGTGTAGCCCTCCGTCCTGTAAGTTCTGCCGCAACGGCTGGCACCGAAGGGCACAAACTCCTTGTGGGTTCAGGAGACAGATCTGACAGTAATGGACGCGGACGCAACGGTACTCGACGACCTTTCCGGCTTCGAGTTCGAGGACGTGATGGTCGAGGTCTTCCGGAAGATGGGCTACCGGAACGTTCGGCAGGCCGAACGCATCGCCGACAAAGGGCGTGACATCCTGATGGAAGAACCGCGGGAGAACGGGCCACCGAGCGCGGTCGTCGTCGAGTGCAAACACACCGCGACCGTCGGTCGGCCGGTCGTCCAGAAACTCCACTCCGCGGTACAGACCTACGATCATCCGGGACCGAAGCGCGGGATGGTCGCGACGACCGGACGCTTTACCCGCCCGGCCGAGGAGTACGCGGCACGGGTTGGCCGTGAATCCGGGGCAGCCGAAATCGAACTGTTCGACGGCCAGCGGCTCCGCGAGGTCGGCGATGAGATCGGGATGGATCTCTACAGTGGCCGGATCGAAATCGTCTGTGAGGAGACGCTCGCGCCGCCGCGGGACCGGGAATCCGTCGCTAGCCAGCTCCGCGCTGCGGCGAGCAGTGTCGAGAACCTCGATCCGGAGCTTGTCGCCCCGTCGAAGATTACCCTCACCTTGCTTCCGATCGTGTATGCTGACACCCATGTAAACGCCGTATTCGAGACCTCCGTCGGCGTCATCCATCGCGTCGACGAGCGCGACCCCATCTCGATCCTCGCCGACCGCGACGGCCCACGACCGCTCGCGGGCGATGTCAGCCGACTCGTGGCTCGAAACGTCGACCGTACCGAACCCATTGCTCTCGACCGGTATCGAGAGCAGTTCGACGCCGTCGATACGGAACGGTTCGGCCGCACTGAAGCGGAGTACCGCGACTGGATTGCGGAACTGCAGTGCGACCGCTTCGAGACGACCGTTCGGTATACCGGCGACAACAATGTCACGTACACCAGGACCTGTCGCCCGACAGAGTCAGACGTCTCGATCCGATCGCTCCATCCAGTCTACGTTCCGGCGGTCGATGCACGGCTCGAACTCGGCGAGTATGCCTACCAGCACAGCTATCTCACGGCGGATCGTGACACAGTCGTCATGGACGGGGCGTTCGGCCACTGTGTCCATTGCGGTGGGGATGGACTGCTCACCTACTGTGAGAACTGCGGGAGTGTCAACTGCGACGACCACATCGAAACGGAACGACTGGACGGTGCTCCGGTCTGTACGGGCTGTGCCGTCACCGAATCGTTCCTGTTCAAGACGAAGTACTTCTACGACCGCGAGAACCTCGAACGGTTCCGCGCCGAGTACGACGCGATGCCGTTCTACCGCAAAGCAATGGAGAATCCCTTGCTCGCTGGGGCGGCCGCAATCATTGTCGGTCTACTCCTGTTTGGCCTGCTCGGTCTCGTCATCTGAGGCCGAGCCCGCATGCGATCTCTCGCAGCTACTCGCAGGCCGACTTTCCAAAGGTCTTTGCCCTTCCTCTCCCTAGTCCGGCGTGATGGATGAGGCCGTGCGGACTCGGCAGGCAGCACACGACGCAGTCGCGGATATCGAGCCGACTACCCTCCGCAAGCTTCTCGACGATCGTCTCGACGACGCCTCCATGGCCCCGGGAGCGCTCACCCTGTCCAGTGCACGGTCGATTGACGGCTCGGCGACAGCCGACTCCGTCGCCGAACGCGGTGCTGGCGTCCAGTTGATCTACGAGGGACTGCGCCTGACCCGGACGCTCGCCCAGGAACAGCCCTGGGCCACCCGCGACCCGCGCGATCACACCGAACCCAACCTCGAAATCCTCGCCGCCGACGTCCTCGTCTCACGGGGCTTTTATCTGCTCGCCCGGACCGAGGCCGCCGACAAGGCCGTCGAGACCGTCCGGGCGTTCGGCCGCGACCAGACGCTCCGCCGAAGCGCCGAAAGCGCCGACGCCGCCGCCTCGCTGGATCGCTCGCTCGAACGGAACGTCTTCGAGCTGGCAGTGATCGCGGGCGCGACCGCGGGCGATAGCCCATGGCCGACTGCGGAGGCAGGGCTGGTCCCGACGAGGCTCCTTGACCTCGCAAACGAACTTGGGGCGGCCGATACACCACTTCCCCCTGCAGCCGAGCTATTACCCAGCGATCTCGACACCATGCTTGGATCGCGCTCGTCCGATGGCACTGACGATCACGTCCAGCAGTCGGCGACCGATCACTGATTCGGGACGGCGTCCCGCGGTATCCGGGAATCGAAACGCATAAAGTCGGATCCCGATAATCGAAGGATGCACCCGTGCCTGGGTAGCTTAGCGGTAAAGCGCGTCCTTGGTAAGGACGAGAGCCCGGGTTCAAATCCCGGCCTAGGCTTTCTGCGAGGAACGAACGGTGATCAACAGAACGAGTGGTCACACGAGATGCCCTCGCTTCCGCCACTCGGCTCGGATTGTCACCGGTTGTGTCCGAGGAGTCCGGGTCGGCCGTCGATCCGCGTGACCGCAACAAAAATCTCACCTGCCGAAACGGATATATACACCAACCTTGTTACCCTGTCACAGTATGGGGGATCCGAACAAGTACACCGAGATGGTGCTCGACGGACGGGAGTACGAACTCATCCGGGCGCAACACGGACTCCTGAGCCGCTGGTCGATCGCCCAGAAAGTCCGTGGCTGTAGCTACCTGCTGTTTGCGGCGTCGGCGACCGTACCGATAATGGTGTTTCTTCCTCCAGCAGTTTCACAGACCTACTTTGGCGGGAACCCGGCCTTCTCTCCGGTGGCGTTTTCCGCACTGCTGTTGCTCAGTGTGGCGTGTCTCCTCGTCTCGGCTGGCGGTCTCGGTGTAGTCTCGGCGTATCGGTCGTCGCTCGGAGAGGTTTCGGAGAGTCAGGCGTGGTCGCTGGTCGGATTTGAGGATATCTTCTCCGGATTCGGATTCGTCACCGGCCTGCTCGGCGTCGTCGCGACGCTGGTGCTCGCGGGACTGGGCCATGCCGGTCTCGGGGCGATCGAAAGTCTGGGGGCCTCGGGGGTTCACCCGTACCACGACGAGTTCTTCCTCAGCATGACGGTACTGACCGCGGGCGGGGTCGCTTTCTGTACAGGGACGAACGTCTTCGTGGTGGGCACCTTCCTCGAACGGCTGGAGTGATGCGTTCGCCGGAGACCAAAACGGTATGTCGATTCGGCCACGGATAACGCACGAGTGACCCGAACCTACTCGCAGGAGCGTTATCTCGCGGCGAAACGGACGATCGACGACCGGTCGCTGAACCGGCACGTGCTGGAAGAACTGGAACCGATACTTGCGGATGCGTCCGAGGTCGTCGAGATCGGTGCTGGTATCGGTACGATGCTCCAGCGCCTCCTCGACTGGGGGCTGCTCCCTGACCGGCTTACGTACACGTTAGTCGATGTCGACGGGGCGTCGATCGCCGCCGCGAAAGAACGGCTCCCCGACTGGGCGGCGTCGGAAGGCTATACTGTCTCCCAAGACAGCGGAATTACTCTCCGTCGCAACGATCAGGAAATCAGGATTGAGACCGCGGTGATGGACGCTGCGGACTATCTTTCGACAGAGACACCGGATCTGGTTATCGGATCTGCGCTTCTCGACCTGCTGGATTCGGCGGAGGTCGACGAGCTATTCGACCGTCTCCCAGCGGGCTGTCACTGTTATTTTCCGATCACCTTCGACGGCGGGACGACGTTCCAGCCGACTGTCTTCCCGTCGTTCGACGATCACGTCGTCGAGCGATACCACGAGGATATGATCCGCCGCGAGAACCCGGGTGATCCACACGCTGGCCAGCACTTGCTCTCACGTGCGGCAAACGATCACACATTGATCGCCGCAGGGGCATCCGACTGGGTCGTCGCTCCCACCGAGAACGGATACCAGGCCGATGAAGCGTATTTCCTGCATCACATTGTCGATACGGTGGCCTCGGCTCTTGTTGACGATCCGGCGGTCGACGGCGACCGACTGGTGCGCTGGGAAGATCACCGACACGAGCAGATCCTTCGGGACGAACTCGTCTACGTCGCTCACCAGTTAGACGTCTTGCTCACCGTCTGATTGCTTGCCGAGGAACGCTCGAATATCGCTCATTGATTCGTCCCACGTCGGATGCTGTCTCGCTGTCACGAGAGCTCGTTTGCCTAGCTGGGCAAGTCTCCCGCGCTGGTCGTCGAGTTCCTGCAAGTGTGTGGTGATTCCAGCCTCGTCGCCTGGCTCTACCACGAACCCGTTGTGGCCATGCTCGACGAATTCGCCTGCGCCGCCGACGCTCCCGGCAATCGGGACGACGCCGTACTCCATCGCTTCCAGATAGACCATACCGAACGCCTCGTAGCGCGAGGGCACACAGCAGACGTGGCTCCGTTCGAGAATGGCCTCCAACCCGGGTGGTTCGATCTTTCCTGTGAACTCCACCCGATCGTCGATTCCGTACTCGCTGGCCGCCATGACGACTGACGCGGCGTAGTCGGGATCGGCGTCGTGGCTCCCGACGACGGTCAGTTCCCAGTCCCGCTCCGGGTGGCCGCGCGCGATGGCGGCCAGAAGCGTTTTGGGGTCCTTGCGGGGAACCACGTTCCCGAGGTAGACGACACGGAGCGGCCCGGTTACCGCTCGTTTCCTGACACGCTCCGGCGTGACCGCAGCTCCCTCGGTTCGCCCGGCCGGGGGCGCAACGAGAGTGGGCTTTCGGCCCAGTTCGGCCGCCAGCTCGCACGCACGGGTCCGGCTGAACTGGCTCGTACTGATCGCGGCGTCGACTGATTCGAGGTATCGCCGCTCAAACGGCCGAAACGTCGGGCCGAACCGTTCGGTCGGATCGTCCGATCGAAGATGGTGGATGAGCGTGACGATCGCTCCCGGCTTCTCAAGTTGGTGATTCTGTCGCCACAACGACGGATGGCAGAGCCCGTCCTGTACGAGCACGTCGACGGATCGGTCGAGTTTCGCCCGGATCGACGGGGAGACGCCGTCGACGAGTCCACGCGGATACGAGCGCCACGGAAGCGAGATCACGTCGACGGTGTCGCCCTGCTCCCGGAGATACGAGACGAGCTGTCGGTCGTACCGAAAGCCACCGGAAGTCGCGTTCAGATCCCCGTAGATCACCAGCCCGACGTGCATCGTCGTCTCGCTCACGCTCGTACTCAGAGCGTTCGCTCGTGGGTGACAGTCGCGATATCGTCTTCCTGTAGTCCGACTTCAAAACGCGTCGCCGTCTCGGGCTGCAGGCGTGCGAGCAGGCTATCGCCGAAGATCCGGGCGAAGTGTTCGGCGCTTGGATTTCGACCCTCGAACGCCGGTAACTCGTTGAGTGTCTCGTCGCGGAATTCCGCGACCGTCGCTTCCAGTGCCTCGATGACGGCGTCGATATCGACGAGGTAGCCGTACTCGTTTAGCTCCGGTCCCTCGAACGTCACCTCCACTGTGAAGTGATGCGAATGGAGGGCTCCTTCCGGTCCCGGATCGGGAACTGTCAGCCAGTGCTGAGCGACGAATGATCGGGTGGCGGATACAGTGTACATAACTGTCCCTTTGACTGCGTGTGCTTAAATTCGTGGCTCGCTGTCGTTACTGCGCTCCGTCGAGTCGCCCGGAGACCACCAGCCAGTCCCGCGTAAAGTTCACCAGAAATGGGACTAGCACGATCCACGCCAGCAGCCGTGAGAGTGACACGCCGGGGACCGGCAACAGCGCAAGGCAGATAACGACCATCGCGGCTCCTCCGAGTGCACGCCGGAGGTCGCTCGGGTCGAGATCGTACACGTTGCGGCCGCGTCGTCGACGGTACTTGATCCCGGCGACGAAGGCGTACCGAGCGACGCCGACGACGACGAAAATCACCGGGGCGACGCCGTACCGGACCGCGAGGACGGCCCCCACGAGGACAGTGAGCGAGTCGATCTCGACGTCGAGACGTTCCCCTCGTTTCGATTCGCAGTCCAACCAGCGGGCAATGGCCCCGTCGGCGGCGTCTACCGCGGCGGCGAGCGCGAACAGGATGCCGGGAACCCACGTGACCAGCCCGTCCGGTGAGGGTACGAACAAGAACCCGGTCAGCAGGACCAGTGCACCTCCTCTGGCGATCGTCACCCAGGTGGCAGCCGTGATCCGCTCCGGACCGACCTCGGTTCGAGCGAGCTGAAATGCTCGCCATGTCGTCGTTACCACGACGGCGAACCCGACGAGGGCCCCGAGTAGGTATGGATTCGGCGGGCCACTCTCCCACGCGAGTGCGAGTCCGCTCCCGCCGACGACCGCGAGAAGGGCCGTGGCTCCCGCGGCAGCCGTCCAGTGGTGACGACGGGCGGTCACGTCAGCCGATTGCTCTGCGGTCATCCCACTCCCTCCTCGACGAGATCTCGCAGGTCCGGGTGGTGGTGAGACTCCTCGTCGATACCGGTCTGTCCCTGTTCCCGTACCCGGTCGCGGACGCGCTGCCACTCCCTGTGGCGACGCTGCACGACCACGGGCACCGTCTCGATGTCGAGTAACTTCGCGATCGCGAGCCGGTGTTGTCCGTACGTCCGCCAGTAGATCGTTCCGTCCCGGCCGATATCGACGTTAATCTCGTCGGCCCGGACACCGACCGTCGCTCCGTGGTCTCTCAATTCGGCCTGCTCCCGGTAGCCTTCCCGTTTGATCGACTCATACACCCGCTCGATCTCGCGACAGCGCCGCTCGAAATCGTTGATCGATGTGTGCTCCCAGGCGTTACCGAACCGCTTCAGCTGCTCGACATAGGCGTCGTAGAGTGCCGTCTCCCTCCACGGACTGTCTTCGACGAACCGCTGTTCAAGTCCCCGGGGTACCTGCCGGTCGTCGAACGACTCACCCGCCCGGTCCCAGTCGCCGCCGACGACCCGCCCCCACTGTGGCCGTGCGGGTGCGGTCTCCAGCAGGCTCCGTTCGATCCGCCCCGGATCCACCTGCAGCAGTGCGAACGGATCGGCGTCGGTGTACCGCCGCGGCCCGAGACGCCGTCGTAGACGGTGATATCGGCGCAGTGCTGTGAGCGGAACGCGTCGGGTCGCTGGGGCCGTCACGCCCCGCCGTATCGCGACCACGAGCCGACCGCGCAGTTGCTTGCGGCGGGAGATCGATTCCCGTTTCACGACTCGCGTCGGTAGAGAACTACCAGCACGGCGATCAGGACGACCTGTGCGACTTTGTCGGCGATGTCCGCCGCGCCGAGTGCAGACACGCTGTCGGGCTGGTTGACCACGTACCACCCCACGATCTGTGACAGGGTAAACGGGATTCCAACGAGGTAGACGACCGTACGCCGGTAATCCAACAGTACAAGCACGACAGCACCGACGAAGCCACCCGTTGCGAGCAAAAAGAGTACGCCCATGTAGTGTGGGAAGAAGCCGACGCCGAGGACGAGGTGGACGAGCGCGCTCACGAGCGCCATCGCGATGCCAAGCCAGTGCAGCGGTGTCAGCGAGTCGAGTGCAAGTGATCGATCCATGATACTCATTGTCTATGGCTATGGCTGATACGACAAATCCCTTTGCATAGGGGAACCCCCTACTCGAACGAGACGTCGTCGAGTAGTTCACGGAGCCGCCGTTCCCCGTCTTCGGGATCGTAGCCCTCCTGTCTGAGGTGGGCGAGGGGGGCGACGTTCGGATTTAACTCCCAGTGACACCACACGTCAGTCGTTCCCTCCGGCGTCGGGAACAGCCGAACGTGAAGTTGCCAGCGCCCGAACGTCCCGCCGGGTCGATACGAGCAGCTGGCCACCTCGTACAGTACTTTCCCGTCCCGTTCGTATGCGTGGAGGTACGCCCGGATCATCTGGCTAAACCCACACTCTGCGAGCCGGTCGCGTGCCGTCGCAGGGGGGACATCCCAGACGCCGACGTACTCGCTTTCGGGCGGGGGAAGCACACGGAACGGCTTCGGGACGAGCCACCCTGGGAACTGCCTGGAGAGCCGCGCACCGACCACTCGCACCTGCCAGAGAGAAACGTAGGTAAGCGTGACCCACATGAGAACACCCCCAAACGCGGATAGTCCGGCGCGTACCAATAGATCTCGAAGCGATCGGCAGGAGTTCATTCAGTAGGTCAACACCACCTGTACCGCCGATTCCTCACGCTCGTCCAGCAGCTCGTAGGCCCGTCCGGCTTCCTCGAAGGGAATCTGATGACTGACGAGTGACCCCGCATCCATTCGCCCGAGCCACTCCAGCGCCGTGTCCATGCGTCGGTCGGTATCCCACCTGCCGCGCAGTTCGGGATCGATGGTACTCACCTGGCTGGAGACGAGTTCGATCCGATTGCGGTGGAACCGGCTTCCGAAGTCGATCCGGGCGCGTTTGGTCCCATACCAGGAGCCGACAACGACGCGACCGTCGTAGCTGACAACTCCGATGGCATCGTCGAGGGCGTCGGGCTGGCCAGACAGCTCGACTGCAACGTCGACCTCGCCTGCGTGCTCGCCGAGATGCTCCGGATGACAGCCGGTATCAGCTCCTAACTCCACGGCGAGTGCCCGACGGCTCTCGATCGGATCGACGGCGACCAGTCGGTCGAGGGGGAACTCCGAGAGGAGTCGCACCGTACACAGCCCGATGACGCCGGCACCAAATACGACGACCTGCTCGCCCAGACGTGGGTGAACATCGAGCGTCAGGTTCGTCGCGGTCTCGACGGTCGGTAACAGCGTCGCGTGCTCGGCCGAGAGTTCCTCGGGGACCTCGATCACGTCGTCCGGTCGGGCGCTGAACCGTGTCTGGTGTGGGTTGAACGCGAACACCCGTTTACCGACCCAGTCGCCCTCGACGTCTCGTCCCCTATCGACTACCTCGCCCACTGCAGCGTAGCCGTACTGCATCGGATACGAGAATTCACCACGGAGACTCTCGATGGTCTCGTCGACTGCCGTTTCGGGCGGCGTCTCGTTCCGGTAGACCAGCAGTTCGGTCCCTGCGCTCACCGCCGAGAACTCGGTCTCTATCAGTAGTTCGTCCGAGGCGGGGCCGTCGATCTCTATTGATCGGGTTTCGACGGTCCGTTCGTCGGTAAAATACAGCGCGCTCGCGTTCATCGATCGATAGTTGCCTGAGGGCTGAACCGCTCGATCCGTCGGCCCGTCTCCCGACATTCTTCGAGCGCCAGTTTCGCCCGATACCCTGCCTTATGTGGGGTTTCACCCTCGCCGACCCCCACTTGCAGGTCGATCCCGGTCGTTGCCTGCACGTGCTCTCTCGCCCCCTCGAACGCACCCTCGTCGAGTGACGGACAGAGTGCAATGATGTTGTCGCCGCCGACGAATCGGGCGATCCCCTCGTGCTCTTCGCGCAGGTACGACGCGAGCGAAACAGTCGCCCGCTGGATCGCAAGTGAGGTCTCCCCTGCGGCTTTCTGATCCGTAAACTCGCCGGTGACGTCGACCACGTCGAAATGAGCGACGGTCAGCGACCCGCGAGTGTCCCCGACTGCTCCGGCTGTCGCCAGTTGCTCGGTTCTGTCCGCGTCCTGTGCACTTCCTTCCGCCTGGAGCGCCTGCGAGGCGGCCCCCAGCGCCTCGGTCGGCGTCCGGCCGACGCCGATTCCGATGCT
Organism: Natranaeroarchaeum sulfidigenes; assembly: GCF_017094485.1. Lineage (NCBI taxonomy): Archaea > Methanobacteriati > Methanobacteriota > Halobacteria > Halobacteriales > Natronoarchaeaceae > Natranaeroarchaeum > Natranaeroarchaeum sulfidigenes. The sequence continues at coordinate 48,272 of NZ_CP064786.1, forward strand.
CACTGTCACCGGGAACTGGTTCCTGATCTGTTCCTGGAATCGCTCGTGGTCCGGTACGGTCATCCCGTCTGTGACGGCGATCATGTTGTCGAACCGGTCGAAGAAGGCGTAGCCGTCGTGGTTGCCGACGAAATCGGCGAGGGCCGCGTACAGCCGTGCCTGTAGTGCCTGCAGATCCGTCTCGCGACGCGGCGACGGCGTCACCGTCCACGGCCCGTAGTTGTCCAGCTGGACGAGTGAGATCTGGATCGACTCCCGTGTGCTAGTCACAGGACCACTCAGGATTCTCCTGTAATAATCGGTCGTGTTCCGGCAAGGGCTCTCGCGGAGTAGAGTGGCTGCTCTCCCCTGATCCGATAGTTGACTCTTGTGACCTGCCCTTCAACGACAGACGGATGTGTGTTCGGTCGAAGAGCCGCGCAATGACGGACAGGGGTGACGAGTCTCGGGTCCACTCGCTCGTCTCGATCGCTCGCGGAGCCTCCCTCTACACCGTCGGGAAAATCGTCTCCGACGCCGGTGAGTTTCTCGTCCACCTGCTCGTCTCGCGCTGGCTCGGGGCAGGCCTGTACGGATTGTTCGCGTACGGCAAGACGATCGCGTTTACGGCCTTGCTCCTGACGAACCTCGGCTCTGACACGTCCATTCTCAAGTATCTCCCCCAGTACGAGGATGAGCCCCAGAAGCGCCGCTTTCTCCTCGGGCTTGCGTGGCTCACCTCGTTTCTGGGCGCGCTCACAGTCTCGACGGTGCTGTTCGTCTTCGCTCCGACAGTCGCGGCGCTTACCCTCGACGAAGCGGGCTTCGTTGCCGTCTTGCGGCTGTTCGCAGGGATCCTGTTTCTGGATACGCTTGCGAACCTGCTGTACGCGACGTTTCGTGCAGTCGAGTTGATCGAGTACGAGGTGTTCGCCGATCGACTGGTAAAGCCCGTTCTGCGAATCGTCGCCGTCGGCGGTGCGCTTCTCGTCGGGGCGTCGGTCTACGGCCTCGTCGCGGCGATGGTCGCCGCGAGCATGGTGACGCTCGTCGTTGCAGGCTTCCTCTTTCTGACTCGGCTCGACGTCCGGCCAACGCTACGTGGCCCGCACGCGACTCGCGAGACTGTCAGGGAGTACTACAACTACTCGTTACCACTGACCGCCAAAGAGGCAGGGACGGTCATGCAAGGGCGGATCGATGTGCTGATCGTCGGTGTCTTTCTCTCGTCGACTGCGGTCGGCATTTACAACGTCTCCGTACTCGTCTCGAGTCTGCTGTACATCCCGTTGCTTGCGTTCAACCAGTTATTTCCGCCAGTTGCCGCACGGCTGTACACCAACGACGAGCGGGCCGATCTGGCGGCTATCTACGGCGCAACGACGCGCTGGATCTTCACGATCAGCCTTTTGCTTGGCATCCTTGCGATCGTCTTCCGCGTCGAGATTCTGACGCTGTTCGGCCCCGAGTTCACCGCCGGAACGCTCGTGCTGACGCTGTTTGTCATCGGTCAACTGTTCAACTGTGCCACCGGACCGAGCGGCTATCTGCTGATGATGACTGATCACCAGTACGTCGTAATGGCCAACGAGTGGGTGTTCGGAATCGCCAACGTCGTCCTCAACGTCGTTCTCATCCAGCAGTTTGGTTTCGTCGGGGCGGCAGTGGCCTCCGCCGGTGTGCTCGCAGTCCGTAATCTCACGAAGGTTGCCGAAGTGTGGTACTTCGAGCGGCTTCATCCGTACTCCCGATCATTCTTCAAACCACTGCTTGCGGGCGCGGTTGCGGCACCTGGAATGGGTTTCGTCGGCTGGCTGTTACCCCCCCTCCCAGCCATTGTCGTCGGCGCAGTGGTTGGCATCGCGCTGTATGCTGCCGTCTTGCTATCTTTCGGTATCGAACCGGTCGATCGCAGAGCCTACCAGGAGGTTGCTGGAGCACCGGGGTCACCCGATTGAGTGATGGGTTCTCGTGGCTGTGGGGGGTCGATACGGCTGCCAGCGATGATGGGATTGGTAGTTGCTCGTCAGTATTCGGGAGCCTTCGGTGACCAGTGGCCCCGTCGGGCGCTATTCGATCGTCCGGTTTCGGCTCTCGATATACGAGCTCAGTCTCCCGAGGTAGCGCCTGTAACTCCCTACTGCGTATCTGGTGGTGTAGCTTGCGTCGACGTGACGGTTGGCTAGCTTTGCATACTGACGGCGACAACTGCTCGGACAGGTCGACGGAGTATCGCTATCTTCAGAATTCTCAAAAAGTCTGCAGGAATAATCTCTACGCGATGTTGTGAACACTGACCTTCCTTCCGGGCGTTTTGCTGTAACTGTATCTATCGTTAATTGCTATTCCGTCTGTGTCGGTTTGTTACGCAGGTCTGACTGTAAGACTTCACTCAATTTGCTACTGCTTTATCTTCTAATCTATTCTATCGATCAGAAATAAATACAGTGGGGCTGATCTTACTCACTCTGTCGTCAGAATCCTGCAACAGTACACAACGATTTTATCGGTCCTCCTCTAATTCATCCAGTATGGACAAAGAGGTACGAAGAGAAACGGCCGCAGCGATCGAGGATTGCCGCGAGTCGTTGCCCACCCAGCTCGACGCCGAGTCCGTGGTGTTCGGCTTCGATGGCTTCGTCGACCGGGTTCGGCGAATGGTCGCCGAGCGACAGGACGAGGATACCTATGATTCCCTGACGACGCTCGAAGAACTCGGCGATCGGATCAGCACGTCCGCGGCCGCCGATAGCTCGCTGTCGATCGAGTGGCTCAACACGGCGACCCGCACCGGCGGTCATACCGCACACCTCTCGCGGGCGTACGGTCACCTCGGCTACGATCCGGTGATGATCGGCACCTACGGCAACCCTATCGAGGAGCCCTTCGCCGAGGAGTTCGACGAGTTCGAGATGGTCTCCTTTGGCGATCCGGGATACACGGACGCCTGCGAGTTCGACGACGGGAAACTGATGTTGATGGAGATCAACAAGACACGGGACCTCGACTGGGCCGAAATCGTCGAGCACACCGAGCCAGCGGAGCTCGCAAACCGCATTGACGGTGCTGCGCTGTTCGGAATGGGCTACTTTGCCGACATGCCGAGTTTTCCAGACATCGTAGCGGGGCTGCTCGAAGACGTCTGGCCGTTGCTCGATGACCCGCCGGAAACCGTCATGGTCGATCCGGGCGATGTCCGCAAGCTCAGCGAGGCCGAACTGCGCGAGGGAATGGATGTCATTACTCGTCTGGACGACGTTGCGACGCTGACCATCACCGCGAACAAGTTCGAGTCCACCGTCCTCGCCGAGACGCTCTCGGGCGGGGAGTACGACACGCTCGCCGAGGCGTCCGGCGCCGCCTACGAGGCACTCGGTGTGACACGATTCGTCGGGCACGGCGCACACGAGTCGGTCGTCGTTACTGCGGATGGGTCGAGCCGCGTTGCCGTTCCCCGCGTCGAGGAGCCCGAGATCACCACGAGTGCGGGCGATCATTTCAACGCAGGGCTCTCGCTCGGCCTCGTCAACGACGTTCCGGACCGTGCTGCGGTCGCGATCGGTAACGCCGTCGCCTCGTACTTCGTCGGGAGCGGCGATCAGCCGTCCTACGAGGAACTCCATGCATACTTCGACGAGTACGAAGCGTTCCTCGAAGCGTAACACTGCGCTTGGGGGAACGAGATACGATACTCAATCATGTTACCACGACAACGGCGACGGACGATAGTCGAACTCGTTTCCGCACACGACGGGTGCTCAGTGACGACACTGGCCAATGAACTCGACGTGTCCGAGGCGACGATCCGACGCGACCTCCAGACGCTCGAAGACGAGCAACTGATCGAGCGCTCCCACGGCGGGGCGCTCCCGGTTACCAGCGTGGGCAACGAGCAGGCGTTCGATCAAAAGGAGGTCCAGAATCTGGACGTCAAACGGACCATCGCCGATCACGCAATCGACGAACTGCAGGACGGACAGGTCGTATTCTTCGATACCGGGACGACGACGATGGAGGTCGCCAAACGCGCACCGACAGATGGCTCGATCGTGTCCGTCACTAACTCGCCGTTGCTCGCACTTGAACTCGGTGGCGGTGACAATGACGTCAAACTCACCGGCGGTCGGCTCCGACAGAGCACGCAGGCGCTTGTCGGCCCGTCCACCGAAGCGTTCATCGAACGGCTGCACTTCGATCTCCTCTACCTGGGGACGAACGCAATCGATCTCGAGACTGGGCTGACGACTCCTAATGAGGCCGAAGCACAGGCCAAACGCAGTATGATCGACAACTCGACGCGTGTCGTGCTGGTCGCGGACGCGACGAAGTTCGACGAGCGGAGCTTCGTCCGCTTTGCCGACTTCGAAGAGATCGATCTCGTCATCACTGATGAACGGCTCTCCGACCCGTACCGTGCCGCCTTCGACGACTCCAACACTAACTACATCGACGATATATGATCCTTACAGTCACACTCAACCCAGCGATCGACCACACGCTATCGCTCACGGAACCACTGGTCGACGGTGATGTCGCCCGGACCGGTGAGTACGAACTCAACTCCGGTGGCAAGGGCATCAACGTCTCCCAGTACCTGCGCCACCTCGGCGTCGAAACGACAACGACCGGGCTGCTCGGTGGGATGACCGGCGAGTTCATCCGCAACGAACTCGACGAGGACGGGATCACCCACGACTTCGTCGAGGTTTCCGAACGGACTCGTCTGAACACGACGATTTCGGCTCCGGATGCGGAGTACAAGATCAATCACCACGGCCCAACCGTCGACGAGTCAGCCATCGACGAGTTGATCGACGTGATTTCCCGCCACGAGCCTGCAGTCGTCGTGATCGGCGGCTCGCTCCCGCCGGGCCTCGACGTCGATGCGATCGACCGACTCGCAGAGGGTGGCCCCTGGGAAACCGTCGTCGACGTCGGCGGCGAGGCGCTCGCCGAACTCGACGCCCAGTACAGCCTCTGCAAACCGAACGAGGTCGAACTCGCAGCCGCTACCGGGATGCCCTGTGAGACGATCGCGGAGTGTCGTGAGGCCGCACAGGCACTTCGCAGGCAGGGGTTCGACCGTGTCGTCGCCTCGCTCGGCGCGATGGGGGCGCTGTACGTCGCCGAGGACACCGTTCTGTTCGCAGAATCGCTCGACGTCGATGTCGCCGATACGGTTGGCGCGGGCGACGCGTTGCTCTCGGGCGTCCTCGCTGCCTCGCACACGAGCGAGTCGCCCGAGCGCGTCCTCAGCTATGGCGTCGCAGTGTCGGCGCGACTCGTCGGTACCGTCGGAACGGCGGTCAACCACCTCGACGATGTCCCGGAGCTCGCCGATCAGGTCCGAATCGTCGAGGACCCGGACTGAACGTTTTTGTTGATCTCTAGGGGCTGATACCCATCTCGTCGAGAAGTACGAGTGCTGCCTCGTGGGATGACGACGGACCACGGGCCGTGATGAGGTCGCCGTCGACGGTAACTGACGTCTCAGCGTCGAGTTCGGCGTCCCAGTTGCCACCGGCAGCGTTCAGTTCATCCTCGACCCAGTAGGGAAGTTTCCGCCCGTCGGGTAGCAGTTCCTGCTCGGTGACGATCCCGTCCTCCCAGGCGTTCGGGAACCCGGTCACGTTCCGTCCGGAGACGAGGAATCCCCCATCGGAGTCCCGGGTAAAGGCGAGGATCCCGACCGCATGGCAGACGACAAGCGCCTTTGCATCCCCGTCCTCGACAGCCGTTCGGAGTGCGGCCCGGGCGTGGCGGTCCTGATTGATATCCCACACAGTGCCGTGACCCCCCGGAAACACGACCGCATCGTACGCGTCCGGGGTGACGTCCGCCAGGGCCTCTGGATTCCGCAGTCGCTCGTCGGTCTCGTGGACCTCGGCAACGTGTGTCGCCGTCTCCTCACCGACTTCGTCCGGATCGACAGATTGCTCGTCGATCACCGGCGGGCCCCCGCTTGGCGTTGCTACAGTAATTTCGACACCGGCGTCCGACAGTGTTGTCAGTGGCTCAATACATTCTTCGCCCCAGTACCCTTCTTCACTGACGATAAAGAGTGCGTTCGCCATCAGTAACATACTCGGGTCCAAGCACTGAAAAACCCACCATACTCACTGCCTGTCATGGCTGTGGCCTGGGAACACCCTCGCTGGCTGCCACGCCGCTGGACTGGCAACGCTCTCGCTGGCTGGCGACTCGATAAAAACGCGACAGCACCGAGTTCAATCGAATTTGCTGTTGCCTGCGCTCCCCGAGACCTCGGTCAGGTCGGCGTGAACGTCCGCGATGCGCTCGCGGATCTCCCGGCCGGTGACGCGGGGGTCGAAGTGGTCCTTGTTCGGCGACCAGTCGGTGTCGTTGAAGAAGGTATCACGCGAATCCGGGACGCCCTCCGGCGGGAAGATGGCGTCGCGGTGCTCGTCGTAGTAATCGAAGGCAGTCCGGGTGTACTCGTACTGGTACCGGGTGTCCTTGTTGACCTTGCAAATGCCGTGCTGGAGCATCTCCTGGAGCTGGTCGGGCTGGACGCCCGAGGAGCCGTGCAGGACGAGCGGCGTGTCCAGGCCGTGGTCGCGCAGCGCCTGACGGATATCGCCCGCGAGGTCGGGGCGAAGCTCCAGATCCTTTCCTTTGGCGACGCCGTGCTGCGTACCGACGGAGATCGCAAGCAGGTCACAGCCCGTCCGATCGACGAACTCGACGGCCTGCTCGGGATCGGTGTAGAACGCGTCCTCGACGGCGATCTCGTCCTCGACGCCTTTGATCTGGCCCAGTTCGGCCTCGATGAGGATGTCGGCGTCGTACTCGTCGACCATCTCGACGACCTTCTTGCTCTCGGCGACGTTCTCCTCGAACGGCTCGTGGGAGGCGTCGATCATCACCGAGGATGGAATGTCGGTCTCCATCTGGTACTCGATGAAGTCCATGTCGGTCTGGTGGTCCATATTGAGGAACACGCCGATATCGAACCCCTCGGCGAGCGCGTCGATGTAGCCACCGAGCGCTTTTAGGCCGGCTTTGGCGTCGCCGTTCCCGGCGAAGCGACAGGCTCCGGCAGAGGCCTGCAACAATAGATCCGAGTCGTTGCGTGCTGCCCCTTCCATCAGGCCGATCATCGTATTCGGCTCCGCGATGTTCGAGGCGATCAGGCCGAACCCTTCCTCCAGCGCGTCGTCGTACACGGTCGCGAGTTCACTGCCGTCGTAGAATGACATGGTAGTGGTCTACCCACCGTAAACGTTCCACGGCGCGGGTAATAATATATTCGAAACCGCGGTCTATCGGCGCGATGCACGTTCAATCGCCCGGAGAGCTTTTAGTGTGCACGATCAATCACCGCGCATGGAGTTCGGTATTCTCAGCACGGCAGGCATCGCCCGAAACTCGGTCGTTCCCGCGATCCGGGAGAGCGAAGCGACGGTCGGTGCGATCGCCTCCCGGGACGCCGACCGGGCGGCGTCGGTCGCGGACGACTTTTCGATTCCCCGGAGCTACGGATCCTACGACGCGCTACTCGACGATTCCGGGATCGATGCCGTCTATATCCCCCTTCCCAACGGCCTGCACGCCGAGTGGACGAAACGGGCGGCAGACGCCGGGCTCGATGTCCTCTGTGAGAAACCCCTCACCGTCGATGCCGCGGAGGCCCACGAGGTCGTCGATCACTGCGAACGACGCGACGTCACGCTCATGGAGGCGTTCATGTATCAGTTTCACCCAAGAACCGAACGCGCGATCGAACTGGCCGACGAGCGCCTCGATGATATCCGCTCTGTCTCGGCATCGTTCAAATTCCCGCTGGTCGACGCCCCTGACGATATCCGGCTGAATCCCGACCTCGCCGGGGGAAGCCTGATGGATGTCGGCGCGTACGCCGTCTCGGCTGCCCGGCAGTTTCTCGGCCAGCCGGGTCGCGTATATGCCCACATCCACGACTCCCGTGATTCGGGCGTCGACACGGAGGTCGCCGGAATCCTGGAGTACGATGACGGCTCTTCTGCCAGAGTCGCCTCGGGTTTTGATACCCAGACCGTTCAGCGATATCGGGTCGAAGCGGCGAACGGCTGGATCGAGGTCGAAAACGCGTTCAGCCCGCCATCGGACGATCCGGCCGAACTCGACTACATGATCGACGGCGTTCGTGGCACCGAGCGGTTCGAGCCGGTCGATCAGTACCGGCTGCAGATCGACCATTTCGTCGACTGCGTCGAGTCTAGAGCACAGCCCCGGACTGGCGGTACGGAGGCAATCGAGAATATGGCAGTTATCGACGCGCTGTACCGGAGCGCCGACAGTGGGGAACCCACCACAGTCGATACCCAACAATAACACAATGTCTGACCAACAATACCGCGACCACGGCTGGCTTGGCAACGAAATTGAACGTATCCTCGAGTTCTACTACCCCGACTGTCTCGACGACGTCCACGGTGGGTACGTCGCCCAGTTCGACGAAGCGACTGGAGAGCTCTACGACCACGACACGAAACATCTCGTGGCGACGGCCCGCTTCGTCACGAACTTCGCCGTCGCGGATCAGCTTGGCGGCCCGGAGTGGTGTCGTCCTGCGGCCGAGCGAGGCGTCGACTTCCTGCTCGACGTCCATCGTGACAGCGAGCACGGCGGTTTCCACTGGCTGCTCGATGGTACCGAGCCGGTCGACTCGCGTCGAGTCTGTTACGGTCATGCGTTCGTCCTGCTGGCGCTCTCGCGTGCCGCCGAGATCGGCATCGGTCGGGCCCAGTCGGAACTCGGTTCGGTTTCGGACCTCATTGACGAGCGGTTCTGGGAAGCGGACTACGGTCTCTGCGCGAGCGAATACGATCCGGAGTGGACGAGCGCAGACTCCTACCGGGGACAGAACGCAAACATGCATACCTGCGAGGCGATGATCGCGGCGTACGAGACCACCAACGAGACCCGATATCTCGATCGCGCGATAACGATTGCCGAGTCGCTCACTGTCGATCTCACCGCCGAGACGGACGGACTTATCTGGGAGCATTACACCGCCGACTGGGGGCACGATTTCGAGTATAACCGCGACGACCCGACACACACCTTCCGGCCCTGGGGGTATCAGCCGGGCCATCAGATCGAGTGGGCGAAACTGCTCGCCGTCCTCGACCGATACGCCGACGCGTCCTGGCTGCTCCCCCGTGCCGAGGAACTGTTCGACGCAGCGATCGAGTACGGCTGGGACGACGATCACGGGGGCTTTTATTACTCGTTCGACCTCGATGGCGAGCCGCTGGTCAACGACAAATACTCCTGGGAAGTCGCGGAGGGGATTGGCGCTGCTGCCGTCTTCACGGAGCGAACGGACGACGAGCAGTATCTGGACTGGTACAGCCGGTTCTGGACGTACGCAGACGAGCACCTGATCGCTCCTGTGAACCGTAACTGGTACACGAAAGTTACCGAAGACAACGAGCCGATGCCGACAACCGAGGGGGTTGCAGTCGAGCCGGGGTACCACCCGATCGGTGCATGTCTCGAAGGGATTCGATCGCTCTCGTAGCGCGCTGGTGAGCTATCCCCACATTTTATATTCAAAACCTGACTGTTCTGGCAATATATAGAAAATCTTATTTTTACAAATATGAAAAATGAGAATTCCGGCAGAATCGGCGTATTGAGGCTCTACTACCGGATATATGTCTACTCTGCTGACGAGCGATTAACTGATGGCGATAGCTCAACTTCTCAGAAGTACTTGAGTGGAGTTCTATTGGCAACTCTTGAATTTCCGCCCTACCAGTTACTATCTTGATATGATTGATTAATAGGATAAATTCATATTTTTTATTTTGCCGGCAAATCGTCCAGTATCTATCGTCCGAGAATCGGCCGACCGTCACGCCACCAGACCGCAACCGCAACGAGCACGATCAGCGCTTCCAGCCAGTACGTCGTGACGGTCACACCTCCGGCCTCGACGAGCACTTTCCGGCCCGTATACTCCGGCATCTCCGTGATCGGCCAGAGCAAATAGCCCAGTTCGTCGTACGCCCCAACCAGCAGCGGCCAGAACGCATCGGAAACCAGATGGGAGAGATAGCCGACCGTGAAGCCAACGCCGAGACGTGCTCGTCCCCTACGTCGTGTGACGAACCACACCAGCAGGATCGTCGGCACGGCCACGAGCAACGAGTGGCCGACCGACCGCCCGACATGTCCTGCCAGCAGGATTCGTAGCGGCTGGTCGATGAGATCAGGTAACAGCGCGCCGATAACGACCGCAACCGTCGGACCTGCGGTAGGTGCCTCACCATCGAGACGCCGATACGCGCTGTAACAGAGGTAGCCAAAGAACGGGTGCACCAGCGGCCACATACTGGACCGTTACCGATCCTGGTAGGTAAGCCTCGGGGTATGCCAATCACTTCCACCCTCCTTTGGCAAGGTTCTTAGGCGATGCGGCGCTACGCTCGTGCAATGGCGACAGCGGAGAACACCGAACTCGTCGACGCCTTCGAGCAGTTCTACCGCAACTACTACCGCGAGGAGATCGGCGAGCTCGCACAGAACTATCCCGGCGAGCAGCGCTCCCTGTATATCGATTGGGACGACCTCTACCGATACGATCCCGATCTCGCCGACGACTTTCTCTCACAGCCCGAACAGCTCCAGGAGTACGCCGAAGAGGCGCTGCGGATCTACGACCTCCCGGTCGACGTGAGCCTCGGGCGGGCACACGTCCGCCTGTACAACCTCCCGGAGACGACCGGAATCCGTGATATCCGCTCACGACACGTCGGGCAACTACTGTCGGTCTCCGGCATCGTCCGCAAGGCGACGGACGTCCGGCCGAAGATCGAGGAAGCGGCCTTCGAGTGCCAGCGGTGTGGCACGTTGAACTACATCCCCCAGTCTTCCGGCGACTTTCAGGAACCTCACGAGTGTCAGGGCTGTGAGCGACAGGGCCCCTTCAATGTCAACTTCGATCAGTCGGAGTTCGTCGACGCACAGAAACTCCGGGTGCAGGAGAGTCCCGAGGGGCTGCGGGGCGGTGAGACGCCCCAGGCCGTCGATCTCACAATAGAGGACGACATCACCGGCGAGGTGACGGCTGGCGATCACGTCACCGTCACCGGCATTCTCCATCTCCAGCAGCAGGGTAACCAGCAGGAAAAATCACCGATTTTCGATATCTACATGGACGGTATCACCGTCGAGATCGAGGACGAGCAGTTCGAGGACATGGAGATCACCGAAGAGGAAAAGGCCGAGATCATCGAACTCTCCCAGTCGCCCGACATCTACGAGAAGATGATCGGTTCGATGGCCCCCTCGATCTACGGCTACGACCAGGAGAAACTCGCTATCATCCTCCAGCTCTTTTCCGGTGTTACCAAACACCTCCCCGATGGCTCGCGGATCCGCGGGGACCTGCATATGCTGTTGATCGGAGATCCGGGGACGGGTAAATGTGTTAAAGGTGATACGTTAGTAACACTGGCCGACGGACGCGAACGCCCTATCAAAGAGATCGTCGAGGCGAATCTCACGGATCCATCTCCAGTCGACGATGGAGTGTATGACTCTCTCGATCAGGATGTGGTCTCTCTGGGTACTGATGGAACTACTGAACTCCGTACTGCGACGAAGGTGTGGAAACGGGAGGCTCCCGACCGGATGTGTCAGATCAGGACCGCAAGCGGGTACGAACTCGAAGTGACTCCGTCACATCCGTTGTTCGTCAGCCGCCCCCGCGGGTACGAAGCCCGTATCGCTGATGAGCTACAGGTGGGTGACTCAGTTGCCATCTCACCCGATCGTCCTGACAAACCGCTGGCTACAGACGGCGGGGCACTCTCTGGGCCGGATTTTGACTCTGTGCCGTCTGGCGAAGGTTGGCCCGTGGAGCGGGATCATATCGAGTCTATCAATGTCGTCGAACCGGAGTACGACTGGGTCTACGATCTAGAGGTCAAAGGGACGCATAGCTACCTCTCGAACAACGTCTTTTCACATAACTCCCAACTATTGCAATATGTTCGAGAAATTTCTCCTAGATCTGTATATACGTCCGGGAAGGGATCTAGCGCTGCCGGGCTTACTGCCGCAGCGGTACGCGATGATTTTGGAGACGGCCAGCAATGGACGCTAGAGGCTGGCGCGATGGTGTTGGCAGATAAAGGCGTCGCAGCAGTCGACGAACTCGATAAGATGGATGCCGGAGATCGGTCGGCAATGCATGAGGGGCTAGAGCAGCAGTCCTACCACCCTGACACCGAAGTCCTGCTTGCGGACGGTCGACGCGTCGAAATCGGCGAGTTCGTCGACGAGCGGATTGAGGACGACGAGACCGAGGTGATTGATGGCGTTGATTGCGAGATCGCACCGGTCGAGGGCGTCAGGATCCACTCGACGGATCTCGACGCCAACGAGACGACCAAGACGTCGGTCGATCGGGTGAGCCGACACGAGGCTCCGGAGGAGTTCGTCCGCGTGACGTTCTCGAACGGTCGTGATGTCCTCGTGACGCCGGAGCACCCGATGTTCGTCGAGGAGGGGGGGACAATCGACACTGTCGAGGCCAGCAGTATCGAGGTGGGCCAGTACGTGCCAGCACCCCGTAAGCTACCCAACTCCTCGGCTGGCGTTTCTCTCGACGAGGAGGTGCATATCGGCAAAGAAAAAGACGTAACGCTCCCAGAGGAACTCTCCCCGGATCTGGCGGAGATTCTGGGACTGCTCACCGCAGAGGGCCACAGTTATGCGGGGTCGTCTCACGAGATCGGGTTCTCGAACCAGGATCCGCGACTGCTCGATAGGATCGATGTACTGATGCGAGACGTCTTTGAGATGGAGAGTACGGATACCGTTTCCACTGACGGAACAACCACAAAGCGGTGGGTATCGACGAAGCTCTACCGCTGGTTCGACCGGAACTTTGCAGGCGTGATGGAAACTGCGCGGGACAAGCGGATCCCGAGTGCTGTCCTCGGAGGGTCCGAAGAAGAAATCCGACGGTTCCTCGTCGGTGCGTTCGCGGGCGACGGCGGTGTCGAGAGCGAGGCGATGTCCTTTTCAACGGCATCGACAGGCCTCGCCGAAGATTATGCGGACGCGCTCTCCAAGATCGGTGTGGCTACCCGGATTCACCACGATATCGCCCAGGACTCCTGGAAGACGTACGTGATGGGCGATTCGACTGGGTCGTTCGTCGAACAGATCGTCGACCCGACCGACGACCGGTACGATGATGCACGGGCGTTTGCCGAGCGCAGCACTGATACGCGACGCCATCACGATGTCTTACCGCCGAGCGCGGCAGAAGAGATCCGAACACTGCGAACACTGCTGGGTATTGGTCTGACCGGACAGTTCTATCCGAACGTCGACGAGGGGTTCGGCGTTCAGATCGAAACTGTCGAAGCGGAGGTGGCAACGCTCCACGAGCGAATTGATGCGGTTCGGGCGTCCCTCGAAGACTGCGAGTCGGTATCGGAGATCCGAGCGGCGGTCGACTGGTCCTGTCGGCAGCTGGCCGAACGGATCGACGGCGAAACGACGAGTTCCATCTCCTACGCCGAGGACGGCGGCTATAATTCCGAACGCCGCACTCTGATCGCCGAGCGTGCAGCGGCTGCCGTTCGGGACGCGCTAGCCGAGGCTGAAGGTCGACTCGACACGCTCTCAGAAAAGACCGAACTGCGATATTACGAGGTGACGAACGTCGAAACGGTCCCGAACGAGGGTGATCACCAGTGTGAGTGGGTCTATGACGTGACAGTTGAACCGACCAACACGTTCGTGAGCCAGGGCGTTATCCTTCACAATTCGATCAGTATCAGCAAGGCAGGAATCAACGCCACCCTCAAATCCCGCTGTTCGCTTCTGGGCGCGGCAAACCCCAAGTACGGCCGCTTCGATCAGTACGAGTCGATCGGCGAGCAGATCGATCTCGAACCGGCGCTGATCTCGCGATTCGACCTGATCTTCACGGTCACCGATCAGCCGGACGAGGAAGAGGACTCCCGGCTGGCCGAACACATCTTGCAGACGAACTTTGCGGGGGAGTTGAACACCCAGCGCGAGGAGCTGAGCGCGCCAAACGTCACCCGCGAGCAGGTCGAGAGCCAGACCGAGGAAGTCGAACCCGTGATCGACGCTGAGTTGCTTCGCAAGTACGTCGCACACGCGAAATCGAACGTCTATCCGACGATGAGCGAGGAGGCCAAGGAGGCGATCCGGGACTTCTACGTCGACTTGCGTTCGAAAGGGACCGACGAGGATGCTCCCGTTCCGGTCACCGCCCGAAAGCTGGAGGCACTGGTCCGGCTTGCGGAGGCGAGCGCGCGGGTCCGCCTCGCCGACACCGTCGAGATCGAGGACGCCGAGCGCGTCATCGAGATCGTTCGCTCGTGTCTCCAGGATATCGGCGTCGATCCCGAGACGGGTCAGTACGACGCTGACGTCGTCGAGACGGGGACCAGCAAGTCCCAGCGCGACCGGATCAAGAACATCAAGCAGTTGATCGCAGATATCGAGACGGAGTACGATGAAGGCGCGCCCGTTGATGTGGTGCTCGATCGGGCCGACGAGATCGGGATGGATCAAACGAAGGCCGAACAGGAAATAGAGAAGCTCAAAACACAAGGTGAGTTGTATTCGCCCAGCACCGATCACGTACGGACTACATAATGGACCGAATTTCTGCGATCAGGAACGTCGAGGACGCGCTGGCAGCGTTCGAGGACGGTACGGTCGATCTTACAACGACTGAGGAGCGCGTACTGGCGGCCGTTCGGACCTACGCAACGGACTACGAGGGCGAGGCCACTGCGGCATATCGAGTCCAGCCGATCAGCCGCCAAGAGCCGGTCGTCGTGGTTGCGGCGTCGCCCGACGAGGCGGTCGAACGGGCAACGTCCATTCTGGGGGAGAACGTCGTCGCCGAGTCCGTCGAACGTATATAACCCGGTCCAGTTCATTAATTTTATTATATCTTGAGTGTAACATCCTGCCGTGATACTGGTGGTTACCTACTCGGTCGGGGCGCGACAGACGCTCCGGAACGTCTGCTCGGCCCACGAGGAAACGATCGTACGTCGACTCGGTCGGGCGGCGCTGTTCGAGGAGACGGAACTTGGGGCCTTTCTCGCGCTTCGACTCCGTGAGAAACACGGCTGTGACGTGCAGGTCGAACGGACGCGACCGTTCAACGAGTTCTCACTGGTTCCCGAATCGGTCAGGGAGGCTGCACAGGCCTACGAAGCCCGTTCTACCCCCAGCACGTCCTATGCGAAGTTCCAGTCGGGGACGGAGCATCCCCATCCGCGTGATCTTCAGGGGCAAACACTAACCGAATGACTGCGCAGCGAGGGCCATACGAGGGCGCATCTGGCAGTGGGATAGCGACTGCACCGGCTGCGGATCATCCCTCACGTCTTACAGCGACGATCGATGGGGTTACAGTTCGTGGCGTTGCGGTCGACCTCCGGCCGTGGTCGATCGATGCCGGGGACGCCGCCGCGGCAATCCGCGGGCGTGCTGACGAGTGTACCGTCGCGTGTTCGCGCCCCGGTTCGCTGTTTGACGCTGTCGGGGTGGTCGACCCCTCACTAAACGTATCACTTCGGCGGGTCCTCGCTGCGGTCGCACGTCGCCGCGGGTATCGGGCAGACGCCGCTGAGGAGCTCCGCCAGGTCCGGGTCGAACTTGCAACGCTTGCACCCCCCAGCTGTGATCGATCCAAGCAGCGGCGACAGGTCGCCACGGCCGGTGCCGA
The DNA here is from genome assembly GCF_017094485.1 of Natranaeroarchaeum sulfidigenes. Lineage (NCBI taxonomy): Archaea > Methanobacteriati > Methanobacteriota > Halobacteria > Halobacteriales > Natronoarchaeaceae > Natranaeroarchaeum > Natranaeroarchaeum sulfidigenes. The sequence goes on from NZ_CP064786.1 coordinate 63,996, forward strand.
CGAGGCTGAACTGGCCGAACGGGTCGCAACGATCCGCGGCGAACTGCAGGCCCGGCGTGACGCCGGTGTGGATGTCAGTGCCACCGAAAAGCGGCTCTCCGACGCTGTTGCTGCGCTGACGGATGCCCGGACTGAACGGCTATCGGCTGAACAGGCGCTCGACCGTGCTCGCGAGGACAGCAGGCCTTCCCGTAACCGGCGGGACCAACGTCTCCAGTTGCAGGATCGCGAGCGGAACCTTCAGCGGGTAATCCATCGTGAGCTTGCCGGCGCAGTCTACGACGAGTTCAAGGCTGCAGTTCGGCGTGTTCCCGGTGGAGCCGAAACGGGGCGTTCGGTCGACGGGTACGACGGCGATGACGTGACGGCTGCTCTTGCTGTTCTCCGGATGCTCCGAACGGCGACGCCAGCGGTCCTCGCAGTGGACCGGTTTGATGGCCCGAAACGGGCGGCACACACACTCGGTGTTCCCGTACTCCGGGTCTGAGCGGGCGGAAGTTCAAGTACGATCGGGCGGCGATCCGTTCTATGAAGTTGTCGTGGACTCAGCGGCGAGAGAACGGCGTAACGCTCGTCGAAGCGGTGATAGAGAGCACGGCGCCGACCGGCGAGGCGGCTGTAACGCTTCGAAGCACTCTCTCTGGACCGGTCTGGCCACCGCGATCACAGGGAGTGCCGGTGGCTGGCTGGGATGGCGATCGGTACGAGACGACCGTCGAGAGCGGCTGTCAGGTTGCTGTCGGCTTCGCAGCTCCCGGAGAGCCGTGTGAGCCCCCAGTCGAGATCGTCGAGCAAGAGCCGGTTGTGCGTGTCGATAACGATCAGGACGGGGCTGTCGATGCTGCCGACGTGCTCCGGGCGCTCGGTGATCCCACGCCACCTCGGAGAGCTATCCCGGCGTCGGTCCCCGATACTTCGGGTGCTGCTCCCTCGTTGCCGGAGGAGTGGCTCCCGGCTGGAAACGACCTGGGTGTCGAGACCGAACGTGAGCAATGATTCTGGCTGTGACAGGGGGAAAAGGTGGTGTCGGGAAGTCGACAGTCGCGCTAAACGTCGCTGCCGAACTCGACGCCGTGGTCGTTGATGCGGATCTCGGGATGGCAGATCTACCCGAGCGCCGAGGGCCCGACTTGCACGATGTCCTCGCGGGGCGCGCGGATCCGATCGAGGCTGTTGACGAGAGTGGACCCGTCGACTTGCTCCCCTGTGGTCGATCACTTCATGGGTTGAACGCCGCCGACCCACCCCGGCTCGTCGAGGCAGTCGAAACCGTCGAGCGAGAGTACGGTCGCGTCATTGTCGACTGTCCGGCCGGGATGTCGGCCGATGCCGGGCTCCCGTTGCACGTCGCCCAGCGCTGTCTACTGGTCACCTGTGCCGACGAGTTCGCGCTGCCCGACGCCATTCGTACACGAGCACTGGCACGGGTTCTCGACGCGGGGATCGAACGACTGGTACTCAATATGGCGGGCGAATCACCACCCGTCGATCGGGTTCGATCAGTGTTTGGGACGCCAGTCGTCACGATCCCGCGCTCCGACGCTGTTTCCCGGGCCCAGCGAACCGGTCGACCGGTTTCGACGGTCGCTCCGGGCGGTGGGCCAGCAGCACAGTTCGAATCGCTTGCAAGGGCGCTCCAGTCGGAGTGACCCGGGCCAGTCAGTCCATCTCGCACAACGCCTGAAACACCGACCGAAGCGTGACCGGTGAGACGTCCGCGACTGCCGACGCTTCTTTCTGTGTCAGGTTGTCGTCCAGTTCGCGCGCTGCGGTGTATAGACAGCCCGCGGCGACGCCGCTCGGATCGCGGCCGCCGAAGACGTTCGCCTCGCACCCTTCACCCGCCAGTTCGCGTGCGCGCCGCTCAAGCCCGGGGTCGAGGTCCAGTTCACTGGCAAAGCGGGGCAGATACTCACGCGGATCGATGGGACCAACGGGGAGTCCGAGCTCCCTGTTGAGCGCTCCGTAGGCGGCTTTGAACTCGTCCCGATCCGCACGGGCAACCGCCCCGATCTCGTCGATCGTTCGCGCGACGCCATTGACCCGGCAGGCAGCGTACGTCGTCGCCGCGGCAAACCCCTCCAGAGAGCGCCCACGCAGTAGATCCTCTTTCTGTGCGGAGCGAAAGAGCGAGCACGCGCCGTCCCGCACCGACTGTGGGAGCGAGAGCGCGGAGACCAGCCGTCGGATCTCAGTGAACGCGTACACCTGGTTACGCTCTACTTTCGTCGAGATCTGTGAGCGATTGTGTTCCCGGCGCATTCGTGCGACCTGTCGTCGTTTGCGGCCGGTGAGCCGAGTCCTGGAACCGGATCCAATCTCGGTTGACAGTCCTCTATCATGACGTGACCGAGTCAGGGGTGCGCCAGTTCGTTTTCGATTGCGGTCATCGTCCTCGAACGTTCGCCACTCCGGGCCCCGGTCGATCCGATCCGCACCGACAACCAGCCCACACTCCGAACAGAGTGTTTCGTCGCCGTCTACAGTCAATCCACCACCACACTCGGGACACGCGTTCGCCGTCGTACTGCCACTCATACAGTTGGATCTTGGTCCCGCTCAAGTATTTAAAGAAGTGATGAATATGGAATAAACTCCCGGATCGTCCCAGTCGAACGTACCGGTAACCGGTACGTTATGGTTTGTTTCAGAAAATTATTTGTAATACTATGAATAAGTGGGGACGATGCTTTCGGAGATCGCCGACGGTATCGAGCTCACCGAGCGCCAGCGCGATCGAGGGATTGCGACCGTCGATGAGACGGCCGAAACGCTGGCGGAGGGGCTCGTCGAGCACGCTGACGAGCTTCCCTGCCAGCCAGCGACGGCTGCGATGGTCGTCAATACCTACACCGCCGGGCGGAGCGTCGGCGACGTGGCACGCGAGGCTGGCGTGACACCGATGACCGCGGCCAAGACGCTCCACCTGCTCGGCGTCGATGGAATGTCGCCGCTCGCTCCGCGGGCACGAGGGATCGTTCGAGACTGGCAACGTGGTGAGATCTCACGTACCGACGCGGAAACACTCGTGCAGGCGAGCGAGACGGAGTTCGCACTGGCCGCGTTCATCGAAGCTCACGAGCCGATCGACGGTGTGACAGAGCTCACTTCGGCCGCGCTCGCCGAGCACGGCGACGCGGCGGTCGACAAGCGTGATCGGCTGGCCGAGACGATGAGCGGCGTCGGCGAACTTCGCTGATCAGGGACGAAGCCGTTCTGTCAGTCCCGGCTCCTCGAATGCGAGATCTAGCGAGCGATCGAACAGTCCTTCCGCGACCGCCACAACCGCCGGTGCGAACTCCGGGTCCAGCGCCGTGACGGCCGGTGCGTCGGTAACTGCCGTCAGTTCGCTTTCCGGCACTGCGATGCCGATCGAACCGTCCGGTACCTCCTCGCACCGGTTTGCGACCGCCAGATCGTCGGTCGTTCCAATGTCGGTCAGGCGGGCCCTCGTCCGCTGGAGTGCGTCGACGCCGCGGTTAGTTCCCGGGGCAACCAGTCCAACCCGATCAGTCGCGGTTACCGCCGCCACCGCCGGATTCGTAGCTACTGGCGGCGTGTCCACGAGCACGTACTCAAACTCGGTCGCTAGCTGATCGAGCACGTCCTCGAACGTCGTCGCTGCACCGGCAGTCTTGGCGCGGGCGAGCGCCCCGAACGAAGCACGGGACGGAAGGCATTCCAGCCGCCCCTCGGTGTCGATCGATAGCTCCTGCGTCGCTGCGAGCGGCCGTGGATCCTCACCGGTTACGAGCGTCACGATATCGTCGTCGATCCGACCGGGAACGTAATCGGAGAGTCCCTGCGTTCCGAACGCGACATCGGTCAGCGCGACATCCGCGCCGTCCATCGCGAGCGCGGTGCCCACTTCCACCGTCATTCGTGTTGCCCCTGCGCCGCCGGTAACGCCTGCAACCGCGGCCGTGGTAGGTGCCGTTTCCATAGAATATTGTTTATTTCTCTTCGAGCAAAAATATGTTCAAATATCTCTGGTGCCGTACTCGGTAGCCACCGCACATCCAACAACCCCACCGACGCCGAGGCGCTGGTGTCGCCAGCCATCATCGGCTTCGACGAGGATAGTTCCCTCCGCAGTCACAATGGACGTCCGGTCCCCGTATGCGATATCGATGGGTGTCTCGTCGACTGGGATCCGGACCGGTGCCCACCGGTCGCCGTCCGGGCTGGCCGTGTACAGCGTGTTGTCGATCACGGCGTGACGCCGCCCGCCGCCGTCGCTCGTGACGGCCGCCGCGTCGCCCTCGTGAAGCGTCATCCAGCCGTTCCCGAGCCGGTACAGCCCCGTTTCCGTAGCAGCGAGCGGCGTGCCTCTCGCATCGATGTCTCGGACACGGTCGAGTCCGGCTGCGACTAGTTCGCCGTCGATGACGCGGTAGACACCGTCTTCGGTTCCGACGAGCGCACTGTCGATCGCCCTGACCGCGCCCTCCGTGGTACCGATCTCGTCGACGCCCTCGGCGTCCACCCGTACGACACGCCCCCCGTCGTCGCCCGCGATGACGTCCTCGCCATCGAACCCGACTGCCGATGCCGGCCCGACGCCGAGATCGACCGGCTCCTCGCCCAGCAGCGTGACGTCCTCGTCGGTCGCTACGACGATCCGACCCGGCGCGCCAGCGATATCCCGGACCGGCGTGCGGTACTCCAGTCCGAACTCGCCGACGCGCGGGCCCGAGAGTGAGGCGACGACGACGCCGAGTTCAGTTCCGACGAACAGTCGGATTCGGCCCTCCTTGCCCCCGAAGATCCGTTTCTCCCTGATGTCGTCCATACGGGAGACCACGGTGCGGTGTTCCGAAAGGATTCCGACAGTGGTCTCGACTTGGCTGTCGCCCGCTCAGAACTCCGAATCCGACTCGACCGGCACGCCCTCGTCGCCGTCGAGATCGAACTCCTGTCGAAGCTCCCGGATGCGGTCGCGGATATCTGCGGCGAGCTCGAACTCCAGGTTCTCGGCGGCCTCGTTCATCCGGCGTTCGAGCTCCTGGATCTGTCGGGCGGCGTCGTCCTCGTCCACCGGTCCCTCGCCTGCCACGGAACTGGTGTCGGTCTTGCTGCCGGGGAGGTTCGTCTCGCCGATCTCCTTCTCGATCGTCGTCGGCTCGAAGCCGTTCGCTTCGTTGTACTCCTGTTGAATCTCCCGGCGGCGCTGGGTCTCGTCGATCGCCGCAGCCATCGAATCGGTCACCTCGTCGGCGTACAGCACGACTTCGCCATCGACGTTTCGGGCGGCCCGACCCATCGTCTGGACGAGCGTGGTCTCGGATCGGAGAAAGCCTTCCTGGTCGGCGTCAAGGATGGCGACCAGCGAGACTTCCGGGATGTCCAGCCCCTCCCGGAGCAGGTTGATCCCGACGAGCACGTCGATCTCGCCGAGTCGCAAGGAGCGGATCAGCTCGTGGCGCTCCAGCGTGTCCGTTTCGTCGTGCATGTAGGCCACGTCGATGCCTGCCTCTTCGAGGTATTCGGTGAGGTCCTCGGCCATCCGCTTGGTGAGGGTGGTCACGAGCGTCCGGTCGCCCGCCTCGATCTGGGCGTCGATGCGCTCCATGAGGTTCTCGACCTGCCCGGTTGCGTCCTCGACCTCGACTTTGGGATCGACAAGGTGGGTCGGACGAACGATCTGCTCGACGATCTGCCCCGAGTGCTCGCGCTCGTACTCGCCCGGCGTCGCGCTGACGTACAGCGTCCGGTCGGTCTTTTCCTCGAACTCCTCGAACGTGAGCGGGCGGTTGTCGAAGGCCGTCGGCAGCCGAAAGCCGTTCTCGACGAGCGATTCCTTGCGCGATTTGTCGCCCGCGAACTGGCCTTTGATCTGTGGGATCGTCTGGTGGGACTCGTCGATCACCGTCAGAAAGTCGTCGGGGAAGTAATCCATCAGCGTGTAGGGCGCTTCGCCGGACTCCCGATCCGCGAGATAGACCGAGTAGTTCTCGATGCCCGAGCAGTAGCCCGCCTCGCGCATCATCTCCAGGTCGAAGGTGGTGCGCTCCTCGATGCGCTGGGCGGCGAGCATGTCTCCCTTGCGCTCGAAGTAGGCGATCCGATCCTGCATGTCAGACTCGATCTGGGCGATGGCCTCTTCCATCGTGTCGTCGTCGACCGAGTAGTGCTCCGCAGGGTGAAAGAGAACGGCGGGCTCGTCACTCTCGACTGTCCCCTCCAGGGGGTCGACCTTGATCATCCGGTCGATCTCGTCGCCCCACAGCTCGACCCGTACCGCGTACCGGCCGTACATCGGGTAGATCTCGACGGTGTCGCCCCGGACCCGGAACGTGCCCTGCGTGAAGTCGACGTCGTTGCGCTCGTAGTTCAGGTCGACCAGCCGTTTCAGTAGCTCCTCGCGACCGATCTCCTGACCGACTTCGAGGCGCAGGGACATCCCCTCGTAGTTCGCCGGGTCACCGAGCCCGTAGATCGCGGAGACCGAGGCGACGACGATCACGTCCTCGCGCGTGAGCAGCGAGCGCGTCGCCGAGTGTCGTAGTTTGTCGATCTCGTCGTTGATCGAGGCGTCCTTGTCGATGTAGGTGTCGGTCTGCTCGACGTAGGCCTCTGGCTGGTAGTAGTCGTAGTAGGAGACGAAGTACTCGACGGCGTTGTTCGGGAACAGATTGCGGAACTCCTCGTAGAGCTGTGCCGCCAGCGTCTTGTTGTGGGCGATCACCAGCGTCGGCGTCTGGATCTCCTCGACGACCCACGAGACGGTGTTCGTCTTGCCCGATCCCGTCACGCCGAGCAGGGTCTGTTCGTCCATCCCTGACCGATAGCCCTCGGCGAGTTGCTGGATCGCTTCGGGCTGGTCGCCTGCGGGATCGAACGGCGCGTCCACCGCAAACGGTCGCTCCTGCTCCGGCCGGTCGGGCGAGAGCGGTCCGGAGTTCGTGTCGCTCATTACCAGTACCTGGTGTGGGAACCACTTGAGACGCTCGGCTACCGGAGCTCAGTACGGTCGCCGGTACACTTTTTCGTACAGGTACCTATACAATACACATGAGCAAGAACATCTCCATCTCCGATGACGTGTACCGCGAACTCAAGCGGGAGAAAGGTGATCGGAGCTTCAGTGAAGTGATCAGAGAATCAATCGAGAGTGGCACCCGACTTGCGGACGTGACGGGAAACGGTGTGCTTGATCCGGACGCTCATGAGGACGTCAAAGCCGACATCGAACGGATGAGCAAAGGGACTCTCGATCGGGTCGACGATGAAACTCTGTGATACGTCCGTTCTCGTCGATATCGACCGTGGCGATGTCGCCGACCGTGTCGAACGGCTCGACGACGAAGGACGGCATGCGATCAGCAGCGTTAGCGTCACCGAACTGCGCCTTGGACTCAACAATCGATTCGGTGACCACGAGCCGCCATCCGACGTCGTTACTGGCCTCGAACGGTTGATCGCACGGTTCGAGATCATCGACGTGAGTCGTCCGATCGCGGTTGCTGCCGCGGATATCGTTACCGAACTCGAACGCAAGGGGAAACCACTTCACGATCTGCACGATGTCTATATTGCTGCCACCGCCCAGACACAGCAACTGTCGGTCGTAACCGCTAACGTCGATCACTTCGACCGTATCGATGACGTCGATGTTGTTGACTGGGAACGGTTCTGACACCGGTTGATCGTTCCTTCACCTTCCGTAGTAGAGATACGAGAACAGCACGAACGCGACCGCTCCGCCTGCGACACCGCCGACATAGCCGAACGGGAGGTCCAGTGACTCGAACAGTATCCAGCCGCCGCCAAACCCGACGAGGATGACGAACGCGATCAGTAACCCGAACTTCCACTGGCCGAAGGTGTCCGTGTTCTGTGAGCTAGCCATACTAGTCCGTGATGGACGCCGCGGAAAAGCCTTGTTCCGCCACTGTTTTACTCCCGCTCGCCGTCCCCTCGATCGATGAGTACCCCGTTGTCGAACGTCTCCGAGAGTCGGGCCGCGATGGGTCTCGGCGCGCTCCTCGTTCTTGCCGGATCGGCGCTGCCGTGGTGGGTGACGCCGGTGGAGTCGAGTACTGGACTGGCAGGCGACGGCGTCTTCACCATGCTCTTTGGCGCGGTCGTCCTCGGTATCCTCGTCTTTCAGGAGCAAAACGAGCGGACGGGAATCGTCGTCGCTGGCTTCGGCGCGCTGACTGCGGTCGTCGCCGGGTGGTTCTGGTACGGGACGGCCACGGATCCGGCTGTTGCGGCCGGTTCCGGCGTCTACCTGACGCTGCTCGGCGCGGGGACGCTGCTCGCTGGCGGATGGATGGGCTATCGCGGGACGCAGGACTGACACACACTTTTGGGAGAACGGCTTTGTTCCTCCTCGATGAACACTCGGGCATGACGAACGAACTCGCAGACGCGAGCGAGGCGCTTCGAGCGGCGAGCGAACTCGCCGACCAGCATCGTGACCGACTGTACGAGCGGTCGAACGCGCTCGCCGAACTGGCTGCCGGTGACGCGCAGGTCGATCACGGGCGGCTGGCCCGCGAGACGACCAAACTCCACGAGATCGAAGGCGACCTCGCCGACGAGTCTGCTGAACTCGTCGAACAGGCGCGTGAGTTGATCGCGGCGTATCGGGAGGATCTGGAGGGCGTCTAGCTCGGCAGCTGATCCGCCAGCAGTTCGTAGGTTTCGGTCGGCATCGCCACGCCGGGTGGCCCGGTGGCTTCCTCGGCGAACTGCAGGCGCAGGTACGTTACCGAGCCGAGTGGCACCGGCTGAACGGACTCGACCGCGGTCAGATCGATTTTCCGACCCTCGAAGGTAATCCTGTCAGCTTCGGGATCGTACTCGCCGTCGCCTTCCAGCAGCGCCCGGGCGGGGAAGACGATCGCCGCGAGAACGAGCACGACCCCCGCCACCGCACCGTTAATCGTGAGCGTCGTCGCACCGATGAAGTACGCGAGCAGGAGCTGGATGGCGACGACGTCGGCGACCAGCAGGCCGTCTCGTCGGTTCCAGTCTCGACCTGACCTGTCGGTCGCGCTGGCACCGAGACGGCTCCGGTTGACGATCGGCAGGAGGACGTGCAGGGCGAGCGCGACGCTCACCAGCGCGACGACGCCGTAGAGGGTTGCCGACAGCAGGCTAGCAAAGGGTGTCGCCACGAACGGGTAGACGAGCACGACCGCGAGCAGTGAGCCGCCGATATACGCCACGACGCCTGCGGTGAACCACCGCAACAGCGGCGTCTCCGTCAGAACCGACCACTCGACGGTATCGGCATCCTCTGGCATCGACTCGTGATTTCCGGCGCGCCGACGAAAAGCTGACTATTCAACAGACCGGCTTCGGGTTCACGCCCATCGCTTCGAGCCGGTCGGTGTACTCGTCGTAGGCTGCCTGAATCACGGTGCTGGCGGCGTCTTCGGCGGCCTGCCAGTCACCGTCGTCCGCACAGACCTCATCGAGCAGGTCCAGGAGGCGCTCCTCGCGCTCGTCCAGCACGTCGCCGTAGCCGCGGAACGTCGAGGCTGTCGTCGGGTCAGCCTCGCCGACAAAGAAGCCGGTGCGCTGTTCGGTGAGCTTGCCCGCGACGAGCGCCGCGCCGACGAGTCCGCCGAGCCGCTCGACCGTCGAGTCGGCCTCCCGGAGCTGTTCCTGTGCTGGCGGGACCGCTCCCGGATCGTGGTCGTCCAGTTTGTCGAGCAGGTCCTCGTAGTGGCTCGCCTCCTCGCTCGCGAACTCGTCGTACGCCGCGGCGGCCGCGGCGTTGCTCTCCTGGGGTACCCACCCGGCGACCGTCTCGCTTGCGGCGTGGAGCCGGTCGGCCGCGCTGGTCAGAACTGCCGTTTCGGTCATCTCGCCGTCGGTGTTGGCGTACAGGGCCTTGGAGGAGCCGAGCCGCGAGAGCGCCGTCTCGTTCGCGCTCCGGACGCGTTCGTCGAAGTCGTCGGTCATGCTTGCCCGTACGGCGTTCGGTCGCTTGTAACCACCGACTGCGTCGTCGTGCGGCGGCAGCCTTCCGTCTCCGATGGTACATTGTAACTTTGTATACAACGTGTCACAACATGGACGGTCGCACCTCAGTCGGCCCCCTCGAATGCCTCCGTACCGACAAAGTCGATCCGTCCCTCGAACCGGTACCAGCCACAGGCGAGCGCAGCACCCACGGCGTTGGCGACCATGTCGAGAACGTCGTAGCGCCGGTAGGGGACGAACGCCTGTGCTATCTCGATGCCGACCCCGTACAGCGTCGCGAGGCCGAAGACGAGCATGGCTTTCGTCCGTACAGACAGGCCGGCCTCCACCAGCGCGTACGCCAGCAGGAGTCCAAAGCCCAGATACGTCGCCGCGTGCCAGAGCTTGTCGAAGCCAATCGTCCCTGTCTCCGGTGTGTCGGGCGGGACGACGAGCAGGGAGGCGGCCGCGATCGCTGCGGCGGCGACTACAACGGCGCTCCAGCGAAGCCAGCGCGGGACGAGCGGGAGTCGAACCATCGGCTATGCGGTGGCTGTACTCCAATAAAAACGTGTAGATGTGCTTCACGGCTCGCAACCGCGCTCGCCGCTTCACTACGAGGTCGACTCCCTCGCTACGCTCAGTCGTCGCCCTCGCCCTTCTCGATCGGCGCACCAACCAGATTACCCCATTCCGTCCAGGAGCCGTCGTAGTTGACGGTGTCCTCGTAGCCGAGCAGTTCGTGGAGCGCGAACCACGCAACTGACGAACGCTCGCCGATCCTGCAGTACGCGACGGTCGTCGAGTCGCCCTCGATGCCGTAGTCTGCGTAGAGTTCCTGCAGTTCGTCGAAGTCCTTGAACGTCCCGTCGTCGTTGGTGACGGCCGCCCAGGAGATGTTCTCCGCGCCGGGGATGTGGCCGCCGCGCTGGGCGGTCTCCTGCAATCCCGGGGGTGCGAGGATCTCACCGGAGTACTCCTCGGGCGAGCGGACGTCTACGAGGGGCAGGCCCCGATCGATCGCGTTCTCGACGTCGTCGCGGTATGCGCGGATGCTCTCGCGCGGGCCGGACGCGTTGTAGTCGACGGCGGAGAACTCGGGAACCTCGTCGGTCGTCGGATAGTCGTTCCCGATCCAGTACTCGCGGCCGCCATCGAGCAGGCGGACGTCGCCGTGGCCGTAGTACTTGAACTGCCAGTAGGTGTAGGCGGCGAACCAGTTGGCGTTGTCGCCGTAGAGGACGACCGTCGAGTCCTCGGTGATACCGTGGCTGCCCAGCAGCTCCTCGAAGTCCTCCTTGGTCAGGATGTCACGGGTCGTCTGGTCCTGCAGCTGGCTCTCCCAGTTGAACCCGATCGCGCCGGGCGCGTGGGACTCCTCGTAGGCTTCGGTGTCGACGTCGACCTCCACCAGTCGATACGCGGGATCGTCGCTCTCGAACTCGTCGAGATGCTCTTCGACCCAGTCGGCCGAGACCAGTACGTCGTTTGCATACTCAGTGTCCGTCATACACCAATTCGTACGATAGGCAGGGTTAAAGGCGCTCTACCCCCGGCAGCAACCGCCCCTCGTGGCTTGTTCGGGCAACGATTGCCGTCACCTCGGAGCCAGTACGCTCGTGTACGATGTGCCGGACCCGATACCCGTCATACGATGGGTATGGATGACTCCAACACCGGCAGTACTGTCCGCAGCCGCCGAGTGACAGATAGACAGCGGACGCCCGCGTCTTCAGGCGCGGGTCCGAACGATAGGTATAGCGAAACGACGACCGGCTACAGTTCGCCGGGAGTCTCCTCTCGAACGCGCTTTTCGCCTTCGAGAAGCAACCCCTTCCACGTCAGACCGCGGTGTTGCTTCAGCTCTTTCAGCCGTTCATACTGGTCGTCGTCATCGAACTCAATCCGAATCTCAACCATATAATATCACATGCACCACACATTTATGTGTATTGCGGTCATAAGAGTAGTTCATGAAGCGGACCAATCAGTTCGTCGTTCGCCCGCGATCCGAACAGGATCGGGAGCTACTACACGAACTGTTGGACGCTTCTGCCAGTCTTTGGAACGAACTCACCTACGAGCGCCGCCAGCAGTTCTTCGACGGCGAGAGCGTGTGGGACACCGAGGACTACCGCAAGAAGTACGTCGGCGTTCTCGGCAGTGCCACGGCACAACAGCTCATTCGGAAGAACAAGAGCGCGTGGCAGTCGTTCTTCGCGCTCAAAGAGGAGGGCGAGGAGTGTTCCCCACCCGGCTACTGGGGGAACGAGGACGACGGCCGCGAGCTGCGGACCTACATCCGAAACGACCAGTACACGCTCGAAACCGGCAACCGGAGCCGACTCGAAATCCCGGTCGGACAAGACCTGAAAGACGAGTACGGGCTTGGATACTACGAACGTCTGCGCCTCGAAGTTGCTGGCGAGCCAAAGTGGAATGGCGATCAGGGCCGGTTGGAACTGTGCTACGACGAGCGTTCGGACCAATTCAGGGCCTTTCAGCCTGTTACGGTAGACAATTCTCGACAGGATTCACCACTGGCCAACGAAACGGCCGCTCTGGACATTGGAGCGAACAACATCGTCGCCTGTACGACCACCACCGGCACGCAACTGCTGTACGAGGGCCGCGACCTGTTCGAGCAGTTCCGCGAGACGACGCACCGGATCGCCGAACTCCAGTCGAAACTCGACAACCAGCGACGGACGAGCAAGCGAATCGACCGGCTGTACCGACGCCGGACACGTCGCCGCGATCACGCACAAAACGCGCTTGCTCGCGATCTGATCGAGCGTCTGTACGACGAGGGGGTCGCAACGGTGTATGTCGGCAACCTCACCGACGTTCTCGAAACGCATTGGTCGGTGCGGACAAACGAGAAGATCCACAACTTCTGGGCGTTCCGGAGGTTCATCGATCGACTCGCGTGTACAGCCGAGGAGTACGGGATCAGCGTCGAGGTTCGGTCGGAGGCGTGGACCAGTCAGACGTGTCCGAACTGCGGATCGACAGAGGACACGACGCGATACCAAGACACGGTAACGTGTACCTGCGGGTACGAAGGACACGCGGACCTCACGGCAAGCGAGACGTTCCTGAGACGTCATCAGAACTCGCTGAGTTCTGATTGGCGAACGAACGACGTGTCTCGTCAACGGCACGAAGCGGTAGCACGGCCGATGGCACGGCCCGTGTGCCTCAAGTGGGACGACCATTCATGGTCGGAGCAATCACACTCTCACCGTCCCAACGAGGAGCACACAAACCGGAGTATCCACGGCTAGGAGAAAGTCGCTCGTGTGGGGGTGTTTCGGCATGAGCCGAGATTCCCAGCGCGAGGATTCCCGCGCCCTTCAGGCGCGGGAGGATGTCAAGGTTACGGCTGGCGGTTTCCACGAGTTAATACCGCCCGCTTCCGTATCGACGATCATGATCCAATTCGTTTCGACGGAGTGGCTTGCCGACCGGCGCAACGATGTGCGGGTCGTCGACGTCCGGGACGACTGGGAGTACTCCGGTATCGGCCACATCCCCGGTGCGGTCTCGATCCCCTTCGATCGCTTCCGCGCCGAGGACGGCGACGAGGGGATGCTTCCGGGTCCGGATGTCTTCGCTGACCTGCTTTCGGAAGCGGGAATCGAACCGGGCGACCCACTCGTCGCGTACGACGACACCCATGGCGTCTTCGCGGCCCGCTTTCTCGTCACCGCGCTGTGTTACGGCCACGAACCGCTCTACCTGCTCGACGGCGATTACAGCGCGTGGAACCGCGAGCACGAGACGACGACCGACGCTGCGGCCATCGAACCGACCGCCTACGAGATCACGATGCCCGAGACGACGCCGCTGGTCGACTACGACACGGTCGAGACCGCCATCGACGACCCGGACGCCGTGCTGGTCGATACCCGGAACGAGAGTGAGTTCGACGAGGGCCATCTCCCGGGTGCCGTCCTGCTCAACTGGAAGGATCTCGTGGACGACGAGAGCCGGGGGTTGCGTCCCGAAGCCGAGCTACGGGAGGTCCTCGACGACCACGGCATCACTCCGGATCGACGGATCGTGCTCTACTGCAACACCGCACGGCGGATCAGTCACACCTACGCCGTCCTCACACATCTCGGCTACGAGGACGTCGACTTCTACGAGGGAAGTCTCACCGAGTGGACTGCCGCGGGCGGGCCAATCGAAACGACCGATTGAGAACGCTGTGTACGGTCCAATCGTGCCGCTGTCTATTGCATCTCCAGTTGAAATGAAGGGGTTCAGGCAGCGCTATCGGATAACTGCGGATTTCCTAGTCGTTGGACATCGAATATAATTGCTTTGGTTTCACTCTTCGCCTGTCAGTGCCGATCCCAGAACCGTTCTAGCCCGAACGCCAGCATGTCAGGGCTCACGGGCTGGAACTCCTCACCGGGGAGGTACTTGCGGACGCTGTCCCAGCTATCCCGGGCATAGCGTGCGTCGGCGAGCACGCGGACGCCGACCTCCTCGGGGCTGCGGATCACACGGCCGATCGCCTGTCTGGCCTTCCGGACCGCCGGGACCGTCAGCGCGTACTCGAACCCCTCGCCGAAGGCGTCGTCGTAGGCGGTCCGGATCGCTCGGGTTCGTGGAGAGGTGGTGTCGACGATCGGCACGCCACAGATGATCGCCGCAGCGAGCCGGTCGCCGCGGTAGTCCACTCCCTCGGTCAGCGTCCCGCGCAGGCTCGTCACGAGCACCTTCCCCTCGCCGTCGAAGAAGTCGGCTTTCAGCTGCTCGGTCGCGTCGTCCCCGCTCGACTCGTCGATCAGGACCGGCTTCTCGACCCGCTCGCGCAGGCGCTCGGCTGCCCACTCCGCTTCCGAGTAGCTTGGCATCCCCACGAGGACGTTCCCCGGACTTCTGGCGACGGTTTCGATCGCATCGGCGTAAGAACGTCTGGTCGGGTTCTCCTCGCCGGGGCTCCCGCGGTTATCGTAGGTGAACTTCGGGAGGTCGACCGCGAAGCTCTCGCGGTTCTCCGCGGGGAAGGAGAGTCCGTAGGTCCGCTCGACCACCGGGCGTTCCTCTGCCTCTCTGAGGTGTTCGAGTCCCGTGACCTCGGCGAAGACGTCGACGGGTTCGAGCGTCGCACTCATCAGGACGCCGCCGCCGAACTCCGCGAGACGCTCGCCGATCACGTCGCCGGGCACGCAGTTGTGGATCGTCAGCGCGGCGTTGTACGCGCGCCGCCACGAGCCCGACGGCTCCGTGTCGTCCCACGTCCGGTCGAGTTCGATCTCGCGGAAGTGCCGTTCGTGGTCAGCCCGGTACCACCGGCCGAGCACGCGTCCGACCCCCGGTGTCGCGCGCTGTTTGGTATCGTCTTCGTCCTCGTCGAGAATCCGCTTTACGACCGCGCCGACGGTCTCCCCGCGGCTCCACACCCGGTCGCCGTAGCCCGCCCGTTCGGCCCACTCCGTGATCTCGTCGACCTGTGGCGTTTCGGGATCACGGAGCGGGATCTCGTCGTCGGGCAGGTCGTTCAGCTGGCTCTTCCAGCCCCGATGCTCGCGCTCCAGATGCGCCGTGACCTGTCGATCCAGCTCCTCGCGGAGGTCCCGGACGAACGAGCGTAGCCCCTCGACCTCGTCGATACCGACGTCCGCCTCCTGTAGTTCTGCACGCACGAGATCGGCGTCCGCGCTCGTCTCTCCCTCCCGGCCCTCGAACTCGACGGCCTGAAGCACACGGGTCAGTTCGCGTTCGGCGTCTCTGAGACTACGGTCGGCCATCGAGTCGCTGACCAGGTCCCGCACGCGCGGTTCGAGCATGTGTGCCTCGTCACAGATCACGAACGTCGAGTCATCAAGCAGCGCGCCGGTAAACGACCCAGTGGTGGCCGGATCGAACGCGTGGTAGTAGTTGCCGATCACGACCTCGACGTGGCCCAGCAGCGCGCCCATCATCGAGTGCGGGCAGGTGCCCGCCGCGGTCGACTCGGCGACGAGTTCCTCCGGGCTCATCAGTCCAGCGTCGGTGAAATCGAACGGGACGGCTTCGGCCGGGTCGCCATCACTGTCGTCAGGCCGGTCCTCCAGATACTGGGCGTAGAATGGGCAGTACTGCACGCCCTCGTATTCGGGCAGTCCTGTGGGATACGGCGAGGGCTCGCCCGCCGTTTCGAGGTACTCCGCGCCACCGTCGCTACCCGAGTCCGCCAGCCCGACCTGCTGGCTGCGCGCGTCGCTCGTCAGGGCTGTCGCGGTCGTTGGACCGTCACCGGTCAGCGAGCGCGTCGTCTCCCGCAGGTCCTCACAGCGGTCGTAGACGTTCGTATCGTCGATGCCCGCCGCGCGCTCGCGGCTGTACGGGCAGACGTCCGCCTTCCCCACGAGGGTCAGCCCCGAAACATCCCGCCAGTCCTCGGGCAGATCCCTGTTGATCCGCTCCAGATCGTCCTCGAACTGCCGGAGCTGTTGCTTGACGCTCGTGAGGACGAGCACGCGCTCGAAGTCCGAGTCCGGGTCGCGTACCAGATGGATCCCCGCACTCAGTGCGAGCATCGTCTTGCCAGTCCCGCAGGCACCCTCCAGCGCGAGGAAGCCGCCGTCCTTGGCGGCCCCGATGGCCGTCTCGACGCCGTCGACCTGCTCGTCGTATGGCTCGGCGTGTCCGAACACCTGCCGCCAGTCGTCGTCTGTCACTCGGGTAGTTCTCGGCGCGCGCTCGGATAAAAGGCTGTGGACCGCGTGGCGTGCAACGACCCTATGGGCCTCGGCCGAATACTCCGGGTATGAGCGACACCGAGTTCGACGTCGACGCCTGGGAGGAGGAACTCAGGGAGCAGCGCGCCGAGAAGGACCGTTTTCTCGCCGAGCACCGCCAGTCGCCGATCCCGCCCGAGCAGCGCGAGGAGTTCGAGGGGCTGGAGTACTTCGATCCGGACCCCGAGTATCGCGTCGACGCCGCCGTAACCGTCCACGAGGACCCTGCTCCCGTCACGATGGATACCAGCGCAGGGACCGAGGTCAGGTACCTCCGCACCCTGACGCTCGCCTTTCTGGTCAACGGTGTCGAACAGCATCTCCACGCCTACCAGCAGGACGGCGACGGGGGGTACTTCGTCCCGTTCCGCGACAAGACGACCGGCCAGCAGACCTACGAGGGCGGCCGGTACATCGAGTTCGAGAGCGACCGCGAGCTGGAGACGGGCGACGAGATCGTCCTTGACCTCAACCTGGCGTACTCACCGTTCTGTGCCTACAGCGAGACGTTTGCCTGTCCGCTTCCGCCCGAGGAGAACTGGCTCGACGTCGTGATTCCGGCGGGCGAGAAGTCGTTGTAGTCGCTGGGATCGGTTGCTGTCTGTTTGTTTGGTTCTCCGTGCTGGACAGGCTGGCATCACAATGTAACATTGTAACATTCTGCACAAAGTAACGATCGGAGTGTTCTGGGTCTGTGTGTCGAGCATCCTGTACCGTAGCCTCGATGAAAGCCCCCGCGCCGCTCGGCGGCTCTGCGCCCGTGCGCTCCTCGCTTCGCTGCGGTGCTAACAGGCCGCGGACCCACCGACCGGCACGGCCCCTTTCGATCCACCCAACACAGCCTCGTCCTCCCCAGCCTCGTCCTCCCCAGCCTCGTCGCTCCACTCCGTTCCGCGACATCCCTCGCACAGGTTAGCTGGCGACGAGCGCCAGCCAGCGCGCGCCACCGCAACCGCCACGGAACCGCATCCCCTGCGGGGCCGCGAGCGCGTGCCGTCGGGCCGCGCGAGGCGGGGAAAGGCAGGTGTGGTCGCCGTCCTGGCGGATCGAAAGGGCGAGGGGCGGTGGCATACCTGGTCGTCACAGCGACCCCTATCGCCGGAGGCGATATGTCGCTGTGCGACTGCCAGCGGCCCGAGGGCTTTCAGGTTCTCAGCGATAGGCTTTGAGAGGTACTCCTGTGAACTATCCGCGAACCTTAGGGCACGACGCCGACGGTCAGCAGCGTCCCGAACTCCCGGTAGCGCTCGACCATCGCCTCACGACTGTCCCACTCCTCGGTTGGAAACTCGCTCGCGGGCGGGATCTCGGTCTCCCGATCCGGGATATTGTCCTGCTCGGCGACGTGAAGCCCGGCCTCGCGGAACGCCTCGCGGTACTCCGCGCGATCCCAGCGAGTCATCTCGATCTCGATGAACTCCTGCCACTCGTGGGAGTGGACGTTCTCCTCGTAGTAATTGACTGCACAGTAGACGGTGCCGCCGGGTCGGAGGATCCGCCGGATCTCCCGGAGCGTCTCGACGGGATCGGCGGCGTAGTAGAATGCCTCCATCGAGAAGACGTGATCCACGCTGTCGTTGGCGAAGGGGAGGTCGCCGAAGTCACCGATCAGGAAGCCAACGCTGTCGTCGTCGGTGTACTCGCGGGCGTTGTGTGCCATCTCGGGCGAGCCATCGAGGCCGTAGGCACGTCCTGCCCCGCCAGCATCGCGCAGCGCGCGGGCGGCGTAGCCGCTTCCACAGCCCAGATCCAGTACAGTCTCGCCGTCCTCGACGGGCATGCGCGAGAGGACGTGTTTCGCCGTGTGCCAGTGGCGCTGTTCCATTCCCCGATCCCGTCCCTCGCTCGCCCAGTCGTCGAACTCCTCGCGAACGCTCATATCGACACCAGGCCACCCGAGGTAAAAACTGGTTCGGGATTCAGTCCGAAAAGAGGCTGGTGTGGACCGGCGCGAACTCGCTTTCCTCTCGCGGATCGTCGTCGGTGTCGGTCACTGCCTTCCCCTCGACGCCCGAGTCGAGAAAGTCCGCGACCGGCGGGCCGACGCTGTCCGGTTCGACGAGGAAGGCGTCGTGGCCGTGATCCGACTCCACGACGTGGTGGGCGACGTCGACGTCGGCCTCGCGGAAGCTCCCGGCTAGCGCTTCTGCCTGCTCGGTCGTGAAGTGCCAGTCGCCGGTAAAGCTCATTACGAGCGCCTCGCCGGTGTAGGCCGCGAGCGCGTCGGCGTCGTCCTCGTAGCCCGACGCGAGATCGTAGTTGTCCATCGCCCGCGTCAGGTAGAGGTAGCTGTTGGCGTCGAAGCGGTCGACGAACTTGTCTGCCTGATAGTCGAGATACGACTCGACGTCCCGGTAGGGGAAGAAGGCGGCCGCGGCGTCCGTCGGGAACGGCTCGCCGCCCGCATCACGGCCCGCCGCGCGACGGCCGAACTTCTGGCTCATCGAGGCCTTCGAGAGGTACATGACGTGACCGATCTGGCGAGCGAGCGCGAGGCCGTCCGAGGGCGGCTCGTCGTCATAATAGTAGCCGCCGTTCCAGTTCGGGTCAGCGCGGATCGCCCGCCGTGCGATGGCGTCGAGCGCGAGACACTGCGGGTCGACCCGACCGGCGGTCGCGATGGGGATTATCCGCCGCACGTCGTCGGGGTACTGCTTCGCCCAGTCGAGCACGTTCATGCCGCCGACGCTGCCCCCGACGACCGCGTGGAGTCGCCCCACACCGAGGGCGTCGAGCGCCTGCCGCTGCGCGCGGGTCCAGTCGCCGACGGTGACCGGCGGGAACTCCGGCCCGTAGGGCTCGCCGGTTTCGGGGTTCGTACTCGCCGGGCCGGTCGTCCCATAGCAGGAGCCGGGGATGTTCACGCAGACGACGTAGTACTCCTTCGTATCGATAGCCTTGCCGGGCCCGACGATGTTCGACCACCAGGCGTGGGCCTGCCCGCCAGTGGGCTGGGCGTCGGCCGGCTCACTGTCCAGCCGGCGGTGCCCGACGTGGGCGCTCCCGGTGAGGGCGTGACAGACGAGAATAGCATTGTCGCCATCGAACTCGCCGTAGGCCTCGTAGGCGACTTCCAGCTGGGGAATCGACTCGCCACACTCGAACTCGAACTCGCCAAGCGAGAGGACGCCGGCGTCGGCGTTCATCGACACCCCTCCGTAACGGCTGACCGCGCCGCCGTTGGCAGTGTCCCAGTCATGTTGCTGTCGCCTCCTCGATCGCTGCCTCGATGTCCGCGAGGATGTCCGCGGGGTCCTCGATGCCGACCGACAGACGCACGAGGTCGGGCGTCACACCCGCCTCTTCCTGTTCTTCGGGCGTCAACTGGCCGTGAGTCGTGCTCGCCGGGTGGATCACGAGCGTCTTCGCGTCGCCGATGTTCGCGAGGAAGCTCGCGAGCTCGGTCGCCTCACAGAAACGCTTGCCAGCCGTGTAGCCGTCTTCGAGGCCGAACGCGACCATGCCGCCGTAGCCGCCGTCGAGATACCGCGTGGCGTTCTCGTGGGTTTCGTGACTCGCCAGGCCGGGATAGGAGACCCACGCGACCTCGTCGTGCTCGGCGAGGTACTCCGCGACGATGGCAGCGTTCTCACAGTGTTTCTCCATCCGGATCGGGAGCGTCTCGACGCCCTGTAGCGTCTCCCAGGCGTCGAACGGTTTCTGCTGGTTGCCGAGGCTGCGCAGTGAGCGATATCGGACTGCTGCGGAAAAGGGTGCCTCGGGAAAGTCCCGCGTGAAGTCGGTGTCGTGATACGCCGCGTTCTGGCCGGCGATCTCCTCGTAGCCGCCCGCGGCCCAGTCGAACTCGCCGTCCTCGACGAGGACGCCGCCGACCGTCGTTCCGGAGCCGTGGATCCACTTCGTGGTGGACTCCCAGACCACGTCCGCACCGTGCTCGAACGGACGACAGAGCGCGGGCGTCCCGAAGGTGTTGTCGACGACCAGCGGGACGTTCTGGGTGTGAGCCACGTCGGCGACCGCCTCGAAGTCCGGGGTCACCAGCGAGGGGTTCCCGATCGTCTCGACGTGAACGTAGGCCGTGTCCTCGTCGATGGCCTCCTCGTAGGCGTCGATGTCGAGCGTCGGGACGAACCGAACCTCGATCCCGCGCCGTTTCGCCGTGTGTGAGAGGTACGCCGAGGTCCCCCCATACGTATCCGTCGAGCAGACGACGTTGTCACCCACCTCGGCGAGCACGAGCGTCGCGGCGTCGAGTGCGGCCATGCCGCTGCCGGTCGCGACCGCCCTCGACCCGCCTTCGAGTGACGCCAGCCGCTCTTCGAGCATCGAGACGGTCGGGTTGCTCATCCGGGAGTAGATGTCCTCCTCACGGTCGAGCGCGTACAGCTCCGCGGCGTGGTCGGCGTCGTCGAAGACGTAGGAGGTCGTCTGATAGAGTGGCGGCGCGCGCGAGCGGGTCGCCGGGTCCGGCGACTGCCCCGCATGGAGGCTCCGCGTCCGAAACTTCGAGAGATCCCGGTCGGTCATGTGTACTGTGCATATATCCCCACACTCCTATAACTGTCAGTTACGGCAATATTCGCAAATATTGTCGCTTGTTTGCATGACTCATGCTGTTTTTCACGTTCTGGGAACCAGAAAGCATTGCTTCTATCTCTGTCGACAAGAGTTCACGTGAACCGTTGTTTTGTGGCCGCTTACTCCAGTTTAGTGGTCTCCTCACGCAATGGACCGACTGCAGAGCCGGCGAATACTACCAAACCGTGTTAACGGACGTTAGCGACAGTGTATCGCCCGTCTTCAGACCGATAAGGGAGATACTGCAGCGGGTTGAGGAACAGCGACTGTACGGCTGACTGTTTTCGCTCCGTGATTTCCGGGTAGCACCGATCTACCGCTATCTGCTTCCGTTTCGGGATCCTGAATGTGTCTTTCTCACAGGGATCGCAAATTTCTCCGCCTTCAGGATGAACGGCCCACATTTGCTGGAGTGAGAGGGGATACATCAGTGTGGGTTGTACGCGTTTTCAACGATGACACGAGATTACTCTCGTCGTGATGCACTGGGGCTTCTCGGTACTGGCGCTACTCTCGGACTTGCGGGCTGTTTCGGCGACTCCGACTCCGCGGTCCGGATCTCCGGCGGTGTCGGCCCGCTCCCGATGGTCGAAGTCTGGGCAGACCTCTACGAAGACGACCACGACGTCTCGTTCGATATCAGCGGTGGCGGCACCGGGGTCGGCGTCTCGGACGTTCTCAACGAGCAGGTCGACATCGCGATGATGGGTCGCCAGCCCGACGAGTCGGAGATCGAGCAGGGGCTGTTCGCGGTACCCATGCTCATCGACACAGTCGTCGGGACGGTCAACGAGAACAACCCCGTCCTCGACGAGATTCAGGAACACGGGCTCTCCCGCGAACAGCTCGAAGCGATCTTCACCCGCGAGATCACCAACTGGGGCGAGCTTTACGACACCGACGTCGACGAGGAAATCACCGTTTACGGTCGCTCGGACGCCTCCGCGGCGTACATGCAGTGGGGCGACTTCCTCGGCGGCGAGGACCACGCCCACACCGAAAACGAGATGGAAGAATGGGCCGATGGCAACCACGACGGCGATCAGCGCGTCGCGCAGGCCATCGGTGACGACGAGTCGGCCATCTCGCTGAACAACATCAACTACGTTTACGATCTCGAAAGCGGCGAACTCGAGGGCGATATCCGGCCCGTCCCGATCGATCTCGACGGCGACGGCACCCTCTCCGAGGAGGAGGATTTCTACGACACGCGTGAGGAGTTCCTCGCCGCCGTCGAGGATGGGATCTACCCAGCGCCGCCAGCGCGGGAGATGTTCCTCTCCTCTGACGGTGCGTTCGAGGACGAGGCCCACGAGTTCGTCGAGTGGGTTCTCACCGAGGGCCAGCAGTACGTCTCCGACAACGGCTACGTCCCCCTTGAAGAGGATCGACTCGACGAAGCACAGACGAACCTCGCCGAGGGACCGTGATCCGGAATGGCCGAATCGACTGACACTCACCGACTCGGACGGCGACTCCGCATCGAGCGTGTCAGCGAGCTCTGGCTCCGGGTTGCGGGCTACTTTGCGATCGCGCTGTTCGTTCTGATCGTCTTCACGCTGGTCCATCGCTCCCTGCCGCTGCTCTCGGAGTACTCCGTCGTGCAGATGCTGACCTCCACGGACTGGAACCCCGAACAGAACAGCTTCGGGTTCCTTCCCGCGATCGTCGGTACCGTCTACGTCGCTGTCCTGTCGATGCTGATGGGAACGCCGATCGCGATCCTGACGGCGATCTACATCGCCGAGTACGCCGAGGGACGCACGAAGACCCTCGTCTCCTCGTTTATCGACGTGCTCGCGGCAATCCCGAGCGTGATCTTCGGCCTCGTTGCGCTGGTCGTCGTGGTGCCGCTCGTCGGTGACTATCTCGCGCCACTCTTCGGGTCCAGTGCGACTGGCCTGGGCATACTCACTGTCAGTCTCGTGATGGCGATCGTCGTCACGCCCTTTATGATCTCGCTGTCGGTCGAGTCGCTGGAAGCGCTTCCTGACGAACTCCGCGAGACGTCGCTGGGCGTCGGCGCGACCAAATGGGAGACGATCCGGTCAGTACTCTTGCGTGCTGCAGGCCCAGGGATCTTCTCCGCAGTCCTGCTCGGTTTCGGCCGCGTTTTCGGCGCGACGATCGTTCCGGCGATGCTAATCGGCGGGCAGACACAGATGCCCGACTCGCTGTTCGCAACGGGCCAGACCCTGCCGTCACTGATCGTCAGCGACTTCGGCGAGCTGATGTCGATCCCGATCACCCAGTCGGCACTGATCTTCGTCGGCCTGATGCTCGTCGTCGTCGTCTGGCTGTTCAACTTCGGCGCAATGTTGCTCCAGCGGCGACTTCGACGGAGGTGGCAGTACTGATGGACCGCTACGCGAAACAGCGTGCGTTCGGCGTGCTCGCCAGAGCCGCTGCCGGACTCGTCGTCTTCGTCATGGTGGTCGTAATCGGTGTGACGATCTTCCGCGGCGGTCGCGTCCTGCTTGCCGATCCCTCGATCGTGATCTCCCCGCCCGGATCGCGCTACGAGCTCGAAGGGACGGGCGGGTTCTTCCACGCCGTCCTCGGCAGCGCGTTCATCGTCGGTCCGGCGACCGTCGCTTCGATGGTCCTCGCGATCTCGACCGCGACCTACCTCCAGAGCGATTACTCCAGCGAGCGGTTCTCGGACGCGGTGAACATGTTCCTGAACGTTCTCTGGGCGACGCCGCCGATCGTCTACGGTGTGTTCGTCCTGACGATCGTCATCGCGGTCGGTGCCCGGACGAGCCTGTTTTTCGGCATCATCGCGATCGCCGTCTTCCAGTACCCGATCATGACCCGGTACATCGACGAGGCGCTCCGGTCGGCCCCTGACACCGTTCGGGAGTCGACCTACGGGCTCGGAGCAACACGGTTCGAGACCGCAACGATGACTGCCCGCGCGGCCCTGCCCGGAATCGTCGCGGGCATCATCATGGGGTTTGCCCGCGGGATCGGCGACGCGGCGACGGTCCTCTTTACCGCCGGTCGCAGCACCAACATGCCCAGTGGGCTCTTCGAGCCGGCGACGACGCTACCGGTTCTGATCTTCGACAACTCGATGTCGTTCAACGAGGAGGTACAGGCCCACGCATACGCGGCGTCGTTCGTCCTGATCGTTGTCGTGCTTGGCCTGATCGTCGTTTCTCGGCTACTCGCAGGGCGCTTCGCTCAGTACGTACCCGGAGGGAGACACGCATGACACGACAACCAGCGATTCGAACGGAGAACCTGTCAGTAACGTACACCGGAAACGAGGACGTCGAAGCCGTCACGGGCGTCGACATCACGTTCCCGGAGAACCAGCTAACCGCGATCATCGGCCCGTCGGGCTGTGGGAAGTCGACACTGCTGAAGTCGCTCAACCGGCTCCACGAGATTCAGCCCAACGTCGAGATCGAGGGCGACGTGGTGCTCGGCGAGTCGTCGATCTACGACACCGACGATCCGGCCCCGGAGATCCGCCGCCGGATCGGTTACGTCCCACAGACGCCGACACCGCTTCCGCTCTCGATCTACGAGAACGTGGCCTACGGCGTTCGCCTCCACGGCGAGTACGAGTCGAGCGAGGAGCTCGACGGGATCGTCGAGACGTACCTGAAGAAAGTGAATCTCTGGGACGAGGTTCACGACCGTCTGGATACCCCTGCGGCGTCGCTCTCGACGGGCCAGATCCAGCGGCTCTGTCTCGCCCGCTCGCTCGCGGTGGAACCCGAGGTCCTGCTCTGTGACGAGGTGACCTCGGCGCTCGATCCGATCTCCGCCGAACGCGTCGAGGAGACGCTCATGGATCTGAAAGACGAGTACACGTTCATTATGGTGACTCACAGTATGAACCAGGCCAGGCGGCTCGCCGACGATGTCGTCTTCCTGTATCTCGGCGAGGTCGTCGAGCGCGGCGATGTCGAGTCGTTCTTCCAGGACCCCACCCACGAGCGGACGAAACAGTTCATCGGTGGCCACACTGCAGGCCGCGGGACGGATGACGAAGCAGATGGGGCCGAGGACGCTACGGACGGGGCGGATTCGGACGTTGACGGCGATACGACCAGATCACCTGCGATGGTTGAAAAGTAGCGCCCCCGATTCGCATCCCGAAAATACTGGGAAACGCAACAGGTAACCGGATCGCTTCCGTACGTCTCCCCGTGTCTTCGACGCGACGCGAACGGCTCCTGCTCGCGGCGGTCATCTACGTCGTCTTGCTCGCGCAGGTACTACTGTATCCTGGCCTCGGCGAGCTCGTTGCGACGCTCGGTGCGACGACCGACTTGCAGCCACGCATGTGGTTTCTCGGTGCCGAGTTCGCCGCGTTCATCGTCTTTGTCGGCGTCTGGGGGGTAATCAGCGATACAACTGGTCGGCGGGTTCCGTGGATCGTTCTCGGCGCGCTTGGGGGTGCGCTCGGCTACGGCCTGCTTGCGATCCTTCCACGGCTCTCGCTTGCCACCTTTGAGATAGTCCTCTTGTTGCGTGTCCTGCAGGGGGCCGCGACCATCGGTGCATTCTCGCTTGCGATTACGATGCTGATGGATCTCGATGGAGGTCACGGCCGCAACATGGGTGCCGCAGGGATCGCTATCGGTCTTGGAACCGCCATGGGCGCGCCGATCGGCGGCCAGCTCGCGGAACTCTCCCCCCTTGCGCCGCTGTACGCGGCCGCCGTCCTGCTGGCATTCGTCGGCGTACTCGTCTCGTTCGTCGAGGATCGTGCACCCCAGGGGCGACGAAGCACGCGCGAGGCGCTGGCTACGATCCGGCGGACGCCGACGCTATCGATTCCCTACGCGTTCGGAATGATCGATCGAATGACG
This sequence comes from Natranaeroarchaeum sulfidigenes, assembly GCF_017094485.1. Lineage (NCBI taxonomy): Archaea > Methanobacteriati > Methanobacteriota > Halobacteria > Halobacteriales > Natronoarchaeaceae > Natranaeroarchaeum > Natranaeroarchaeum sulfidigenes. Next base: position 90,022 of record NZ_CP064786.1, read on the forward strand.
GCGGGCTTTTTCGCGCTCGTCGGCGTCGCGTACTTCGAGGCGACCTTCGATCTCTCGCCCGGTGAGAGCGGGATCATGCTTGCGCTGTTTTTCGCCCCCTTCGCCCTGCTTCAGTATCCGCTCGGCGCGCTCTCGGACCGGATCGGTCGGACGGTACCGATCGTCGTCGGCTCCTCGCTGTACGGGCTCGGGATCGTTGCCATCGGGCACGCCGGGACGGTCGAACTCGCCGGCGCTGGCATGGTCCTTATCGGCGTTCTCGGCGCACTGCTCGCACCGGCGACGATGGCGCTCGTTACCGATGTTGCCACCGACATCGACCGCGGTACGGCGATGGCTGGGTTCAACTTGTTCGGCAGTGTCGGGTTCCTCGCGGGCTTTCTGGTTGGCGGCGCTATCGCGGACGTCTACAGCTATCCACTGGCGTTTCTCGTTGTCGGTGGACTAGAAATACTGATCGCGCTCGTCACGCTGCCGGCCTTTCTCAGACTTGGGATCGGCGACGTATCGGCGTCTTCGGCTAGCCCGTCGGAGTAGCCAGAGGGCGTGGGTCGTCACCTTCAGCAGTTGTCGTATTGACCGTCATTACCGGAACTGGCGCGGTTCTGACCACTTTGTCGGCAACGCTCCCGACGATCGCACGCCTGAGTCCACCACGTCCGGCGGTTCCCATGACGATCGCATCGATCGGCTCGGTGCTTGCGTATTCGACGATCTCATCGGCCGGGGTGCCGGTTCGGACGGCTACGATGGCATCGAGGCCGCGATCCTGTGCGTCTTTCCGCAGTGTCAGGGCACGATTGCTCGCCCGCTCGTGGAGCCGTTCGCGGATCTCTGCGGTGTCATCGCCCTGTGCGATCCCGGCCCACACACTATCGTCCGCAACCGAGAGAACGTGGATCGACGCGTTGCACTGCGCTGCGAGATCGAACGCCCGTTCTGCGGCGGCTTCGGCCGGGTCGCTGCCGTCTGTCGGCACCAGATATGTCTCGAAGCTCATAGCTAGACCGATCCGGAATGTCTGTATAGCTGTTTCGTCCGTTCTCACGTTTGGATACTCGACCCTGTTCCATATATCGATATTTGGTTTACGTGTCGGTCGAAGACAGCAAACCGGATCAGTCGGACTACGATCAGGCGTCGCTTCGCGCGCCAAGCGTCACCGACACTGACTGCTCGACGCCGTCCCGAACTACCGTCATCGAAATCGTCTCGTCCGGACTCGTTTCCAGTGCCAGGTGCGACGAGAACGCGTTTTCGTCCGGGATCTCGGTGCCGTCGATACCGGTTACGACGTCTCCTTCGGGACTTTCGGGGCTCGCGTTCGTCTCTAGCTGTCCATCGGCTGGGCCCCCTGACTCGACGCCTGTTATCAACACACCACGGGCAGCTTCGAGGTCGTTCGCATCAGCAACTTCGGGGGTGACCGGTGTGAACTGAACGCCGAGATACGAATGATCGTACTCTCCGGTTTCGATCAGCGACGGGACGACACGGCGAGCTAGCGCAGCGGAGATTGCAAACCCGATGTTGTCACCCCCACCGGCGAAGATCACGCCCTCGACACCGCCGTCGAGATTGACCAGCGGTCCACCGCTGTTGCCCGGATTTACGGCAGCGTCAGTCTGGATGGCATCGGGGATGTTGAACTCCGTCGGGCTCGGTAGCGAGCGCTCGACACCGCTGACGATACCACGCGAGACCGAGGCATCGAGTCCCAGCGGATTACCGATCGCGACGACCTCCTGACCGACGGCCGCATCCGTCTCCGACAGCGAGAGCGGCGTTGCCGATTCCGGTATGTCCTCGACGTCGAGCACCGCGAGATCGCTGTGTGGGTCCGTTCCGACGATCTCTGCCGAGCGCCACTGGCCCCCCTCGAACTGGATGTCGATCTCGTCGGCTCCGGCCACGACGTGGTCGTTGGTGACAAGATGCTCGTCATCGTACACGAACCCGGTGCCCTCTCCCTGACCGAACTCCGAGCCGGTCACCTGAACGAGGACGACAGAGTCGATTACCGTCTCGTACACCGCCGTGTAGGCGTTTTCATCGCCGTTCTCTACCTGGGGAGCGGTCGCAGTCTCCTCCCCGTCGTCTCCGGGTTCCGGCGTACCCACACAGCCTGCGATCCCGCCGACGAGGACCGCACCTGTCGCCGACAGGACGCGTCGCCGTGTCGTTTCCCTGTCCGTCATATTCGTGGTCTAGGCCGCCGAGCGGATATATGAATCGCCGAGGGCTCGGTTCCGATGCCGAAAGATCACTACTTGCGGCGTTTCGGCCAGTTTTTGTGTCCGACCCGCCTTTGACCCAGTATGACAGAGTTCGACCCAGAGAAGTTCGAGGACAAGTACGTCCACTACTTTCCCGAACTCCAGCGCGCATACAAGAACGCCTTCGAGACGATGAACGACGCGTACGACTCCGAACTGATCCATGCTATCGACCAGCAGGTGCTCAACGAGAGCGAGCCCTTCTACGATGACGGCGAGTTCCGGATCGAGCTCCCGGAGAACCCGACCGAGCGCGTAACGGCCATCGTCGTCGACGAGGACAAACTGGAGCGGACTCTCGAGATCTATCTCGACGAGATCGAGGCGGAGCTCGAACGCGTGTTCGGAGTGAGTGAGTAGGTCTCTGGGGCCGACTCCAAAGGTCTAAGGACGCTGGCTACGTACGGAGCGACATGAGCACCGAGACGACCGAGGGAGACGACCTAGAAGAGCGCGTAGCGAATTTCCTGCGTCGGAACTTCCCGCAGATCCAGATGCACGGCGGCAGCGCGGCGATTCAGGATATCGACCGCGAGACTGGCGAGGTCCATATCCAGCTCGGCGGCGCATGTAGCGGCTGTGGTATCTCCCCGATGACGATCCAGGCGATCAAGAGCCGGATGGTAAAGGAGATCCCCGAGATCGAGAAAGTCCACGCCGGAACCGGCGATGCCGGTGGACACGGCGGCGGTGGCGGTATGAGCCCCTCGTTCCCCGGCGAATCCAGCGGTGACAGCGACTCCGACGAAGGTCCACAAGCACCCTTCTAGGTTACTTTTTGTCGGTGTTTTCCCGTTCCCAGGCCCTGATCAGTGCCGTCAGCGTTCGGTTCACCGGCACGTCGATTCCGTGGACTTCCGCGCGTTCGAGGACGGCTCCGTTGATCGCTTCGATCTCCGTGCGCCGACCGGCGAGCACGTCCTGATACATCGAGGACTGGTTTCTCGCGGTCGCGTCGATTACCGCATCAATCCTCGATAGGACGGTGTGGCTGGACAGATCGGCCCCCTCTGCTCTGGCGACGTGTGCCGTCTCAACTGCGGCAGTACGGGATATCTCGCTGGCTGATCCCTCGCCAAGCACCCCATTTCGAACGCGTGAGAGTGCTGTAACGGGGTTGATACCCGCATTGACCGCCAGCTTCTCCCAGAGCTTCCGGGACATATCCGGCACCGCGTTGGCCTCGATGTCTGCCGCTGTGAACGCCTCGGCCACGTCCTTTGCGACGGACGAAACACCACCGTCACGCGGACCAAGCGTTAGCTCTCCATGTCCGGTACAGTCGACGTGTCCGGGGCTATCGAGCCGAGCGCCGTACGTCGCCGTCCCGGCCAGCACGGGACAGTCGAGATGCTTGCTCAGGGTTTCCTCGTTTCCAATCCCGTTCTGTACGGACAGTGCGACGTCGAACTCCCCGGTAGCGAGCGTCCGGGCGGCATCCTCGGTATCGAAGCTCTTTACAGTGACGACGACGAGATCCGCCGCCAGTCCTGCTCCGTCCGTCGTTGCCTCGGGAGCCACGGTTCGGTCGAACCTGCCAGTGATAGAGAGCCCCTCGGATCGGATTGTGGAGACGTGGGGGTCACGACCGACGAGTGTTACTCGATGTTCGCTGGCGAGAAGCCCTCCCAGTAGACTCCCCAGACTTCCCGCTCCGAACACGACGATTTCCATACCCGACGTGAGCACCACGCGGCGAAAAAGCTAATCTTCCGTCCAGTAGTACAGCTCCTCGCCACCGGCGCCGCAGGCCGGACACTCGTCTGGCATATCCTCGATCTGTCCCATCTCGCCACATTGCCAGCACCGCCACATTAGGTTCTTTTCGCCGTAGCTCTGTCCCGAGCGAAGACGATCGACGGACTCGGCCTCGGCATCCGCATCGAGCCGGACGTAAAACCCACTATCGTCGAATCCGCGAACGATGCCGAGCTTCGTTCCGTCGTCGTTGTACACTGACGTGCCCAGCGAGACATCCGATGTCGTTTGCTGGCTCATATGGTAGCGTACGACATGATCGGATATAAACGTCGCATAGCACGAAATGGTGTTTTCGAGCAACTGATACGAGTGGATGGGGGTCATCGGAACCGGTGTATAAACCACATACAGCTATACTGAATCACTATCCGGTCACTTGCCCCTGTTGGCCACGGGCGATTCAGCCGGAGCGGACATTTCACTCCGGTGCACGCAGGAAGAGTCCGGCGACACCGGCGGTGAGCGCCAGCGCCCCGCCGAGCAGGAACGCCGCGTCCCACCCGACGACGCCGACCAGCCACCCCACCACGCCGCCACCGAAGACGCCACCCCAGAGCTTCCCCGAGTACACCAGCGAGTAGTTCGTCGAGGAGTGTCTGGGTCCGTAGTAATCTCCCACGAGGCTGGGAAACAGTGAGAACTGTGAGCTCCAGAAGAACACGGCGACGGCGACCGTGAGTACGTACCCGACGCCGCTGTCGAGCCCCGCGAAGAGAACGATACCAATCGTACCGACGCCACATGCCAGAAACGAGAGTGCCGTAACGCGTTCGCGCTCGAACCGATCGGAGAGCGCACCGACGACCAGGCGACCTCCCCCCGAGGCGATCGGCAGTACAGTGGCGGCGACGGTTGCGACGCCAGCTGTGAGCCCGGCCTGTTCCGCATAGAGAATACTCCGGGCGGTGATCATCAATCCGGCTGCGCTCACCGCAACGAACATGAAGTACATCACCCAGAACTGCCAGGTGCGGACCATCTCTCGCCAGGAGTACTGCCCCCCGTTGTCAGTCGTTGGCCCGTTCCCCCCATCGGCAGCCCGCTCGTCCGTTGACTCGTGCCAACCGATGGGAGGGTCTCTGAGGACGACGGTTCCCACGACGATTCCGACCACAATGAGCACGCCCATGCTCCAGAGGCCGGTTGCAAGCGCATCCACGTCGACCATGTAGCGAACGAACGGGACGAACGCGGCGCTGCCAGCCGCGAAGGCCATCGTCCCGATCCCGGTTGTCAGCCCACGCCGGTCCGGGAACCACTTGACAGCGGTGTTGACGGCGACGGTGTAGACCATCCCAACGCCGACCGCGCCGATCCCGTAGGCGGCGTACACCTGCCAGAGCTCGTTCGCGAACGCGAGCGCGATGTATCCGCCACCAGCGAAAAATCCTGCGGCGAGCGTCACCGCCTGTGGACCGTACCGATCCCGCCACCATCCGGCGGGAAACTGGATCATCGACATCACGACAACGTACAGTGTAAAAACGAAGCCCAGCGCCGAGAGCGAGGCGTCCAGCTCGGCCGCGAGCGGCCCCTCTAGCGACGACCACACGTACTGATACGGGCTTACCAGGGCCATCATGACCGCGGCGGCGGCGATCTGCCACCATCGCGAGTAGCCAAGCAGTGACTTCGCTCGCTCGTCGGCAGTGTTCACGTGCCAACGAGAGACGAGCGTGGTAAAAAAACGTCCTATAACGACTCAAAACTCCGAGAGCTCGGACTGGGATTCCGCGCTCGGACGGTCCCCCTCGTCGACGTCACCGGCGGCCCGCGATCGACGCCCCGAGAGGCTTGCCCGGCGTCTGATCTCCGGATCCTCCAGCGCTTCCTCCGCTCGGTCGACCAGCTCCGCGAGGATCGCTCTGGTCTCCTCGCGGCGGCGCTCGAACTCGACGACTGGATGAGGGTAGTCCTCGCCGATCCGGACGTCACACTCACGCTGGACCGACAGGGGCGTCTTCTCGGGCCGGTCGAGATGTTCGGCTGGGAGGTCGGCCAGTTCTGGTACGTATTTTCTGATGAACTCCCCGTCGGGATCGTTCTCCCGGACCTGCTTTCGCGGGTTGTAGATCCGCAGCGGGTGGACGCCGACCAGCCCAGACTGCATCTGCCACTGCTGGTAGTTGATCGCTGCGTCCGCGTCGATCAGGTGCCGGTAGAACCAGTCCGCACCGATCTTCCACCAGCACTGCAGGATGTACGTATAAAACGTCGCACACATCGCCCGCATCCGGAAGTTGAGCCAGCCGGTCGCTTCGAGGGCACGCATGCTCGCGTCGACGAGTGGAAATCCGGTCCTGCCCTCCTTCCACGCATCGACGAGGTCGGGATCGTGTCGGCTCCGGAACAGGCCCCGGAACACCGGGTTGATCGCCCGATCGGTCGCAGCGGGCCAGTCAGCCAGTTTCTGTGAGAAGTGGCGGTTCCAGAAGAGTCGTTCGACGAACAGCTCGCGTCCCCGGCCCTCACGACCATGCTCGGTGACGTAGCTGTAGGCTTCCCGCGGCGAGAGACAGCCAAGCGCGAGATACGGCGAGAGATGGCTCGTTCGCTCCTCGGCGGCGGCAGGCGGCGAGATCCCGCCGATGTACTCGTCGAGGCGCTCGGTGAACGCCTCCAGTCGCTCGTGAGCGGCGCGCCAGCCGCCGGTCGGGACACCTCGTTTACTCGGCTCGACGCCGTACCGCCGCTCGATCTCGTCGGTCGTCACTGCGGCGTCGACCGTCCCAAAGTCCGTCTCGGGAATCGCCAGCGGCTCCCGCTCGAAGTAGGCCTCCGCCTGTGCCTGCCAGTCGTAGGCGCTGCGGGGACGCTTGGACCAGTCGATCCCGTCGTCGGCGATCGGCGTCACTTCCTCACGCTCGAACAGCCGCCTGTCGCGTTCGTGGCCGTACCGCCCGGTAACGCTCCTGTTGACGTAAACCCTGTCGACGTCCAGCGCCGGCAGTACGGTGGCCGGATCACCGTGGACGGTGGCGAGTTGCCCGCCGTGCTCGCGGTAGCCCTCGCCGAGGGCGTCGATCGACTCGTGGAGAAAGCGGATCCTGCTGTCACAGGCAATCCCGTCGTAGAAGGTCGGGTCGAAGACGAACACCGGCACTGGCTGTCCATCCGCGGCCGCCCGAACGAGCGCAGGGCTATCTCGCAGGCGCAGATCGTCGCGGTGCCACACGGCGATTCGGTCTCCCATCGACGGTGGTTAGGAACCGACCGTGAAAGGTGTTTATTCGGTCCAGTCCTGGAAGGACGTGTCGCTCCTGTACCAGTGTTCGATCAGCACCGCCACGACGATCACTGCCGGGAGGAGCCCGAGCGTGTACAGTCCCATCACGAACAGGACGGCAAAGAGCAGGGTCGTCGCCCCCACCTGTACGCCTATGGTCTGGTCGCCGAACCAGTCGACAAAGCGCCCGAGTACCGACATACTCAGTTGGTTGGACGCGGTGGGTATAATACGTTGGCTTCCCGCGAGGGAGCACCACCGTCCATTACATGAAGTCCGCGATCCCGCTCTGTTTGTTGGTATCGTCCTCGAAGATACTCTTCAGTTTCATTTCCAGCACTTCGAGGCGCTGTTTCGTGTAATCGCGTGCGCCGAACTCGTCGGCGACAGTGATGGCAGTCTGCATGTACTTGTTGACCGATCCCTCGTGGACGGTGAGGTTCACTCTACCGCCACACTCTCGACACTCGCGAGTCAGTGGCATCCGGCGATACTTCTCGCCGCAGTCCAGACAGCGCGTCTCCTGACGGGAGAATGCCCGCAGGTTCCCGATCAGGTCCGGCAGGAAGTGATACTCGATCACCCGCTCGGCGACGTCTGTCTCGTCGACCGCCCGGAGCTTTCGGGAGAGCTCCAGCTGGGCATCCATCTTGTCCATCATCGAGCCGAGCGTCTTGTACGCCGACAGATCCGGCCCGAGGGCGATGTCCGTGGTATCGTGGGTGTGCCCGAAGTCGGTGTACTCCCGGTCGGTCCCCAGCGTCGCCTCGGCGATCTCGATGTCGACGTCTTCGGGGTCGGCCAGCTCCCGGGTCGCCTCGTAGAACTCCAGCGGGTACTCGTCGACGACATCGATGTTGTGGGCCTCGTCGTCGATCTCGGCGGGATCGATCCGGGAGGACATGACCAGCGGGGCGTCCATCCGCCCACCTCGCTGATCTGGTAAATATTCCATACTAAAGTTCAAAAGTCCATCAAGGAGGAGCATTACACAATCCTCATCTCCGTCACAGTTTCGCCGCTTTGCCGCGTGGAAGAACGGATGCGCGTAGCCCACGGCTGCGCTCGTAAAGCCGATCACGCGCCCGACTGTCGCCGCGCTGGTGTGGGGGGCCATCCCGAAGACGAGCTCGCCGACCAGTTCCTCGCGGTCCTCGACCTCGTAGTAGGGATCGAGCCCGTAGTACTGCTCCAGCAGGTCGTCGACGAAGTCCGCGGTCTTGAGCATGTGCTCGGCCGCGCCATCGGAGAGGACGACGTCCTGGACTTTCAGCTCGACCAGCTGGTCGGCGTGTTCGAGCGGCTCGCCGTGGATGTCCTCGTGGTAGCCAAGCGACTGGAGCTGATCGACCGTGACGTCCAGTTCGCTGGCCCTGACTGCGGTGATCGGCAGGTCGGTCATGTCGTACCGAACCGTGCCGTCCTTGAACGAGGAGACGCCGTGTTTCGCGCGGAAGATTCCCTTCTCCATCGGCTCGGGCGTCTTATTCTTGGAGGACAGCCCCTTGACACCTTTGAGCATCTCGAAGGCGTTCTCGCGCTCGCCGACCGATTCGAGCGCGTTGCGGTACTCCGCGTGGACGTCGACGATCCGCGTCTCGACGCTGGTTCCCTCGACCTCGCAGTGATCACAGAATACCCTGCCGGACTCGTCGGGGGACAGTCGCGTCTCGCAGTCCGGACACTCGTAGTGTGGCTCCGTGTGGCCGTCACAGTCCGGACAGCGGGTTTTGAACGTGTGTTCGCCACACTCGCCACACTCTCGGCGGCCCACCTGTACTTCGACCTCGCCCGGGGTGTCGGTCATCGAGTCGGCGTGTTTGACCGCGGCGGAGACGTCACGCTGTGAGCCACCTGCCTCGCCGATCGGAAAGAGCGTGTGGACGGCGGGGCTCAGGTCGCGGGACTCGGACTTTTCGGGACGGCCCATCCGGTTGCCGACGCGGGTCGGCGAGCGCTCCCGGATCGAGAAGGGGGCGACCTCGTTGACCGCCTCGACGGCGTTGGGCCACGACCGAGCGTCGGCGGACAGCTCGTCCCACGTCCGCGTGAGGTCCTCGCCATCGACTTCGAAGCCAAGCGAGCGCACGAACGGACGCCAGACGGGGATCCGCAGCGTCGTGTCGGTCTGGGTGTGTTCGAGCAGGAGCGCCTCGACGGCCTCCCGAACGGTCTCCGAGCGCGGCAGGACGAGCACGTCGAGGATCGACGGCTCGACGCTCTTGTGTTCGATCGTGGGAACGTCCACGTCGACCGTCCCATCCTCGACCGCCGAGACAAGCGCCTCGAACTCGTCGACGTCGATGTCGTGCCAGAGACAGGTGTAGTTCGGGTGGAGTGGCGCGTCGTACTCCGTGGCCCAGTCGAGCGCCTCCTCCGGGTCGGGGTCCGCGAGGTCGACGCTCGGATCGTCCTGCATCGCCTGGACGTCCGCGCCGGCCGCCTCGAACTCCTTGACCCACCACTCGACGGTGTAGCCCGCGGGCACCAGCGGGTGGTTGTTCTCGACGAACTCGCCGTAGTTGACCAGATACTCGCCGATGTCGAGGACTTTCTCGACGCCGTTTCTGATCTCGATGGCCTCCGCCGGATCGTCGATCTGGCGGACCTCGCCGTTGGCCAGCCGGACCGTCGGCCCCTCGATGGTGTCGACCGGGACGACGCCTGCCGCTTTCCCCGGCAGCTCGGTCTTGATCTGGGTGCCGGTCGCGAGGAAATCGTCGACCAGATGCATCGTTGCGGGATGGACACCAGCGGTCGCGTTACCGTGGTTCCGGGCACGACCGTAGTGGAGCCGGAACCCGCCAGCCTCGCTGGGATGCGAGAAGACGGGACGCCCGGCGATCAGATCGCGCAAAAACTTCTTGTTCGGTTCGGCCCGCGGCGGTCCCTCGGGCTTGACCGGTTCGTCGGTGGCGTCGTCAGCGTCCGCCTCCTCGTCGTCGGCATCCTCGCTGTCGCCGTCGTCGCCGTCTCCGTCGGCTTCCGCCTCGCCATCCCCGATCGTGCCGTCCATCAGATCGTCGAGCCAGGGCCAGTCGACCTCGTCGAGGTTGCGTGTGTACCGCTTGATCTTCGGCGCTTTCAGTGCGATCCCCTCCGCCAGAACGAGACACATCCCTCCGCGGGGGCTGTTGGTATCGATCCGCTCGAGATCCCGGAATCCCGAGACCTCCTCGTCGCCCGTCGCCTCGCCGTCGAGCATGATCGGGCAGTTCCGGGTGATGAACTTCGTCTCCTTGTCCTTCGGCGAGTACTGCAGGCCGGTCTCCTTGTCGTAGAGGCCGACCTCCTCGGCGTAGCGCTCGACCTCGTCGTCGCGCGGTTTGAACTCGTCGACATCGAGCAGGGACCGGGCGTAGTCGGCGACCAGCACGGAGAGCGCCTGTGCGGTTCCGCCCGCGGAACGGATCGGTCCGGCGTAGTAGACGGCGACGAACTCGGTGCCGTCGTCGTTCTCGTTGATCTCGACGCGGTCGATCCCCTCGATCGGTGCCGCGACGACGCCCTCGGTCAGCAGGGCGACCGCGGTCCGGACCGCCCCCTCGATCTTGCCGTCACGGGACTCGTAGTCGCCGACCCGTCCCTCGACGAAGTCGGTCACGAGTTCGAGTGCGGCCTCCTCGCGGCTCATCTCCCCTTCGAGTTCGCGCACGCGCTCGGCCACGCCGTCGATGCCGAGGATGTTCTCGACGCGGTCGGCCATGTCCCGCGCGATCGGGATCTCGACCTCCGGCTTCGGATCGCCGCCACGGGTTTTCGCCTCGCTGGCAATGTCCATCGCGACGTCGAGTTCGGCTTCCAGTCGCCCGAAGTACTCCTCGTCTTCCTCCCGCATCTATAACCAGAGATCCAGATCGGTGCGTTCGTCGTGTTCTCGAACCAGTGATTCCTCGAAGGTCCGCATGTACACCTCGCCCGCCCAGACCGTCGCGGCATCCAGATGTCCGGCGAGCGCCTCGCCGCTCGGCCGCGAGAGGACGGCGTGGGTGTGGGCGAACCGCTCACCGTCGAGCAAGGAGACGTTGCCGACACAGCCTGCGACCTCAAGCGGTTCGTCGAAGGAGACGGGCTCGTACTCGGTTGTCTCCTGATCGTAGAACCACACCTCCGCGTCCTGTATGGCTCCAAGCGCCGTGAACCACGCCGCGTCGGCGTCGACCTCGCTTGCGAGGGATTCGATCTCCTCGCGCCAGTCCGCGCCGTGGTCCAGGCTCGCGAGGTACTCGCCCGTCGTCGTGACCTCCCGATAGTTCATAGCCAAAGGGCCGTTCCCCACGAACAAAAACCTGCGTGTTGGCGTTCAGGTTGTTGCGACCCCACCGGGTTAGCGCCACTGCCTCAGGCGTGCGCCAAGTCGCCCGATCCGGGTCGTCGCCCACCCGAACGCACGCCGGATCGGATCGAGGAGCGCGGGTGGAAACCAGCGCGTCCACCTGATGAACGTCGCCACGATCCCGACAGGATATCGTGCCCGTGGCGAGCGGTCGGTCGCGGCGGCGACGATCGTCTCGGCTACCTGTTCGGGCGAGAGCGCGAGCGGCCCGCCGTCCAGTGCCCAGCCGTCCTCCAGGGCTGCGTACGTCTCCGCATAGCTCTCGTGGCGCTCGCGCCGGGAGAGGTCTGCCCGGGCCCGCTTACCAAAGGGTGTCTCGACCCACGGCGGCTCGACGAGCACGACGTCGATCCCGGTTCCGCGCAGTTCAAGCCGAAGTGAGTCCGACAGCGCCTCCATTGCGGCCTTTCCTGCCGCGTAGCTGCCCAGCCCCTGATAGGCGGCCAGCCCGAGCACGCTGGAGACGTTGACGATGGTCCCCGATCCCTGCTCGCGCATCGCGGGCAGCACCTCCCTGATCAGCCGGTGTGGCCCGTGGACGAGCACGTCGAACTCTGCTTTTGTCTCATCGACCGGCACTTCCTCGACCGCCCCCGGTACGGCGTAGCCCGCGTTGTTGACCAGCACGTCGAGCCGGCCTGTCTCCGCAAGCACGTCCGCAACGACTGCCCGACACTGTTCGTCGTCGGTGACGTCCAGCTCGCGCGTCCGACAGCGTGCCCGGATCTCCTCGGACAACGGCGTCTCGACGTCCGTCGCGTACACCGCCCAGCCCTCCTCGGCGAACGCGAGCGCTGTCGCCGCGCCGATCCCCGAGCCAGCGCCGGTGAGCAGAACAACAGGGCTGTCCCCCTCGGCGTCAATCTCCCCAGCCGATGTTGAATCGGACACGAGTTCGAGTTGTTTCGTCCCCGACGTAATCGTTTCGAGACCCATCGTATTCGACAGCGGGATTCAAAAGCGTTGGTCGAGAACAACGACCAATGACCGACGACGCGCCCCACGAGATCGATGACACGCCGACGATCGCCTGCTCGCGCTGTGACCGAGAGTGGGATCTCGCGTACGAACTCGACGAGATGGGGCTTGGCAACCAGGCTGTCGAGCAGTTCGCCCTCGATCACATGCGTCATACGGGTCACTTCCCGGACGACGTCGCGACGTGGCGGGCGAACTGTCGACAGTGTCCAGCAAGCGAGGAGCAACTGGCCGAACACGGCGTGCGCCGCTGGGCCGAGTTGCACGCCCGGCACACGCGTCATGACGTCGAAATTCGGGGTGGCGATGACAAACAGAGCGTTGTTTCGCCGTCCGAGTAGGTGTTGGTTCACGCGACCCGACCTGTAATTAATGGTTATTCATTAAAGTCTCTGCGTGCGTATTCTCGGACACAATGGCATCTCAGGAGATCCACGACGAACTCCATGTTGACCAGTACACACTCGGGCTCGTGGGGCCCGATCAGGAGTGGGCCGGAACGGTCGCCGACGGCGGTACGATCTCGACCTACACCCCGCCGGCGTGCTGGGGGCCGATGATCACGCCCGGCTTCCGCGGGGGCCACGAGGTCACCCGGCCGATCCGGGTCGAGAACGCCGAAGTCGGCGACGCCATCGCGCTCCACATTCGCGATATCGAAGTCACTAGCGTCGCGACGAGCACGGGATCAATGCGGGAACGTGAGGAGGCGTTCGGCAGCGATCCGTTCGTTGACCACCGCTGTCCCGAGTGTGGCACAGAGTGGCCGGACAGCGTCGTCGAGGGGACCGGTGAGGACGCTATTCGGTGTGCGGAGTGTGGCGCGAACGCCTCCGCCTTTGGCTTCGAGTTCGGCTACACCGTCGCGTTCGACGAGGACCGGACCGTCGGGATCACCGTCGACGAAGCGGGCGCACACGACCTCGCCGAACGGGCCGAGGAAGCGATGGACATCCCCGAGAACTCCCGCCAGCATCCCATCCTGCTTTACGAACCCTCGGAGATCCCGGGGACACTCGGTCGACTCCGGCCGTTCATCGGCAACGTCGGCACGACGCCGCCGATCGAACTCCCGGACTCGCACAACGCCGGGGACTTCGGCCAGTTCCTCATCGGCGCGGAGCACGACTGGGGGCTCGACGACGAGAGCGACCTCGACGCACGGACGGACGGGCACATGGACGTTCCCGAGGTGCGGGCGGGCGCGACGCTGATCTGTCCGGTAAAAATCGACGGCGGCGGCGTCTACGTCGGTGACCTCCACGCGAACCAGGGCGATGGTGAACTCTCCCTGCACACGACCGACGTGAGCGGCCGCACCGAGATCGATGTCGAGGTGATCAAGGACGCCGGGATCGACGGCCCGATCCTCCTGCCCAACGAGGAGGATCTCCCCTTTATCAGTCGGCCCTATACCGACGAGGAGCTGGCTGCGGGTCGCGAACTCGCCGACGAATACGAGACCGACCTCACCGAGGGGATGGGCCCGATCCAGGTGATCGGCAGCGGCGCGACAATAAACGACGCGACCGAGAACGCGTTCGACCGTGCAGGAACGCTACTGGACATGAGCGAAGGGGAAGTCCGCTCGCGGTGTACGTTCACTGGCGGCGTCCAGATCGGCCGGCTTCCTGGCGTCGTCCAGCTGGACATGCTCGCCCCGCTCGATCGGCTCGAAGAGCGCGGACTCGATGGGATCGTCCGCGAGCAGTACGGTCTGGACTGACTGTCACAGCACGTCAGATACATACCAGTACGCACGTTACGCCCGTCCATGACCGAGAATTCGGTGCAGTGCTGGCTCGTCGAACGCTCTTATAGCGACGAAAACCTCGTCTCGTTCGTCTACGCGACACCCGATGGGAGCCGATATCACCAGCGTGATCTCTCCGCGAACATGCTGTTTCGACTCGACGTGACAGCAGCCCGATCGGTCCCCGAGAACGACCTCCAGCCGGTCGACGACGACGCGCTCCGGGAGCGCTACGCCTCCGAGGCCGACCGGATGGCGAGCGAGCACGCCCCTGACGACGTTCTCTAGGCGGGAGTCGTCGGCGTGTTCGGATACTTTTCCACGTGGTTGCACAAAGAAAATATATGCGAGGGCCGTCAATCCCGGGTATGGCCGCCATCCAGCTCGACGGGGTCACGAAACGGTACGGCTCGCTGACCGCCGTTCGTGATCTCTCCCTCCAGGTCGAGGACGGCGAGATCTACGGCTTTCTGGGCCCGAACGGCTCCGGGAAGTCCACGACGATCAACGTCCTCCTCGATTTCGTCCGCCCGACCGACGGTACCGCCGAAGTGTTCGGTATCGACTGTCAGGAAAACCCCCTCGCTGTGCGCGAGCGCATCGGCGTCCTTCCCGAGGGATTTAGCGTGTACGACCGGCTCACCGGTCGCCAGCACCTCGAGTTCGCCTGCGAATCGAAAGCGATCGACGCGGACCCCCAATCGTTGCTCGACCGTGTCGGCCTCTCCGATTCCGCGGATAGACGGGCCAGCAACTACTCGAAAGGGATGAAACAGCGTCTGGTTCTTGCGATGGCGCTCGCAGGGGACCCCGACCTGCTGATTCTCGACGAACCGACGACCGGGCTCGACCCGAACGGAGCGCGTCGGATGCGCGAGCTGATCGAGGCTGAACGGGATCGTGGTGCAACCGTCTTCTTTTCGAGCCACATCCTCGCGCAGGTCGACGCCGTCTGTGACCGGGTCGGCATTCTTACGAACGGCGAACTCGTTGCGGAGGACAGCATTGACGCCCTCCGGGAATCGACAGGCTCCGTTGACGAGCTCCGGGTTACCGTCGCGCAACCGGACAAGCGCGCCCTCGAAGCTGTGCGATCACTCCCCGGCGTCTCTGGCGTCAGAACCGACGGGAACTCGCTGCTCGTCGACTGTGAGGACGGCGCGAAAGCGGACGTGATCGCGGCGATCGAGGAGAGCGGCGTCGAGGTCACCGATTTCTCGATCGAGGAGGCCTCTCTCGAAGAGCTGTTCGAGCGCGTCACTACGGGGGCGGACCGATGAGCTGGCAAGTGATTGCCCGCAAGGAGATCAGCGACTCGATCAGATCCCGCAGTATCATCGTTCTCTCGGGGCTGTTCGTGATCCTCGCACTGTTTATTACCGCTCTGTACGCTTCGGTCCCGCTGTTCGGTGCAGCCCCCGGCGAGGAGCTGGCTGTCGAGGGGCTGATCTCGTTTTTCGGTGCGGCAGTGATGTTCGTCCCGCTCATCGGCGCTTTGCTCGGCTACAAGTCGATCGTCGGGGAGCGCCAGTCGGGGAGTCTCTCACTCACCCTCTCGCTTCCACACACACGCGATGATGTCGTCCTCGGAAAGTTCCTCGGGCGATCGGTCGTTCTCGCGACCCCGATTCTGCTCGCGTTCGCCGCAGGGCTCGTGCTCGTCATGGCGCTGTTCGACGCCTACTCGATCCTCGACTATCTGGTATTCGTCCTCGCCGTCTTGCTCATCGGTCTGGCGTATCTGAGCCTTGCCATCGGCTTTTCCGGTGCGGTCTCCTCGTCGGTACTCTCCGCCGTCGGCGTCTTCGTCCTGTACGTGCTCTTTCGGTTCCTCTACCTTCCCGCCCTGACCGTCGCTCAGAGCACTGTCAACCGACTGCAGACGGGGAGCTGGACCGTTGCCTTCGAGCTCGACTGGTGGATGTACCCCCTCGCGATGATCAACCCCCATTACGCCTATCAGATGATACTGCACGGCTTCGTCTACACCGATATGGCACAGCCCCGATATATGAATGCGTGGTATATCAACGGATGGACCGGACTGATCGTCCTTGCCATCTGGATCGTCGTACCGCTCGCAGTGGGTCGCGCCCTGTTCAACCGACAGGACCTCTAGGTCGGGTCGATCCCACGATCAGCCAGTAGCGCCTCGAACTCGTCCTCATCGAGCCGTTCGACATCCTCCGCTTCGGCGTCTTCGACCTTCGTCGCGCCGGGGTTCTCGCCAGTCACGAGATAGTCGGTGTTACCGGAGACGCTTCCCGTCGCCGAGCCACCGTGCGCCTCGACGAGTTCCTGTGCCTCGCTTCGCGTATACTCGTCCAGACTCCCGGTGAAGACGATCGTCAGTCCGGCTAGCTCGTCGCCGCCGGACATCTCGGCGGACTGTGGCTCGACGCCCTCATTTCGCAGCTCCTCGATTACTGCCCTGTTTGCCTCCGAGGCGAAGAAGTCGTGGATCTCTCCGGCGACGACGTCGCCCACCTCGTCGACCGATTCTAACTCGTCGACGCTCGCTCCCATCAGGCTGTCGAGGTCGCCGAACTCGCGGGCCAGCTCGCGGGCGGTCGCCGGGCCGACGTGTGGGACACCGAGTGCCGAGAGGAAGTCAGCGAGCGGGGGTTCTTCGGTCGCCTCGATCGCCTCGATCAGGTTCCGCGCACTCCGCTCGCCCCAGCCCTCCAGCCCGGCCAGTTCGTCGGCGTCGAGCCGGTAGAGATCCGGCAGCCGCTCGATCAGCCCCGTATCGAGCAGCTGGCGGATCGTCCGTTCACCCAGTCCGTCGATATCGAGTCCGGGGTCGCTCCCGTAGTAGACCAGCGACTCCCGTAGCTGGGCGTCACAGGCGATCCCTCCAGTACAGTGGGCCATCGGGCCGTCCCGCTCGATCGCGCTCTCACAGACGGGACAGCTGTCGGGAAACTCGAAGTGGCCGTCGCCGTCGTCGAGGACCTCGGCGACCTGTGGGATCACGTCGCCCGCCCGCTCGATGCGAACTCCGTCGCCAATGTCGACGCCGAGACGCGCGATCTCATCGGGGTTGTGCAGGCTGGCGCGCGCGACAGTAACCCCACCGACGTCGACGGGATCGAGCAGTGCGACTGGCGTCAGGCGGCCGGTTCGCCCCACTTGCACCGCGATATCGCGGACCGTCGTCTCCTCGGTGCGTGCGGGGAACTTGTAGGCGATCGCCCACCGATAGTGTCGGGCGGTCGACCCGAGAGCCTCGCGCTCGGCCCGGCCGTCGACTTTGATCACCACACCGTCGATCTCGTAGTTCAGGTCGTCCCGCTGGTCGAGGATGTCGTCGCGGTACGAAATTGCGGCCTCGATGTCGTCGACGCGGGTGGTGTGTTCGTTGACGCGCAGGCCGAACTCCGGCAGCGTCTCGTCCTCGGCGTAGCGGCTCTCCCACTCACGGCTCGCGTCGAGCACCTCGAAAAAGAAACAGTCCAGCGGGCGCTCGGCGACCACGGTTGGGTCGTGCTGACGGATCGTCCCAGCTGTCGCGTTCCGCGGGTTCGCAAAGGGGTCTTCGCCGCGTTCGACCAGCTCGCGGTTGTACGCCTGAAACGCGTCCCGTGGCATGTAGATCTCGCCCCGCACGGCCAGAAACTCCGGATAGTCTCCCGAGAGCTGGAGCGGGATCGACCGGATCGTCCGGACGTTTGCGGTCACGTCGTCACCCTCGCGACCGTCACCGCGGGTGACTCCACGCACGAGCTGGCCGTCCTCGTAGACGACCTCGATCGAGATACCGTCAAACTTCGGCTCACAGACGTAGCTCACGCCGTCGAACTCGCGCTCGATCCGGTCGGCAAAGTTACGCACTTCGTCGGCGTCCTCGGTGCTATCGATCGAGAGCATCGGCGCGACGTGATCGACGGTTTCGAATTCGTCGACCGGCTCGCCGCCCACCCGCTGGGTCGGGCTGTCAGCACTGTCGATATCGAACCGGTCTTCAAGCGTTTCGAGGCGGGCAAACAGGGCGTCGTAGACTCTGTCGGAAATAACTGGGTCCGCCTTTCGGTAGTACCGACGGTCGTGATATCGGATCGCTTCCCGGAGGAGATCCGCCTGTTCACGGGCCTCGGTCTCGTCGAGCGATTCCACCGGCTCGAACTCCGTCGGCGGCTCCTCGACGTACGGGTTCTCCGTAGACTCTGGCGGCATTGCTCGGGACTTTGGCCCCATCGTTCAAAAAATCGACCATCCGGAGTGCGTCCGGTCTTATCGCATCGCGTCAAGCTTCACTGCATCGGCGAGATCTATCGAAATCCACGCCCCATCCCGAGTGATATCCGCGATTACGTACTCGTCCTCGTGGCCGTCGCCGTCGATCGTTCCAACGACCTCGCACGTGTCCGCCAACGACTCGCTGTAGCCTGACGTGGACATATCTATAACTATCTTTCATACATACATAAGTCCGTCGGATTCGATATGAACGCTTGTCCACTTTTCGACCAGCTACGGCGCGTTTGTTCTTCGCGTCTCGATGCGCACGCGAAGCACGGAGTTTATTGCGGTTTTGCACGTACGCCGGTGTATGAATGTATCCGACGCGATGACGCCCCGTTCGGAACTCGTCACGGTATCGCTTCCCGGTAGCCGGGACGATGCCCTCGAATACCTGCAGGACCGGGAGTTCTCCTCGGTTCCGGTTGTCAAGGAGACCGATGGGGGCGAGCAGTACCGTGGGCTCGTCTCCCGCGAGAGCCTGATCGAACAGCCTGACGAGGACCAGCTCGCGCTGTTAATGGACGAAGTACCGACGGTCGAACGCGACGCCAGCGTCGAGGAACTCGCTGAACTGATGGCGACCGAGAACGCCCGGCGGATCCCCGTTGTCGACGGCGAGCTCGAAGGCATCATCACGATCACCGACGTGATCCGGGCGATTGCGACCGGCGACGTCGACGCCGAGACGAGCGTCGAGGAGCTTGCGACGACCGACATCAACACGACCTACGAGGCTGCGCCGCTGCTCGTCGGGATGCGAGAACTGTTCTACGCGAACGTTCCATACGCCGTCGTGCTCGATGGGGACGGCGACCCGGCGGGGATGCTGACCGAGGTTGACATCCTCGACGTTGCCCGCGTCGTCGAGGAGGAGGAGCGAACGGGCAACAGCTTCGCCGATCAGGACAACGACTGGATGTGGGAGGGGATCAAGGGCGTCGGCAGTCGATCGATGACGGTCCGGAACGTCGAACTTCCCGACGAGACCGTCGGCGACCTGATGACATCGGACCTCGTGACGGTCTCGAAGCGCAAGACCGCAAAGGAGACGGCCCAGCAGATGATCACCCACGACATCGAGCAGATCCCGCTGGTCTCCGGTGACGAGCTCATCGGCGTCGTCCGTGATATGGACCTGCTGGAGGCGCTGTATGAGTAGTCAGAAACTCGTCGAGCTCGCCAAGCGTCGGGGCTACTTCCTGCAGGCCTCGGGCGCGTACGGCGGCGTTTCGGGCTTTTATACTTTCGGCCCGCAGGGCGCGGCGCTCAAGGGAAACGTCGAGGACGCCTGGCGGGACCGCTTTGCGGTCAAGGAGGGCAACCAGGAGATCGACGCGCCGACGATCATGCCCGAGCCCGTCTTCGAGGCGTCGGGTCACCTCGACACGTTCGACGACATGCTTGTCGAGTGTGCGGAGTGTGGTGCGACCCATCGTGCGGATCACCTGATCGAGGACAACACCGAGCTCGAAGACGCCGAGGCGATCCCGATTTCGGAGGTCGAGGCGCTCATCGCCGAGCACGACCTCGCCTGTCCGGCCTGCGGTGCGGCGCTCGCGGGCGAGTCCGTCGAGGAGTTCAACCTCATGTTCGGCACCAACATCGGTCCCGGTGACTCCGCACCGGGTTACCTGCGTCCCGAGACCGCACAGGGCATCTTCGTCGAGTTCCCCCAGCTCAAAGAGTACGCCCGCAACCAGCTTCCTTTCGGCGTCACCCAGATCGGGAAGGCCTACCGGAACGAGATCAGCCCGCGCAAATCCGTCATCCGCACACGGGAGTTCACCCAGGCCGAACTCGAACTCTTTATCGACCCCGAGGAGGACGAGCCCGACCTCGCGCGGGTCGAGGACGTCGAGGTGACCCTGTATCCCGTCCCCCAACAGCAAGACGACGACGGCGAGCCCATCACGACGACGATCGGCGCGGCAGTAGAGGACGGCACCATCGCCAGCGCGTGGATCGGCTACTACCTCGGCATCGCACAGCGGTGGTACGACCGCGTCGGCATCGATATGGATCGGTTCCGCTTCCGCCAGCATCTCCCCGGCGAACTCGCTCACTACTCGGTGGACTGCTGGGACGCCGAATCCGAACTGGACGGCGACTGGGTCGAGCTGACCGGCTTTGCCTACCGCAGCGACTACGATCTGAGCAAACACGGCGAGTACTCCGACGAGGACTTTACGATCTTCAAACAGTACGACGAACCGAAGACGGTCGAGCGCGCGACGGTCGACCCGGACATGAGCTATCTCGGACCGGAGTTCGGTGGCGCAGCAGGCGAGATCGCCGACGCGCTCGAAGCGCTCGCCGAGCGGGACAGGTCGGCCTTCGAGGGCGACGAGGTGTCCGTCGAGATCGACGGCGAGACGTACACTATCCCGGTCGAGAAGACCGGTTTCGCCGTCGAGGAGGTTACCGAGGCGGGCGAACACATCACGCCCCACGTCGTCGAGCCCTCGTTCGGTATCGATCGTGTGCTCTACACGATCCTCGCACACAGCTACCGGGAGGACGAGGTCGACGGCGAGGAACGGACGTATCTCGAACTCTCCCCGGAAGTCGCCCCGACCTTCGTCGGCGTCTTCCCCCTGATGGACAAGGAAGGGCTGGGCGAGCTCGCCGAGGAGGTCGCAACCGACCTGCGCGAGGCGGGCCTCTCGGTCGCCTACGACGACTCTGGCGCGATCGGGCGACGCTACCGCCGTCAGGACGAGGTCGGCACGCCCTTCTGTGTCACCGTCGACTACGAGGCGCTCGAAGACGGTACTGTCACGGTCCGGGAGCGCGATTCGACCGAACAGGTACGGGTCGAGCTGGACGACCTCGTCGAGACGCTGACGGCGCTCCGGTCGGGAGAACTGTCGTTCGGCGAGTTGGCGTAGATGGCCGACGAGATCAAGCGGCGACTGTTCCACGCGAGCAGTTCGATTATCCCCGGCCTCTACCTGCTCGACGTCCTGACGTGGTCGCAACTGGGCGTACTCATGCTCGCGGCCAGCGCCGCCGTCGTCGTCATCGAGATCCTGCGCCTGCGCACGGGCCTCGACCTGTGGGTCTTCGAGAAGCTCACCCGGGAGTACGAACAGGAGACGGTCGCGGGATACGCGCTGGGTGCCTTTAGCATGACGGCAGTCATACTCGCCTTCGAGCCCGCGATTGGGGTCCCAGCCATCCTGATGCTCACGATCGGTGACCCCGTGAGCGGGCTGCTCGGGACCGACGAGCTCCGGACGATCAAACATCCACGCTCGCTGGTAGCGATGTTCGTCATCAGCTTCGCCATCGCGTGGCCGTTCCTGAGTCCGGCTGTCGCCGCGGTCGCGGCGCTCGGCGCGATGGTGGCGGACGGCGTCAAACCGCGAATCGGCGAGTTCGTCGTCGACGACAACCTCTCGATCCCGCTCGTCGCTGGTGGGGCGGCGTACGTTGCCGTCGAGCTCCTGTCGATACTCGTCTGAGCGCTATTCTTCCGGCTCGCTCCGCACCAGCATCACGGCACTCGCTGCGGAGCGCCCGACACCTTCCGCCACCGACCCGACGAGTTTGCGACGCAAGAACGGGTCCCGCGTCGCACCGAGGATCGTCAGGTCGTGATACGTCGTTTCGTCGTTGATCGCACCTGGGACGTGATCGTGCTGGAGTACATCCGTCTCGATGTCGAGCCCTTCCGGGAGCGTCCCGGCGCTCTCTTTCAGCAGGGCGTTCGCGTTCTCGACCGCGGCGTCGTCGGCGTCGGATGCGACGACGTGGACCAGTCGGACGCTGGCGTCGTGTTCCGTCGCGAGCGCTCCGGCGAGGTCGACGGCGAGATCGGAGTGGGGGCCGTCCGCGACCGGCACGAGAATCGAGTCGACGTGCCGGGCGGGACGACGGATTCGCTTGACGAAGACGTCACAGTCGGCCTCTGCGAGCACGCGATCGATGAAGCTCCCCAGAATGATATCCCGCCGACGTGGACGACCGTGCCAGCCGAGCAAGAGCCCGTCGGCGTCGTGTTCTCCCACCGCGCCGACGATTCCTGTCGCAACGTCGCGGGCGTACCGGAGCGTCGTCTCGACGGGCACGTCGGCCGCTTCGACTCGTTCCCTGGCGTCGGCCAGTACTCGTCGCTCCTCGCCGTCCTCCTCGACGAGCTGATGGCCCTCAGAGAGCGGGACCTGTGCCGGAACCTCGACGACGTGCAGGGCGAGGATCCGGAGCGAGCGCCCTCGGGCGATGTCGACGGCGGTGTCTATCAGCCGCTCGACCGTCTCCGGGTTGGAAACGGGAACCAGCAGGGTTCCGTCGGCGGTGTCGGTTGCCATACCGGGATATCGCGCCGACGATGTATAAAATCCGCTGCCGGTGCCGAACTGGAACTATTCGGTGCCCATCAGAACTTCGAAATCTGTAGTGTTTCACTACAGCATTCGAACTATTGGTTCACGACGGCTGTTACTCCGGTCCCCTCGGCAACGCAGATCAGCCAGTGGGGTTTTCAGTTCCACCTCCCTATCACCAGCCATGTCGACGATCGCTGGCGCGCTTCGGTCGACGCCGCTCCGGACGAAACAGCCCCGCGGCCGGAGCGGGAAGCTCCTCGTTGGTTCCGGTCTCTGCGTTCTGACGCTCGGTATGTTCACCGATAGCCTCGCGTATCGGATCGGGATCGGCGGCCGAGACCTGTCCGTACTGGAACTCGGCGTCCTGCTCGTCGCCGCGGCGGTCGCACTGGCGTTTGGCAAGTACCTGCTGGGGAAACTGAAACGGCTCGGGGGGTATGGACTGCTGGGTGCGTTCGGGATCGGAATCGGACTCCCCTCGCTGATCGCGCTCCCGGCCATCGGCGGTGTCGTTCGCCGACTGGGGTCGGGGCTCTACAGCGCGCTCCCGTGGGTCGAGAGGTCGAGGTGGGTACGTCTCCTGGGTATCGCTGGTGGTCCGAAAGGACTCGCATCTGGCTGTTACGGCACCGTCGTGTTCTCGGTCGGTGCGTGGACCGGCACGCTCTCCGAGGAGTACCTGGTGTTCGGTTACGAACTCTCACTGCTTTCCGTCTTCGTCGGATTGACCGTTCCCGGCGTCGTCGTCTACTACTTACGCCGGTGATTCACTCGACCTGCTCGACGCCGGTAATCTCGAAGCGCGCCCCACCTGCTGTGCTTCCGGTAACGTCGACCTCCCAGCCGTGTGCCGACGCTATCTCCGCGACGATTGCCAGTCCGAAGCCGGTGCCGTCCTCGGTCGAGGAGTGACCGGCCTCGAAGACCGCCTCGCGTTCCGCTGCCGGGATCCCGCGTCCGTCGTCCTCGATGTAGAACCCGTCGGACAGGTCGCCGACAGTGATCGTCACCGGCCTGGCGTTGTGTTCGACCGAATTTCTGAACAGGTTTTCGAGCAACTGTGAGAGCCGGCTCCGATCAGCGCGGATCTCGCCCGACGTCTCGCAGGTCAGCGTCGCCTCCCCGGTCGCCACGTTACTCCAGCACTGGACGGCGATCGAATCCAGCGTCATCGGCTCCGTCTCGCCGACCGTTTCTCCGTCGCGGGCAAGCGTCAGCACGTCGTCGATCAACTGGTCCATCCGGTCGAGCGCCCACTCGATCTCCGCTACGTGCTCGCTATCACAGTCCTCGGCGAGTAGATCCAGGCGTCCGTCCGCGACGTTTAGCGGGTTTCGCAGGTCGTGGGAGACAACGCTCGCGAACTGATCGAGGCGCTCGTTCTGTCGCTGGAGCCTCCGTTCTTTCTCCTTGCGCTCGGTAACTTCCCGGATCGTCACCAGCACGCCGTCGATCGGCTCGGTGCCGATGAAGTTCTGGGAGCGAGTCTCGAACCACCGCCACGTACCCTCGGCATCCTTCGCCCGGAACTCGCTCGTCACGACCTCGTCGGGGCTCGTTAGCGCCAGCTGGAACCCGTTGATGGCCGCTTTCTGATCGTCGGGATGGACGTACTGGATCGGGTTCTCTGCCGTGACGACCAGTGGATCGTACTCGACCGCGGGCGAGATCGGGCTCTGGTATCGGACGGTGAGATCCTCCTCGAGAATGATCATGAAATCGGGCGTGTGCTCGACGAAGAACTTGAACTTCTCGAGCTCTTTTTGCCTCGCTTTTCTCTCGGTGATATCAGAGAAGATGGTAATAAACCGCCCGTGGCTCGGGGCGAACGCCGAGATCTCGTAGTGGCGATCCAGCGGTTCGGAGTACGATTCGAACCGTTTCGGCTCGCCTCCCAGCGCCACCTCCCCGAACGTTTCGATGAATCCCGTCTCCTCGATCCCGTCGATAGCCTCGGTCGCACGACGCCCGACGATCGCGTCGCCGTCAAGACCGGTCAACTCCTCGAACTGGTCGTTTACATGTAGATACTCGTAATCGACCGGCGTGCCCTCCTCGTCCGTGATGATCTCCTTGATACTGATACCGTGTAACGACTGCTCGAACAGCCCCTCCAGAAGTCTGGTCTGTTCCCGATCGTCAGTGACGTCCCGGTACATCCAGAGGTTCGCCGCCCCGCTTGGCAGCTCGTACGGAATGTAATCGCGCTCGACGATCCGACCGTCGGCGAGCTCGAAGGTCTCACCGATGACTGGCTCGCGTGCGTCGAGGTGGTCCTCAATCGAGGCCAGGAACTCCTCGCTCCGGACGAAGACGTCTTTGAGCTCCCGTGCCAGTTGTGCACAGTCCGCGCCGACGAACTCCTCGACGCTCATGTCGTCGCCGAACAGTTCGAGGAGCTCCGTGTTTGCCGTCAGCACTTCCCGGGATTCGTCCTCCACGAGGATTCCGGCTGGCAGGTTCTCGATCACTGTTTCGAGCACGATCCGTTGCTGCTCGAGTTCGTGTTCGGTCCGGTGCTGTGAGACGGCGTTCTCGATCCGGTTGGCGAGCAGCTCGAACTGCTCGGTGGCAGTATCCTTCTGTAGGTAGTCCGTGACGCCTGCCGAGATGGCGTCACTGGCGACCTCCTCGCTTCCCTTGCCGGTGAACAGAATAAAGGGGAGGTTCGGATCTGACTCCCGCACCGCTTCGAGGAAGTCGATGCCGTTTTTCCCCGGCATATCGTAGTCGGAGACGACACAGTCGAATCGTCCATCCGCCAGTCGGTCCAGCCCCTCTGTTACACTCTCCGCTGTTTCGACCACGTAGCGGTCGTCGATCCGCTGCAGGTGGGTCGTCGTCAGTCCGGTAAACCGGGGCTCATCGTCGACGTGTAGCACCCGGACCGATCGGTTCATGACATCCACTTTCCCGCTTGAAAATATAAGCGTTGTGGGGAGTGTACGCCCCTCGTGGGTATTCCGCATCGCTTTGTTGTGGATAGCTGCGCGCAACATCGGTGTCGTTACCCGTTCTCCGTCGTGGATAATGTTCGAAGTCTGAGTATAAACGCCACCTCTATACTCCGTCGGCGACTCGCAACGCGCAATGACTTCGGCACAGGTTGCTGACGTTCTCGTCGGCATCTATCTCGGGCTTCTCGCGGGGATCTTCCCGGCGTTTATCGCCTTCTCGATCGGCTTTGGGTTCAAGTACTTCACCGATGTCACCGTGCCCGGTCTCGGTGTCGTCGTGCTCGGCGGGGCGCTCGCGGGCGTCTCCGGCGGTCTCATGGGGCTGGTCGATCCGCAACTGGCGGATAGCTGGACCGGTATCACTGCCGTGCTGGTCATCCTGATGGCCTGTCTGTGGGCACACGGCCAGGGCGACAAGCTCGGGGCGTCGACCCCGCGAAAGCTCACGCTCAAGTCGATTCGAGAGAGTCGGCTGTCGGCGGATCTCGTCGATCGCGTCGACTCGTACGGCCAGATACGGATTCGCCCGGTCGGAGAGATTCTCGATGTGGAGGGGTATCCACCACTCCCGAACAGTCTCCGCGAGACGCTCCACGAGGGGTCCTGGAAGTTCCCTGCGAGTCTCTCGCTTGCGGAACTGGAATCACGGCTCGAAGAACGGCTTCTCACGGAGCACGAACTGGCGGCCGCCACGGTCACGATCGACGAGCAGGGGCGGGCCGAGATCGCCGCCGCGCCCAGTGCTGCCGGTCTCTCCCGCCGGGTCCCGCCCGGACAACGCGCCGTCTCGATCAGGACGCTGCTGCCGAGTGGGGTCGCCCGTGGGGACTCGGTGACGATCCGGCTTTCCGATGGACCGGTGACCGGTCCGGTCGTGAGCGCACGGACGGAGGGCGACGACACGATCTCGACACAGGAACCGCCAGGCGAGACTGCGGGGACGGCCGGGGACGAAAGCGCCGATATGTCGCCGAGGACGCCACCTGTACCGACGACGACGGGCGGGGAGGGTCGCATCACGGTCGCCCTGTCGCCCGAGGACGCCCGGCGTGTGATTCGCGCCGATTTCGCGCCGGTGATCGTCCACTCGCGCGGCAAACAGCGCGAATACGAGGCGATCGGCGTGCTCAGAGCCCACGGCAACCGCTTCCGGAAGGTGACGATCGGGGCATCGAGTAACCTCGCCGGGGGGACGATCGGCTCCGAACGGATCCGTGATACCTACGGCGTCGCCGTGCTGGCGATCCGCCGTTCGATGGAACGGATCGTCGCTCCTGACGGCGACGCCGAACTGACGCCGGGCGACGCGTTGATCGTCGTCGGGCGACCGAGCCAGCTGCGGGCGTTCGAGGAGGTGGCCAGATGACGCTGCTTGCGACGGTTCTCTCGAACCCGCTCGTCGAGGCGGGGATCCGAATCGTCGGCCTGTCGCTGCTTGCCGCCGCGGTGACGACGCTCGTGGCCTACGTCTATCGGGTCCGGGCACGGGCAGAACTGCCGGAAGGGGCGACCCTCATCATCGGACTTGGAGCCGTCGCCATCTACCTAAACACCCGGATCGTGTTCATCCAGTTCGTCGGCGAGACCGGCGACCCGTTTACCGTCTCCGAGGCACTGCTCAACGTTTCGGTATTCGTGGCGGCGGGGGTGGCATCCTACGGCGGACGCCGACTTGGCAACTGGGCCGGGGAATCGGAGCGATTCTCCTGGGGACGGCTCCAGCCGGATTTCAGCCCGCTCGTTCGCGCCACGGGGCGGTACATTACCGTTACGCTCCCCGACGACATCGAGGATATCGAGGGCTACGATCCGGTCGAAGACGAGACACGAGACGCACTGTCCGGCCGAACGCTCGATTTCTCGCGCGGACTGACGCTTGCGGAACTGGAATCGGGATTGATAACGCGGCTCAAGGAGGACCACGATATCGGTTACGTCGACGTCGATCTCGCCGAGGACGGCACGGTCGAGTACTTTGCGGTCGGCCGTCGCGTCGCGGGGATCGGCCCCACGCTCCCCCCGAAGACCGCGGCGGTCGCGGTCCGTGCGGATCCGCCCTTTAGCGCGACGCCGGGCGATACCGTGCAGGTCTGGCAGGTTCTCGAGGGAGAGGAGACGCGAATCGGGACTGCAGAGTTGCGCGCCAGCGTCGGGTCGGTCGCGACGCTCGCGACGGACGAATCGGTCGCCGAGCGGATCGATCCGACGGCGGAGTACCGCCTGATGACGCTCTCGGCGGACTCCCACCCGGATCGGGAGTTCGCGGGGATGCTCCGCCGCGGCGAGGAAACGATGAGCGTCGTCGAGATCGGTACCGGGAGTCCGCTCGTCGGGAGCCCGATCAGTGCGCTCGACGTGACTGTCATCGCGGTCCAAACGGCGCGCGGCGAGGTCGAGACGATCCCCGCACGCGAGTGGATAATCGAGGCGGGCGAACGGCTGTTCGCGATCGGTCGGCCAGACGTGCTCCGCAAACTGGAGGCGACGAACGCGGTCCAGCCCATCACGGTCGACGGGGAGCTGTCAAATGCCGACGATGCTACGCTGCTGGCGGAACCGGTATCGGAACGACCGCTGGCGGACGAGGAGTAACGGCACGGGGTCAGTCGGCGGGTGTCACGTCCTCGTCCTCGACGAGGATCGGCTCGGCGATGAGCCACAGACGGTCGGCGTACTGCATCGCCAGCGTTCCGAGGACGCTCATGACGAGCACGTAGCCGACGGCGATCGATGGAATCGTTTCGGTGACGGCCTGTCCCCACTGGTCCACGCTCGCGGACGTGGCGATCGCCGCAATAATCAGGGAGAACTCCCCGCGCGTGGTCATCCCGCAGGCGACCCGGAACGATCGGCGCTCGTCGAGATCGTACACGCGCCCACCCAGATAGCCGGTGAGGAACTTCGTTGGCCCCGAGAGGGCGACCGCCGCGAGGATCAACCCGGCGACGGTCGTATCGAGGAACACGAAGGGATCGGTCAGCAGGCCGATCCAGAAGAAGAAGACGGCGGCGAAGACGTCCCGGATGGGGATCAACAGCTCCTCGATCTCGTGGACGTGTGAGGTGCTCGAAAAGCCCATCCCGACGAAGAAGGCCGCGACTGCTTCGCTGACTCCCAGTGCGAGTGCGCCCCCGGCGACGAAGACCGTGATGGCGACCGTTCGCAGGACGGTCAGCTCCACGGAGTCGATCTCGAGGAACTCCTGGAAGTACTCGGTGCCGAAGTAGACGACGAACACGAGCACGAACAGGACGCCGATCGCGAGCAGGATATCCGTCGTCGCTCCCGAGATGCCGCCTGCCCCGAGCAGGATGGCCGAGACGACCGCGAGATACAGCGCGATCACGAGATCCTCGTAGACCAGCGTCCCGAGCATCGGGGCACTCTCGTCGTTGGCGATCCAGCCCAGATCGATCAGCGATTTCGTGATAATCGCCGACGAGGAGATGTATACGACCCCGCCGAGCAAAATCGCCTCTACGATCCCGCCGAAATAGAAGTAGCCGATCAGCACACCCGGCAGGAAGTTCAGGAGATCGATCGTTCCGGCCTTCCCGATCCGATCCTTGCTCTCGATGAGCCGGTCCATGCTGAACTCCAGTCCGAGGAAAAAGAGCAGGAAGACGATCCCCAGCTCCGCGCCGAGGTGGATGAACTCCGAATCGGGATCGAGCCAGAGCTCGCTCCCCGAAATCGCCACTCCAATGGTATCCAGCGAAAGCGTGCCGACACTTCCCAGCACTGCTTCGCCCATCAGGATCCCGGCGACCAGATAGAACGGGATCACCGACTGTCCGACCCGGTTCGCGAGCCCGCCCGCCACGGCGAGCACCGCGAACATCACACCGACGTGGATCAGTTCTAGCTCCGCCATGCTACTCGTTTAGATCGTCTCCCTCGGGTGATTCGCCGCCGGCAAGGTTTTCGAGCTTTCTGTGACTCTCCCGATCGCCGACCGCGACGAGCGTGTCGCCGTGCTCGATGACGGTGTCGGCGGTCGGATGGTCGATCGTGTCCTCGCCACGCTGAATCGCGATGATCGACGCACCGGTCTTGTTCCGGATCTCCGAGCTTTCGATCGTCTCTCCGACGATATCGGCCGATTCAGTGACCTTCGACCACTCGATCAGGGTGTTTTCGCCCAGCACCGTGTTGACCGCGGTATCCTTGATCGGCTGGAAGTATGCTCCCTCCATGATCGTCCCGATCTGCCGGGCCATCTTGTCCGAGAGCTCGAACAGTTTCTCGGAGTCATCGTCGGCGCTCTCTCGGAGGAACACTTCCCGCTTTCCGGTGTTGTGGATGACGATAATCAGCTGTGTCTCGTCCTCGAGATCGATCTCGAACTTCTTTCCGACCCCCGGCAGGTCGCTCTCGTAGATTACCATGGTAGCTCAATGGCAACCCCTCATGGTAAAGCTCAGGGAATTCGGTCACTCGTCGATGTCCGCTGTTACCCGCTCGGTAAACTGGCAGAACTGCTCTCTGGACCGCTCGCTCCCAGCGACGATAAGTACGTCCTCTTCACGGATGGTAAAGGTCGCATCGACATCGGTCAGTACCTGCTCATCACGTTCAACTGCCACGATGGTACAGCCAGTCTGTCTCCGCAGATCGAGTTCTTTGAGTGACCGTCCGACGAAGGCGGGCACCGAGGATCTCACGAACTCGAAGTCCGCATCGGGCGTCAGTATCTCCGCTTCATCGATCAACAGTGACGCCAGACTCTCGCCGGTGACGTTTGGTAGTGAGAGCACAAAATCCGCGCCAGAGCTGTACAGCTTCTGGACGCTGTCGGCGTCGTCTGCCCGTGCGATAACTTCTACATCAGGAGCCAACTGCTCGAGGACGAGCGTCGTGTAAATCGTCGGGGTATCCTCGTCGAGCGAAAGCACGACCGAACGGGCGTTTCTCACATTTGCTTGCTCCAGAGTCGCTGGGTCAGTAATATCTCCAACGACATCGACCCCGTCTTTGTCTTCGATATCGATCACTTCGACATCGACCCCTTTCTGTCGTAGCGTCTTCGTAATCGTACGTCCGACAGTTCCGTAGCCACAGACGACAACCCGCGGTTCGTGTGTATCGTGTGTCGGGATAGATCTCGTCTGGATATCTTCAAAGTCCTCGTGCTCTCCGGCAACCAGTAAAATGGTGTTCTCCTCGATGATCGTGTCGGGATCCGGCGTGACAACGAACTTCCCCCCGAGCCACGCGCCGACGACCGTCATTCCACGCTCTTCGAAGATATCAGCTTCTCGGAGTGTCTGGCCAACGAGCTCGCTGTTGCGTTCGATCAACAACTCCGTGACACGAAGATCGCTCTCGATTTCGATTGCGGCCCGGAGTTTTTCCGCGTAGGTTCCCGCAGCACGGAGTGCGAGGCTTTTGCCGAGCAGTTGCCGTGCGGAGACGATATCGTCCGCACCTGCGTATCGGTGGTACGCTTCTACGTCCTCGGACCTGATGACGCTAATCGCTCGCAGTTCCGGGTTTACTTGTCTGGCAGAAAGTATCACCGTCGGATTCGTCTCGTCACCGATGTCGGCGACGAGCGACCGTGCGTGTGACGCGTTGGCTGCTCGATAGGTATCGACGACCTCCGGATCCCCGACGATCGCGTTGAGACCTTGCTCATTCAACTCCGTTACTACATCCGGATCGTCGTCGACGTACAGGTATGAAATGTTCATCGCTTCGAGCTCTTTGCGGAGCACTTCGTCACGCATAGAGTAGCCAGCGATGATAACGTGGTCCCGGAGGGTACTCTCCGTTGGGGGCTGCGTCTCCAGTGCCTGCCGGAGAAGGGGGACACCAAACAGGGGAATCGCCACAAAGACCAGAAGCACCGCCGAGAGGTTCATAAATACGATCAGGAGGGCGAACCGGTCGCTCTGTTCCCAGAGAGCTGTATCGCCGCCAAAGCCAGCCGTCGTTACGATCTCGACGACGTTCTGTAGTGCCTGAGCGAACGAGATCTCCTCGCCCGTGAACGCGCTTGCCGCCCACTGGTACAACAGCGTATAGACGACGATGATCGCGACAATGCCTAGTACGGCGACCCAGATACGTCGACGCCAGTCCGCTTCGTCCTGAACTGTCGGTGTGTTTGTACTCATTTCAAACGCTGAGTCGTTTCCGTATTGCGGCACGAAGCGACCGCTCGGTCCCGTCCCTGCTCCGTACAAGCAGGATCGTTCCCGGTACTTGCTCACCGATCGTTTCCGGGATCGCTCCCGAGAGGAGCCGTTCGACGGAGCTCACTCTCGAGACACCGAGACAGACGGTATCGTATCTACGCCCGATCTTCACGAGTTCTGACTCAACATCGTCGGTCACGACGACGTTCGACTCGTACCCTTCGACATCAACCGATCGGGCGGTTTCGTCGATGATCTCTTGGCCTCGCTTGACGAGCGCATCAGTCTCTTCGCTTCCGTCACTGGTCTGGACGTTCACCAGCGTCAGCGTTGCGTCGTCATCCATTCGTGCGATCGCTGCTGCCTTTCGGACGGCGATCGACGAGTAGGGTCCCTCTCCAACGAACGCAACGACGTCACCGGCCGTTTCCTCCACATACCTTACAAGTGTCACTTCACAGGGTGCCTGCTCGATGAGGCGGTCGATGTTCGATCCGAGCACTCGGTCACGGCGTTTCCGTGTCCCGGACCAGCCCATCACGACATCGTCTGCGTTCTCCTGTTCGATCACGTGCAGGACCGTCTTCCCGACGTCACGACCGACGAGCGCACGTGTCCGTAGCCCGATATCCAGTTCTGTTGCAATTTCCTCGGCTTCGGCTAGCAGTTCCTGCTGCCGGTCGATCCGCTCTTGCTCGTAGCTGACCTCCTGGGCAAGCGAGGTTTGATCCGGTACCGTGATGACGTTCATTACGACGAGTTCGGCCTCACCGTCGTGGCTTGCCGCACTCGCAGCAGCCAGACGTATCAGTCCTCGTTCAGTCTCTGGGCTCGCAACCGGTACAACGACACGGTACGGGCTCTCGCCCCCTTCAGGCGTGGGTTCGACCGTGTCGATCAGCGCTTCGCCGACGATTCCGGTTCGGTCAACTCGCGGACGGCCGTAGACCCAGTACCAGAGCGCACCCAGCAGGGCGATACCGATCCCGCCCACTTGTGGCAACAGGTCCATCTGTGTGATAATCCCGAGTCCGGCAAACACGCCGAATAACTGGATCCACGGGTACAGCGGCGACCTGAAGTCAGGGTCATACCACTCTGGATCCCGGCGTCGGAACGCGATCAGGGAGAGACAGACGAGAATGTACACAACGATCTGGAACGCCCCCGCAGTCTTGGCAATCTCTTCAACCGGTAACGTGATGATAATGAACAGCATCGCGCCGCCGGTGATCAGGATCGCGGTCACGGGCGTGTGGAACCGGTCACTGACCGTCGCAAACTCGTCCGGCAGGAGGTTGTCCCGGCTCAGCGCGAACGGGTATCTCGATGCGGTGAGAATACCGGCGTTCGCGGTACTGATCAGCGCAAACATCGCGGCAACGATAATCAACAATACGCCGATGAAGCCGAAGAACGGCTCCGTCCCGTCGACCATCGGGATGTCGGATCCTGCCAGCGTCTCGGCGTCGACGACGCCGACGAGCACGAACACAATAAGCGCGTACAGCGCCGTAGTGAGCCCGAGCGACAACAGAAGCCCAAGCGGTAGGTTTCGACCCGGATTCTTGATTTCTTCGGCAACGGCAGCGACTTTCGTCACACCACCGTAGGAGATCAGGACCATCGCTGTAGCAGCGAACAGCCCGACAGCACCCTCCTCGAAGAAGCCGTCGTAGCTTCCTCCCTCGATGTTGCCCATCGAGAGTGCGACGAAGCCGCCGAGAATAAACATCATTACAAGAACGAGGATCTTCTGGAGTCCGCCGGTCTGTTTGACACCGACGACGTTGATCGTGATCAGAAGGGCTCCGATGACGACCGCTATTAGTTCGAGGTATGTTATTTCGAGCGCGTACGACAGACCGATCGCCGCGCTTTCAATCGGAAACGGGCCGACCAGTTCGCCGGATACATCAACGCCAAGCCTGTCGAAGATCGGGCCGAGATACAGCATCCCGCCCACGAGTGCGAGCGCACCCTTAAACATCAGCATCAGCCACGTCCCGAGACCGGCGATCGTCCCGGCACCCGGGCCCATCCCTCGTTCGATGAAGATGTAGTCCCCACCCGCTTCGGGCATTGCAGTCCCCAGCTCGGCGATACTGATTGCCGCGGGAAGGACGAGGAGTGCTGCGATGACGAACGCGAGAATAACCGAGGGACCCGCCTCTGCCATTGCTAGCCCCGGCAGAATAAAGATCCCACTGCCGATCATCGCGCCCATGCTGATTGCTACGACCGCTACCAGTCCCAGATCCCGCTCTAGTTCTTCTGCCATGGTGTATTTGTTCAGTCTCGACCGCTGTGGATCGCTGGTCGATGAAGTTCGTTATTCTGTCTTCCCCTGTCCAGATATATAATATCTCCGAATGGATTGCTGGTCGCACAATTAATGGGGTATATTTTGCGCCTTGAGCAGACTAGTAGTATTATATTCATTGAAACTAAAGCACATACTGTTGCTATGGTATCTGGCTCGAAGCATGGACACGACTACCGGTTAGACGAGATTGATCGGTTGATCGTCCACGCGCTGATGACGGACGCGCGATCGATCTCCGCACCCGATATTGCGGACGACGTCAACGTCTCCGCCGGGACAATACGGAACCGAATTGCACGGCTTGAAGAACATGGGATCGTCACCGGGTATCATGCCGCGGTCGATTTCGAACGTGCGGATGGCAGTCTCACGAACCTCTTTCTCTGTAATGTCCCGTTCCCGGATATCGAACGTGTGACCGCACAGTCGGGAGGGATCCCTGGTGTCATCGATATCCGCGAGCTTATGGGTGGGCGAACGAACCTCCACGTCCTTGCAGTGGGCGATAACACGACCGAACTGCGTCGTATCGGCCGTCAGCTCTCGGAAATCGGCGTCGAAATCGAGGACGAGATGCTCGTCAAAGACAGATCACGGTTCTCGTACGGCCCGTTCGGGCCGGAGGCAGACGAGTCGGTGTCGCTTGCGGACTCCATCTCGCTGGCGGGCGGCGCGGAGGTCATCGACATCCCGGTCGATGCGGATGCACCGGTCGTCGGTCTGACTGTCGAGCACGCCGTCGAGGAGGGGCTCCTGCCGCCGGAGGCACTGCTGGTTGCAATCGAACGGGACGACGAGACGATCACGCCACACGGCGACACAGTCATTCAGTCGAACGACATCGTTACCGTGTTTTCTCGCGATCCATCCGAGACCGTTCTCAATGGGTTCGAGGTTGCGGACCCCGTGGAGGTCGATGAATGATGCCTGGCTCCCTCACCGAACGCGTTGTCGTCCCGCTTGCGAACGAGGACGACGCCACGAACTCCCTCTCGGCGATCGAACAGTGGTTCGATCCGGCCGGGACAAAACTGACCTTCGTTCACGTCATCGAGAAAGGCGGTGGCGCACCTGATAAAGCACCGCTTGGTGCCCGCGAAGAACAGGCCGATCGGATCTTTGATATCGTCGAGGCGCACTTTGGCTCCGGCGAATTCGCGGTCGAAACGACGCTTCGATACGGCACGAGCGTTACTGACGAAGTTGTCGCAGTTGCCGACGCAGTAGACGCAACAGTGATTGCGTTCACGCCGAGAGATCACACTATTCTCTCGAAACTCCTCTCCGGCAACCTGACCACCGGAATCGTCTCGAACGAGCGGTTCCCGGTCGTTGTTTTGCCCCCTCAGACGGACGATGAGTAGT
Source organism: Natranaeroarchaeum sulfidigenes (assembly GCF_017094485.1). Lineage (NCBI taxonomy): Archaea > Methanobacteriati > Methanobacteriota > Halobacteria > Halobacteriales > Natronoarchaeaceae > Natranaeroarchaeum > Natranaeroarchaeum sulfidigenes. The sequence goes on from NZ_CP064786.1 coordinate 125,713, forward strand.
CGTCTGGGCGGTTCATTCTGGCACTGGGACAATTCTGGCGCGTCTCATTTGCAAGTCTTAAAACCCCGACGAGTGAAGGGCTACTGAGACTACTCGATGAGTGAGATAGCCCTCGCCGCGAACTTTGCGACCATCGTCGTCGTCGCGACGATCATCGGCCTGCTCGCTCGACAGACCGGCCAGCCCACGATCATCGCGTACATCCTCACGGGGATCATCCTCGGGCCAGTGATGATCGACCTGCTGGAACTGCTGGTCGGCATCGACGTTGTCAGAGCCATCGTCGGCCCCGACCTCCCCGATCTCTTCGAGGCGTATCTGGGCGTGACGGAGGATAGTCTCGTCGATCTGATGGCGGAACTCGGTCTTGGCTTCCTTCTCTTTTTGCTCGGGATGAAGATGCGCTTTGACGATATCCGTGATATCCTGCGGCCGATCACCAACATCGCGATCGGGCAGACCGTCCTGCAGACTGCTCTCGCCTTTCTGGTCGCGTGGGCGCTCGGCTTCGATCCGACCGAGGTCCTCGTGATCGCACTCGCTACCGTCTTCGGCGCGACGCCGATCATTGTCAAAATCCTCACCGACAAGGACGAGATCACGAGCCTGCCCGGCAAGATCGACGTGGGCGTCCTGATCGTACAGGACATCTATCTCGTCGTCGTCCTCGCGCTGTTTTCGGCCGATTCCCTCGACAACGCGGGCGAGATCGCCACGACGCTCGGCGTCATCTTCGTGATGATGGGCTTTATCGGGATCTTCTCGTTGCTCTCTTCTCGCTATCTCCTTCCGAAGCTGTTCCGCGAAATCGCCGACAACAAGGATGTGTTCCTAATCGTCGCGATCGCGTGGGCGTTCCTCTTTATCGCGATTGCCGAGGGCTTCGATCTCTCGGTCGAGGTCGGGGCCTTCCTCGCGGGGATCAGTCTCGCACAGCTACCCTACAGCAAGGAGCTACAGGACCGGATCACGCCAATCACCGACTTTTTCATCCTCGTCTTCTTCGCCAGCATCGGCCTCCAGATCGATGGGCTAGGCAGCCTGCTGGCGTTCTGGTGGCAGGCGATCGTCGCTTCCCTCGTCCTGATGATCGGAAACTTCTGGATCATGTTCTATCTGATCGACCGAGAGGGCTTTAGCGTCGAAACCTCCTTCCTGGGGTCGATCAACATGGTGCAGGTCAGCGAGTTCTCGCTGGTCGTCGGTGCGCTCGCGTTCAATCAGCAGTACATCGGGTCGGACGTGCTCGGCTACCTGAGCCTGATGGCGCTGATGACGATGAGCGCCTCGACGTATATCATCAACTACAACCACGCGATCTACGCCCGACTGCAGCCGTGGTTTGCCCGGTTCGAGGATGAGAGCAAGCAGGATGCCGACCTCCATGAGTACCGCGATCACGCGATTGCGGTGGGCTACGATGAGGTCACCGAACGGGCGCTCTCGCGACTCGACGACCACTACGACGAGGTAGTGATTATCGATCGCAAGACGGAACACATCGAGGAGATCGAGTCCGAAGGGCGCTACGATTATATTTTCGGGGACTTCCGACACGGCGAAGTCCGGAAGGAAGCAAACCTCAAACGGGCCTCGTTCGTACTCAGTTCGAGCGTGCAGGTCGATGTTAACACCGCTTTGCTCGATGAGGTCGACGACGACGCGACGGTGTTCGTCGAAGCAGAGCGAATCGAGGACGCCCGGACGCTCTACGACCGCGGCGCGACGTATGTCATCATGAGTACACACCTCACCGCCGAGAAACTCGAAGAGTATCTCGAAGCGTATCTCGCCGACCGACAGGCGTTCGACAGTTCGATCAGCGAGGATATCGAACGACTCGAAACACTCAACGCCACAGCCGAAGAGCTTCCGTTCGGTGAGGGTCGCGCTGGTACGCGGGGTGGTGACGATGACTGATCTGGTCATCTCGCTGGCCGCCGTCTTCATTACAGCTGGGGTCCTGTTGATCGTGGCGAACCACTTCGGACTGCCACCGGCACCGTTTTACATCCTTGCAGGACTGATCGTTGGATTAGTTGTAGAGCCGGCCGACGTCGTCGAACTCGCACAGTGGGGGATCGCGTTTCTGGTCTTCGTCTTCGGGATTCAGGTAGACTTCAATGACCTCCAGTCGGTGCTCCGGGACGGCGAGGTGGCAGCAGCAACACAGCTGATCGTGGTCGCGCCGGTCGCGTTCGGCGTGGGACTTGCGTTCGGCGAGCTGTTCGGCTTCGCGGAGCCGGTCCGAAACGCCCTCTACTTTGCTGCGGCAGCAACCCTTAGCTCGACGATTGTCGGTGGCGGGCTGTTGAAAGCGCAGATCCGTGATAACCTTGCGCACGGGCGGCTTGCGTCGTCGATCCACTTCTTCGACGATCTGGTCGCGATCATGGCAGTGCTGATACTCTCTGCCGACCAGCTCACCGACGTACAGCTCGTAACCTCGAATATCGGCATTGGCGTCCTGTTGATTCTGGCTGCACTGGTGATCTATCGTCACGGCTTCCCACTGCTCGTCCGACTCGCCGACGGCGTCGACGAGCTCGTCTTGATGGGGAGTATCTCGATTATGATCGCCTTTGTCGCCATCGCAGAGATGGCAAACATCTCGATCGTCGTCGGTGCATTCGCCGCGGGAATCGCTATCAGAAACGACGGGACGCAGGCGCTTCCCGTCCAGAACGGGATCGACTCGATCAGGGACTTCTTCGTGGCGATCTTCTTTGTCACGGTTGGCGCACTGGTGTCGATTCCCTCTGTCGAAGTACTCGCACTGGCCGTCGTGCTGGTCGGACTGGTGATGATCGTCAACCCGATCGTGCTCATGCTGGCGTTCGCCTACGAGGGCTACGATGCCCGAACGTCGTTCCTCGCCAGTTCGAGCCTCGGACAGGTAAGCGAGTTCTCGTTGATTATCGCCATTCAGGCGTGGATTATGGGGACGATCGCCGACTCGATGTTCGATGCCGTGATCCTCGCTGCAGCCATCACGATGATCCTGTCTTCGATTAAACGTCAGTACGAGGAGAGCATCTACGAGACCGTTATCAAACGAATGTTCGGCGACAGGCAGACGAGAAAGATCGACGAGCGGAGTCAGGTCGCAGACGACATCGAGAACCATACGATCGTCGTTGGGTACGGTCGGCAGGGCCGTCGGGTTGTCGAGACACTCGAACGGTTGGACCGGCCCTACGTGGTTGTCGAAAACGATCCCTCGCTGTGGAACGACCTCCGGTCGGAGTGTCGGAACTACGTCCTCGGCGACGCGCGAGCCGACTACACCTGGCAGCGTGCACGGCTCGACACTGTAACTTCGGTCGTGTCGACGGTCGATCACGCACCCGTCTCACAGACGCTGCTCGCCCTCGACACGGATGCTGATCTCATACTGCGGGCTGACAGTACGGCAGAAGCCGAACAGCTGCTTGAAGACGGAGCCCTCTACGTTGTCGTCCCCGACATGCTCGCAGCCGGACAGCTCGTGGAGATCATCGATCGCTTGCTCTCCGGCGAGGTGACGCCCGACGAGCTCAGCGAGGAGCATCTCGACCGACTCGCTACGCTCGAACGGTACGGCTTTGCCTCGCGTGCGGATCGGCTCTGAGTTGCCCCCCGCCCTGTAGCGTCCTAGACCGGCCCACCGAGATACTCGTGGACGACGAGGACGAGCGCGAGACCAGCGATGAATAGCGGCCACGCAATGAGCAGGGACAGTTCGATTGCCGCGGCGATGCCGAGTGCGCCCGCGACGGCCATTCCGACGCCCACGGCGTATACCGAGAGGTTTCTGACGAGCGCAGCGTTCGATTCGATCATACTCTCCCTGTATGCTCGCCCTCAAAAACGGTACCGCTCTCGGGTCGACTACTCGTCGTTCGAGGGGAGCTCGGCGTCCTCGAGCTGCTGGCTCTCCTTGTCGTCATCGTCTCCGTACGTCAGCGTTCGCTGTGGATACGGGATCTCGATCCCCTCCTCCGCGAGCCGTCGGTGAATTCGCTTGTTGACGGCGTGACGTGCCCGTGATTCCCGCGTCGAGTGTGGGATGTAGCCCCGCAGCTCGAACTGGAGCGCCGAGTCGCCGAACTCGACGAACCGCACTTCGGTCGGGGGCGAGGACATGACATCCGACTCGGCGTCGAGCACCTCGTAGAAGATCTCTTCGACCCGTTCGGGATCGGCTCCGTATTCGACGCCGACCGGTACACGCATTCGCTTGTACCGCTGTGGGGAGGATTCGTTGATGACCTGCGTCGAGTTGAGAACCGCGTTGGGGACCGTCACCATCACCCGATCCCGGGTGAGAATCGTCGTACTCCGGAGACTGATGTCGATGACAGTTCCCTTATCACCGGATTCGAGCACGACGAAATCACCTGGCTTGTACGTGTCGTCGACGAACAGGGCGATCCCGCCGACGAAGTTGGCGATGGCGTCCCGTGCGGCAAAGCCGATGATGATGCCGAACAGCCCCGCCGAGGCAAGAAGCGGTGTAAGATCGACCTCCCACACAGCCAGCAACAGCCCCGCCGCGACGGCGACGATTGTCGCCGTCCAGAGGTTTTTCAACACCGGCGCGATGTCGTACACGGGATTCGTCCTGTCGAGGCGGACGAACCACTCCGCACCGAGCCGTCGGATCCCCCAGGCCCACAGGATCACCAGCACCGACAGTGTCGCCCCTTCGAGCAAGAAACCGAGCCGGGGTGGTTGGAGGAGCTGGACCACCGTGTACGCGCCCCCAAGGATCACCGAGAGATACAGCGGTACGTGCAATATCTCGAAGACGATCGAGAGCGTGTCATCTGGCGAGCGGCGGTTGAGCCACCACCGGGCAACGATCTCCACGGCCGTCGCCAGCGCCGCCGCCGAGAGGATCACGACCGCCACCTGTCGCCAGACAGAGAGGGCCTGAACGCTTTCGACGACGCCGACCACGAGCGCCTGCATACTCTGTTCGACCCGGGCGAGGGTGTTAACTCTTGCTTGACTACTTTCACCGCGGTACGGCAACCCTTAACCTCGCCGATGCCGAACGGTCGGCAAATGGCCTCCACGGATGCGGACACACAGTACGTGGACCACCCGCTGCTCGCCCCCTCGTTCATCGAGCGGCGGCTCTACCAGCTCCAGCTCGCTGGAACCGCCGCGGAAGGACACACGCTCGTCTGTCTCCCGACCGGGCTCGGCAAGACGACCGTGAGCCTGCTCGTGACGGCCCGGCGACTCGACGAAGTTGGTGGAAAAGCGCTCTTTCTCGCGCCGACGAAGCCGCTGGTCCAGCAACACGCCGAGTTCTACCGCGAGGCGCTCTCGATCCCCGACGAGGAAATCGTCGTCTTCACCGGCGATGTGAGCCCCGACGATCGCGCAGCACTCTGGGAGGAGTCGACGATCATCATCGCCACCCCACAGGTCATCGAGAACGACCTCGTCGGCGGGCGGATCAGCCTTCGCGAGGTCACCCACCTCACCTTCGACGAGTGCCACCGCGCGACCGGCGACTACGCGTACAACTACATCGCCGAACGCTACCACGCCGACGCGAGCGATCCGCTCGTGACCGGGATGAGCGCCTCCCCCGGCGGCGACGAAGAGGAGATCCTCGAGGTCTGTGAGAACCTCGGGATCGGCGACGTCGAGGTGATGACCGAGGAGGACGCCGACGTGGCCGAGTACACCCACGACACCGATGTCGAGTGGGAACGCATCGAGTTGCCCGAAGAGATCACGGAGATCCGGGACGCGCTGAACGACGTAATCGAGGACCGACTGGAGAAACTGCGCGAACTCGGCGTGACGGGCAAGCGAAGTGCCGACCTCTCGGAAAACGACCTCCAGTCGATGCGGGCGGAGCTGCAGAAACTGATGAACAACGACCAGTCGGAAGGGTACAAGGGGATGTCGCTGCACGCGGAGATCCGAAAGCTCAAGACGGCCGTGACCTACGTCGAAACCCAGAGCGTCGAGGCGCTGGAACGGTACTTCGACCGGCTTCGGAACGCTGCTCGCTCCTCGGGCGCGTCAAAGGCTGACCAGCGCCTCGTCTCGGACCCGCGGATCCGCCAGGCGATGAAAGACGTCAACGCGTACGACGACATCCACCCCAAGTTCTCGCGGATGCACGTTCTGCTCGCCGAGACGCTGGGGATCGAGCAGGGCGAGCGCGTCATCGTCTTCACCGAGTCCCGAGATACCGCCGAAATCCTCACCGACTTTCTGAACGAGAACTTCGACGCCCGCCGCTTCGTCGGGCAGGGCGACCGCGAGGGCAGCGATGGGATGACCCAGAACGAGCAACAGGAGACGCTCGACGCGTTCAGAAATGCCGAATTCGAGGTGCTTGTCTCCACGTCGGTCGCCGAGGAGGGACTCGACGTCCCCGAGGTCGATCTCGTGCTCTTTTACGAACCTGTCCCGACGGCGATCCGCTCGATCCAGCGCAAGGGACGGACGGGTCGACAGGATGAGGGCCGGGTCGTCGTCTTACTCGCCGAGGACACCCGCGACGAGGCGTACTTCTGGATCTCCCGACGGCGTGAACAGCAGATGGAAGACGAGCTGCGGGACCTGAAACGGGCGACCGACGAGATCGTCGAGGAGCTAGACGACAGCCAGCAACAGCTCGGCGATTTCGGCGGTTCGGCGGAGGCGGCGTCCGCAGATGGCGGTACTGCGGGGGAAAGTCCGAGCGATCCGGGGTCGGACGTCCAGCCAGGCCTGCAGGAGTTCACAGGCGATGTGGAGAGCGACGACGCGACCGAGGAAGACGCCGATGAGGAGGGTACCGAAACAACCGAAGAAGACGCCGCCGACGCCGTCGTCGCTACCCCCGACACGGACGAAGACAGGATCGAGATCGTCGCCGACCAGCGCGAGCTCGACGCCAACATCGCCCGCGAGCTCTCGAAGCGTGAGGACGTCCAGACGCGACTGGAGACGCTCGCGGTCGGCGATTACATCCTCTCCGATCGGGTCGCAGTCGAGCGAAAGACCGTCGACGACTTCCTCGATACGCTCACCGGTGGAGATCGATCGATGTTCGAGCAAGTCGGCGACGCTGCCCGCCACTACTCCCGGCCCGTCGTGATCATCGAGGGGACCGACCTCTACGGGAAACGGGACGTCCACCCGAACGCGATCCGGGGCGCACTGTCGAGTCTCGCGGTCGACTTCGGCGCGAGTGTCCTGCGGACCGAGGACGAGGACGAAACCCGAGAGCTACTGGCAGTGATCGCCGGACGCGAGCAGGAAAACGAGGGTCGCGAGGTCTCGATTCACGGCGAGAAACAGTCGAAGACGCTGGCCGAACAGCAGGAGTACGTCGTGGCCTCCATCGCGGATATCGGTCCCGTGACGGCCCGCTCCCTCCTCTCGGAGTTCGGCACCGTTGAGGCGGTGATGACTGCCAGAGAGGAGGACCTGCTGGAAGCGGATGGGGTGGGACAGGTCACCGCCGAGCGGATCCGGGAAGTGATCGGGAGCGAGTACACGGGGATGTGAGCGGGGACCGATCCGTCCGCACGCCCGAACACCCTTCGGGACGGACGTTCTACAGTATCACAAACGATGACGACAGCAGACTCATCCGGGTCGTCGCCACGTCCGTTTACCGACATCCCCGGCCCAGACGGTGATCCGCTGCTCGGTAACACTGCTGAGTTCGTGAACGACCAGCTCGGATTTTATACTCGCGTCGCACGAACGCACGGGCCGATCGCCCGGTACAGTATCGGCCGCTACGAGTTCCTCCAGTTGAGCGACCCCACTGATGTCCAGCGGGTACTCATCGGGAACAACCAGGCCTACCGGAAAGGCGAACGCTTTCAGAGTACCCTCCGGCCAGCGCTGGGGAACGGCCTGCTCACCAGTGAGGGCTCGTTCTGGCGCTCGCAGCGCCACGCAATCGAGCCCGCGTTCCACCCCGATGCACTCCAGCGTTTCGGCGACGTGATGGTCGAGGCGACCGAACGGCTTTGCTCGGAATGGACGACGGGTCACCAGCGCGACATCCACCAGGACATGATGTCGTTGACCGTCGAGATCGCCGCTGAGGCGCTGTTCGACATCGATATTCGTGATCAGGAAGAGGCGATTTCGGACGCCCTGGAGACGGTGATGGATCGGGCGACAAAGCGGATGCGTCGGCCGATCCATGTCCCCGACTGGGCACCGACGCCGATGAACCGGCGGTTCGATCGGGCGATGGAGGATCTCCACGCCGTCGCCGAGCGGATAATCGACAGGCACGAAGGCGATGACAGTAGCGACGCTGTCGACATCGTCTCGCTCCTGCAGTCGAAGGACGATCCGCCCTCTCGCGAGCAGATCCGCGACGAAGTCGTGACGATCCTGCTTGCGGGCCACGAGACCACCGCCCTCGCGTTGACCTACACGCTGCAGTTGCTCTCGGAGAACCCGGAGAAGCGAGCGACTCTGCAAGCCGAACTCGACGACGTGCTCGGCGGTGACTCGCCGACCCTTCGGGACCTCCCCGACCTCACCTACACCGAGCAGGTCGTCAAAGAGGGGATGCGGATCTACCCACCGGTGTACGATCTGATCAGGGAGACCGCTGAGCCGGACGTGGTCGGAGGATACCGGATCCCCGAAGGAACCTCAATCACCTTCCAGCAATGGGTGCTCCACCGCGATCCCCGGTTCTACGATGATCCACTGGCGTTCCGCCCGGAGCGCTGGACCGACGAGTTCGAGCAGGAGCTGCCGGCGTTCGCGTACTTCCCCTTCGGCGGCGGGCCGCGCCGGTGTATCGGCGACCGCTTTGCGATGATGGAGGCCCGCCTCGCGCTCGCGACGATCATGCAGGAGTGGTCTGTCGAGTCGACCGTCGACGAACTCTCCTTTGCGCCGTCGATCACGCTTCGGCCGGACGGTCCGGTAGCGATGATCCCTCGCAGACGGTAGCGTTGTCTGAGGGTAGATCGGCTTCGTCCACCGCACAATACTTTCCGCTGTAGCCCCTCTTTCCGATGATGACTGACGATTCACTCGCCCACGCCACGATGGGCGGCGGCTGTTTCTGGTGTACTGAAGCGGCGTTCAAGCAACTCGACGGCGTCAATTCGGTGACCTCAGGCTATGCGGGCGGTCACACGGAAGACCCGAGCTATCGGGCGGTCTGTCGGGGGACAACCGGCCACGCCGAAGTTATCCAGATCGCGTACGATCCCGACGAGATTAGCTACGTCGACCTGCTCGAAGTGTTCTTTACGATCCACGACCCCACGACGAAGGATCGACAGGGGCCGGACGTCGGCTCGCAGTACCGCTCGATCGTGCTCTATCACGACGAGGAACAGCGCGACCTCGCCGAGGACTTCGTGTACGAACTCGACGCGTCGGGCGCGTACGACGATAGCATCGTCACCGAAATCGAGCCGCTGGAGACGTTTTACGAGGCCGAGGAGAAACACCAGGATTACTTCGAGAAGAACCCACGGGACGCCTACTGCCGGATGCACGCCGCTCCGAAAGTCGAGAAAGTGCGCGAGCGCTTCGCCGAGTAGCTACCGGCGCAGGGCGTCGAGCGCTTCGGCGGCCTCGCGGGCCGCGGCGAGTCGTTCTGTTGCCTGTCGCGGATCCGATTCTTGTGCTGCCTGTCGTGCTAGCTGGGTGATCGTATCGGTCAGCGCCGCCTGGGCGTCCGCAAGGCCGGTGGTCGGCGTCTCGACGTGCTGAGCGGTCGGCGTTGACGCAGTATCCGCCGTGTCGGTGCCCGGGGGGCTGGGATCGGTTGTCCCCTGGTGATCCTGCACCTGCTCGGGCTGGGGCGTCGCTCCGGGTCTCGGTGTTGTCGGTTGGTCATTAGTCCCCTCGTCGTTGGTTGCCGCCGATTCGGCCTGTGCCGTCTGCTGTGGGACATCCCCATCAGCCGTCTGTCCACAACTGGGACAGAACTCCCGGCCGTTCTGACGGAAGATCGGATCACCACAGGCGTCACAGTGTTTGTTGGTCATCGTCGCGCCTTGCAGGAGGAGTTCGCTCATGTGTTCGGTGGCCTCCCTGTCTGCCTGTTCCTCGCCGTACTTCTCGCGGAGCTTCTCGCGCTCTGCTTCCTTGTCGAACTCGCTCATGTCAGTATGCAGGACGTGCACGGACAAAAAACCAGCAAGTTCACTTCTTTATTCCCCAGCGACCAGCGCGTAGGCGACGGCCACCGGCACGGCGAATATGATGTGTCCGACTGGCAATCGCTGCGCAGAGCCGAGATATATTTAAATACTACCGTCAATTGATGGGTAAAAACCGACGTACAGCGACGCTTTGGACCGTTCCGAAGGTTTATTCATCATGGATGGCCCAGTTGAAACTGGTATGAGTAAAGTTAGCGTGGTCGGTGCAGCCGGAACGGTCGGTGCCGCAGCAGGATACAACATCGCCCTTCGCGACATCTGTGACGAACTGGTGTTCGTCGATATCCCCGATCAGGAGGATACGACGGTCGGACAGGCTGCCGACGTCAACCACGGTACTGCGTACGACTCGAACACGACGGTACGGCAGGGAACGTACGCCGACACCGCCGGGTCGGACGTCGTCGTGATCACGGCCGGGATCCCGCGCCAGCCCGGCCAGACCCGGATCGATCTGGCGGGCGACAACGCACCGATTATGGAGGATATCGGCTCCTCGCTGGCGGAGCACAACGACGACTTCGTGACGATCACGACCTCGAACCCCGTCGATCTGCTCAACCGCCATCTTTACGAGACGGGCGAGCGAGTTCGTGAGAAGGTAATCGGCTTCGGCGGACGCCTCGACTCCGCGCGCTTCCGGTACGTCCTCGCCGAGCGCTTCGACACGCCGGTCGAGAACGTCGAGGCGTCGATTCTCGGCGAGCACGGTGACGCGCAGGTCCCCGTGTTCTCGAAGGTCCGCGTCGACGGTCGTGATCCCGAGTTCAGCGACGACGAGAAAGGGGAGATCCTCGACGAACTGAAAGAGAGCGCGATGAACGTCATCGAAAAGAAAGGGGCGACCGAGTGGGGGCCCGCCACCGGTGTTGGGCACATGGTCGAAGCCGTCCTGCGGGACACCGGCGAAGTCCTTCCCGGCTCGATCCCGCTCGCTGGCGAGTACGGCCACGAGGACGTCGCACTTGGCGTCCCGATCCGACTCGGATCTAACGGCGTCGAGGAGGTCGTCGAGTGGGACCTCGATAGCTTCGAGCGCGAACAGCTGGGCGAGGCGGCCGACAAACTCGCCGAGCAGTACGGGAAGATCGAGTAGCGTTGACGTATCCGAATCCGGCGTCGTTACTTCTCAACGCGTCCGTGTTCCGTCGGGTTCCGTCGCTCGTCGACCAGTACTGACTCGGCTACCTCCGCGTCAACGAACTCGGCCCACTCGAAGATGTGTGACCTATCTGGAGCCATACTCATGCGAGGGATGCTACAGCATCTTTAATAATTGTTTCTCTCACACCCATCGATTGAGAGCAACAGATCGGTGATGCGCTCCCTTCGAGATCGTGGACCGGCTCTTTTTCAATAGTTCGTAATTCGAAGTTTATCACTACACTTTTTGAAGTATAGTGCGCAGCCGTACTGCCGAGACTGTTAACATACTCGACGGTGAACTGCTTCTGTGAGCGACGAACTGACCGTCCGCCGGTACCGCCCCGGTGAAACCGACCGGATCGAGACGGTGATGGAGGCTGCTCATCGAGCTGCGGATGCGTGGATCCCGGGTGTTGACGATCATGACAGTGTCGTTGACGGGTACTTTTCCGATGGCGAGCTTCTCGTCGGGACGGTAGACGGTAAAATCGTCGGGACGATCGCGTACCGGACGCCGGGGGACCTGCTACGGGAGTTGCTGGACGACGTGGATACCACGACCGCACAGCTGGAGCGGTTCAACGTCCTGCCCGAGTACCAGCGGGAGGGACATGGCACCCGGCTGTACGAGGAACTCGAACGCCGTGCGCGGGCCGACGGCTACGAGGAGCTCGTGCTGCATACGACTCACAGGCAGACTGCAGCCCAGCACTTCTACCGGGTGAACGGATTTCGAGAGGTTTGCCGAGTCGAGGTAACCCGGTTTGCCCGCCCCTTCGAGCTGCTATGTTATCGCACATCGATCGACGACTCGTCGCCGTTCGATCCGTACCCGGTGTGAGCTACGGAATGATCTGTTCGCCGTCGTCGTCGTAGACCACGATCGCGTCGACCGGACAGGTTCGTGCAGCGAACTTCGCGTCCAGTTCGGCGTCGTCGGGGATTTCACGGCGGAACACGTCGTCTTCAACTTCCTCGCTGTCTTCCAGTACTGCCTTCCCGGCGTCCTCGTCCTTCTCGAAGGCGTCCCACTCGACGACACACTGGAACATCCCAATACAGACGTCACGATCGAACTCGATTTCCATGGAATGGCGTTCGCGCGACGGGAATAAAGTCGTGACGGAGGTGGCAGGTGTCCTCTCCCGCGGGACGCAAGTTTAAACCCGAACAGGGGCCAACGCGTGAGTAATGAAAACGGCGGACCTATCGGGTCTCCCTCCCGGCTTCATCGAGTATCTCGCTGCGGAGGGGATCGAGGAGCTGTACCCACCGCAGGCCGCGGCCGTCGAGGCCGGGATTCTGGACGGCGAAAACGTCGTCGCCAGCGTGCCGACCGCCAGCGGGAAAACGTTGATCGCCCAGCTCGGGATGCTGTCGGCCATCGAGCGTGGCGGCTCGGGCGGCACGTCGACCGGGCGGGCGCTGTATATCGTCCCGCTTCGTGCACTCGCCAGCGAGAAGAAGGCCGAGTTCGAGGCCTTCGAGGACTTCGGCGTATCGGTCGGCGTCTCGACCGGCAACTACGAATCGGACGGCGAGTGGCTCGCGGATCAGGACATCATCGTTGCCACCAGCGAGAAGGTCGATTCGCTGGTCAGAAACGGCGCGCGCTGGATCGACGACGTCGACTGTGTCGTCGCCGACGAGGTCCATCTGATCGACGACTCGAATCGTGGGCCGACTCTAGAGGTGACGATGGCGAAGCTCCGCCAGCTCAATCCCAACCTGCAGACGGTCGCGCTTTCGGCGACCGTTGGCAACGCCGAAGAGATGGCGACGTGGCTCGACGCCGAACTCGTCGACACGACGTGGCGACCGATCGATCTGAAAAAGGGCGTTCACTTCGGGAACGCCCTCCATCTCGACGATGGTACCCAGCGCGAACTCCCGGTCGAACGCGGACAGAAACAGACCGCGGCCATCGTCCGGGACACCCTCGACGACGGGGGCTCCTCGCTCGTCTTCGTCAACTCCCGGCGCAACGCGGAGGCGGCGGCGCGACGGCTCGCGGACGTGATAGAACCGACGCTCTCGCCCGAGGCGCGCGAGGAACTGGCCACGGTCGCCGCCGAGATCAGGAGCGTCTCCGATACCGAGACCAGCGACGACCTCGCGGCCTGCGTCGAGCGTGGCGGGGCCTTTCACCACGCCGGGCTCGCGCCTGAACACCGCTCGCTGGTCGAGGACGCCTTCCGTGACCGGCTGTTGAAAGTCGTCTCGGCGACGCCAACGCTTGCGGCGGGCGTGAACACCCCCTCGCGACGGGTGATCGTCCGGGACTGGCGGCGCTACGACGGGACTGCGGGTGGAATGCAACCCCTCGATGTCCTCGAAGTCCACCAGATGATGGGCCGGGCGGGCCGTCCGGGTCGGGACCCCTACGGCGAGGCCGTCCTGCTGGCGAGCAGTCACGACGAGCTCGACGAGCTGTTCGACCGGTACGTCTACGCCGATCCCGAACCCGTGCGGTCGAAGCTCGCCGCCGAACCCGCCCTGCGAACGCACGTTCTGGCGACGATCGCCAGTGGCTTCGCGCGCACCCGCGACGAGTTACTTGACTTCCTGGCCGAAACCTTGCACGCCAGTCAGGCCGACGATCCCGAGCGCCTCGAGCAGGTGGCCGACACGGTGATCGAGTATCTGGAGCGCAACGAGTTCGTGAGCCGTGATGGCGACGACCTCGACGCGACCAGTCTCGGACACACCGTCTCGCGACTCTACCTCGACCCGATGAGCGCTGCCGAGATCGTTGATGGGCTAGACGCCGCCGAGGGAAAGCCGACCCCCCTCGGGCTCTACCATCTGGTCTCCCGGACGCCCGATATGTACGAACTCTACCTCAAGTCCGGCGACCGCGAGGAGTACACCGAACTCGCCTACGAACGCGAGCCCGAGTTCCTCGGACCGATGCCAAGCGAGTTCGAGGACGTGCGCTTCGAGAGCTGGCTGTCGGCACTCAAAACAGCACGAATGCTCGAAGACTGGGCCGAAGAGGTCGACGAGGATCGGATCACCGAACGGTACGGCGTCGGGCCGGGCGATGTCCGGGGGAAGGTCGACACTGCCGAGTGGCTGCTCAACGCGGCCGAACAGCTGGCCGCTGATCTCGAGCTAGATGTCACTCCGGCGATCCGCGAGGCGAAAAAGCGCGTCGAGTACGGCGTGAGCGACGAACTGCTCGAACTCGCAGGGGTCCGCGGAGTCGGGCGCAAGCGCGCTCGCCGGCTCTACGACGCGGGGATCGAGACCCGATCACAGCTCCGCGAGGCCGACAAGTCGGTCGTCCTCGGCGCGCTCCGCGGTCGCGAGAAGACCGCCGAGACGATCCTCGAAAACGCCGGTCGACAGGACTACTCGATGGACGGGGTGAGTCCGGATGGGAGCGCTCGGCCGGGTGACAGTTCTGGCGAGGAATCAGAGGGCGACCGCTCGGACGGCGAGACAACCGACGACGCCGGACAGGCCAGTCTGGGTGAGTTCTGAATGGAGTTACTCGAAGCCACAATTGTCGTCGACGATGTCGACGCGTTCGTCGAAACACTCGCGGAGATCGGTGAGGAGTACGACTGTACGATCCAGGCCTTTGACGCCAGATACATCGCCGGACGCGAGCACGTAGAACGCGCCCGCACCCTCGCCGACAGAGCCATCGAGCGCGGCGAGAACGTCGCACGGGATCGGTCCGTCGAGATATTGCTCTACGCTGCGGGGCGTCGACAGATCAACGACGCACTTGAGATGGGACTCGAAGCGGGTGACAACGAAGCGGTCGTGCTCATCGACGGACAACGCGAGTCGGCGGACGAAGCCGGCACGGTGACGGCTCTCCGAGAGCGTCTCGAACTGACAGCCGGCCAGACGCTCGCTACCGAGCACGCCGACGAGACACTGCTCCGGGAGTTCTTCGATATCGGTGCCGCGGAGCTGGCCGCGACGGACGCGTCGCTCGCGGAGCTCGTGCGTGAGCGGGTTGCGCTGCTGGACGTCGAAAAGTGACATCTACCGTGAAAAGCACGTGCATTCACGGGAAGATTTAGGAAACTTCCCGTAGTAGTTGTTCCCATGTCGAAGTCCACCGATGAACGAGGGCGGATTTACCTTCCAAAAGACGTTCGAGACCGCTTCGGCGAACAGTACCGGATCGTCGAACTCCCCAGCCACGTCGCGCTGTTCCCCGTAGATGAGGATCCGATTGAGGGGCTTCGGGAAGCCGTCGGAGACGCGTTCGAGGACGAGGATGCCACGGAACTGAAAGCGAAGGCGCGAGAGCGCATTAGCGGGGACGTCTTCGATGAGGCGGCAGAGCACTCACGGGATGGGGACTGAGCCGTGTACGTCGAGACCGATTTCCTGACGGCACAGGTCAAAGATGATGACTGGCTTCAAGAGGAAGCACTGCAGGCCCTCGAAGACCACGACGACATCCACACTTCGATACTGACGTACGCCGAGGTTCTCGTGCTGTTCTACGACCGCGACGATGCCGAATACGAAATCGACGTCCCGCGTGCGATCACGAACCTGCTGGAACTCGTTCCGATCGGTTCAAAACGCCACGAGATGGCCGTCCTCGCTGCGGCGGCGTTCCTCGAAGAGCACGAACTCACGCCGTTCGACGCGCTTCATGCAGGGATGGCCGCCACGGGAGACGGACCGGTCCTCTCCAGCGAGCAGGACTACGACACAGTCGGCCTCGATCGACGACCGCTGGAAACGTATCCAGAGTGAAACAGTGACTGACGGTTACTTTCCTCTGGCTTCGTCGAGCCAGTCCGGCTCGTCGACGGTGACGTCGTCGTACGTAAACTCGAAACTCGCCTCGACGTCCGCGCCGTCGGGCACGGTGTAGGAGACGCCAAAGGAGTGGATCGCACCCTCCTCGTCGACGACGATTCGCGTCTCGACGTCCTCGACGTCGCCGAAGGTGGTGTCCTCGTCGAGGACGCCGGAACCACTGTAGGTGAGCCGCCGTGGGTCGTCGTCGGAGACGTCATCGAGTGCGAGATCGGCGGCGGCGAGGGCCGGGCCAAACGTCCCGAGCGAGACGGCTTCGGGCGTTTCGATCTCTTCTGCCTCGTACTGAACGTTCTCGCCGTCGTCGATCCGCGTGTAGACGGTGCCGTCGCCGCTTCGGTAGGTCTCTGCGATGCTCTCGGTGAGTTCGATCCGGGAGAATTCCGTCCCAGTGCCATCAGCCTGAGTCATCAGGGAGAGCTGCTGGATTCGGTCTTCCCCGTCGTCTTCGGCTGGTATCGTCAGCTCGATCGTGGTCTGGCCCTCGACGGATCTGTCGGCAATTGCGGTCTCGTGGCCTGAAAGCGCCTCGTCGGCATCTGTGACGCCGTTCTCGTCGAAGCCAGCGGGATACGTTGGATCGATCTCTTCATCCCCGTTCTCTTCTTCGCCGTTCCCGTCGTCGCCCGACTGGCCGCTACAGCCTGCCAGCGCGGCGAGCCCGCCCCCCGCGAGTAGAAGACGCCGTCGATGCATACACCAATCGGGGTACTGACCCGACAAAACCGTTCTGGCCGTCAGAGCAGTATGGCGCACTGCAGACCGTCAGGGCGTCGGCGGCGCACCATCGTAGGCGTCGTGATCTGTGTAGAAATTGAGCATGGCGAACTTGAGTTTCTCGGGATCGACGTCGAGCATCTCCTCGCGTTCCTCGGCGGGGAACGCATCCCTGACGCTGTACTTGCCGAGGTCGCGCTCTTTCTCGGCGGTGTAGCGGGCATCGAGCAGGATTCGAACTCCGACGTCTTCGGGCGACCGGAGCACGCGCCCGAGCGCCTGTCTGGTCTTCCGGATCGTCGGAATTTCGACGGCGTAGCGCCACCCGGCGTCGTCAACGCCCGTGCGACCGCCGAACGCGACGTCGTAGGCTTCCTGGACCGCCTCCGAACGGTCGTCCAGATGCGGGTACGGGACGCCGACAACGGCGACGGTGCTGGCGTCGTCACCGTCGAAGCTCACTCCCTCCGAGAGGGTCCCCCATAGCGAGGTTAGCAGGACGCCGCCGTCGTCGTCGACGAAGGACTGGCGGAGCTCCTCGGCGCTCGTTCCGGCCTGATCGAGGTAGAGGTTCTCCGGCTGAATACTCGACTGCAAGTGTCCGTGATACCGCTCGGCTTCGCCGTAGCTCGGAAAAAAGGCGAGGGTGTTCCCGGGCGTGAACTCGGCGGCGTCGGCCAGCGCGTCGGCGACGGCTTCCTGTACCTCGGGATCCTCGCGGTCGCTGGCGAACAGCGGCGGCGTCCCGACGGCGTAGGTGCGGCGGTTCTCCGGCGGGAACTGCAGTCCGTAGGCCAGCGTGACGGGACTCTCCAGTCCCAGCACGTCCTCGAACACGTCGAAGGGGCGCAGGGTTGCGCTCATCAGAACAGTAGCGTGGACTTCCTCGAACAGCTCGCCGGTCACCTCTCTCGGGATGCAGGTGTACAGCTCCGCGCGGCCGTAGACCTCACCTGTCCCCTCGTTTCGGCGGACGGAGACGACTGGGTACTTGCCGAGTTCGGTGCCGTCGGCCATCCACGACTCCAGGAACCGTGCGGCGGCCAGCGTCTGACACTCCTGGCGCGTGCTCGACTCGCCGCTCTTGTATGCCTCTTCGTACTCCTCGTCGAGTTCCCGACCGAGCTTTCGGGCCGACTTGACGTCTTCGTCGATCCCCCGTCCGGTGTAGCTCTGCAGGAAAGCGCGAGTGAGGTCGTCCCGCCCCTCCTCGTTGGCGATGGCGATATCATTCCAGTTCTCGTCGACCCCTTCGCGCCCGCCGAAGCCAAAGGCGTCCTCGTACGTCTCCACGAGCGCGTCCCGAAAGGTCCGGATGACGTTGTCGGCCTGCTCGGCGCGCAGGTCGTCGCTGTCTTTCAGTTCGTCCAGCGCGGCGTCGAGCGTGTTCTCGGTCAGGGTCTTCGTCGCGTGCTCGCGGGCCGACCCCTCGACGTTGTGGGCCTCGTCGAAGACGGTGATGACGTCGTCGGGCTCGCGACCGAGCCACCGGAAGAACTGTTCGCGGATGGCCGGGTCGAGCAGGTGGTGGTAGTTACAGACCACGAGATCGACGCCCTCGATCCCCTCCTTGAGGAGTTCGTAGCCACAGAAGCCCTGCTCGCCGGCGTGCTCGTAGATCTCGTCGGGCGTCCGGACGTCCTCGTAGAGCCAGCCGAAAAACTCGTCCGTATCGGCGGTGAGGTTCTCGTAGTAGTACTCGCAGGTGTTCTGTTCTTCGAGGCTCTCGACCTGTTCTTCGAGCGAGTCGAGTTCGTCCATCACCGCGCTCCGGGCTTCCGTGGCGCGCTCGTCGCCCTCCTGGCTGGCCTCCAGGAGCTCCTGTTGACGGCGCTCTAGTTGATTCCTGTCGCGCTCGGCATCGACCAGATCGTAGGTGTTGTCCCGGAGCACCTGACACTCCTCGTAGTCGACCTCGATATGACACATCGAGGATTTTCCCCGGAAGACGACCGCACGGATCGGCTCCTGCTTCGTGATCTGGCGGGCCTCGTGGACGAACTGGCGCATCTGCTGGTGGACGCTGGTCGTGATGACGACCGTCTTGTCCGCCTCGCGGGCGTACTCCAGCGCGGGCACGAGCGCCGAGAGCGTCTTCCCCGTCCCGCAGGCCCCCTCGAAGAGGACATCCTGTCCGCGGGAAAGTCCATTGTAGATGCGGTCCATCGCCTCCCGCTGGTTCTCGTAGGCCTCCTCGTAGGGAAAAAAGCGCATGTACCCGTTGGTCTCTGGCACGTCTGTGAGGTGGCGCGTATTCTACTAAAAGGGTTCGCCCGACCCAAACGGCTACCAGCCTCCGCCTCCTTTATTCACCCATGAGCCACTCGACCTCCGCGGGCATTAGGGGACGATTCGACGACCTCGACGGGCGCGATCTACTCGCACTGGCCGGGTTCATCGTCGGCGTCAACGTCGTCGGCGCGCTGCCGGCCGTCTTCGCGGGCTCAGACACCTCCTGGATCGAACGACCGTGGTTCTACCCACCGGAAATCGCCTTTCCGATCGTCTGGACGCTCCTGTTTACGCTGATGGGCCTCGCCCTCTTTCTCCTCTGGCGTCGCGGGATCGGGCGACGTAACGTCAAGCTCGCATTCGGCGTCTTCGCCGCCCAGATGGCGATCAACGTGACGTGGACGCCGGTCTTTTTTGGCCTGCAAGAGCCGGGCTGGGGACTTGCGATCGTCCTCGCGCTCTGGGTAGCAATCGTCGCGACGATCTACGCCTTTGACCGGGTGGATCGGCGCGCTGCCGCCCTGCTGGTGCCGTATCTGGCGTGGGTGAGTTTTGCGGCGGTGTTGAACTTCGAGATCTGGCAGCCAAGCGGTTGACATCCCCCGCTTTGACTCGCAAAACAGAACGCTTTGATACGTTCGCGTGCAAGATTACCACAAGACCGTGAACGCAAGACAGGCAGATTACGTGGCGCTGGTAGTTGTTGGGGCCGTGCTCCTCATCGGGCTCGCGCTCACCTGGCAGTCCTACCAGCAGTGGCTCGCGCTGGGAGAGATGGGCGGGCATATGGGTGACGGGGCGGCGGCGATGCACGGCACGCACCCGCTATGGTACCTGCTCGGCACCGTCGTCGCCGTTGCCCTCGTGGGCGGTGGCTACCTCGCGGTCCGCGATCAGTTCGTCGCGGACGATGCTACTGGGACCACGAGTGCGGTGATGGCCGACGACCCAGTGGCGGCTGATGCTGGCGTCGATTCGGCTGCGGACACGGCAGGCGACGGTGGAACCGGTGATACTGTCGAGTCGAGTGATGCCGACGAGTCAGACCGTCCATCACGCCCCCTCCTCGACGTCCTGCCCGAAGACGAACGCCGCATTCTCCAGCCAGTGATCGACTCACCGGGACTGACCCAGATTGAACTTCGCGATCGTGCCGACTTCTCGAAGAGCAAGGTGAGCCAGACGGTGAGTGACCTGGAGCAACGCGGACTGCTCTACCGCGAACCGCAGGGGCGGACGTATCGCGTGTACCCGTCGGACGATCTCGACGAGCCATAGCGCGACACTCCCGAAATCTGGCCGGACGAACGATCTCCTCGAAAAGAACGTCTCAAAACCGCGTAAAAACGTTCTAAAACGTTCTCGTGGGTAAGTTCACAGCCATGGACATAACCATCCATGCCTCATTTGTACAACTGGACGCACTACCATGAGACAGACACTGACCACAATCGCCGTCGCACTCGCGGTCATCGTTGCACTGTTCGGAGCTGTCGGCTTCGTCAGTGCTGACACGACTGACCAGGAACAGAATCCACAGACGAACGGGCCCGTCGGACCGATGGCCGATCACGCGCCCGGGCAGTTCGGCGAGATGATGCAGGGTATGGCAGGTGAGCACGTCCCGGGCATGCACAGCGATGATCACGAACACGGTGAACATCACGCCGAGCACGAACCCGGTGAACATCACGCCGAGCACGAACCCGGTGAACATCACGCCGAGCACGAACCCGGTGAACATCACGCCGAGCACGAGTCCAGCGAGCGCCATGCCGGGAACGGCGGCCACTGCTAAGTGACTGACGTCTTTTCTGCGGACTACTCCCCGGGTTCCAGCGCGAGCGAGGCCAGCATTGCCTCTAGCTGTACCTGCTCGTTTGCGCCCTGCGTGATCCGGTAGTCGGCTTCGCCGACGCGGTCCATCAGCCGGACGGCGGCTTCCTCTTCGATCTCCAGGTCCCAGACAGAGCGGTGCAGTTGGTCGATGATGTCGCCGCCGGCGATCCCCTTGTCGATCAGTAGATCGCGGAGCTGACTGCGGGCGGCGACGAAGTCGCCGTCGATGGCCGTCTGGACCATCTCCTGAACCTCCTCGGGCCGGGCGGTGGCGGTGATCTTGAAAACTGTCTCTTCGTCAACGGTCTCACCCATCACTGCGGCGGCCTGGAGGGCGTTGATCGCCTTGCGCATGTCGCCATCGGCGGCGTATATCAGTGCGTCGACGCCGTCCTGCGTGAGCGTGATGCCCTCCTCATCGGCGATCTTCCGGATCTGTGTCTCGACGGCGTCGTCGCCAAGCGGCGCGTAGCGAAAGACGGCACATCGGGACTGGATCGGGTCGATGATCTTGCTGGAGTAGTTACACGAGAGGATAAAGCGGGTGTTGTTCGAGAACTGCTCCATCGTCCGGCGGAGCGCGGACTGGGCGTCGCTGGTCAGCGCGTCGGCCTCGTCCAGAAAGATGATGCTCGGTTTCGACCCCGCTCGGCCGCTCCAGTCGGTGCTGGCGAAGTTCTTGATCTTCTCGCGGACGACGTCGATCCCGCGCTCGTCGGAGGCGTTCAACTCGAGGAAGTTTTCCTCCCAGTTGTCGCCGTACAGCTCCTTGACGATGGCGACGGCGCTGGCGGTCTTGCCAACCCCAGCCGGCCCGGCAAACAGCAGGTGCGGCAGGTCGTCACGCTCGATGTAGCTTTGCAGCCGGTCGGTGATGTTGTCGTGGCCGACCACGTCGTCGAGCGTGTGTGGCCGGTACTTCTCCGTCCAGACGTCCTCGCGGCCCCCCACGGACTCGGCTTCGGCATCGCTCATACTCCGTGTCTGGTTCTTCGATGCTATAAAACGTCCGAGAGCGGGCAGCGCCGACCTACTGTTCCTCGTCGCCGTTTTCGCCCGCTGTCACTCGATCAGCCAGTAGCTCGGCCATCGGATCGAGCGAGTCGTACACCTGCCACGCGATAACCGCCAGCGGCGGGAGTGCAAGCAGGAAGAAGGCCAGATCGTAGAGCCACGCCAGTCCGTCGAGCAGAGGAACGATCGCGGGCGCGAGACCGCGGTGGGCGATCACGATTGCCACGAACACGACCAGCAACTGTGCGATCGTTGCCACGTCGTCGACGACGAGTCGCGGGCCGTCGAGCGCCGAGGTGACGAGCCGCTTGACTGCTGGCGCAAGCGAGATCAGCAGCCCGACGAGTACGATCGTGACGACCGCGCTCACGAGCGCCATGAAGGTGACCGGCGAGCCTGGGACGAGCCGGTCGATACCTGGTAGCAGGGAGACGAGCCCCAGCAGCAGTACGAGTGCCACCGTAGCGAGCAGTAGCTTCCCAATCCGGTGGATCGTCCGGTCGTCCAGTGCGTTGTGGTCGGTGTAGTTACCTGTCATCGTTGCAGTCGAATCCGGGTGCCGAGCGGACAAATACCGTCCCTGTCGTTGATTCGCTTCGCTTCGTTTTATTACGTTCATAACGACACGTCAAGAGCCCGGCATCCCGGCGTTCGACGGTTGCTCACGGATTTGAACGATCCTACCGGGTGCCAGCAAGGGCACCGTGGCGACACCCTCAAGCCATCGACGGCGCAACGATGAGCTATGCAGGTCACCGTCGAGGTAAAGGGCGAGCAGACGGTCGAACTCGACGTCGAGGACGCGACCTACGCGGAGCTACTGGAGCGGGTCGACGTCAGCCCGCACGAGGCGTCCGTGCTGGTCGACGGCCGCCCAGTTCCGGAGGACCAGCCAGTCGAGGCCGAGCACGTCACCGTGTTGCGGCTGATCAAAGGGGGGTAGCCGTTTCAGCGCCGTCTTTCGTGTCGTCGCTACCGCACGATTTAGGGCAATCCACGCCAAGTGAGGGGTATGTCATCCGATGGCAAGTTCGGTGAGTTCGGTGGCCGACACGTTCCGGAACCGCTCGAAGCGCCCCTGCAGGGGCTGGCAGACGCCTTCGATCGGTTCGTCGACGATGAGGAGTTCCAGTCCGAGCTCGCCTACTATCTGAAACACTTCGCAGGGCGTCCCACGCCGGTCTTCTACGCCGAGACCCTGAGCGAGCGCTACGACGCGGAGATCTACTTCAAACACGAGGACCTGCTCCACGGCGGCGCCCACAAGCTCAACAACACGCTCGGACAGGCGCTGCTCGCAAAGCGTGCGGGCAAAGAGCGGTTGATCGCCGAGACCGGCGCGGGCCAGCACGGCACCGCGACGGCGATGGTTGGTGCACTGCTGGATATCGACACCACGGTCTACATGGGCCGTAAGGACATCCAGCGCCAGGAGATGAACGCCTTCCGGATGCGCCTGATGGGCGCGGAGGTCGAGGAGGTCACCCGCGGCAACGAGGGACTCGCCGAGGCGGTCGACGCGGCGCTCGAAGACCTGGTCGAGAATTACGAGAACACCCACTATCTCGTCGGCAGCGCGGTCGGCCCCGACCCCTTCCCACGGATGGTCCGGGAGTTCCAGTCCGTCATCGGCGAGGAGGCCCGCGAGCAGATCCAGCAACTGCACGGCGACCTGCCTGACGCCTGCGTCGCCTGCGTCGGCGGCGGCTCGAACGCCATCGGTCTCTGGCACGCGTTCAAAGACGACGACGTGGCCTTTTACGGCGCAGAGCCGGGCGGACTTGACGACACACACCACTCCGCGCCACTCTCGAAGACGAGAAAGGACGACCCGGAGATCTTCCAGGGCATGAAGACGAAAGTGATCGACGAGGATACGGAAAACCATTCGGTCTCCGCCGGGCTGGACTACCCCGCGGTCGGTCCCGAGCACGCCGCTCTACAGGCGCTCGGACGAGCCGAGTACCACGCCGTCTCCGACGAGGAGGCACTCGCCGCGTTCCGGGAACTCAGCGAGTCAGAGGGGATCATTCCCGCGCTGGAGCCGAGCCACGCCATCGCGCTCGCGATCAAACTCGCCGAGGAGGACCGCCACGACACGATTCTGGTCAACCTCTGTGGCCGCGGTGACAAGGACATGCAGACCGCCGCCGAGAAGTTCGATCTGAGCTAATCGAGCCGTTTTTCGAAGTGGACGAGTTCGTACTCGCCCAGCGTCGACTCGTCGACCTGCTCGTATCCCGCACTCGGATAGAACGCGATTGCCTTGCGCTGGCGGCGTGCCGTCGTCGCCAGGATCGGATCGAAGTCCGCCGCCGTGATCCGCGATTCGAGCGCTGCGAGGAGATCGCGACCGTAGCCCTGTCCCTGCACAGCGGGATGGACGCGCATTCGGTGGAGTTCCGCAGCGCCGGGAACCGTCCGTTCGTCCTCGTACCCCGCCTCGCCTGGCAGGTAGCCGCCGATCGCGACGACGGAGCCGTCGTGGGTCGTGATGGCCGCCGAGTCCTCGACCTCAAGTGGCTCCGGGAGGACGCCGACGAGGAACTCGCCACCTCGGTCCAGATACGACGCCGCGACGTCCGCGAGGTCGCCACTGCCGGGGATGTCGTCGGGGTCCGTTTCGGTCTCGGCCAGTGCTAGCTCGTCGACACGCTGGACCGCTTTCGCGTCCCGTTGATCGAACGGTCGGCACCGGAGACCGCTCATGGCTCGGCGTGCTCCTGGACCCACGCCAGCAGTTCGTCGCCGCTCACGTCCATCCCCTGTCGGCGGAAGAAGGATGCGACGTTCTCGCAGTCGCGTTCGAGGAACTCCTCGGCGTTCGGGTGGTGGACCGTCACCGCCTGCCCGACGTCGATGACGACCAGCTCGCCGTCGTAAAAGAGCACGTTGTACTCGCTGAGGTCGCCGTGGACCAACCCGGCCGCGTACAGCCGTCGGATGTACTCCCGGACGACCTCGAAGGCCGTCTCGGGGTTCTCGATGGAGACCTCGGTGAGTCGTTTGGCCCGGCCGTCCTCGGTCCCGATATACTCCATGATCAGGACGTTTCGCTCGACCGCGAGCGGTTGAGGAACGCGAACGCCCGCCTTGCGGGCGCGTTCGAGGTTCGAGAGCTCCTTGCGCGTCCAGGCCATCACGATCTTCTTTTTATCGCCGAGCTCCTCGAAGCGCGGATCGCCGACCAGATACTCGCGCATGTCCTGGAAGTTGGTCGCGCGGGTGCGATACACCTTCATCGCGACCTCCTCTTCGCCCTCCCGGAGCAGGTCGAGCGATCGCTCACCGGCAAGTGCATTGTAGACGTTTGCCTCCTTGCCGGTCGAGAGCGGCCCGCCGATCGCGTCGACGTAGCCGTCCTGGACTAGCTTGTACAGCGCCGCGAAGGTGGCGTCGTCGAAGGCCCCGTCGTCGACCTTGAACCGGTCGGAGTCCTTGATCCGCTTGCGGAACTGGCTGAACTCCCGATCCCGCTTGCGGGCGATCCGGTCGGCTTCCGTGTCGCTGACGTCGATCTGCTCGAACTCGTCGCCGGGCGCGTCGGACTCGTCGGGTTCGAGCAGGCCGTACTCGCCTGTCATCTACTCCCGGGTACGGAATCCAGCGGTAAAAGGATGCGTTCTGCAGGCTCGATCAGTGGATGTGGCCTTCGTCCCGGAGCTGGTCGGCTTCCTGTTTCTCGTAGCGCCACGTAATGTCGGCCTTCTCGTCCTGCCAGTCCCACGGCTCGACGAGCACGATGTCGTCCTCGCGGATCCAGATGCGTTTTTGCATCTTGCCGGGGATCCGGGCGGTCCGTTCCTCGCCGTCCGCACAGCGTACCTTTACGCGATTCGCGCCGAGCATATCCGTGACTTCGGCAAAGACCTCGTCGTCGTCGGGCATCCGGAGGTCGTTTCGTCCGTTGTCGTCGCTCATACGCGGATATTGGACAGGTGTGGTTTTAAACCCGATGGAGTCGGTTCCGCGTCGAAACCACCGGATTATTGTACGCGCCCCGACCAGCGAGAGGTATGATACAGAAACTCGGCGCAGCCGGAATCGTCGGTCTGCTGGCACTGCTCGGCGGAATCGTCCTGATCGCCTCTGAGAGTCTCGTTATCGCTGGCGGGCTGGCGCTCGTCCTCGCGGGGCTCGGGCTGATGGTGCGCTCGCTGATCCAGAGCGTGCTCGGCTCGATGGGGATGGGCGGGATGTTCTAAAGACTGGTCTCGTACGCTTTTGCTCACCGCGAGATCCAGGATTTTGGCAGGGACGATCCGTTCTCAGCTCTGTCGATAGCCTGAAAGCCCCCGCACCGCCCGTTTGTCTTGATTATCACGACCTCGTCATCAATCTCTCCTTGAAAGCCCCCGTACCGCTCGGCGGCTCTGCGCCCGTGCGCTCCTCGCGTCGCTGCGGTGCTAGCAGGCCGCGGAGCCGCCGACCGGCACGGCCCCTTTCGATCCACCCAGACAGCCTCCTCCTCCCCAGCCGACTGCGATCCTCGCTTCGCTGCGGTTCTCGCCCTCGCGCATTGCTGGCTCGGCATAGACGCCTCGCCAGCGCGCGCCACCGCAGGGAACCGTTCTACAGTTCCGTCGCCCGGCTATCCCGTTCGTCGTCCGCGCGGTGCTCGCTGATGAGCTGGTCGACCATCTCGGTCGTCTGCTCCTTGCGCCGCTCTTCGGCGCGATCCTCCCAGTCGTCGATCACGTCCTCGACATCCGATTCGCGGGCGACCGCGAGCTCGTCGACCTCCTGCATTCGGACGTCCGCGACCGGCCCCACCGGAATGTCGTGCTCGAAGAGGATCTCGTCAGCGACCTCCGAGAGGTTGCCGCCGTTTTTCAGGACGGCGCGCGGCTGGACCTCGACCAGGCGCTCGGCGGTGCTGCGGCCCGCGCCGCTGGCATCCCGGAGGTAGATCACGTCGTCCTCGGCGAGCCCGTACTGCTCGTGGGCGTCTTCGAGGGCGTTCGTGGTGAACTTCTCGACGGGTTTGATCGGGATCAGGTCCTTCTTCTTGGCCGAGACGTCGGCGAAGTTCGAGTGGTCGAGCTTCCAGAGCTCCTTGAGCCGCTCCAACTTGCCTTCGAGGGTCTCGTTTCGCTCCTCGGCCGCGGCGAGTTCGCGTTCGAGCCGCTCGTTCGCGCGCTGGAGCCGGGTAACCTCGCGGCGTTCCCGGGCCTTCTCGCGTTCCTCGCGGCGGGCGTCGGTCAGCTCCGCTTCCAGTTCCTCGATCCGGTCGTCCTTCTCGTCGATAGTGCCTTCAAGACTCTCCACGTGGTCTTCGAGCCGTTCGACCTGCCGTTCCAGATCGCGGATGCGCTTTTCGTCGGCGGTGAGTTCGCGCGGCGTGTGCTCGGTGGACTCCTCCTCGTCCTCGTCGTCCTCGCGGCGGCTGTCGATCGCCGCTTCGACCGACACGTCGTTGCGCACGACGTCGGCGGTGACCTCCCCGCGGTCGAACTCGCCGGGCACCTTGCGGGCGATCCGCCGGAACTGGTCCTCGTGGTCGTCGAAGGCGAAGAGGGCGGCGGCCATCGCGTCGCGTTCGTGGTCGTTGTCGTAGCCGTGCTCGCGGGTGCGGTGCTGTTTCGTGTCGATCGGGAGATCGGACTCTGGCGTCCATGCGGCGGCGTCGAAGCTCCTGCGGATCTTCTCGACGGTCTCGGGCATCGGCGTGACGTCCGCGGCGACGACGATCGGCCGCCCGCGCTCGATGAGCCACTCGATCACGGCGGCGGTGTCGGCGGTCCGGGTGCTCAACACGTCAAGCAGGTCGCCGTCGAGCGAGACCACGGCGACTGCGGTCGTCGTGCCGGGGTCGATCCCCACGACGACGTGGTCCCGGCGCTTGACGAGCGGCTCGAACTCGATGCCGTCCCGGCGCTCGCGCTCGATCTCGACGCGGGTGTCACCCGAGCGGTTCCGCGAGACCGGGATCTCCTCGGGGCGGGCGCTGACGGCGAAGATAGCGTTGCTGTAGCCGCCGTACTTCTCGGTGATGTCCTTTTCGTACTCGAGGTTCGCCTCGTCGAGCGCGCTCTCTACCTCGCGGGCCCGGCGCTTGACCGAGCCGTGGATGCGGCGGGTGAACCGATCCTCGCTCCAGCCGCCGCTGCCGGTCGAGCGCCCCCGCGAGACCTTCACTTCGGTCGTGTCGGTGAACGCCGACACCTCGTAGCCGACGTTCCCGGCGGCGAGTCGCGCCGCGGCCTCGGCTTCTTGCATCGGCTCTTTGCCGTAGGGGACGCCGTGGCGCTTGGCGACCCGCGAGAGCGGTTCGGGCTGCTCGTCGCCGGTGACCTGCACCAGCCGGGTTCCGTCGGGCAGATCGCCGAGAAACCCGACGAGGGCGTCCTTGTTCTCGGCGAGTTCGTACATGTTGTCGGTCGCGAGCATCGCCGGCTCGCGGTCGTCGATCAGCCGCCGGAGCTTGCGGTAGCTGACGACGTCGCGCTCTATCGACTCGCCGTCGTAGATACACAGCGCGTAGGAGGGTGCGGATCCGCGCACGTCACCGCTCTGGATGTCGATGCCGAAAACCACGGCATCGAGCGCACTCGTTCGATGGCTCACGTCCCGTGGTAGGCGGTGGCGGAAGGTGAATGTTGTCCTCGTCGGCCGGATCGACTGTGAGCGGACCGGCCGGATGTTCTCTGCGGTCGCCGGTCCTGGAACGTATAGAGTCTCAGTATCCCCCGCAACCCACCATCAGATTTATTACTGTTTGAGTACTCAATCAAACTATGGGTGACAAAACCACCGAGGAGGAGATCCTCGAAGCGGCGGGCATCGTACTCGGAGCGGAGGGATACAACGGGTTCACGACGGAGAAAGTCGCCGAGAGGGCGGACGTAAGCCAGTCACTGGTACACTACTACTTCGAGACGAAAGAGGACCTCGTGCGGGCACTGTTCGAGTGGGGTGGCAAGAACGTCGAGGAGGCAGTCGAGGATCGCGTCGACAGTGACGACCCGCGTGAGCGTCTGGTGGAGTGGACCGACTACATGATCATGGGTGGCGGCGAGTTCGAGGAGGTGGTCGAGGTAAACCGGGTCCTGCTTGAACTGCGTTCGCTGGCGGTTCGCAACGATTGGGCGCGCGATATCGTTCGCGGCGAGCGCGAGGGGCTAGAAGCGTTCGTCGCCGATGCCGTGGCGGATGGCATCGAGCGTGGCCAGTTCCGTGACGTGGACGTCGAGTCGTTCGCCGCCGCCTATGCGAGCGGCATCGAGGCATCGCAGGATCTGACCGCGGTGTTCGCGGATCCGGAGGCGGTCACGGCTGTCCACGATGGCCTCATCAACCTCGTTGACGAGTACCTGCTCGTAAACGACAGCGCGTAGCTGACTGTGAACAGAACGGCTGGCAGGCGAAAGACTGCCCCTGCCACCACGAAGTGCAACTCTATTTCCTAGCTATCGGGAAACGGCACTTTGACTATTACGATATATCCATTGTGATCAAAAGAATTATATCATTTTAGTACTAAGAAGAACCCTAGTGAAGCTGACGACAACCCTATTAGTATATAATATATTCCCAAATCTACTGATATAGCTAAAAACCCCACAAAAATGTGGACGAGGCCGAATAAAATCGCCAAATATCCGATTATGACTTTGGATTTCACACGTAATTTCGCATATTAGTATCTATCTGTCATTTACACAATCTGGAACTACAAATCACTGTCTGATTCGATTGTTGTGCTATCCCCAGTACCGT
This sequence comes from Natranaeroarchaeum sulfidigenes, assembly GCF_017094485.1. Lineage (NCBI taxonomy): Archaea > Methanobacteriati > Methanobacteriota > Halobacteria > Halobacteriales > Natronoarchaeaceae > Natranaeroarchaeum > Natranaeroarchaeum sulfidigenes. The sequence goes on from NZ_CP064786.1 coordinate 155,334, forward strand.
TAACCTCTATTTTTGCATAAGGATTTGCATTACCTGTTGGCACTCCAAACCATGAATCTCCTTCATATAGATCTTGCCTGAATACTTCTACAGATTCAATATCATTGTTCTGACTGGAACTGGTATTTTTCGAAACATTTCTTTGATAACTGAAGCGTGAGACGGACTCGACAGAATATGAGTTGTGATTTACACTGTCAACTGTTGCATCTTCTACCAAACCTGTGCAACTTGTGCAGTCTTCAGTACAATACGAATATTCCCAGTCTACCTCACATCTCCAAGTAAAAACATGCCCCGTCAACCCATATCCATCAATTTCAACATTATGTGATTCATTTCCGGAAGTTTCCGTAAGATCACCTTCACAACTCATCATACCACCCCCACTTGTCAATCACTGATTCATTGATTACTTTCCTTTCAGATGAATGAACGTCTGCCTCTTTTATTTCATCTACTGTATCAGATCTTGACAACTGTTCCTCAGATTCATTACTGTATGATTTAACAACAGTAAAAACCGGTTTTTGAGCATCTACGATAGCTTGCTTTTGTTTTTTGCTTAATTTATTTTCAATAGCTTTCTTTTCTCTTTTTGAAGAGCTACTGTATTTCTCAGCTACGTATACGACGTGATGAGGGTTGTGGGGATTGAATTGTTTGATATTTTTTGGCTTTTTAGGCTTGGGTGGTACGCTTTCAGGTTTAACACTCTCTGATATCTTCTTTCCAGCATGATCACCTTTCCCAGTTTGTTTATTTCGCTGATCTGGCCCAGCAGAGGCAGATCCTACAACTAAACTGCTGCCCGAGGCAATTCCAGCACTTTTGAGCACCTTACGACGGCTAAATCTACTATTTCTCTCCGTCATCCATCTACCATTACCATGCACATACCCTTAATAATTATTATAATTTACTAAAAATAAATCCCATCAAGAATTTTTAACTAGAAAATTCTTTGTTTCATCTATTTATTGGAAATTCGGGCGCGGAATTTTCTAAATATCTGGAATAGCCTCTGTGTCCGCTATCTGGAAAAGTAGGTTATACTGCTCACATCTAACTCAAAAGAGGGACATATTCTAGCTGTGTGGGTACGGAATCTCGACCGTCTCGCCGTCCTCCGGAACGAGCACCTCGCCCTCGAATGCCTCGCGGGCCTCCTGCAGGTGGTCGCTCACGTCGCCGGTGTACCGCGAGGAGATGTGGACCAGCGCGAGCCGTCTGGCGTTCGCGCGGCGGGCGACGGAGGCAGCCTCGCTCGCCGTCGAGTGGCCGGTTTTTTCGGCACGCTCCCGACCGTCCGCGGCGAACGTGGCGTCGTGGACGAGCAGGTCGGCATCCTGGGCGGTCTCGACGGTCTCGTCGGTCGGCCGGGTATCGCCGGTGTAGACGAATTTCCGGCCCGGTCGGGGCTCGCCGACGACCTGTTCGGGCTCGACGACCGTCCCGTCGTCGAGTTCGACCGGCTTGCCGTCGTGGAGCTGTGAGAACTTCGGCCCGACTGGGACGCCGAGTTCCTCGGCGCGCTCGCGGTCGAACCGGCCCTTCCGGTCGTCCTCGATCAGGGCGTAGCCGACCGCTGTCGTGCGGTGGTCGACCGGGAAGGTGCGAACCTCGTACTCCTCAGTTCGTAGCGCCACGTCGTCGTACCCCACTTCGTTGAGCCGGAGTGGGAAATCAGGACGACCGCCCGCGGCTTCGATGAAGGCTTTGAGCTGGCCTTTCTTGCCCGGCGGGACGTGAATCGTCATCGGGGCCTCGCGGTCGTTGAACTCCATCGTGTCCAGCAGGCCGGGGAGCCCGTAGATGTGGTCGCCGTGGGTGTGGGTGACGAAGAGATGCGAGACGTCGAAGCCGGTGCCAAAGCGCATCATCTGGCGCTGGGTGCCCTCGGCGCAGTCGAAAAGCAGGTGATCGCCCTCGCGGGCGACCGAGATCGCGCTGGGGTTGCGTCTGGTCGTCGGCACGGCCCCGCTGGTCCCCAGAAACGTCACGCGAAGCGTCATTACATCCACCTGGTCGCCGGTCGGGTAAACCGGCTTCGGATCCCGACCGACCGATTCTTACCCCCGCAAGCGCTACGGGTGCGTGATGGATTCGCCGCTGTGGACCGACGTGCACGCCCCGGAGCTGGACGAGCTACCGCAGGACGACGTCCGCGAGTATCTCCAGCGCGGCGTCGACGAGCCGCTGAATCTGGTCTTGCACGGCCCGCCGGGCAGCGGCAAGACCGCCGCGGTTCGCGCGCTCGCCGCTGAAGCGCACGAGAACCCCGACAACGATCTCATCGAGATCAACGTCGCCGACTTCTTCGACCGGACGAAAACCGAGATCAAAAACGACGACCGGTTTGCGTCGTTTCTGGAGGGGCGAAGTTCGATGGCGAAACGCGACATGATCAATCACGTCCTCAAGGAGTCGGCGAGCTATGCGCCGGTCTCCGGGACGTACAAGACGATCGTGCTGGACAACGCCGAGGCGATCCGCGAGGACTTCCAGCAGGCGCTCCGGCGCGTGATGGAGAAACACCACAAAACCACGCAGTTCGTCATCACGACGCGCCAGCCGACCAAGCTCATCCCGCCGATCCGCTCGCGGTGTTTCCCCGTCCCCGTCCGCGCGCCGACCCACGACGAGATCGCTGAAATACTGGAGCGGATCGCGACCGCCGAGGACGCCGAGTTCGACGAGAACGGCCTCAAGTTCATCGCGGGCTACGCTGGCGGCGACCTCCGGAAGGCGATCCTGGGCGCACAGACCACCTACGGGAAAGAAGGGGAGATCACTCGCACCGCAGCGTACGAGGTGCTCGGCGACCTGGGCACCGACGATCAGGTAAAGGAGATGCTAGACGCCGCCGAAGCGGGCGAGTTCACCGACGCACGCTCGACGCTCGACGACCTGCTCGTCGATGAGGGACTGTCGGGCGAGGAGGTGCTCGAAGACATCCTGCGGATCGCCCAGTCACGGTACGACGGCGACAAACAGACGAAGCTCTACCGGATCGCGGGCGAGATCGACATGGATCTCACCGAGGGGACGAACGACCGGCTCCACCTCTCGCATCTGCTCTCGCAACTGCCGGAGCTGACGTGGGCCGAAGCCTGACATTCACGCCGCCTCGCGATCGATCCGGTACAGTGACACCCCGAGGAGCAACAGCGCGAGCGCCACCAGACTGAGTGATTCCCCAACCGGCGCGGGAAGCCACGCTGCTGGGCTCCCCAGAGCGGCGACGATACCTGTTGCGTAGCCGACCGCCAGGACAAGGGCACCCACGCGTTGTCTCCGTGAACTGTTCCGTCGGAGTTCGTACAGCGCCGCGACCACGACGGCAACGACGCTTACAGCGCCAGCGAGTGCGAGGAGATCTACCATCGGATATCCGAAGCGATGTCGGTACCACACTTCAACGTTCGTATCGGGATATGTCGGACGCATCGGCGGTTTAAACGATGAACAGACATAACTACAGCTTCTATAGTATTATACTACAAATACTGTAGCGTATAACTATAGTTTCTATAGCGTGCCACTACGCGGTGTCCAGCACCAGCACGTGCCGCGTCAGCGACCGATGGACCCGGCGCTCGAAGCGCGCCTCGACGGTCCAGCCGGCGCCCCTCGCTTCCTGCTCCCACGAGCGATCGGCGACGACGACCGCCCGATCGGCGATCCGGCGTGCCTCCGCGAGCGCGCCCGCGACGAGATCCGCCAGATCGAGGTTGGCGATCTTCGACTGGCGGCCGTAGGGCGCGTCGAAGACGACCGCGTCGGCGGCGTCGTCGGCGAGGGGCAGGGCAGTGGCGTCCCCACGCATCGTCCCCAGAACGCGCTCGTCGGGGACCAGTGCGGCGAGGTTCTCCGCCGTGCCGCGGGCCATCTTCGCCTGCGCGTCGACGCCCAGCACCGACGCGCCGACGAGCCCGCCCTCGATGAGGACGCCGCCGGTACCACACATCGGATCGACGAGCGTCGTGCCCGGCCGCGCGCCGGCGATGTTCACCAGCGCGCGCGCCAGCAGCGGGTCCATACTCCCGGGCTGGAAGAACGGGCGATCGGTCGGCGCGCGCGAACCGTACTCGCGGACGCTCTCGACCGCGAGCCAGCCCAGCGCGCAGACGCTCCCGGGGTCGTCTTCGATCGGAACGGGACCGGCCGTCCCGGACGTGACGGCCTCACGTGGGTCGATATCGCCCTCACGCTCCCACGCCGTTTCGTCGGTAAAGACGGCGCGCAGCACGTGATCGGGGTCGTCGAGATCGACCGAGAAGCCCCGGTCGACGAGCACGTCCCCGAGCGCGCGTTCGACGCGCTGGGTGTCGATTCCTGTGCTCGATCGGACATCGACTGCGCGCACCGCGACCGACCCCTCACGGTCCAGCGGTGCGGCCGAAAGCAGGGCTGTTGCACTGTCGACATCCGCGTCGCTCGTCCCGATAAGTTCGCTCGCGTGGCGGGTGTAGGCGAGTGTCGAGACCCTCGCACGGTCGACTGCGCGCGCCGTAATGACGCCCGGGGCGATCAGCTCGGCTCCGCTTGCGGCGCTCGCCGCCTCGTAGGCCGCGAACCGGTCGTCCTCGCCGCCGAGTTCCAGCAGGTACACACTCCACTGTGGGCCGTGGGCGCTCAAGAATCGGCCGGTTTCGCTCGTCGTTTCGAATATTTGACCTGCAAACTACCCAACTCATCGATCCGTGGCATGAACCTTTATAAGCCTTAAATACAACCTTTAAAACGAGCTATGAGCGACCCCAAGGAAACTATCAATATCGAAAACGTCGTGGCGTCGACGGGCATCGGACAGGAGCTCGACCTCCAGAGCGTCGCAATGGACCTCGAAGGCGCGGATTACGATCCCGAGCAGTTCCCCGGTCTCGTCTACCGAACCCAGGAACCCAAGTCGGCTGCCCTGATCTTCCGATCGGGCAAGATCGTCTGTACCGGCGCGAAATCGACCGACGACGTCCACGAGAGTCTGCGTATCGTCTTCGACAAGCTTCGTGACCTCGAGATCAACGTCAACGAGGACCCCGAGATCGTCGTCCAGAACATCGTCACCTCGGCGGATCTGGGCCACAACCTCAACCTGAACGCCATCGCGATCGGGCTGGGCCTGGAGAACATCGAGTACGAGCCCGAGCAGTTCCCCGGCCTCGTCTACCGACTCGATGATCCGGAAGTCGTTGCACTGCTCTTTGGGAGTGGGAAACTCGTCATCACCGGCGGCAAACAGCCCGTTGACGCCGAGCATGCGGTCGACAAGATCGTCTCCCGACTCGAAGATCTCGGACTGCTGGAGTAACTCTCGAAACTCCGGTTCTATCGTATATCAGCATTTACAAGTCTCATCGGCGGAACCCTGATACATGAGCTCCCCAGTTCCTGCGCTGTCTGCCGTCCCCGAGACGATCCCGGCCGTGCTTGGCACCGTACTCATCGCCACCGTCTTTTACGGTCTCACGGCACACATCGCGGCCCGGTACGTTCTCGGCGACGTCCGGATCGAGCACGGCCTGATGGTTGGAGCGGTCCCGGCCGTGATCATCGTGGTCGGCGTCCAACTACTCGGGGCTGGTGCAGGGCTCGTCCTCGTCGTGCTCGCCGCGATCGTCGCCGACTTTCTGGCGATCGAACGGCTCTATGACACGGAGTGTCGGTTCGCCGCCATGATTACCGTCGTCCACTTCGCGATCAGCGTCCTGCTCGGGAGCGTGCTCGGCTCCATGTTCGTCGCATAGCCGGACGAACGGTCTCTACTATTTCGCGGCTTCAGAAACGATTATAAACGCTATAGTGGCGTCTCCAAGATGAGTTTTCGTCCGTACTGCTAACCGGATAGCACAACAATGGGACAGTGAGAGCAATGACATACAGAACCGAGATTGTTCGACGGACACGTTCGTGGGCTACCTCGCCCACCGAGACAGCAGGGGACACGTCCCACACCGTCGGGGTGGTCGGATGAGCGACGCCATCCTGCGCGGCGTCCTGCTGGCCGTCGCCCTGATCGTTTTCCTCCCGCTGGTATGGATGACCACTGGCCTGTTCGGAGCCGGTACTCACATGGGCGGTGGTCTCATCGGTGGAGGGCTGTTCGGTCTCGTCCCGCTCCTGTTGCTGGTCCTGTTCGGGTACGGTCTGTACGTGGCGCTGGTCGACGACGATTCCGAGCAGGAGACCGACGCGGCGCTCGACGAACTCCGTAGGGCGTACGCTCGTGGCGATCTCTCCGACGAGGAGTTCGAGCGCCGACGCGAACGTCTCCGCCGGAACCGATAGGGGCTACTCGACGAGTCGCTCGATTTCGGTCACGAGGATGTCGCTCGCCCCCTCCGATTTCACCTCGTTGATCGTCTCGAACACGTCGCGCTCGTCGACGACCGCGTGGACTGCAACCTTTCCATCCTTCCCGTTCCCGCTTGCGATATCCATAACCGTTGGGCCGCCCATCCCGGGGATCACGCTCCGAACCGCATCGAGGCGGTCCTCCGGGACGTTCATCATCAGGTACCGTTTGCCGTCCGCACTCAGCACCGATTCCAGCGCGGTCTCGATCTGCCCGACCTTGTCGTCGTCGGCCACGTCCTCGCGGGCGAACAGCCGGACGGAACTCGACAGGACCTCGTCGATGATTCCTAGCCTGTTGACCTTGAGCGTCGTGCCCGTGCTCGTGATATCGATGATCGCGTCTGCCATCTCGACATGGGGCGTGAGTTCGGTCGCGCCGGTCACCTCGACGATGTGGGGCTCGACGCCCTGCTCGTCGAAGTAGTTCCGGGCGATCGTCGGGAACTCGGTGGCGACTTTCTTCCCATCGAGCTGTTCGACACGCTCGATATCGCCGTCCTCCGGCGAGGCGAGCACGAGACGACACTGGCCGAAGCCGAGATCCAGCAGTTCGGCGACGTTGTCCGGATCGGATTCGGCGATCTGGTCGTGGCCGGTGATTCCCACGTCGGCCGCGCCGTCGCTCACGTACTTGGGAATATCCGCGGCACGGGCGAAGAGCAGGGTGACGTCCGGATCGATCGTGTCGGCGTACAGCTTTCGGTCCGCGCCGTCGACGACGTGCAGGCCTGCCCGCTCTAGCAGGTCGAGTGCTGGCTCGTGAAGACGACCCTTGTTGGGGACAGCGATTCGCATTGACCGGGAGTTGACCGTCCTGCGTGAACTGTGTTTCGGCCTTGGAGCGAGAGTATCGCCGATATGTTGAAGGCCGTAGCAGTTCACAGTCGAGACAGATGACGGAACCGCTGTCTGGGTTCGGAGCGTGGAGGGACACGGAGATTGACGTGGCTGTTAGTACCGTGAAAAACGAGCTAGACGAAGACTTCGAACATTCGGCCTCCGGTCTGTTCTGATCGTTACTTTGCACCGGTCCCGTTAACTATCTGCCTTCCGAACTCCGCGCTATGACGACACTCCGGATCGCGGGCGGGAAGGTGCTCCGCCCCGACATGAGCGTGATCGAGGCTGACGTGCTGGTCGACCAGGAGGCAGGCGAGATTCTGGAGATCGGCCCGGACGTCGATGGCGAGGACGAGTATCTCGACGCCGACGGGTCGCTGGTGATCCCCGGCCTCGTGAACGGCCACTGTCACGTCGCGATGACGCTCCTGCGGGGCTACGCCGACGACAAGCCACTCGATCGCTGGCTGCAGGAGGACATCTGGCCGACCGAGGCTGAATTGACGCCCGACGATGTCTACGCGGGGACGAAACTCGGCGTACTGGAGATGATCAAGTCCGGGACGACCGCCTTCGGCGACATGTACTTCATGGTCCCCAACATCGTCGAGGCAGTAGAGGAAAGCGGCCTGCGCGCCCGCGTCGGCCACGCCGCGGTCACCGTCGCGAAAGACGACGAGGCGGCCGAAGAAGACGTCCAGACGAGCGTCGAGATCGCCGGCCAGTACGACGACAGCGAGGACGAGCTCGTCAGTTCGGCCGTGATGCCGCACAGCCTGACGACCGTCGCCACCGAGTACTTCAGCGACTTCGCGGAGGGCGCACGCGGCCTCGACGTCCCGCTGCATTACCACGCCAACGAGACGACCGGTGAGGTCGACCCGATCGTCGACGAGGAGGGAATGCGCCCGCTCGAACTCGCTGACGAACACGGCTTGCTGGGCTCGGGCGACTATCTCGCACACTGTGTCCATATCGATGAGACGGAGATCGATCTGCTCGCCGACTCCGGCGCGGCGGCAATTCACTGTCCGGCCTCGAACATGAAACTCGCCAGCGGGATGGCTCCCGTACAGGAGATGCTCGACGCGGGCGTCACGGTCGGTCTGGGCACCGACGGCGCGGCCTCGAACAACGATCTCGACATGTTCGACGAGATCCGCGACGCCGCAATGATCGGAAAGCTCGCGGCCGACGACGCCAGCGCGGTCGACGCCGAAACCGCGTTTTCGCTCGCGACGACCGGCAGCGCGGAGGCGCTCGGCTTCGACAGTGGGCGCATCGAGGAGGGTGCGAACGCCGACCTCGCGGTGATCGACCTGGACGCCCCACGGTTGACGCCACCGCACGACCTCGTCAGCCATCTCGCCTACGCCGTGTCGGGGTCGGACGTTCGCCACACAGTCGTCGATGGCGAAATCCTGATGCGCGACCGCGAGGTCCTCACGCTCGACGAAGAGGCCGTGATCGCGAACGCCACCGATCACGCGGCGTCGCTGGTTGCGCGAGCGGAGGCGGACGATTGACTATATCTGAACTAAACGCTTACAATCTGTTTTAAACGCTGTAACTATTTCTGAAGCTCTTGTCTGGTATCCGGAAGGGGTCGTAAATCGACTGAACAGGGTGGCTACTTTATCATACTGACCTGTCTCTATCCGGGTAGATGACACGCAACCGTGCACAACTGTTCGCCATCGTCGGCGCGGTCCTGATGATCGCGTCGCTCCTGGCACCGGCCGCCGCGGGAGCGGCCGTGGCAGAGGAAGAACCGGGCGATCTGACCATCGACGTCGAAGACAACGTCGTCACGCTCACTGACGACGACGGCCCCGTCGATAACGCGACGGTGATCGTCGAGCAGGTCGACGAGGACGCTGATGAGTCCGATGATGAGGAGTCGGACGACGAGGAATCGGATGACGAGGACGCTGACGAGTCCGATGATGAGGAGTCGGACGATGAAGAATCGGACGACGAGGAATCGGATGACGAGGACGCTAATGAGTCCGATGATGAGGAGTCGGACGATGAAGAATCGGACGACGAGGAATCGGACGACGAGGATGCTGACGAGTCCGAAGAAGATGACTCCGAGGAATCCGATGAAGAAGAAGCGTACACCTACGAGGGCACGGGCGAGTACACGACCGACGAGGACGGACAGGTCGAGCTTCCCGCACCCGATGAGGAAGTCGAAGTCGTCGTGACGGCCGAAGACGGTGACCGCACCGCCGAAGCCACCGCGACGCTGACGCCGGACGATGCGGCAGCGAATTTCGGTCAGGAAGTCTCCACGTTCGTCGCTGACCTACAGGACGAGGACACGAGCGGACCGATGGGTCTCCACGTTGCCGAGTTTGTCACGGAGAACAACCCGGCCGCTGACAACATCCCGGATCACGCTGGTCCGCCTGAGCACGCAGGCCCGGACGGTGACGAGGAAGATCGCGACCAGGGTCCACCGTCCCACGCAGGCCCGGACAGTGACGACGAGGACAGCGACCAGGGCCCACCAGCGGATGCGGGACCTGGCGGTGACGATGCAGATGACGAAGAGACTGAAGACGACGATGAGGAAGCCGATGATGAGGACGACGGTGACGAGGAAGACGATGATGAGGACGACGGTGACGATGACGGCGACGACGCGGATGCCTGATCGGATCCGGTAACCGCTTTTTTGTTTCTTTACTCGTCCCCAGTAGCGTCGAGACTGCCGCGTTCGCGCATCATCCGTGTGCCGCGCTCGATCCAGCCGCGGTGGACGTAGACGCTGCCGAGAACGATGTTGCGCCAGACGTAGTCGGCGACGATGGCGACGTAGGCGGCGACCACGCCGTAGCCGAGGTGGAGGCCGCCGACGTAGGTCATACCGAGCAGGAAGACGAAGGTCCCCGTGACTTTGGCGACGAAGGGCGAGCGCGTCTCGCTGCCGCCCCGGAGTGCCCCGGCGAGGATGGCGTAGGGGGCGATCAGCACGGTGGCGACGGCGTATGCGCGTGCGAAGTCGGTCGCATAGCCGATCGTCACCGGATCGCGGGTGAACAGACTGACGAACGCCTCGGCCTGGAAGAAGAGGACGACACCGAGCCCGCCGACCGTAATCGCACCCAGCGCGGCGGTTGCCAGCCCGTCGTAGTACGCGGTATCCGGCTCGCCGCGGCCGAGCGCCTGCCCGACGATGACATTGGCGGCGACGCCGTAACCCCGCGAGAGCGGCGCGGCGATCTGCTGGTAGAGGCGCATTCCGATGTGATAGGCGGCGTTGACTTCGGTGCCGAAGGCAAGCAGGATGGCGTTGAAGGGGAACTGTGCGACGACCTCCGAGAGCCCCTCGGCGATGCGGGGGGCGCTGATGAGGACCAGCTGTTTGCCGATGATCGGATCGGACGGCCGGACGAGCGTGATCGGGCTTCGGTCGGTCGAGAGCACCAGGAGGAAGGCTCCGGCGGTGAGCGTGTCCGCGATGGCGGTGGCGGCCGCGATACCGACGACGCCGTACTCGGGGAGTCCGGCGATGCCAAAGGCCAGACCGACTGTTAGCCCAATGTTGAGGGTGTTACCGCCGAGGTTGACGTACATCGGCGTGCGCGTGTCGCCGGTACCCTGAATGGATCGGGCGGCGATCAGAGTGACGTGACGCGCGGGCGAGGACAGCAGGATGACTGCGAGGTAGCTCGCACCGATCAGGACGACGTCCTGCTCGGCTCCCAGTACACTGATCGCAGCCTGATCGAAGAGGAGACCAAAGACGGCGAAGGGAACTCCGGCGAGTACGCCCAGCGCCAGCGCGGTGGTCACCGCCTCATCGCGGTTGGCGGTCGCGCCGCTGCCCGTGTCCTGACTCGACAGGGCGATCGCGCCGTCACCGACACCCAGTCCGAACCAGAGCGGCAGTCTGGCGTAGATGTCCGCGAGGCCAACCGCGGCGACGGCTGCGGGCGAAAAGAACCCGGCGACGATCACGTCGGTCGTCCGCATCAGGGTGCGCAGGACCTGCTCGGTCATCACCGGCCACGACAGCCCGAGGACCGAGAGCCAGACCGCTCGTAGGCGTGCCCACCCGGTGGATTCCTCGGACGACTCGCTCACGGTGTCGGGTTAGCCGAGCGTGTAGTTGAACGTTGAGGAAGGGGAAGGTGTCGGTCGGAGCGCCTGTGGCGACCAGGACCGGCGCTACGGAGTCATCGGCGATGTTACATTGATGTTACACCACCACGGAAGACGGCGCGGCAGTCCCACATCGTATCGGGCCGGCGATGCAGGTCCGGTAGGGTAAAGGAGGCGCTCCACTACTGTTGGAGCATGAGCGACTACCAGCCGATCTCCGCACAGCTCGACGATGTCTCGTCGGCTCGCGAGGACGGCCACCGAAAGATGGACTGGGCGCGCCAGCACATGCCGATTCTCAACGCACTTCGGGACGACTTCGTCGCCGACCAGCCCCTCGCGGGCGAGGTCGTCGGGATGGCGATGCACGTCGAAGCCAAAACCGCGTGTCTCGTCGAACTGCTCGCCGAAGGCGGCGCGGACGTGGCGATCACGGGCTGTAATCCCCTCTCGACCCACGACGACGTGAGCGCGGCGCTCGACGAGCACGAACGGATCGAAAGCTACGCGAAACGCGGCGTCGACGACGAGGAGTACTACGCCGCCATCGACGCGGTCATCGATCACGAGCCGACGATCACGGTCGACGACGGCGCGGACCTGATCTTCCGCATCCACCAGGAGTACCCCGAGCTAATCGACTCGATCGTCGGTGGCTGTGAGGAGACGACGACGGGCGTCCACCGCCTGCGCGCGATGGACGAGGACGGGGAGCTCGACTACCCCGTGTTCGCGGTCAACGACACGCCGATGAAGCGACTGTTCGACAACGTCCACGGCACCGGCGAGTCCTCGCTGGCGAACATCGCCATGACGACGAACCTCTCGTGGGCGGGCAAGACCGTCGTTGTCGGCGGCTACGGCGACTGTGGCCGCGGTGTCGCCAAGAAGGCGGAAGGACAGAACGCCGACGTGATCGTCACCGAAGTCGAGCCACGCCGCGCGCTCGAAGCCCACATGGAGGGCTACGAGGTCATGCCGATGGCCGAAGCGGCCAAAGAGGGCGACGTGTTCATCACGACGACGGGCAACCGCGACGTCATCACCGAGGAGCACTTCGAGGTCATGCAGGATGGCGTTTTGCTCGCCAACGCGGGCCACTTCGACGTCGAGGTCAACCTCGACCAGCTTTCGGATCTCGCGGTCGACACCTACGAGGCCCGCGACGGCGTCCGGACCTACGAACTCGACGACGGCCGCCGCCTGAACGTCCTTGCGGAGGGGCGGCTGGTCAACCTCGCCTCGCCGATCGCGCTGGGCCATCCCGTCGAAGTGATGGACCAGAGCTTCGGCATTCAGGCCGTCGCTGCCCGCGAAGTCGCCCAGAACAGCGGGGAGTACGATGCGGGAGTTCACAACGTTCCCGACGAGCTGGACCGCGAGATCGCCGAGATCAAGCTCGACGCCGAGGGGGTCGCGTTCGATTCGCTGTCCGCCGAGCAGTCGGAGTACATGAACAGCTGGGACCACGGAACGTAGACGCCCGGTACCTGTTGGATTCTGGGATCACTTCGTGCGTAGATTCCGTATGGACCGACGACGCTTCTGGAGGCCGGCTCGTCACTCCGCGGCGTTGACGGTTCCCTCCGCTCCACCGTCCCGCGACGTGTCCTCGTCTTCCTCGATCACGCTCTGATCCCAGTCGCCGACGAGGAACCAGGCGGCGACGACGATGGCCGCGGCGACGTGTGAGAACGCGATCCCCCACCAGACGCCGGTCGCCCCCATCGCGAGGATGGTAATGAAGACGAGCGTCGGCGGGATCCGCAGGCCCCACTGGGCGAGCACGGAGAAAATGAACGCCGTTCGCGTGCTGCCAGCACCGCGGAACCCGGCGTTGAGTACCTGAAACAGCCCCATGAACACGTAGGTCGGGCCGATGATCTTGAAGTAGTCCGTCCCCTTCTCGACGACGATTTCGGCCCCCTCGCCTTCGATGAAGATCGAGACGATCGTCTCGGCGAAGACGAACGCGAGCACGCTGAACACGGCGAGGACGGCGAAGATGATTCCCGAACTGAGGAGGACGGCTTTTCGTGCCCGGCCCTGCTTGCCTGCGCCGAGGTTCTGGCCGACTGCGGTCTCGGTTCCCTGCGCGAGTCCGACCGCGGGGAGGTAGACCAGTGTGTTGATCCGGTTACCGATCCCGTAGGCAGCGACAGCGTCCGCGCTCACGAGCCCGACGAGTGCTGTCATCCCGGTGTAGGCAAGCGAGTCGGCCCCGCGTTCGAGGCCGGATGGTCCCCCGACGTCGAGGATCTTTCGTACGACGGCCATCTCGGGTTTGAGGTCCGCAAAGGAGAGATCAATGCCGACGCGCCCGGTAAACAGCAGCCAGAAGCCGATGGCTGCGCCGACGCCACGCGAGAAGACAGTGGCGATCGCCGCTCCCTGCACACCATAGCCGGTAAAGCCCGTCGCGGCGAGCAGGTCGGCCTGAAGGTCGAGCAGCCCGGCCCACTCGAACAGCGGGTTGTTCTCGAAGCCGAGGATGAGAAACGGGTCAAGCACGATGTTGATCGAGACGCTGAGTACCATCAGATACAGGGGGGTCCGCGTGTCTCCCCATCCCCGGAGGATCGCCTGGAAGATGAAAAAGCCGAACATGAAAACGACACCGAGGAAGATCGTCCGGGTGTACTCGACCGCCATCCGGTGAGTCGCGGTGCCCGGATCGGTACCAATGTACGGCAGGAGGACGGGCGCGAGTACGTAGCCGATCGCGGCGAGGAGTACGGAGGTAATCGAGACGAAGGTAATCGTCTGTCCCGCAACGCGGGCGACCTTCTCCTCGTTGCCCGCACCTTTGTGCTGGGCGACCAGCACGGTTCCGGCGACGGTCAGTCCGCTTCCGAGGCTGATCATCAGGAAGGCAAAGGGGAGTGCAAAGCCCAGCGCGGCGACGGCGTCTGCCCCCAGCCGTCCAACGAAGTACGTGTCGATCAGATTGTAGGACACCTGCAGGAGCTGTGAGGCAACGATCGGTCCCGAGAGTACGAGCAACGGGACGAGCAGCCGCCCCTCCGTGAGATCGACGGACCGGTCGTCACTCACCGCAGCACGGCCTCCGCAAATAGCTGAAGATATCGGTGTTCACAGTTTAGATATCCAAGGCTCTCCCGCACACGAATAAACGTTTCACGATTCCGGAAGGACGTCCCCGTCAGGTCGACGTAGATCGCGTCACTCGAACTGCTCGATCGTCGGTCGGTCGTGCTCGCCGGGGAACTCACCGACCGGAGCCTGTACCTGATCGCCGCTTGCCATGTCCTTGAGCGTCACCTCGTCGTTTTCCAGGTCGCGCTCGCCGACGATGACGACCGTCTCGGCGTTGATCGAGTCGGCGTAGTTCATCTGTGCGCCGAAGCTCCGATCGGAGACGTCGGTTTCGACGACGTGACCGCCCTCGCGCAGGTCGCGGGCGATGCGTGCGGCGACCGGTCGCGTGTCGCCGACCTGCAAGACGTAGTAGTCCGTCGAGAGTTCCTCGTCGGGCCAGACACCGGCGCGCTGGAGCAGCAGTGAGAGCGTCGCATCGCCGGGCGCGAAGCCGACCGCGGGCGTGGGCTGCCCGCCGAAGCTCTCGATGAGGTCATCGTAGCGACCGCCGCCGAAGACGGCCCGTGAGACCTCACCAGTGGAGTCGAAACACTCGAAGACGACGCCGGTGTAGTAATCGAGCCCGCGAGCGGTCTCCAGCGAGAGATCACAGAACTCCCGGACGCCGAAGTCCTCGGCGGCGGCGAGCACGTTCTGGAGGTTCGTCACTGCCTCGTGGATGCGGTCAGTTCCCGCAAACTCGACCAACTCGTCCAGTTCGTCCTCGTCGACGGCGAGTAACTCGTCGAACGTGCGAGCCTGCTCGTAGTCCAGTCCGGCGTCGACGAGCAGGTCGTGGTACTCAGCTGTCTCGATCTTCGCGCTCTTATCGACTGCGCGGATCGCCTGCTGGGTGGCAATATCGCCCCCGAAGGCGTCGAGGAGACCTCCGAGGATGTCCCGGTGGGAGACGCGGAACTCGAAGTCCTCGGCGTCGAGGCCGAGGTTCGTCAGCATGTCGGCTGCGACGGCCAGTATCTCGGCGTCAGCGCTCGGATCGCTGGAGCCGAAGATGTCGACGTTGGTCTGGTAGAACTCCCGGAATCGGCCCTGCTGGGGTTCCTCGTAGCGCCAGAACGGTCGGGTCGAGAACCACTTGATCGGTTTCGAAAGCTCCTGCTGTTTGGCGACGACCATCCGCGCGACCGTCGGCGTTAGCTCGGGGGTGAGCGCGACGTGACGTCCCCCTTTATCCTCGAAACTATAGAGTTCGTCGACGATCTCTTCGCCGCTCTTGTCGATGTACAGCTGTGCGTCTTCCATCGCGGGCGTCCCGATCTCGCGGAAGCCGTAGCCCCGAACAGTGGACTCGACCTCGTCGAAAACCTGTCGACGGGCCTGCATCTCTGCGGGGTAGAAATCGCGAAAGCCCTTGATGCGTTCGTACATGGGAGTTGGTTCGCCGAGGGGACGCTTGAAACCTGTCTTTCCGCCCCTCACCGTGGTGACCGGTGCCATCCGAGATGAGGATACCACTCGCTCCGGTACTGACTACACTATTCGAAGTGATATACTTCGATATCTGTAGCCTGGCTTCAGGATCGCGGTACTGTGCTCAGATCGCGATCATCGTCACGCCGACGACCGCGAGTACTGCGGCGACGATCCGGATGCGGAAGTGTTGCTCGCCGAGCAGGACGCCGCCGAGGATTACGGCGACGATTGCCTGCGTATTGACGACCGGCGAGGCGATGCTCGCGGGAATCAACGAGAAGGCCAGCGTCGTCGTGTGTTCGCCGACCGCGACGATCGCGCCCGCACCGGCGAGTTTCGGCAGCGCGCCGCGCAGATCCTCCGGGGGATGTCGCAACGCAGAGGGGAGGAACACAACGAGGACGCCCGCCAGCAGGAGCGGCACCCAGATCGCGGTCGGCACTGCAAGCTCCTGGAGGACGACCCGCCTGCCCACATCGGTCACCGCAAAGAGCATCGCCGAGAGCAATGCAAGCTGTGCTGGCCGGGAGTGGGCGGCCCGCCGAATCGGATCCAGCAGGCTCCCGGCCCGGTAGTTCGCCACGTAGACCGCGAGCGTCGCGACGACGACGCCGGCGACCTGGAGCGGCGTGAGGAACTGCCCGAGGACGACGACCTCGATCGGGAGCACGAAGACGGGGACGATCTTGTTGATCGGCGCGACGTAGGAGACCTCACCGGCCTGAATCGCGTACAGGAAGAAGATGAACCCGCCCGCAGTCGTCAGGATCGTCAGCGTGATCACGGCGACGTGTTCGAGTCCGGCCCCCGCAAGTGACGCGCCGTCCCCGTTCCGGACCGCCCGAATCGTGACCGGCGCGTAAAAGACGATCGCGAAGGCGTTGACGACCACCGCGAGCGTCGTCGCCGGGAACTCGTTGAAATACCGCTTGAGAACGAACAGGTACGCCCCCCAGACGAACGCCGCGACGATCGAGTAGCTCAGCCCCAGCTCCATCTAACTACCACCTCACACGGGGAGAACACGCAATCGAGTTCACGATCAAAAACATGCGTCGGAGTTTGCTGTGGTATCTAAAACATCCGTCGAAACCGCGTTCGATCCACTCAGGGGTCGCATCGCAAGCGTTTACTTGGCCGGTACAGTAGCTCTGGCCATGGCGAACTGTCCACTGGCGGACGACTGCCCGAGCTTTTCAGAGCGGATCGAGGGGATGGGATGTAGCCACTACGGGGACCGTGGCGGCAAGGAGTGGTGTACCCACTACGCCCAGCCGATCTCCGAGTTGAAGACCCAGCCCGTCAAACCGAAAGAGGAGGTCGTCGTCGACGTGACTGACATCCACGAGAGCGGTGCTGGCGTCGGCCGCACCGAGGATGGCTTCATCGTTCTCGTCGATGGCATTCTCCCCGATGCGCGGGCCCGCGTCAAGATCACAAACGTCCATTCGAACCACGCCCAGGCCGAAGAGGTCGAACGGCTCCCGATGGACGAGGCGGAGGCCGCCGACGAGGCCGACGAGGCCGACGAGGCCGATGCCTCTGATCGGGACAGGACCGACCCAACGGATCGCCGCCCACAGCTCGGAAGTCGCGAGGACTTCTGGGGCTCGTAAGCGTCGCCCGTTTCGTATCGCCAGTTCTGGACAGCTGCCGGTCCGTCGGAGGTCCTACCGACCCGACCTGACGCGGAGTTTTTTGCGTTCGACCTGCTATGATCTCGTATGCACCTCGACAGTGACTCGACCGCACTGGTCGTCGTCGACATGCAGAACGGCTTCGCCCATCCCGACGGTGCGCTCTACGCGCCGGGAAGCGAGGACGTGATCGAGCCCATCGTCAATCTGGTCGAGCGCGCCCGTGAGGCTGGCGTTCAGATCGTCTACACGCGAGATGTCCATCCGCCCGAACAGTTCGAGGGGAACCACTACTACGACGAGTTCGAGCAGTGGGGCGAGCACGTCCTCGAAGGCTCGTGGGAGGCAGAACTCGTCGAGGAGCTCACGATCCAGCCCGACGATCACGTCGTCGAGAAACACACCTACGACGCCTTCCACGAAACCGAACTCGACGGCTGGCTGAGCGCGCGCGGGATCGACGATCTGGTGTTCTGTGGCACGCTTGCGAACGTCTGCGTGCTCCACACCGCAGGAAGCGCGGGGCTGCGTGACTACCGGCCGATCCTTATCGAGGACGCCATCGGCGCGATCGAGGACGACCACCGGGAGTACGCTCTGGAGCACGCCGAGTGGCTCTTTGGCGAGGTTACAACGCGCGAAACCGTCGAGTTCGACTGATAGACCCGGATAGAACGCCTTTTTCCGGTCGAGTGCGCAGGAGCGTATATGGATATACACCACACTGCGGTCGCAGTTTCGGATCTCGACGCGACGAAAGCCTTCTACGAGGATGGTCTCGGCCTCAGCTACGAACACGACTTCCATCTCGACGGCACTCATCATTACTATCTCACCGGCGACGAGCTGGACACGACGCTCCAGTTTGTCCACGATGGTAGCGAGACGGCGGTCGACCCGTCCGGCATCGTCCACCTCGCGATCCGGGTCGAGGACGTTGAGGCGACGCTGGACGCGCTCGTCAAGGCGACGGACTGTTCCGTGTTGAAGGGACCGCTAACGATCGAGGGTGCGGGAGCGCGGGCGGTCTTCGTGGAGGACCCCGACGGCTACGAGGTCGAGCTCTTTTCGCCGCTCGACTAGGTCGACTGCTCGATTCCGACCTGTACACTCTCCCCGACCGCGACCGTCGCGTCCGGACAGATCAGTTTCGCGCCGAAACGCTCCCGGTCGGCAAACAGCGCGATGCCGGTGATCGGCTCGCCGTTCGCCAGCACGGTCACGTCGTCCCACGTGACGTCCCGACCGGTTGCGACGCCGACCTGGCCACCGGCTAGCTCGACGGGGTCGCGGTCCGTTTCACCGCTTGTTCCCGCGTTGAGCAGCCCGCCACAGTCGTAGTGGGGGAGTCCGCCGTCGAGCACCGCCTGCCCGTCGAGTGTTCCCATCCCGACGTAGTACTCGCCCGGCGCGGGATGTGCTGGCTCGTCGAGGACGGCGTACGTCTCGCCGCGCTCGACGACGGTCCCACGCCCGTCCCACGCGAGCGCTTCGACGTCGACCGCGGGCTCGATCGGCAGGGAGCCCGACGCTCTGACCGGGTCGGCGTCACGCGGTCGAATTCCGACGTGCAGATGGTTGTCGACCCACGGCGCGAAGAAGCCAGCTCGAACCGGGCGGCCGAGCGACTCGCCGACCGCCACGATATCGCCCGGTTCGACGTCCGGATCGACGTGCATAATTCGGACCAGATGGTCGCCGGTATCGACGACGATCAGGTGATCGGTCTCCTCGGCGTAGGGCTTCGGGGGTGCCTGTACTGTCCGGGTCAGCGCGACCGTTCCGGCCACGGGACTCGGCGCGGTCGTGGCGTCGGCGTCGGGATACAGGTCGATCGCCGATCCGGTGTCGTGGGCGGTGTACGGCGAGTTGTACAGCGAGAACCGCCGATACTGCGAGAGGACGTGTTCGGGGAGGGTGACCATCGAACGGGCTTTAGTATGTGGGGACTTAACACGTGTCGATGCGTCTCGTTCGCGGCCGTGCGGCGACGCCCACGGCCGATCGTTCGGCGACAGCAACGATCCTCGGCCGAACGGCAGAGTCTCGTGAGCCCGCGCTCCGCGTCTGGACGCCCCACCGACAGGTCGCGTTCGGGCGCCGTGATGCGAACGAGGAGGGCTACGACGCTGCACGCGAGGCTGCACGGGTACGGGGGTTCACGCCGACGGAGCGAAGCGTCGGCGGGCGGGCCGTGGCCTACACCGGGACGACGCTCGCGTTCGAACACGCGCGTCCCATCGATGATCTCCGGCAGGGACTGAGCGAGCGGTACGACGACGCGACGACAACCGTCCAGCAGGCGCTAGCGGGGCTCGGCGTCGATGCCACCGCGGGTGAGCCGCCCAACGCGTTCTGTCCCGGATCGCACTCCCTACAGGCGGATGGCAAAATCGTCGGCATCGCTCAGCGGGTCCGGAGCGGTGCGGCGCTGGTCTCGGGTATCGTCGTTGTCGATAACCGCGCGGCGATCCGTGAGGTGCTCGATCCCGTCTACGACGCGCTCGGCGTCCCGTTCGATCCGCACTCTGTCGGCAGCGTTGCGGGCGCTGGCGGGCCTGCCGAGCCGGGAGCCGTCGCTCGCGCACTCGAAGATGCCTTTGTCGGCGACGAAACGCGGTCCGTCCTCTCTGTCGGCGAGTTCGTCGACGCCGAGGATTAGAACAGTCCGGCGAGAGCAGCGAGGCTCTCGATACCGATAGCGACGCCGACAAGCGCGCCCCCGTAGACCGCCGAACCGGCCATCGACCACGCCGAAAAGCGGTATGCCGACGTGTCGGACAGCGCCATCGGGACGATCAACGAGCCACGCGCCAGCGGGACCACGTTCGTCACCGCGACGGCTGGCGATCCCCAGCGGTCGAGCCACCCCTCCGCTCGATTCACCTGTCCAGCGTCGATCGGGATCAGGTCGATCTCCGCGAGATCGATCTCCCGTCGCCTGACGAGCACGAACAGGATCGACTGGCCGACGGTCGCCCCGAGGACCGCAGCGGCGAGAACCGGGACGATGTCCAGCAGACTCGTTCCCATGGCGACGACGACTGCAACGAACAGCGTCCGCGTCGGGATCACCTTCCCGACGAGCGCACCCTCCAGTACGAAGACCAGAAAGAGCACCACGACGCCGTACCGGGCGACGAGATCGATCGTCAGCCCTGCGGCCGCGTCTATCATTTCAACTCTATAACGGGTCTGTGGCTATAAAGCTCTTGTAGTCGGTGCGGACGGCTAGCCGATGTAACATTGTATACAACATCACAATGTTACACCGAAGATGGCGTTCCGATCGATTGCTTCGTCGCGGTCACTGCCTCACCGACATTCGGGACGTTTAGGGGCCTCGCCGCTCCAGTACGACCATGCTCATCACGAACGCCGTCTTGCCGGACGACCGCGAGGTCGACGTCCGGATCGAGGACGGACGTATCGCGGCCGTCGAACCGTCGCTCGACGGAACGGCCGACATTGACGCCGACGGAAAGCGCCTCTTTCCTGGCGCGATCGACGTACACGTTCACTTCCGCCAGCCCGGCTTCTCGCACAAGGAAACGTGGGAAACCGGCTCGAAAAGCGCTGCGGCGGGCGGTGTAACGACCGTCGTCGACCAGCCCAACACCGACCCGGCGACCACGGACGGCGAGGGATTCGACCGGAAGGCCGAGCTTGCGGCGGCCTCCTACGTCGACTACGGGATCAACGGCGGGGTCACCGCCGACTGGTCCCCGGAGGAACTGTTCGAGCGACCACTGTTCGCGCTCGGTGAAGTCTTCCTTGCAGACTCGACCGGGGAGATGGGGATCGACGCCGACCTGTTCGCCGACGCCGTCGAGCGCGCGGGCGAACACGACACGACCGTCACCGTCCACGCCGAGGACGCGACGCTGTTCGACGAGTCGGTGAAGGATATGCCAGCAGTCGGCGCGGGGACCGACGCGAACGCCGACCTCTGGAGCGCCTTCCGGACACCTGAGGCCGAGGAAGCCGCGGTCGAGCGCGCTATCGAGGTTGCGGGCGATACCGGCACGGACGTCCACATCGCTCACACTAGCACGCCGGAGGGGATCGAGGCCGCGGTCGACGGCGGTGCGACCTGCGAGGTGACGACCCACCACCTCTTTCTCTCGCGGGACGACCTCGACGACCTCGGTACTCACGGCCGGATGAACCCGCCGCTGCGCGACGAGGAGCGCCGGCGGGACGTCTACGAGGCCGTCGCCGACGGCACCGTCGACATGATCGCGACCGATCACGCACCGCACACGCTCGACGAGAAAGACGCCGGGATCTGGGACGCACCCAGCGGCGTGCCGGGCGTCGAGACGATGCTTCCGCTCCTGCTCGAAGAGGCCCGACAGGACCGCTTTTCCTACGAGCGCGTCCGGGATCTGATCGCAACCACCCCCGCGGAGACGTTCGGTCTCGCCCGCAAAGGCCGGATCAAGGAAGGCTACGACGCCGATCTGGTCCTCTTTGACCCTACCGAGGCGACCGAGATCGACGCCGAGGCGCTGCACACGAAGTGCCAATGGACGCCCTTTGCAGGGCTGCCCGGCGTCTTCCCCGAACTCACGATGGTCCGTGGAGAAGTCGTCTATCAGGACGGTGAGTTCGGCGACGCGGTTGGCCGGAACGTCCGCGAACACGGCGGGCAATAATTCCCCTTCCGGCTTCCAGTCGGTCGTCACGTTGCCGCGATAACGATCCGGTCGCCGCCGCGGTAACGACCCTATAACTAACCACGCAATCGCGGAGATTCTGTCGATGGTCGTCCATCTGCCCCGGACCCTCTGGTGTAGCGCGAAACACTACGCTCTCCTGCAGCGGGACCGGCCGGTCGGTCGCGTCGGCAGAGGGCTGTTCGAGTCGGTACTTGACGGCTACGAGGAGGACGTCGTCTTCATCCATGTCGGTCTCAGTGATGTCGCCGACGCGTTCGGCGATGACTCCTACGAGTTCCTGCTGGAGCGTCTGCACGAGGTGTTCGACTCGGTTCTCACGCCGGGCTTTACCCAGTCGTTTCGATCCACCGGCTACTTCCACGAAACCGAGTCCGAACCGGAACTCGGCGCGTTCGCCGACCTGTTCTTCGAGGATGCCGACTACCGCACCGACGACCCGCTTCACTCGATTCTCGTCTCCGGCGAGTACCGCTTCGACGACTGTGATCACCACGACACGTTCGCTCCGGGCGGCTGTTACGGCAAACTCGACGCCGACAACGTGCGGATCCTCGACATCGGGACGCCCTGGCTCGTCACGACGCAGCTCCACTACGTGGAGCGCGTTCTTGATGTACCCTACACCGAAACGGTCCCGGTCGAGGGCACGATCCACCGGGCGAACGGTGAGCACGAACCGGTCACCCAGTACAACTACGAGAAGAACAAGTACGTCTACTACTGGAACCGCCTGAAGATCGGGCGCGATCTGATGACCGACGGCGTGCTCGATCACTACCGACTCAACGGGCTGAACGTCATCAGTGTCGGTGCACACGACATGCTGGAGTCGCTCCGACCGCGGATCGTCGATGACCCGTACTACCTCGTCAAGTAACGCTTTCACGTCCCAAGAGCCTCGCGCGCCGTGAGTCGCTACTCGTGGGCGTCGAGGTCACCGCCACAGTGGGGACACTCCGTGGCGTCGTGGCGGAGTTGTTCGCTCGACGAGCGGACCTCGCGCATCACCGCAGAGATACGGTCTTCGGCGTCGAGTTCGTCCTCGACGTCCAGATCGACGCCCTCGACCTCCAGCAGGAACTTCGCAACTTCGGTAACCTCGTACATCACGTCATCGAGCTCTTCGGCGGTGAAGAAATCACACATCGCTCCATAGAGGAAGGTCGCCCCCGCAGTTCGGACCTTCTCCTCGAACGATGCGCGGGCCTGATTGACTGCCTGCGGGCTGTAGGTGTCAGTCATGAAGGGGACGAGCTCGGGCAGGTTTTCGCCGATCTTGGTCATCTCGACGCCCGTTTCGGTCCGGAAGTCCGCACAGAGCCGGGCGATCGCCCACTCGCGGGCAGTGATATACGTCCGATCCCGGAGAAACTCGTTGACCCGGTCGTACTGTGCGCCGTCCATCTTGGTGAACTTCTCGTACTTCTGGACATCCTCGGGGGGCTGCGAATCGGTGTCCGGGACGCCGGGCTGTGGTGAACTCGACGATTCGTCGTCCATTTCGGGGGTGTCGTCCGTCTCGGGGGTATCGTCCGGTTCGGGATTGCTGTCCGTCTCGTCGTGCTCTACCGGTCGGTCAGCCTGCTCCCCTTCGATGCCTGTCCCCGGCGACTCCTCGGTCATACCTCTCATTGCCGAGGCGGTGGCAAAAGAATTGTCGTCGTGCTGGGGTTGGCACTCATGTAGTGATCGTCGAAAAACGAGAGTAGACGTTCGGTTGTCGTGTTGGTTGTGCCGGTCCTTACCGATTCCCGTCCCGACGGAGCCGAATGTGGTCCTCAGTTTAGCCGAGGATGTACTTTGCGGCGGGGTACTTCTCGATGAGTGGTTCGCCGCCGATGTCGAGTTGTTCGATGTGTTTGTCGAGGCCGAGGATTCGGCCTGCGCCGAAGGCGGCCACTGCGAGGAAGACGACCATGTAAATGAGCGTGGAGTCGAAGATGGCGAGCCACTCGGTGGGCCAGCCGCCGAGGTAGAACAGCGCCATCTGCATGGCACCGCCGAGGGCGGCCAGGCGGACGAACGCGCCGGTGATGAGCGCGAGGCCGATCAGGACCTGGGTGAGTGGGACGATCACGTTGACGAATTCCATGAACAGGGCGCTTTCGGCCATGAGTGCGAAGAGGCCGCTGGCGGGGCTGACGGCGTCGACGTTGGCGAGGTAGCCGCCGGCGTCGAAGGCCTCGCCGCCGGGAACGAAGGCGTACTTGCCGAGGCCGGCAAAGAGGATCATGCCGCCGATCATGGCCCGGAGCAAGACGACGAACCACGCGCTGAGGGCGTGTGGCTGGCCTTCGAGGTTGATTCCCGCGTACTGGCTTTCGAGTCGGTTTTGAGCTTTGGTTGACATCGTGATCTGCCTCGTACAGCTACATCTCGGGGCTATCGACACTTGAAGACCCGACGCGGTTCTCAGTTGCTGGGAACAACACTATCGTTCACAATAATTGGTCATTCGTACAGGGCCAGGTCACGGTCAGCGCTCGAAGGAAACGCATTTGACTGCCCGCCCCACGCTATCAGTTGATGGCACTTGCCGAGGTTCTCGCCGACTTCGATCTCTCAGATTTTGCCGACGCGTTCGCGTTCGAGTCGTTCAACCGGATGCAACGCGAGGCCCTGCCCGGACTACTCGGGAGCAACGAGAACGTCGTTGCCAGCGCGCCAACTGCAAGCGGCAAGACGGCACTTGCCGAACTGGCGATCTGCAGGGCGCTGGCCGACGGTGGCACTGCCCTGTTTGTCGCCCCGCTTCGCGCGCTAACAAACGAAAAAGAGGCTGACTGGGAGCGCTTCGAGGAGCTCGGCTACTCGGTCTACGTCGTCACGGGCGAACGGGATCTGAACCCCCGCCGCGCCCGCCGCGCCGACATCCTCGTGATGACGCCCGAAAAGACCGACTCGGCGACCCGCAAACACGACAGCCGCCGGTACGATTTCATCACCGACATCGATGTC
This sequence comes from Natranaeroarchaeum sulfidigenes, assembly GCF_017094485.1. Classification (NCBI taxonomy): domain Archaea; kingdom Methanobacteriati; phylum Methanobacteriota; class Halobacteria; order Halobacteriales; family Natronoarchaeaceae; genus Natranaeroarchaeum; species Natranaeroarchaeum sulfidigenes. Next base: position 180,457 of record NZ_CP064786.1, read on the forward strand.
TGCGTCATCGACGAGGTACACCTGCTCGATTCCGACCGCCGCGGAAGCGTCCTCGAAGTGACGATCTCGCGACTTCGGCGGCTCTGTGACCCCCGCGTCGTCGCGCTCTCGGCGACGATGCCGAACATCGACGACGTTGCAGCGTGGCTCGACGCGCCCGCCGAAACCACCTTCGAGTTCGGCGACGAGTATCGGCCGGTCGACCTGCACGCGGACGTGCGCACGTACACACACGGGGAGAACTCCTTTGCCGACAAGTACCGGCGGCTCTACCGTGCGCTGGATCTGGCTGAACCCCACATTGACGACGGGGGGCAGGCGCTCGTGTTCGTCTCCTCGCGCCAGGACACCGTCCAGGCCGCCAAGAAAGCTCGCGACGAGATCGCCGAACGTGACCTCGATATGGGCGCACGCGGCGAGTACGATTACCACACCGATACCCAGCAACTGGAAAACGACACGCTGCGAAAGTCCGCGCTCGACGGTGTCGGCTTTCATCACGCGGGCCTTTCGAAAAACGACAAGGATCTCGTAGAGGAGTGGTTCCGGCAGGGACAGATCCAGTTGTTGTTCTCGACGTCGACGCTCGCGTGGGGTGTCAACCTGCCCGCACGCTGTGTGGTGATCCGCGACACGAAGTACCACGATCCACTGGAGGGAGAAGTCGATATGAGCCCGCTCGATGTCCTCCAGATGCTCGGGCGGGCGGGCCGACCCGGCTACGACGACGTGGGCTACGGCTGGATCGTCTGTGACCGCGCCGATGCTGACAGGTACCGAGAACTTCTGCGAGACGGGAAAGAGATCGAATCCCAGCTGGCGGAGGATCTCGATGCCCACCTCAACGCCGAGATCGCGATGGGGACGATCCGGGATCTCGACGACGTGATGGACTGGCTCGAAACTACCTTCTACTACCAGCGCGCACAGAGTGCCCCCTCGAAATACGGCTTCGAGAACCTCCGCGAGCGCGTCCGCGAGACGCTCTCGGAACTGGTCGAGGCTGGTTTCGTCGAGACCGACGAACTGGGGGTCGATCCGACGCCGCTGGGGCGGCTCGCGTCGAAGTACTACCTTCGGCTCGATACGGCCGAGCGATTTCACGACCTCGCAACGGCAGACCAACAGGACGTCGATGCGGTGCTCGAAGCCGTTGCGACCGCCGAGGAGTTCGACAGCGTCAACGCCCGCCAGTCCGAGCGTGACGCCATCTCAGCCGTGCTCTCGGGCAAAACCTACACCGATGAGGTGGACGCTGGCCAGCGGAAGGTGCTCGCAATCCTGCACTCCTCGATGACCGGCTCGACACCCGCCGATCTGACGAGCGACGCGTGGGTGATCCGGCAGAACTCCGTCCGGCTGGTGTCCGCACTCGGGGCCTTCTGCAGGCGCTTTGCTGACCCCCAGACCGCCAACCTCGTCCGGCGCGTCGAGGCGCGCCTCGACCACGGGGTCAGCGAGGGGGCTGTGGGTCTAACTGCAGTCGACGGGATCGGGTCGGGCCGGGCCAGCAAACTCGCTGCCGAGGGGGTCACGACGCCGGGCGAGGTCATCGCCGCTGGCGTCGATGGTCTCATCGCCGCCGGGCTCTCCGAGGGCGTCGCCGAGCGGGTCGTCGAGTCCGCGGGTGAACTCCCCGCCATCGAGATCGAGTGGGGCTCGTTCCCCGACTCGATCCCACAGGGGCAAAACGAGATGTGCGAAGTAACTGTCAGAACTGTGGCGGGCAACGCCGCGGTCGGCGTGCGCGTCACGGTCAACGGTATCGAGATGACGACTGACGAGACGTACCTGAGCGACGAACTCGCCGTTCCGGTCGGCGTCTTCGGCGGCGACGAGTCGCCACTGGAGTATGCAGTCGAGGTCACGTTTCCCGAACTCCCGCTGTTGCCAGTGCGGGACTCGCGAAGCGTCGACGTGACGTGACGATTCTCGCTCGCCGTCGACGCCCGATACTTCCCGGCCGACGCCGGGTCAGCGCTCGCCGTCGACGACTGCCAGCACCGTCTCACGAAGTTCGTCCGGACCTTCTGCGACGACGTCCGCGCCGGAGAAATCCATGCCGGGGTTGATTTCGGTCCGATACGCGATGCTCGTCATCCCCGCACGATTCGCCGCCTCAATCCCGTTCTCGGAGTCCTCGACGGCGACGCAGTCGGCCGGATCGACGCCGAGCTCGGCCGCGCCAGTCTCGTAGACCAGCGGCTCGGGCTTGCTGCGGCCGTCGATGGCGTTCCCGCTGACGACCGCGTCGAAGTACTCCCGGATGCCGAATCGATCGAGGACGATGTCGATCCAGTCGTGGGGCGAGGATGAGACGACAGCGAGTGCTACGTCACGCTTGTCGAGCTCCTCGGCAAGTCCCTCGAAGCCCTCCAGCAGGTCGACGCGCTCGCCGTAGAGCTCCTCGGCGGCGTCCTCGTAGTGGGCTTCGAGCGTCTCGCGGTCCACCCGCAACTGATCGCCGTAGTGGGCTTCGAGGTAGTCGTAGATCTCGCGGTAGTTCATGCCCGTAATCTCCTCGTCGGCGACGACGCCCTCGCCGACTGCTTCGGGCAGTACCCGCTCCTCTTCGAGTTCGACCCAGTACTCCTCGGAGTCGACCAGCACGCCATCCATATCCCACAGTACTGCCTGCATACCCGACTGGTACAGCGGCCTGCCGGATATACCCGCCGCCACGGTACTGGGGGCTGGTCCACAGGTTGAAGTACGAACCCGCGGCCAGAGCGGTGCATGTCCGAGACGGCCGACCCAGTCCTACCCGAGACCGACCACTCGATCCGCGTCTTCGCGGGCGAGTGTACTTCCATCTACGACAGCGACGGGCGCGAGGAGCATCGCGGCCACGTTACCGTGGTCGTCAAGCCCGACAACACCGTACTGGTCCACGACGCCGATGGCTACCAGCCCGTGGCGTGGCTCACCCGCGCCGACTCGGTGACCTGTGCCCGCGACCGTGGGTTCTCGGTGACCGCACGGTCGGGCGAGGAGACGCTCCGGGTCGTCGGCCACAGTGAGGACGGCTACGCCAGCTATCCGGCGACCGAAGCGGGCGTGCCGGTCGGTTCCTGTCCCGACTGCGGACGCTCGCTCGTCCGCGCAAGCGGCGCAGTGTCCTGTCTTGGCTGTGGCAACCGGTACGGTCTTCCGGCTGGTGCGTCGATCCGATCGGAACACTGTGAGTGTGGTCTTCCCCGGCTTCGGGCCGAACGCGGTCTCCCATTCGATATCTGTATGGATCGGGAGTGTGAGTCGCTCGACGCCGCGGTTCGCGAGGAGTTCGACCGCGCGTGGGACTGTCCCGAGTGTGGCGACGACCTCCGGATCCTCCGCCGGGGGGGGCTGATCGCCGGGTGTGACTCCTATCCCGACTGCGAGACGGGCTTTTCGATCCCCGCGGGGACGGTCGTGGGCACCTGTGGTTGTGGTCTCCCACTGTTCGAGACGCCGACCGGTCGGCGCTGTCTCGATGCGACGTGTGAGGCCAGCGAACTTCCCGGGACATGACCGGGGGGCTGTCCCACCTCCGGTCGCCCGGTCCAATTCCGGACCGTAGCACCTTTGCCCGCCCGCGGGCGAGAGTCTCCCAATGGAAGGCACACTCCGCGACGGCGTCGTCCACCTCTCGGGCAACGCACGCCAGCAGTTCTACGACGCGCGCGGCTACGGCTATCCGACCGGCGGGAACGACATCGCCGTCGCGCCGGTTGAGGCCGCCCACCTCCTCTTTCGCGGGGATCTGGATGCGGTCGTCGACGGCGACCGTCGCCTCGGGTTCCGCGAGTTTCTCACCGAGCCGGGCAGGGACGGCTTTGGCCTCCGGTTTCTCGTCTACGCCGACCTGCGCGCACGGGGATTCTATCTCTCGCCTGCCCGCGATCGCTGGACGCCGAGTTCGGCCGAGCTTGACGGCGTGGATTTCGTCGTATACCCCCGTGGGAAGGGTCCCGAAGACGGGCGCGTGGAGTACCGAATCCGGGTCGTCGGCGAGCGCCAGCGCGTCGCGGCGTCCTCGCTGGGGGAGTGCACCCTCGCGATCGTCGACGAGGAAAGCGAGATCACCTACTTCGAGACGGGTCGGCCGGAGATCGAGGGATCGACCACGGTCGACCTGCCCGAAACCATTCCTGCCGTCCTCTTTGCGGACCGGGCGATCTGCTGGGAACCTCCCGGGAATCTCTACGAGAGCGGCTTCTACGGCCAACCGCTTGCCGAGCGTAACGCCGAGGGTATCCACGGACTCCAGCTCTCGCTCGTCGAGGCCGCCCAGCTCGCCGCCGCGGGCGCGATCGACGTCGAGGGGGGCTACGAGGCCGTCGTCGAACACGGCCGCGCCGTCGAGGGCGAGCGGTTCGACCGGCGACTCTACACCTACTCCACTCTCCGCGAGCGGGGTGTCGTCCCCAAAACCGGCTTCAAGTTCGGCGCGGACTTCCGGACCTACGCGGATGTCGAATCGGTCGAGGAACTGAGCCACTCCGAGCGGCTCGTCCGGGTGCTCCCGCCCGACCACGAGTTCGCTCCCCGCGATCTGTCGCTCGACATTCGGCTGGCACACGGCGTCCGCAAGGAGATGGTGTTCTCGCTGACCGACGGCGAGAGCGTCGACTGGCTCGGCGTCGAACGGATCACTCCCTGAACGCCTTCGGGACGCTACGGTCTCCCGAAACGAACGGTTTATGCGCTCGCCTGCACCACTCTCCAGTAGTCGCACGGATGACCCGCAACACAGACTCCCGTGACGCCAGCGCATCGCCGTCCGAACGAGACGCCTCGGACGGGGAGAACTGGCGTTCGTCGGCCCACCTCCGGACCGACGGTGCGGGAGCCGACAGCGCCGCCGGGGCCGACGAGGTCGCCCTCGACCCGTGGGGGTCCTCGTCGGTCGCGGACTACCGCAAACTGTTCGAGGAGTTCGGTATCGCCGAGTTCGAGGAACTCCTGGACTCGGTGCCGAATCCCCACTACCTGATGCGTCGCGGCGTGATCTTCGGTCACCGTGATTACGAACCGGTCGCCGCAGCGATGCGCGAGAACGAACCGTTTGCCGTCCTGTCGGGCTTTATGCCGACTGGCGATCCCCACATCGGCCACAAACTCGTCTTCGACGAGATCATCTGGCATCAACAGCAGGGCGGGGACGCCTACGGATTGATCGCCGATCTGGAAGCCCACAGCGCCCGCGGGCTCACCTGGGACGAGATTGACCAGCACGCCGAGAGCTACATCCTCTCCCTGCTCGCGCTCGGCTTCGATCCCGAAGAGGGCACGCTGTATCGGCAGTCGGCAAACCGCGAGGTACAGGATCTGGCCTTCGAGCTTGGGATCGAAGCGAACTACTCGGAGCTGGGATCGATCTACGGTTTCGACGGCGAGACCGATGTTTCGCACATGCAAAGCGTCGTCACGCAGATGGCCGACATCCTCTACCCGCAGGTCGCTGACGAGCCAAAGCCGACGGTGATCCCAGTCGGTCCCGACCAGGATCCGCATATGCGTCTCGCGCGCGACCTCGCGGCTCGAACCCGGTTCTTCGGCGTCACCGAGGCGTACGCGAGCTTCGAGGCAACCGAGGATGAACGCGAGCTGATCGCGGAGGCATACGCAGCGCTTGACGGCGAGGCGGCCCGCACGGATGCCGACCGCGATACCGTTCGGTGCGAGGACATCGCCGACTGGCTCCGCGAGCACGAACCAGCGCCCGAGGACGAGCGCCAGTCAGCCATGGAGAAACTCGACGCCGCGGGCAAGGAGCCGGTTCGCCCCCGCGTCAGGCTCCTCGATCGGAACGCCACCGAGGAGGCCTTCGAGGCGCTGATCGACGCAGTCGAGGGTGAAAAACGCGTCTACGAGAATCACGTCGACACGTTCGAGCTCACCCGTGCGGACGCCGACGAGCTCGCCCGGCAGGTCGAACTCGACCACGGCGGTTACGGCTTCCTGCCCCCGTCGTCGATCTACCACCGCTTTATGACCGGTCTCACCGGCGGCAAGATGTCATCCTCGATCCCAGCGAGCCACATCTCGCTGCTGGACGATCCCGAGGAGGGGTACGACAAGGTCAAATCCGCGACCACGGGCGGCCGCGAAACAGCCGAAAAACAGCGCGAACTCGGCGGGAAAGCCGACGAGTGCCCGGTCTACGAGCTGTACGCCTACTTGCTCGCGGACGATGACGACGAGTTCGCAACGGAGGTCTACGAGGAATGTGTCGGGGGCGAACGGCTCTGTGGCGGGTGCAAGGAACAGGCCGCCGAGCTGATGGCCGAGTTCCTCGAAGAGCATCAGGAGAAACGCGACGAGTGGGCCGAGAAACTTGACGAGCTGGATATCGAACTCGACAGCGATCGAGCGCGTCGGTAACCCCACCAGTCGACGAATCCTTTTCGCTAGCCCGCCGTGAAATTTTTCACCCCGCTTGCAGTACCCGTAGCTATGTCTACGCGTCTCGATCCTCTCAGACAGCCCGAGTACATCGGTGAGAACCGGTGTACACCCTGTACCGTGGTCAACGTCTGTATTGCGGCCCTGCTGGCGGTGGCGGTCGGCGTGGCGTTCCCACTGGCTGGCGTCGTCGTCTTCGTCTTCTCGCTGGCGGCGATCTACCTCCGCGGGTATCTCGTTCCCGGAACGCCTACGCTGACGAAACGGTATCTTCCTGACCGGGTGCTTGCGCTGTTCGACAAGGAGCCCGCGTCGACCGACGAGTTCGTCCCGGCAGCCGACGCTGCGACCGGTCACGGAGAGGCCGATAGCGAGAGCCCGTCAGTCGAGGCCGGGCACGGGGCGACGCCGGGTACTCCCGATGCGACGGCGACCGGAGCGGATCCCGAGACGGCGTCGTCGACTGACCCCGCCGATGACGCCGACGCGCCCGAGCCCGATATCGTCCCCGAGCAACTCCTCGGCGACCTCGACGTCGTCGAGCCCTGTGAGTCGGTCGACGACCTCTGTCTCACCGAGGCCTTCGAGCGGTCGTGGCTCGACGCCACCGAGCGCCACCGCGACGACGTGCTCGATCCTGACCTCCTCGCGCCGCTTTTTGACGCCGACGCCGAGCGGATCGAGGTTACCGACAACGAGGAGTCCGTCGTCGTCGAGGCAACCGGTGTCGGCCGCCAGCGCTGGCTCTCGACTGGCGCGTTGCTCGCCGACGCGACGGCGAACGAGCGGCTATTGGCCGAACACGACCGCTGGGCCGCGCTTGCGCCACACCAGCGACTCCCCATTTTGAAGGCGCTCAGATCCTTCCTGCCGACCTGCCCGCTCTGTGAGGGGTCGATCGAGATGGGCGAGGAGACGGTCGAGTCGTGCTGTCGGTCCTGGGAGGTCGTAGCAGTTGCCTGTAACGATTGCGAGCAGCGGTATCTGGAAGTCGACGCGAAAACGATCGAGGGGGCAGTGGAGTAGCAATCTCGGACTGTGCCGCGGGTCGCTCAACCAGGGAACGTGACTCAGGACGATTACGCTCCGTCGTCGAGCCAGTCGGCGTCGTCCGGCTCGGCACGGTGATCGCCGACTGTTGCCCGGTTGACTTCGCCGACTCGATCGGCAACCGTCTCGACGAGTTCGGTCAGCGGTTTGGCGACGGCGCTTTCCGTGTCAGTGACCGCCGGCCGTCCAGTGCCTTCGGCACCGAGATCCGGGTGGACGGGTAGCCGCCCCAGCAGGTCGACACCGTAGTCCTCGACGATCCCGTCCGCGCCATCGCGACCGAACACCTCGTGGGTATCATCACAGTTCGGACACTGGAACGCGCTCATGTTTTCGACGACACCGAGCACCTCGGTATCATGCTGTGCGAACAGCTCTAACCCCTTGCGGGCATCGTCGACGGCCATCTGCTGTGGCGTCGTGACGATCACTGCGCCGGTAACAGGGACGCTCTGAAGCAGGTTTAGCGAGGCGTCGCCAGTCCCCGGCGGCAGATCGACGATCAGATAATCCAGACGCCCCCACTCCACGTCCTCGACAAACTGCATGAGGACGTTGTTCACCATCGGGCCACGGAGCACTGCTGGGTCGTCCTCGTTTTCCGTGAGAAAGCGCATACTGATGACGCTGATCCCGTCCGAACTCGGCGGAATGAGACGCTGGTCGTCCGTCAGTGACGGCTCGTCCTCGACGTTGAGGATCCGCGGCACGTTGGGACCGTGAATATCCGCGTCCAGGATTCCGACACGGGCGCCGAGGTCATTCAACCCTGCAGCGAGATTCGTCGCGACGGTGGTCTTTCCGACCCCGCCTTTGCCACTTGCGACCGCAATCACGTTCTTGATGTCCGGATACACTTCAGTATCGAAGCCGACCGACTCGTCGACGTCGGCCTGGAGCTGGGGTTCCAGACCCAGTTCCGCGATTGCATCGCGGATCCGCTCGCCAAGCTCCATTTCGCCCGGCGCGTACGGCGTGTTCAGCGCCAGCGAGACGTACGCCGTTCCGTCGTCGACTGTCACTTCGTTTATCAGCCCCAGGGACACGATATCGTCGTCTAGCTGTGGGTCGGTTACTGTGCCGAGCCGGTCGAGAAGTTCACGTTCTGATGTCATGGATGGTCAGTGCGATCCGCGTCTTTCGTTCCTAGTTAGGTCAGTAGCGGTATATGATACCAGTCGGTTTTCATCTGCTGGGAACAATCGACAGGGAAGCTATGTAGCGGACTCGCAAAGCTTTTTATTTCACCGTTGTAGTATATGCGGGTATGGCATCCGAACCCATGTGCCGTGCCAGCGTCGCCACGCAGCCATCGATCGACAGCACTGGGTTCGGCTTTTTTTCCACGGCGTGATCGATCGGTGGATTCGCGTCGACGGCTTCGCGCCCGACGCGCCGACGAAACCGACCGATAAATCGCAACCGGTAACTGACGACCACGCAGTCTAAGACATATGAACCCATGAAACTCCCAGCATCACAGGTTGCGGTCATAGAGGCCGCGAGCGCGGACGAGGCACAGACGATCGATCAACTAGCGTCAGCCACCGGCGAGAAGCCCGAAACCGTCACCGGGGCGGCGTTCGACCTCGAAGCCGACGGACTCGTCTCGATCGAGGAAGAAGTCAAGGAGAGCGTCGAGCTCACCGAGGAGGGCCAGGCGTATCTCGACGACGGTCTGCCGGAGGTCCGGCTGTACGAGGCGGCGCTCGAACTCGGCGCCGCCGACGAGCCGGTCTCGATGGGACAGGCCATCGGCGCATCCGGTCTCGACGGGGCGGCCGTCGACATCGCGCTCTCGAACTACGCCCGGAAGGGGTACGGCGTCATCGACAGCGGCGAGATCACGGCTGATCCTGCTGCGGACCCTGCCGCGGACGCCGAAGCCGCTGCACTCGCCGCCATCGAGACCCAGCAGACGGACGCGATCGACGCCGAGACGCTCGACCAGCTCGATCACCGGGGCCTGGTCGACCGCTCCGAACGAACCGTTCGCTCCGTCCGACTCACTGACGATGGCGTCACCGCGCTGATGGAGGGCGTCGAAGCGGCCGAAACCGTTGACCGACTCACGCCCGAGCTGCTCACCAGTGGCGAGTGGGCCGAGGTCGAGTTTACCGAGTACAACGTCGAGGCCGACGCCCCCGAGTACGGCGGCGGAAAAGAGCATATCCTCCGGCAGACGGCGAATCGCGTCAAGGATGTCCTCGTCGGGATGGGCTTTCAGGAGATGGGGGGCCCACACGTCGACGCGGACTTCTGGATCAACGACTGTCTGTTCATGCCCCAGGACCATCCCGCACGGACCCACTGGGACCGCTTTGCCATGGACAACCCACGGGAGATCGACGAGCTCCCCGCCGACCTCGTCGAGCGCGTCGAGCGTGCCCACCGCGAGGGCGTCGGCGAGCACGGCGACGGCTACCACTCCCCGTGGGACGAGGACTTCGCGCGTGCGCTCGCGCTACGTGGACACACAACCAGTCTCTCAACTCGCTATCTCTCCGGCGAGCAGGTCGGCGAGCTCGAACCGCCACAGCGATTTTTCAGCGTCGAGAAGGTCTACCGGAACGACACGCTCGATCCGACCCACCTCCTGGAGTTCTTCCAGATCGAGGGCTGGGTGATGGCCGAGGACCTCTCCGTGCGTGACCTGATGGGTACCTTCGAGGAGTTTTACGCCCAGTTCGGCATCACTGATATCGAGTTCAAACCGCACTACAACCCCTACACGGAGCCGAGCTTCGAACTGTTCGGGACTCATCCCGAGACGGGCGAACTGATCGAGATCGGGAACAGCGGCATCTTCCGCGAGGAGATGCTCGAACCGCTGGGCGTCGAGTGTGACGTGATGGCGTGGGGCCTCGCACTCGAACGCCTGCTCATGCTGATCTACGGCTTCGAGGACATCCGCGACGTCCACGGCACGCTGTGTGATCTCGAACTGCTGCGGGAGACGGAGGTGATGTACTGATGCCAACAGTCGATGTCGACCCCGACGAACTGCGCGACCTGACCGACCACGAGGAGAAATCCGACGAACAGCTCAAAGACGACCTGTTCTCGCTGGGTCTCGAATACGAGGGATCGACCGAGGACGGCGAGTTCGAACTGGAGTTCGCTCCCGACCGGCTGGATCGGCTTTCAGTCGAGGGGATCGCCCGGTCGCTGCGCTATCAGTACGGCGACGACCGCGGCGTCCACGTCCCGAACACGAACGACGCGGACTGGGTGATCGAGGTTGAGGACGCCCCCGAGGAGCGTCCGTACGTGACCGGTGCCGTAATCCGAGGCGTCAACCTGAGCGAAGACGCGCTGGACTCGCTGATCCAGCTACAGGAGAAGCTCCACGCGACCATGGGTCGAAAGCGTGCAAAAGGTGCGATCGGTATCCACGATCTCACGATGCTGAAGGGCACGTCGCTCGACCCCACTGCGGGCGAGGAGCGAACGACCAACAGCATTCGTTACACGAGCGTCGCTCCCGACGGTGACCGGTTCGTCCCACTCGATTCCGATCGGGAGCTTATCCCCGGACAGGTTCTCGAAGAGCATCCGACCGGCGAGACGTACGCGGATCTCGTCAGCGAGTACGACCGGTATCCCGCGATCTACGACGATATCGGCCTGTTCTCGTTCCCGCCGGTGATCAACGGCCGCCGGACCGAGGTGTCGACGGATTCCCGTGATCTGTTCGTCGAGTTGACTGGCACTGATCAGTGGACGATCGACCGGATGTGTGCGATCATCTGTTACGCACTCGACGCCCGTGGTGCGACTATCGAGGATGTCGTCGTGGAGTACTCCGACCGCGAACTCCACAGGCCGGACTTCGAGGTGTCCGAGAAAGTAGTCTCGCACGCCCGGATCGAGACGCTGCTTGGCGTCGACTTCGATCCCGAGGAGGTAATCGACCTCTTCGAGCGGTCCGGTCTCGACGCCGAGGTCGTGGAAGACGACGACGGGGACCTCGTCTACGAAGTGACGATCCCGCCGTACCGTGTCGACGTGCTTCACCCGCTGGATCTCGTCGACGACATCGGGCGGGCGTACGGGTTTAACGATCTCGAACCGCGCTACCCGGACGTGAGCACGGTCGGCGGTCGACACGAGCGCTCCCGGCTCGAAGACGCCGTCCGGACCCAGCTCGTCGGCCTCGGCTTCGAGGACATGCTCAACTTCTACATGATCAACGAGGCCGAGAACTTCGATCGGATGGGGATCTCCCCGGAGGACGACGCCCTCGGTGCGGCGACGCCGACCACGATCAAGAACCCCTACAGCGAGGACTACACGATGCTCCGGACGTGGGTTCTGCCCTCCCTGCTGATGGTGCTCGAAGGGAACACCCACCGGAGCTACCCGCAGGATCTCGCCGAGATCGGTCTCGCCGCGCAGGTCGATGAGTCGGAGAACACGAACGTCGCGGAACACCGGGCTGTTGCTGGTGTTCTTGCCCGACACGACGCGACCTACGAGGACGCGAAGGGACGGCTCCAGACGCTGGCCCGGAACTTCGACGTCGAACTGGAGACGCCGCCGACGACGCATCCAAGCTTCATCGACGGACGGACTGCGGACATCGTGATCGATGGGACGGCTGTGGGTGTCGTCGGTGAGATACATCCCGAGGTGCTGGTCGAACACGAACTCGAACTGCCCGTCTCGGCGTTCGAGCTACGGCTCGACGCGCTGCAGTAGCGAACAGGCACCACCCTTTCTTCCGTAGCGAGTCGTGGCGCGCTCTACGTCCCACGCTACGGCGTCGGTCAGTACACACACGGCTCTGGTCCCGGATTCGTACAAAAACGTGTGTCCCTAGCTCACAGATCCGCGCCGACAGCCTCATCGATCGAGTCGAACCCGTCCCGGTCTAGCAGCTCTAGCAGGCCCTCGTTTATATCGCGTGCCAGACTGGGCCCCTCGAAAACAAGTCCGGTATACAGCTGGACGATGCTCGCGCCAGCCCGGATCTTCTCATAGGCACCTTCGGCGTCAGAGATGCCACCGACACCGATTACTGGGACATCGGTTCGCTCGGCGACGAAGCGTACTGTCTCTGTCCCCCGATCTTCGATTGGTTTCCCCGAGAGCCCACCCTCTTCGGCGGCGTTTGGGTTCCGTAGCGAGTCGTCACGCTCGGTTGTCGTATTGATCGCGATAACGCCGTCAAGGTCGAGATCGTCAACGACGGTGAGTGCCTCCTCGATCGACGCTTCCGGAAGGTCCGGTGAGAGCTTTACCAGCAGTGGATCCGCACCCAGTTCCTTGAGTCGGCCGAGGATCCGCTCCAGGTGCTCGCGGTTCTGTAACTCTCTGAGTCCTGGCGTGTTCGGGCTGGAAACGTTTACGACAAAGTAGTCGCCGTGCTCGGCTACGCGCTCGTACGTGTAGGCGTAATCGTCCGCGGCCTCCTCCAGTGGCGTCGACTTTGACTTCCCGATGTTCACACCGATAGGAACGTCCGGGAGATCAAGGCGTTGCATCCGTGCACCAACCTCATCTGCCCCGTCGTTGTTGAACCCCATTCGGTTGATCAGTGCCCTATCTTCGGGTAGCCGGAACATCCGCGGACGTGGATTTCCGGGCTGTTTTTCGGCAGTAACGCCGCCGATTTCGACGTGGCCGAATCCGAGTGCACTGAGCATCGACGGTGCCTCCGCGTTCTTGTCGAACCCCGCAGCGACGCCGACCGGTGTGGGAAATTCGAGATCCCACAGGTCGACGCCAAGTCGAGCGTCGTCGACCGCGTATCGGCGTTCTGTCCACTGCTCGATCGACGTACCCTGTGCGATCGTTAGCCCCGTGTGAACGATATTGTGGGCTGTCTCTGCTGGGAGTCTAAAAAAGAGCGGCTTCGTAATACTGTATATGCCCATCGTATGTTGTCGTCGAGCGTTCGATCATAAATCTCCCGAAGGGTCTATACTATCGGTACGGCGATTCAGAAGTCGTGTTCTACTTCGTCTTGGTCGGCTTTTTGAATGATGATCTTGTCCTCCCGTACGCGAACAAACACTTCGTCGCCGATATCCATGCCGGCGACCGCCAGTTCGTCTTCGTGCAGGTTGATATGGACGTTGTGGTACTCGCCATCTTCACCTTTCGCACCGCTGGGACTGAGCTTCTTTTTCCGTACCATCAGGGAATTCTATGACGAGATTCGATACACGATATACTTAAGTGTTTTCTACGACCGCAGGAACGCATCCGTGCGCACGTATCCTTTGTGCCCTACATATTGGTCCAATCTTGCCTGCGTCGCCCGTTTTCACGACAGAATACGTGATTGAAAAGGTTAGTATTATATATGATGATATGAACGGTCTTTCCGTCGGGGATATATTTATATTGAACCATGCGTTCGATTCGCATGGAGGCGACAAATCATGGTACGAGAAGACGGTAAACGAAACTTTGCACTGCGCGAGGAAGAAGGCGAAGAGCCGAGCGTGTTTTCCGGAAACACTCCCCGACAGGCTGCCCTGAAGGCAGCGCGACGGCTCGATCCGGCCCCTTCTGAGGAGGATGCGGATACGACCGAGCTCCGGCTCAGAGAGAAGGGGACCGACAAGGTCCATATCTATGAGGGCTGGGCGTGGAACGAGGAGGCCCCCGATGACAAACCAGACTGGATGCCCGAAGAGATCACTGAGGCGAACGTCTCGAAAGAAGGAATTGATCACATCGACGAGTAGCCCCTCGGTGACAGCGTTTTGGCCCGGCTCTCAGTGAAGTAATACGGTTCGTAACGACTTTTTGTTCCTGTCTCGATTGATATTCTGCGCGGCCATCTCTCGGCCCGACCACACGCACGATGCGCGGAATGAGCGGCCGACCTCCAGCCGCGTAATATTCTTTCCAGCCTAGGGTCGCCTATGGCGCTGTTTCCACGTTGTGTCGTTGTTGTAGCTCCGAGTGAGTCACTACGTTCCCATGGTACTCCTTTCCGATGACGGATTCGTTCGACGGTCTTAAGTTTACCACCGACTTCCGACAGAATGCAACGACGTGGCGCAGTCGAACTCCACTGAAACTCTCGGTGGCCCTCTGACCATACCTCGGTTTGGAGGCAGGTGCGTTCCACGACACACCCAAAATAGGAAACCGACGCCGTTAAGTGTGGATGTGGGCTACAGACTAACCGCGCACAACGTGCCCGTCGACTTGTTCGACGGTGTCGCGATCCGACGCCCTTAAGTGGTTAAGGGCACTCGGATTGAATGCGAACGACACAACGCGACCGATGGCCCGTTCAACTCGGGCCTCAGTCGCTTGGACCAGACCAAGACGCTTCGAAGGCCTTAAGGGCTTTCTCGGAGTACGATTTGGTCCGGAAGAGATGAGGATTCCACCCCTGCGGTCCGCCGTACACGATGGAATCTGATGTTAGCTCTGGTAGTTCGGCGACATCCGGGCGCTCGTGCCTGGTCGTCGCCGGATTACGGACTCATGCAATGTTACAAACGCGATCTCGTTCCCATTTCGGGAACGAATGGTGACGCTATCCCTCTGGGATGGCATCCCGCCTAACCGCCTCCCACCAGGGAGGCACATTCCGGTTGATCCTGCCGGAGGCCATTGCTATGGGGATCCGATTTAGCCATGCTAGTCGCACGAGTTCAGACTCGTGGCGGAAAGCTCAGTAACACGTGGCCAAACTACCCTCTGGACGAGCATACTCTCGGGAAACTGAGGCTAATACTCGATACCGTTCCGCTGCTGGAACTGCACGGAACCGCAAACGCTCCGGCGCCAGAGGCTGTGGCTGCGGCCGATTAGGTAGACGGTGGGGTAACGGCCCACCGTGCCAGTAATCGGTACGGGTTGTGAGAGCAAGAGCCCGGAGACGGTATCTGAGACAAGATACCGGGCCCTACGGGGCGCAGCAGGCGCGAAACCTTTACACTGCACGACAGTGCGATAAGGGGATCCCCAGTGCGAGGGCATATAGTCCTCGCTTTTCACCACCGTAGGGAGGTGGTGGAACAAGAGCTGGGCAAGACCGGTGCCAGCCGCCGCGGTAATACCGGCAGCTCAAGTGATGGCCGCGATTATTGGGCCTAAAGCGTCCGTAGCCCGCCAGGTAAGTTTATCGGGAAATCTACGTGCTCAACGCGTAGGCGGCCGGTGAAACCTGCCTGGCTTGGGACTGGACGGCTCGAGGGGTACGACCGGGGTAGGAGTGAAATCCTATAATCCTGGTCGGACCACCGGTGGCGAAAGCGCCTCGAGAGGACAGATCCGACGGTGAGGGACGAAAGCCAAGGTCACGAACCGGATTAGATACCCGGGTAGTCTTGGCCGTAAACGATGCCCGTTAGGTGTGGCACAGGCTACGAGCCTGTGCTGTGCCGCAGTGAAGACGATAAACGGGCCGCCTGGGAAGTACGTCCGCAAGGATGAAACTTAAAGGAATTGGCGGGGGAGCACTACAACCGGAGGAGCCTGCGGTTTAATTGGACTCAACGCCGGACATCTCACCAGCATCGACAACAGGAGTGACGATCAGTGTGATGAGCTTATCAGACCTGTTGAGAGGAGGTGCATGGCCGCCGTCAGCTCGTACCGTGAGGCGTCCTGTTAAGTCAGGCAACGAGCGAGACCCGCATCCTTAATTGCCAGCACTGGCTCGCGCCAGGTGGGTACATTAGGGAGACTGCCGTGGCTAACACGGAGGAAGGAACGGGCAACGGTAGGTCAGTATGCCCCGAATGTGCTGGGCGACACGCGGGCTACAATGGTCGAGACAGTGGGATGCAACCCCGAAAGGGGACGCTAATCTCCGAAACTCGATCGTAGTTCGGATTGAGGGCTGAAACTCGCCCTCATGAAGCTGGATTCGGTAGTAATCGCCGCTCAGAAGGCGGCGGTGAATACGTCCCTGCTCCTTGCACACACCGCCCGTCAAAGCACCCGAGTGGGGTCCGGATGAGGCCGCTTTCGGCGGTCGAATCTGGGCTCCGCAAGGGGGCTTAAGTCGTAACAAGGTAGCCGTAGGGGAATCTGCGGCTGGATCACCTCCACTGACCGGGATCGGGGCGACGCCCCGACCCACCTACATATTCATAGTCCGCATGCCGGCGACGCCACCACGAGCGTCCGGACGCTAACGAACTACCAGAGCTAACACTATACACCATCTCCCCGGAAGGGGAGTGGGCCCATAGCTCAGTGGTAGAGTGCCTCCTTTGCAAGGAGGATGCCCAGGGTTCGAATCCCTGTGGGTCCATGGCTCGTGCTCGAATCGAGAACCGTTGCCCTTATACGGCAATGGGCGCTCGATTGGAGTACGACGAAACTGATGCACCATCCCGTGCAAGCGCGGATGGGAAGGGTTGAACATTCGGCTAGACCACCCCGAATGTGAGGAAACCATGTGTACGTGCGATCCAGACGTCCACTGGACCAGTTCCGCAGACAGCGAGTCTGCTCTGACGTGGTCCAACACAGACGACACACGAATTATTTGCGTGGCTACAACGCTGACTGGTGAATAGCTCGGCTCGAGAGCCGACGACGGACGTGCCAAGCTGCGAAAAGCCCGAGGGAGCCGCACGGAGGCGAAGAACTCGGGGTTTCCGAATAGGAATCCTCTTTGCAATTGCTTTGCGCAATGGGGAACGCCGAGAACTGAAACATCTCAGTATCGGCAGGAACAGAAAGCAATCCGCGATATCGTTAGTAACCGCGAGTGAACGCGACACAGTCCAAACCGAAGCCCTCACGGGCAATGTGGTGTTCGGACTGACTCTCACTTCTGGACCGTCTACGAGAAGTCTCCTGGAATGGAGCGTGAAACAGGGTGACAACCCCGTACCGTAGACCAGTACAGAACGCGTCAGCTCCAGAGTAACAGGGGTTGGATATCCCTTGTGAATATCTCAGGCATCGACTGAGAAGACTAAACACTCCTCGAGACCGATAGCGAACAAGTAGCGTGAGCGAACACTGAAAAGTATTCCATAACGGATGGTGAAATAGGGCTTGAACTCAGTCAGCCACTGAGCGACGGGGCACAGAAGGTCCCATGAAAAACGAGGTATCCGCGAGGATACAGTAGGAATCATGGGAAGCCGGTGTTCCGTCGTGCGTTTTGAAAAACGAGCCAGAGAGTGTGTCTGAATGGCGAGTCTAACCCGAGCATCGGGGAAGGCACAGGGAAACCAATACGGCCGCAGTCTTACGACGAGGGCCACCGTGTTCAAGCGCGGGGAGCCATTCGGACACGACCCGAATCCGGACGATCTATGCGTGGGCAAGGTGAAGCATGGCGAAAGCCATGTGGAGGCCTGCTAGAGTTGGTGTTTTACAATACCCTCTCGTGACCCACGTATAGGGGTGAAAGGCCCATCGAGTCCGGCAACAGCTGGTTCCAACCGAAACATGTCGAAGCATGACCTGCGCCGAGGTAGTTCGTGGGGTAGAGCAACCGATTGATGACCCCGCCTCCGAGAGGAGTCGGCTCATCTGTCAAACTCCGAACCTACGAACGCTGTTGACGCGTGGAATCCGGTGCGCGGGGTAAGCCTGCGTACCGTAAGGGAGACAACCCAGCGCCGGGTTAAGGTCCCAAACTGTGGATTAAGTGCGATCGAAGGTGGTCCCGAGCCCCAGACAGCCGGGAGGTGAGCTTAGAAGCAGCTACCCTCTAAGAAAAGCGTAACAGCTTACCGGCCGAGGTTCGGGGCGCCCAAAATGATCGGGGCTCAAATCCACGACCGAGACCTGGCCGCACCCCTGACAGGGTGATCGAGTAGGTTGGCGCTCCAGTTGGGTGGAAGCACGGGTGAGAACTCGTGTGGACCGACTGGTGACGACAATTCTGGCCATAGTAGCAGCGATAGTCGGGTTAGACCCCCGACGGCCTAATGGATAAGGGTTCCTCGGCAATGCTGATCAGCCGAGGGTTAGCCGGTCCTAAGATCTCTCGTAACTCGCGGAGATCGAAGCAGGGTAACGGATTAATATTTCCGTGCCACCATACACTCAAAGGAGACGTTTCGGGGTCGCCCAGGCTGGGCTCGCGCCCAGTGTAACCGTCTAACTCCGTGGAAGCCGTAATGGCACGAAGCGGACGAACGGCGGGATGCCGCAAGCTGGGTCAACCTGGAACCCGTGAAAATCCGAGTATGGTGTCCGTACCGAGAACCGACACAGGTATCCATGGCGGCGAAAGCCAAGGCCTGTCGGGAGCAACCGACGTTAGGGAATTCGGCAAGTTAGTCCCGTACGTTCGCAAGAAGGGATGCCTGCTCTCTATGGAGCAGGTCGCAGTGTCTCGGACGCTCCGACTGTCTAGTAACAACACAGGTGACTGCAAATCCGCAAGGACTCGTACAGTCACTGAATCCTGCCCAGTGCGGGTATCTGAACACCCAGTACAATGGGACGAAGGACCCGTTAACGGCGGGGGTAACTATGACCCTCTTAAGGTAGCGTAGTACCTTGCCGCTTCAGTAGCGGCTTGCACGAATGGATGAACGAGAGCGTCACTGTCCCAACGTTGGGCCCGGTGAACTGTACATTCCAGTGCGGAGTCTGGAGCCCCCCAAGGGGAAGCGAAGACCCTATGGAGCTTTACTGCAGGCTGTCGCTGAGACACGGTCGCTAGTGTGCAGGATAGGTAGGAGCCGTTACACAGGTACCCGCGCTAGCGGGCCACCGAGGCACACGTGAAATACTACCCACTAGTGACTGTGACTCTCACTCCTGGCGGAGGACACCGGTAGCCGGGCAGTTTGACTGGGGCGGTACGCGCTTGAGAGAAGATCGAGCGCGCCCCATGATTATCTCAGCCGGGTCAGAAATCCGGCGCAGAGTGCAAGAGCACAAGATAGTCTGACAGTGTCCAGCCTAACGATGGACGCTGACGCGAAAGCGGGGTCTAGCGAACCAATCATGGTCCTCAATGGGCCAGATTGATGACAGAAAAGCTACCCTAGGGATAACAGAGTCGTCACCCGCAAGAGCACATATCGACCGGGTGGCTTGCTACCTCGATGTCGGTTCCCTCCATCCTGCCCGTGCAGAAGCGGGCAAGGGTGAGGTTGTTCGCCTATTAAAGGAGGTCGTGAGCTGGGTTTAGACCGTCGTGAGACAGGTCGGCTGCTATCTATTGGGGGTGTTTGAGTACCTGACGGGAACGAGCATATAGTACGAGAGGAACTGTGCTTGGGTGCCACTGGTGTACCGGTTGTCCGCAAGGGCACGTGCCGGGCAGCTACGCACCACGGGGTAAGAGCTGAACGCATCTAAGCTCGAAACCCACCTGGATACGAGGTACTCCTGAGGTTACTCGTAGAAGAGGAGTTCGATAGACTCGGGATGTTAGCGTCGAGGCAACGAGACGTTGAGTCCGCGAGCACTAACAAACCAAGCCAATCACTCATAACGAGTGTTCATCTGCACTGGTCCACGAACAGAGCGTATTCGCGCTGTGTGACCTGGTCCAGGCGTAAACTGGATCGCACGTACACAAGAGTGGTCACCGACCAACGCAGGTTGTTGGAACTGTGGTTCGAGTCCACAGGTTGGGATTAAGGCGGCCAGAGCGGCAGGGCAACTCCCGTACCCATCCCGAACACGGAAGATAAGCCTGCCCGCGTTACGGCAAGTACTGGAGTGGGAGACCCTCTGGGAACACCGGATCGCCGCCTGTCAATCATATCGCGCCCCCATGCATCGCGCATGGGGGCGTTTTTCATTTCGAACCGGGCGAGAGCCAGCGGTGCGGTTTCCGATACCTCGTGAGGTCTTCGACTCACTTTACACCTTGTAGACTAACTAATGACTATTACAAACTATCTGCTTCTACACGTTTGTGAGTCTCTCAAATTTTGTTCAGCACTTTTACTTATGTATTATTAACCGTAATTACTATTAGATATGGCTATTACTAGCGACACGTGCCAGCAAATAACATAACTCGACGACGAGTACTACAGACAGTCGGCGGTGCAGGTGTAGCCGGTGCCGTTGGGACAGGAACTGCCAGTGGAGATGACAGTGGGCCGTCAGACGGGTATATTATCGGGGTCGATCCCGGTAAGTCGGACCTGCCGGCGCAGGCCGCCGACCAGGTGTTTCGGCGACTCGACTTTGGCGAGATCGGTGAGGCGGTATCGGGTCGGTTCTCCGAGCAGGCCTTGGACGCGCTGCGCAGCAACCCCAACGTCCGGTACGTCGAACGGAACGGACGGATGCACGCACACGACCAGACGACGCCCTACGGTATTGATATCACGGATGCCGACGTGGCAATTGATGATGGGGATACCGGGGAAGGGGTCAGCGTGGCGATTCTCGACACCGGGATTGATGCCCAGCACGAAACTCTGGAGTCAAATCTGGGAGAGGGCTGGGCCGCGACGGATGCGGCCTGTGAGTCGGACTGTAGTGGCTGTCGGTTCGGGGGTGGCGGGAGCGACATCGACGAGTGTCTGGAGGAATGGGACGACGATAACGACCACGGAACACACGTCGCCGGGACGGCTGCGGCCGCGGACAACGGAACTGGGGTGCTTGGAGTCGCTCCTGAAGTGACCTTGCACGCTGTCAAGGTTCTCGATTGCTGTGGAAGCGGCAGTTTTGACGACATCGCTGCAGGGATCGAGTGGTCGGCGGATCAGGGCCACGATGTCCAGAACATGAGCCTGGGCGGGGACTCCGACTCCGATGTCGTGACAGACGCGCTCCGGTACGCAGCCGACCGGGGTGTCGTGATGATCGGCTCGGCGGGTAACTCCGGGGAGTGCACCGACTGTGTCGGGTTCCCCGCGCGGGACGAGCGCGTTGTTGCGGTATCGGCGACCGACGAGAACGACGAACTCGCGAGTTTCTCCTCGACGGGGCCGGAGGTCGAGCTTGCAGCCCCTGGCGTCGATACGCTCTCGTCGATTCCGCGGGACGACTACGACGAGTTCTCCGGTACATCGATGTCTGCGCCACACGTCGCGGGTGCCGCGGCTACTGTCATCGCCGACGGGACAGAGGATCGTGAAGCCGTCCGCGCAGAGCTGAAAGACGCTGCGGACGATATCGGTCTCTCCGACGAGGAACAGGGCGCAGGCCGGTTGAATGTCGCCGCGGCGGTCGACGCGGACGGCGATGACGATGACGACGATGAAGACGATGACGAAGAAGAGGACGAGAGCGTCACCGTCGCCACCGAGGCGGCGACCGATGTTGAGGAGACCTCGGCGACGCTGAACGGCGAGGTCACGGAGCTCGACGGCGTGGACGAGGCCGATGTTGGCTTCGAGTACGGCAACAGCGGCGAGGAGCTTTCGAGCGATGTCGATGCGGGAACCGTCTCGTCAGAAGGGACATTCGACGCGGATATCGACGGTCTGGACGGTGGCACGGAGTACGAGTTCCGTGCAGTGGCCGAGATTGATGCGGATAGTGACTCCGGTGAAATCCGGAGTTTCACGACCGACGACGGGGACGGGACGGGCGACAGCGACCCAGTAATCGAACAGTTCGACGTGACCGAGGATTCCAACCCCAACTGGTCACGACACACGGTCGACTGGGAAGTCAGCGACGAGGACGGTGCCCTCGACACAGTGACGAGCGAACAGCTGGATGCGGGCTCCGTCGTCGACAGCGTGACCTCCGACGTGAGCGGCGGCAACGCGGACGGCCGCCACGATCTGGAGAGTCGCAGGTCGTCTGTCGACGAGGTCCGTCTCACCGTCGTCGACGAAGCCGGTAACGAGACCAGCGAAACGGAATCTGTCTAGTCGATACCAATGTCCCTGGAACCGGCGCTCTCCGCGACTATCGACCGGGATGTCACCTTTCGGCTGACAGTTACCAACGCCGGATCGACGCCCGTCGAGCTGACGTTCCGGGATGGCCGCCGTGCCGATATCGTGGTCTACGGCGCCACTACCGATGAGGAGTGCTGGCGGTGGAGCGACGGCAAACTGTTCACACAGGCGATCGAGCGTGTAACGCTTGCACCTGGTGATCAGTTTGAGCGGGAGTACGTCTGGTCAGATCCACCATCCGGAGAGTACGTCGCAGTCGCGGCCCTTACGGCGGACGAGGACGTAACAGCACGTGTTGCGGTGACGATATGAGGGAAGGAGTCGGTCGATTCGGATCAACGGTGAAAACGTGGCCGGCCTGTCGACCCGGTTGAGAACACTGAACGGCCTGAGATCCCTTCGGGAGACCCGATCGCCGCTCGGTACTTGTTTTACGCGGAGCGAGAATTGTGTGCGAAGTATCGTTACCGCTGCTGGCGAAACGCAGGGCTTAAGCGGGAGACGAATCTATCTACATACGCGCCAAGGTGGCAGAGTCCGGCCGAACGCAGCGGCCTGCAGAGCCGCCCATCGCCGGTTCAAATCCGGCCCTTGGCTTTTTTGTATTACAAGCGACTTCTGAGCGGCAGTCCTGGAGACGTGCTTCGATCCCGGAGTGTGCGTAGTGAACGCCTCTACCTCAGACACCGGGTGGTGACATCCGATTCCACCGCTATCCGTGAGTCTGGGTGATCCCAGCGTGGGTGCTGGCGATGCCGCAACGTTGTAGATGCTTGCCCTGTAAGGTACCCCCATGAGTCGCTCGCGGAAGCCCGACTGGCTTCTCAAGCCGTTGCCGACTGGCGAGGAGTTCACGGGTATCAAACAGACGTTGCGGGATCGGAACCTTCACACAGTGTGTGAGGAGGCCAACTGCCCGAACATGGGCGAGTGCTGGAGCGGCGAGGACGGGCCGGGCACGGCGACGTTCATGCTGATGGGCCACAAGTGCACCCGCTCGTGTGGCTTCTGTGACGTCGAGACCGGCGGTGGTGAGTCACTCGACCCCAACGAACCAACCGAAGTTGCGAGCGCAGTCGCCGACATCGGGCTCGATTACGTCGTCCTCACGTCGGTCGACCGGGACGACTTGCCGGATCAGGGTGCGAACCACTTCGCCGAGACGATCCGGGAGATCAAGCGCCGAAACGCCGAGACGCTCGTCGAAGTGCTGATCCCCGACTTTCAGGGCGAGCCCGAACTCGTCCGGAAGATCATCGAGGCCGAGCCGGACGTCATCGCGCACAACGTCGAGACGGTCCAGCGCCTACAGGGTCGGGTCAGGGACCCGCGTGCTGGCTACGAACAGAGCCTGCGCGTCCTCGAGCAGGTCGAGCGTGAGTCCGACATCCATACCAAGACCTCAATCATGCTGGGCCATGGCGAACACGATCACGAGGTCTACCAGACGCTCGCGGATCTGCGGGAAGCAGAGGTCGACATCGTCACGTTCGGCCAGTATCTCCGCCCCTCGGCCGATCACCTCCCAGTCCGGAGCTACGTCCATCCCGACAAGTTCGATACGTGGGAGCGCGTCGCCGAGGACGAACTGGGCTTTCTGTACTGTGCCTCCGGACCGATGGTCCGTTCGTCGTACAGGGCGGGGGAGCTGTTCGTCGACGCCGTGATCCGGGACGGCAAAACGGTCGAGCAGGCGCGGGCAGAGGCAGGGGCTGGCGGCGACTGAACGCCGCGGTTTGCGGGGACAGCCATTTCACCAGTTGCAACAGAGTATCGGTGCAGTCTGCTTCACGCCGTTCCACTGGCCGATACTGACTTGGCTACAAGAATCACGACGAGCAGACGATCTTCTGGACGCCGAACACCCGGCCGTCTACCCCCTGTCGTACCCTCCCTTGTATATAATCTCGTGCCTCTCCTTGATCGAGGGGGTGCCAGATGTCCTCACTCGATCGGAAATAGTACGCATACGTATACCGACAAACCGGTTTCGGTAGTCGACCCCGACAACAAAATACTCAACTGATAGTGTTACTTCAGCAGTACCAGTGACAGGTCAGCCCCGCGATTCGGATCGCCCTCCAACCGAGACGGACGACGGTCCGGCCGAGCAGGTCACCCCGGACGATTCCTCGTCGACCGACGGGTCCAGCGACGATCCTCGTGAGTCGATCACAGAGGGGAGTCTGCTACGGCCGCTCTTTCACCTCGCGTGGCCTATCGTCGTCATCCAGCTGTTGCAGGTAACGTACAACGTCGTCGACACGCTGTATCTCGGACGGCTCTCCGCGGATGCCGTCGGCGCGATCAGTCTCGCGTTTCCACTCATCTTCCTGCTGATCGCCGTCGCGGGCGGGTTTACCACGGCGGGTGCGATCCTCGTCGCGCAGTATATCGGTGCGGAGGGTGATCGGTCCGCCGGGCTCGTAACCGGCCAGACCGTCTCGTTCGTCAGTTTGCTCTCGGTCGTTATCGGCGTTGTCGGCTATTTCTACACGCGTCCAGCACTCGAACTCCTGCCAAGCGATCCGGATACGGCGGCGAGTGTCGTCCCGCTCGCGGCGGATTACATGGAGATCATTTTCCTCGGGATGCCGCTGATGTTCGGCTTTTTCGTCTTTTCGGCGCTCATGCGCGGGTACGGTGACACGCGCACACCGATGCTGGTGATGGTGGTCTCGGTGCTCGTGAACGTCCTCCTCGACCCGTTCCTGATCTTCGGGTTCGAGAACAACCCGGTGATGGTGTGGCTCGGCTTGCAAAGTCTCGAAGCGACGCTACTTGCGGCCACTGGCTACACCGGCTGGGGCATCGAGGGTGCTGCCGCCGCCACGATCGTCGCCCGCGGGGTGGGAACGGGGATCGGCCTCGGTCTGCTCTTTGGCACATCGATCGGACCAGCCGTTCAGTTGAGCCACCTTCGACCGGACTTCGGGGTCATTGAGGATATCATCCGACTGGGCACACCGAGCATGGTCGAGCAGTCGACAAGCGCGCTTGCGATGATCAGCCTGACGGCGATGGTCGTCACGTTCGCGCCGCCGGTCGTCGCGGCGTACGGGCTTGGGAACCGACTCATCTCGCTGGTCTTCCTGCCTGCGATGGGGCTGGGGCGGGCGATCGATACGATGGTCGGCCAGAACCTCGGTGCGGACCGTGCGGATCGAGCAGCGAGGGCAGCGTGGATCGCGGCCTCGACCGGCGCGGGCGTGATGCTCGTTGTCGCGGTGATCGCCGTTACCTTCACCGAGCCGATCGTGAGCGTCTTCCTCGGGGACGTGCCCGACGCCCCGGAGACGATCGCCCTCGGTGTCGAATACGTCCAGATTCGCTCGGTCGAGTTCGCCTTCATCGGCGTCTCGCAGGTGATGCTCGGCGCGTTCCGTGGGGCTGGAAACACGAAGATAGCGATGGTCATCTCGATTCTCACCCTGTGGGTCGGCCGGGTGGGAACGGTCTACCTGCTCGTGTTCGTCTTCGACATGGGTGCGACCGGTATCTGGATCGGGATGGCCGTGGGGAACGTGCTCGGCGCAACCATCGCCGTGGCGTGGTTCCTGCGTGGCACCTGGAAGGAGAAGTACATCGACGAACCGGCGGTTGACGCTGGCGATGCAGCGATCACTGGCGAGGACGACTAACCCTTCCGGACGTATTTAGTTCCGCCGCCGCTTGCGAGACGTATGGACGACCGAATCCGAGAGCACGCCGAGGTACTGGTCGACTGGAGCGCACGCATCGAGGAGGGAGACGACGTCGTGATGGCGGTCAGCCCCGGTGCACACGAACTTGCGGTCGCGACCGCGAAGTTGCTCGGTGAGCGTGGGGCAAACCTCGTCACGACGCGGGCCTCGGGCGAGATTACACGCGCGTATCTTCGGGCACACGACGACGAGTTCGACCCAGATCCCGCCCACGAACTGGCCCTCTACGAGAACGCCAACGTCTACCTCTCGCTTCGCGGTGGCCACAACACGGCGGCCACGGCCGACGTGCCAGCCGAGCGCCGACAGGCACACGCCAGAGCCACCGAGGGGGTCCGCGAAGCCCGGATGGACACCGACTGGGTCTCGACCGTCCATCCCACGCGGTCGCTCGCCCAGCAGGCAGGAATGGCCTACGAGGAGTATCAGGAGTTCGTCTACAACGCCGTCCTGCGTGACTGGGAATCGCTGGCCGAGGAGATGGATCGGATGAAGGGGCTGCTCGACGAAGGAAGCGAAGTCCGACTCGTCTCCGCGAACACCGATCTCACGATGTCGATCGAGGGCCGAACCGCGGTCAACAGCTGTGCCTCCGTGGCGTACGACTCCCATAACCTCCCGAGCGGTGAGGTATTCACCGCCCCCTACGACACGTCGGGACACGTCGAGTTCGACGTACCGATGACGATCCACGGCAAGCGCGTCCGGGACGTCTCGCTGACGTTCGAGGACGGCGAGGTCGTCGAGTACGACGCCGCACAGAACGCTGACGTGATCGGTGACGTGCTCGATACCGACGAGGGCGCACGCCGACTCGGCGAACTCGGTATCGGGATGAACCGCGGGATCGACCGCTACACTGATAACATCCTGTTTGACGAAAAAATGGGCGACACCGTCCACCTCGCGCTCGGCCGGGCCTACGACGCGAACCTGCCCGAGGGCGAAGCGGGCAACGACAGCGCGGTCCACGTCGACCTGATCACGTCGGTGGGCGGGGACTCACGACTGGAGATCGATGGTGAAGTCGTCCAGCGAGACGGTCAGTTCCGGTGGGAAGACGGGTTCGAGAACTAGTCTTCAGTCGACGTCCGGTCGATGTCCTTCTCGCCCTGATAGATCTCGTAGCCGTCCTGTGCGACCTTCTCGGCGAGGACAGCACATTTGATCCGCATCGGGCTGATGTCGACGCCGAGCATGTCGACGATGTCGTCTCTGTCCATCTCCATCAGGTCATTGACTGATTCACCCGGCAGTTTCGACGACAGCATGCTGGCGCTGGCCTGGCTGATCGCACAGCCGTCGCCCTGGAAGGCGACGTGTTCGATGGTCTCCTCGTCGTCGGCCAGCTTGACGTCGATTCGGATCTCGTCGCCACACATCGGGTTCTCGCCGATGTGGGTGTAGGTCGGCTCCTCGATCTCCCCGTAGTTACGCGGGTTCTTGTAGTGATCGAGGATCTGCTGGCGATACATATCTGATCCCATTCCCATTGTTGAAAACGGATAGGCCCGTCCGGGGCAAAAGGATTCCGACGCCATCGCCGGATCGCTAGGGGTCGTTTGGGATAGATCGCCGCCTCAGAGCCGTTCGAGCAGCTTCCCGCTTGCGGAGGTGCCTTTCCGGTTGAACGAGAGCACGCGGACCCGAAGCATATCGGCGGGCTGTATATCGTCGGGGACGTCCTTGACGAAGATCACGAACCCTTCGACTTTGACGACCGCGTCGGTCTCCCCGCTGTGGTGTTCAGTGAGTTCCTCGACGCCGGCCTCGATAATCTCACCTTTCTCGACCGGGGCATCCCGGGCCTGTGCTTTCTCGTGGGCCCGTTTCGAGGCCCTCCTGTCGGATCCCCGTCGCGAGCGCCACCAGAGCACGCCCGCAACGCCGATGACGACCACGACGAGTACAGTCCCGAACAGCGGCGTCATCTCCGGTGGTACGTTCATTGTCCCCCTCTGTTCACTCGTCCTTTAAAAAACCCCTCGTTGCTGGCCGACGCATGTCAGACAAGCAAGGGGCTGACACCCCTCGAAGTGAACGCATGGGGTTCCGTAGCCAGTAAAAGTTAGATGGTTGATTGATCCCGACGCTGCTCGCTCACGCGAACAGCTGGCGGGCGTCGTCGATCGCATCGATCAGGATATCGATCTCCGCACGAGTGTTATAGATGTAGAAGGAAGCCCGTGCGGAGGCGGCGACACCGAGTTTGTCGTGCAGTGGCTGGGTACAGTGGTCGCCGGCACGGATGGCGACTGCCGAGTCGTTCATAATCGAGGCCAGGTCGTGCGCGTGAACTGAATCGAGATTAAAGGCAACGAGCCCGCCGCGCTCGGGGCCGGGTTCGGGGCCGTAGATCTCGATATCGTCGAACTCCGAGAGGCGGTTGTAGGCGTACTCGGCCAGCTGTTCTTCGTGTTCTTGGACGTTTTCCATCCCAATTTCGTCGAGGTAGTCGGCTGCCTGTGCCATGGCGATGCCCTCGGCGATCAGAGGAGTTCCGGCCTCGTACTTCCAGGGCAGATCGTTCCATTTCGCGTCCTCGAAGGTGACTTTCTTGATCATGTCGCCGCCGTAGAGGAACGGTTCCATCCCTTCGAGGATCTCCTTTTTCCCATAGAGGCCACCGATCCCTGTCGGCCCAGCCATCTTGTGACCGGAAAACGCGTAGAAGTCTGCGTCGATCGACTCGACGTCGACCGGACGCGTCGGGACGGCCTGTGCACCGTCGACGAAAATAAACGAGTCGTGTTCGTGAGCGATATCTGCCAGTTCGGCGACGGGATTGATCGTCCCGAGCGTGTTCGAGACGTGGACGACGCTGACCATCTGGGTGTCCTCGCCGATCAACTCGCGGGCGTGATTCATGTCGAGCCGTCCGGTCTCGTCGACACGGATGTACCGCACGTCCGCACCGGTACGCTTGGCGATCTGTTGCCAGGTGACCAGCGAGGCGTGGTGTTCCATCTCCGTGAGGACGACCTCGTCGCCGGGACCGAGTTCGTTCAATCCCCACGCGTACGCGACGAGATTCATGCTCTCGGTGGTGTTTTTGGTGAAGATCATCTCCTCGCGCCCGCCGCTCGCGCCGATAAAGTCGGCGAGACGGTCGTGGGCCTCCTCGTAGGCGATGGAGGCCTCCTGACTGAGATGGTGGATGCCCCGGTGGACGTTTGCGTTGTACCCGCGGTAGTACTCGCCGAACACGTCGATGACCTGATTCGGCGTCTGGGTCGTCGCCGCGTTATCGAGATAGACGATCTGCTGGTCGTCGTTGACCCGCCGTTGCAGGATCGGGAAGTCCTCGCGGATCCGCTCGACGTCGAGTGGTGCAGTCTTTTGCGTTCCCATTGCTAGTCGGGAGGGTCTCCACACAAAACACTCCTTCGGTGCGACGGGGAGACGGCCACACGGAGCATGAAACGGCCTACCGTTTCTGGGCCGGAAACTATGACGCCGGTATTAATATACACCCTCTCGATACTGCAAACGACATGCCCGCTATCGAAACGAACTCGCTGAGCAAGCGCTTCGGCGATGTCGTCGCGGTCGACGACCTGTCCCTCCAGATAGACGACGGCGAAGTGTTTGGCTTCCTCGGCCCGAACGGTGCCGGGAAGTCGACGACGATCAACATGCTGCTCGATTTTGCCAGACCGACCGGCGGCTCCGCCACGGTGCTGGGCTATGACACGCAGAAAGAGTCCCAGAAGATTCGCAAACGTGTCGGCGTTCTCCCCGAGGGGTTTGACCTCTACGAACGCCTCTCCGGGCGCAAACACATCGAGTTCGCCCAGCGTGCGAAAGGTGCGAACGGCGACCCAGTGGAGTATCTCGAACGCGTCGGTCTGGGCGGTGATCCGGCCGACAGAAACGCCGGCGACTACTCGAAGGGGATGAAACAGCGCCTGGCCTTCGGGATGGCACTGGTCGGCGAGCCCGATCTGCTGATCATGGACGAACCCTCCAGCGGTCTCGATCCCACGGGTATTCGAGAGATGCAAGAGATCGTCCGCGAAGAAGCCGAGCGTGGCACGACCGTGTTCTTTTCGAGCCACATCCTCGATCACGTCGAGGAAGTCTGTGACCGGATCGGCGTGATGAACGAGGGCGAACTGGTCGCCGTCGGAACCCTCGACGAACTCCACGCCCGGATCGGCGGGGACGCCCACCTCGAACTCTCGGTCGACGACGTTCCGGAGCGAACTGTCGACACGCTCCCCGACATCGCGGGTGTTTCGGGTGCAACGGCACGCAACGGCACGCTCGATGTCACCTGTACCGAGTCGGCGGCCAAGGCGAAAGCGATCAATCACGTCGAGGATGCGGGAACGACGGTGCTCGACATCCAGGTCGAGGACCAGGATATCGACGATCTGTTCGCGGAACTCACCGGCAATGGCTCCACGCATGCGGAGGGGGATACCCCCGAAGAGGTGGTCGCATGAGCGTCCCAACGGTTGCCCGCAAGGACTTCGAGGACGCCGTCCGCTCGCAGATGCTCTGGTCGATGACGGGTCTGCTGGTCGGGCTGATAGTACTCATCTACGGTGCCGTCCGATACTTCGAGGGCAGTGCACCGGCGGACGAGCTGGCGGCAATACTCGCTCTCCCGATGCAGGTAATCGTCCCGCTCGCGGCGCTGATCGTGGGCTACATGGCCATCGTCGGCGAGCGTCGTTCGGGCAGTATCAAGATCCTGTTGAGTCTTCCACCGACGCGCGAGGACGTCGTCGCCGGAAAGCTTCTCGGGCGAGCGGGCGTCGTCGCGACCGCCGTCCTTGCTGCGTTCGCCGTCGCGCTGGTGCTCGGACTGGTGCTGTTCGGCGAAGTGGCGGTCGGTGAGCTGTTCGGCCTCGCCGTCGCGACTCTGCTGCTTGGCTTTGCCTTCGTCGGTATCGCCGTCGGCTTCTCGGCAGCTGTAGCATCTCGCGGGCGTGCAATGGCTGGCGTCGTCGGGACGTATCTGGTCTTTCTGGGCTTCTGGGACGTCTTCGTCGGCGGTATCTACCGGTTCGCTACCGGGGCGTTCCCGCCGGGAATCATTCCGATGGACGGCCGAATCGAGCCGTGGGCGCTTGCGCTCCAGCGACTCAATCCGATGGAAGCCTACGGCGTCGTCGCCTCCGGGCTGATGGACCAGCAAGTGTTTCCGCTGACCCTGCAGTTCCCGATCGGCGTCAACGTCGTCGGGAACGAACCGCTCGAAGACGTCGTGATCGGGGAGGTTCCATTTTACCTCTCGGAGTGGTTCTCGGCGGTCGTGTTGCTCGCCTGGTTCGTCGTCCCCGTCGCGCTGGGGTATCTCCGATTTAGAAACGCGGATCTGGGCTGAGGGCGACGCTTAAGTTTCTGTGCGCCTGCGCTCCGGTATGGTGACGAAACGTGCGCTCGGTATCAGCCTCCTCCTGCTCGGTCTCGCTTTCGTCGGCGTCTTTCATGCGCTCGCATCGCTGATTTTCGACAGCGGGCTTGGGTGGATCGGTCTCGGTCTCGCGGGGCTATCGCTGCTGGGAATCATACTCGTAAACACTGGCGGCGGATCGACGAACCGCTAGGCGAGCCGCAGAACCTGTGCGTGCAGCGTGGACTCGAGTTCGAGGACGTTCGCCTCGTCGACGTAGCCGTGCTCGATCGCCAGTTCGACCGCCTCGGTCCCGACGATGTTGGCGATCGTCGCCCGCGAGAGACTGTCGACGACAGCGTCTTCGGTGACCTCCTCCCCGCCATAGAACTCCTCGGTTACGGTAAGGGAGATATCGCCGCTCTCGTAGGTCTCGCCGAGCGTCTCCGGATCGCAGACGGTGACGAGCAGCCCCTTCTCGGTCGTGCGCTCGCTGACGATCACTCCCTGATCTCCTCGTCGATCATCTCCCCTTCTGCCTGTCGGCGCATGTCCTCGGCCTCCGCTGCGATCTCTTCGGCTTCGTCGTACTCGCCCAGTTCTTCGAGGGCGCGGGCTTTCTCTTCGAGCGTGACCTGATTGCGCATGCCCAGCCTGATGGCGTTATCGAGCGCGTTCAGTGCGTCTTCGGCGAGGCCGCGTTCGAGCAGGAGAAAGCCACGATTGTACCAGGCTTCGGCGAACCGCTGGTCGATCTCGACGGCGCGTTCGGCGTGTTCGAGGGCCTGCTCGCTCCGGCCGGACTCCCAGAGGGCGTACGCGAGGTTCGTCTCGGCGGTCGCGGCGTGATCGCTGCTGGCGTCCATCGAGATCGCCTCCTGATACGCGCCGATCGCCGCGTCCCATTCTTCGAGTTCGGCGTGGGCAACACCTTTGTTTACCCACGCTTCCTGTTCGAGGCGTTCGTCCTCGGCGAAGCGGGCGGTCCGCTCGAACGTCTCCGTTGCCTGCTCGTAGCGGTTGATTCCCATGTAGTTCAGCCCGACATCGAGCAGGGCGTTCGCATCGATGTCTTCGTTCGCCGTCGTCTCCTCGTCGAGTAGATCCGGGATCACACGGGAGTCGACCGGATCGACTTTGTCCGGATCGACGTCGAGTTCGGGCGGGTCGAGATCGAACTCGTCGTACTCCCCGGAGAAGCCCTGGCCCTCCGAGAACTCGTGGTCCTCTTTCGGGTCGTCGGCTGGATCAGTCATGCCAGATAGTTCGGCTGGCGCGGTGTTAAGACCTGCGTTGGCGGGCGCACGCGGAACCGGAGTTCAGGTCGTCTAGCGCTTTACTCCGTGCCAGTCGCCGCTGGCTCCTGCGGTCGTCTGGGCTTCCGGAGTGTCTTCGTCTCCCGATGCACACGCTTGCCGAATGGACGTCTCCCCCGACGTAAACGCCTATCCGGTGGGTAGGGGCCTGGGCAGCTAGCTAGTTTTGCGCGGACGACCCATACGCATCGATTGACACGGGCCCATAAGCCCCGACCTCGAATACTAGCGTTTTACCAATTGATTTGGTCGAGCGTATCTCTTAGACGAGGCAGGCGCTCAGCCCCGAAGAACCGGACGTTTTCGAGTGCATGAAAGGCGTTGTAGACGCCCTGTCGCCGGTCGAAGTACCCCTCGTCGATCCCGCGGTGGCGCTGGTATTGATCGAAGAACGCATCGCTGATCTCCGGCGACCGAGCGATGTATGAAAGATCAATTTCGTCGTGGGCAAAGTAGATTGCAGGGTCAAGCACCGCCCGTACCGCTCCGTTCTGAACTACCGTATTCCCGGGATGGATGTCCCCGTGGACAAGCGCTGGCTCGTCAGGTTCAACGAGCAACTCGTCTAGACGGTCAGCAAGCGTGAGGACGCGGTCAAACGTCACTTCCGGAAGCGACCCATCGTCCCTGGCCGCGCGAGCAAATGGAAGGATGCGCTGTTCTCGAAAGAAGTCGATCCACGAGTCCGTCCACGGGTTCGACTGCAAGAACGGTCCCGAAAGCGTATCGAAAGAGAACCCATAGGCATCAGCAGTCACATCGTGCAGCGCCGCGAGATGATCTGCAAGCGCTCGTTGGGTCTGTTCATCGTACCTACCGTCACCGTCGAAATATTCCATCACCAGTAGCCCCTCTTCGACGTGTTTGACTGTAGGGACTGGCAGCTCAGTCTCCGTAGCGAGCCAGCGGAGCATCCGTGCCTCGTTGTCCAACGGGTTGTCGTCAAGTTTGGCTACCACCGGCGGATGGTCGACACGCTCAACACGGAACACACGTCCCACTAGGCCCCCATCGAGTTCGTTTACCGATCGGATGTCGGTCCCGAGAGCGGCTTCGATACGATCCGTAATTCCATCGGCAGTGTGTAGTGGAGAATCCCCGTCCATCAACGATATCAATTGAACTCGGGGCGACAAACGTCCTCCGATTGCTTGTGAGTGCCGGTCCTACACATCATAGTGAGAGAGTAACCACGCAGAAGCCCCGAACTGAATTCAAGCTGATATGTTTTATTTCTGTCGTCAATATTAACAACAGCTGTACATTCTGAGGTATACTATTCAAAGACATCTGGGAGTAAATAATAATCCGGGATTCGGGGAGGGAAGACTGCACAGAAACAAATAAAAGTGTTTCTGTAAGATAAAGTCGGCAAATTCGAGCAACAATGCTGTTTCAGGGGTTAGGGGCCGTCTTCGCAGCCCAGATGAGTTTTTACATCAAATATATCTCTGTCCATAATATTTAGTTTCGTAATTAATCGATAGTAATGAACAATCTTCCAAAGTGTTTTAACTCTTTTACGTATATTAGTGCCCGAGGCCATGAGCTCAAAAGACGATGCCGAAAATGCATTACGGTCGTACCTGACTTCAGTAAAAGAGGACCTCATGACGGGGGTCTCATTCATGATCCCGTTCGTTACCATCGGTGGGATCTTCCTCGCGGTCGGTTTCATGGTAGCAGAGCTACCGTTCACCGCTGGCGATACCGAGACCCTGTTTGAGGAGACTGGATCGCTCGCTTGGTATCTCGGTGAGATCGGTGGCCTCGGGCTAGAGATAATGATCCCGATCCTCGGGGCGTACATCGCGTACGCGATCGCCGATAAGCCCGGTCTTGCACCAGGGTTTATTCTCTCGTACGCGATTCAGCAGCCACACATCATTGAGGCTGCCGGTGATACTGTCGGGTTCGCTGCTGACGGTGCGACTGCCGGATTCCTCGGCGCAATCGTCGCCGGTCTGCTCACCGGCTACGTCGCACGCTGGATGAAGAGCTGGTCCGTCCCGTCGTTTGTCAAGCCGATGATGCCGATCCTGGTGATTCCAGTGTTGACGGTCGCGCTACTTGCACCGGTGGTCGTGCTAGGGCTCGGTGTCCCGATCGCACTCGTCGATGACGCGCTGACGTCGACACTCGAAGGTATGCAAGGCGCTAACGCCGCGTTGCTTGGCCTCATCCTCGGTTCGATGATGGCCTTCGACATGGGCGGTCCAGTCAACAAGGTAGCCTACGTCTTCGGCGTCGGGCTGGTGGCTGACGGTATCACCGGACCGATGGCTGCCGTGATGATCGCTGGCATGACCCCGCCGCTTGGACTGGCGCTGTCGAACCTCGCGTTCCCGCACAAGTACCCCGACGAGATGCGCGAGAACGCCATCGCTGCGATCCCGATGGGATTCTCGTTCATCACGGAAGGGGCAATCCCGTACGCGGCCGCTGATCCGCTACGCGTGATTCCAAGTATCATGATTGGAAGCGCTTCGGCCGCTGCTACGGCGCTGCTGCTCGGCGTCGGGATGCCAGCCCCCCACGGCGGTATCTTTGTGGTCATCCTGGCGGAGAACGTCCTTGGCTTCCTCGGCGCACTCGCCATCGGAACCATCGTGACCGCTGCGATCGTTACGCTACTCAAGCCGGATCAAGCAGCAGTCGACTCCGTCGAAGCAACAGCAGACTGACCAACACAAACCGCTTTCACCCACCAACGCTTACATCAACTATGACAACCCAAAGTGACCACACACCGTTGACGACGGATCTCGTCGCTCTAGAGGGTGCACCGGCCGAAAAAAATGCGTGTATCGAGTTCCTGCTCGATCTGGCAGCCGACGCAGGGCGAGTCACGGACCGAGAACAGGCACTGAATGACCTCCTCGCACGTGAAGAGGATGCAACGACCGGTGTCGGGATGGGAATCGGGATCCCACACGCGAAAAGCGCCGGCGTGGCGTCGCCGACAATCGCGTTTACGCGTGTCGACGACGGAATCGATTTCGACGCGATGGACGACAAACCGGCCACCCTGATATTCATGTTACTCGTCCCCGAGGAGGGCGGTGAAGAGCATCTCTCGATGTTAAGCGCCTTGTCGCGCTCGCTGATGCACGAAGAGAACCGCGATGCTCTCCACGAGGCAGACTCACCGGAACGGGTCGAAGAGATTGTACTGGAGGCGATCGACGAATGATCGAACGTACAGTCACCATCGTCCCTGAAGACGGGCTGCACGCGCGCCCGGCGTCGAAGTTTGTCGAGACGGCAAACGAGTACGACAGCGAGATCACCGTCAAGCCGGAGGGCAGCGAGGCGGTCAATGCGGCGAGTATGCTTGCAGTCACCGGTATCGGTGCAAAGTCCGGCGACGAAGTCGTGCTGACAGCCGATGGACCGGACGAAGAAGCCGCCATCGAAGCGGTCGCAGCAGTCCTCACGACACCTGAATCCGAGTATGAGTAAGACCCTACCAGGCGTTGGCGTGACCCCGCTCTCTGGGCTCGGAACGGCACGCTGGTACCGTCCGGACGAGCGACCGGATCCCGAATCCGTCGAGCCCAAGGATCAGGAGACGGAGCACGAACGCTTCGCCAGTGCTCAGAAACAGGCGCGCGTGGAGATCGAGACTGAGCGTGAGAACACGGCAGAGCGCGTCGGCGAGGAGGAAGCGGCAGTCTTCGACGCCCATCTGCAGTTCCTCGATGACCCACAGATCACCACCGCCGTCGAAGAGGCGATCGACGACGGCGCAGCCGCAGAGGCGGGCGTCGACCGTGCGTTCGCTAGTGCTATCGAACAGTTCGAGGGGATGGAAGGGATGATGGCAGAACGAGCGGACGACATGCGAGATATCCGCGATCGGCTTCTTCGAATCCTCTCGGGTGGCGATCGGATGGATCTTGCGTCCCTGCCGGAGGGAACGGTCCTACTGGCCGAACGACTCACACCAAGTGATACAGCACAGCTCGATCCCGACCGTGTCGCGGGCTTCGCAACAGTAACCGGTGGGCGAACCTCCCACGCAGCGATCTTCGCCCGTTCACTGGGGATTCCTGCAGTCGTCGGTGTCGGGAAAGAGCTCCGTGATATCGAAGCAGATGCCGATGTCGCCGTCGACGCGGAGAACGACGATGTCATCGTCGATCCCGATCAGGAAACCCGTGAGCGGGTCACTGCAGGTCGCGATGTCCAAGTCAGACACGACCCCGTCCAGACAACCGACGGCGTCGAAATCGAGGTCGCAGCCAATCTGGGGACGACAGCCGAACTCGACGGTGCGATCGAGCAAGGTGCCGACGGGATCGGCCTGTACCGGACCGAGTTCCTGTTCCTCGATCGTGACCAGCCGCCGGACGAGGACGAACAGTTCGAGTCGTACGTAGAGGCGCTCGAAGCCTTCCCGGAAGGACGTCTGGTCGTTCGGACCCTCGACATCGGCGGTGACAAACCGATCCCATACCTCGATGCGAAGGAGGAGGAGAACCCGTTCCTCGGCAACCGGGGGATCCGCCGATCGCTCGACGAGGACAGCGACCTGTTCGAGACGCAACTTCGCGCTCTCCTGCGTGCTGCGGCGAACGGAGATGGACGGCTTTCGGTCATGTTTCCGCTAGTGTCGACGGTCGAGGAGCTCGAAACAGCGCTGGACGTCGTCGATGCGGCAGCCGAGTCGCTAGCTGCGGACGGGATCGACTACGATCGGCCCGAGCTCGGTATCATGATCGAGACGCCCGCAGCGGTGATGATGGCCAACGAACTGGCCAGCCGTGTCGACTTCTTCAGCATCGGCACGAACGACCTCTCGCAGTACGTTATGGCCGCTTCGCGTGAGAACGACGCGGTCGCCCACCTCCATGATCCGCTCCATCCGGCCGTGCTACGGGCAATCGACCGGAGCGTCGACGCAGCCCACGACAACGACGCCTGGATCGGCATGTGCGGTGAGATGGCCGGTGATCCGACCGTCACAGAACTGCTCGTCGGACTCGGCCTCGACGAGCTCAGTATGAGCGCGGTAACGATCCCAGAGGTCAAAGCCGAGGTCACCGAAACGGATACCGAATCGGCCCGAGCGCTCGCTGAACGAGCGCTGAGCGCCAGTACTAAATCGGAAGTACGAGAAATAATAACAGATTCACAATGAAATTCGTAGCAGTCACAGCCTGTCCGACCGGTATTGCGCACAGTCAGATGGGTGCCGAAAACCTGGAAAACACCGCAACGGACCGCGGCCATGACATCGATGTCGAAGTCCAGGGAGCGATGGGCACCGAAAATGAACTCTCCAGCGAGGCCATTCAGGCAGCCGATGCCGTCATCATCGCGGCCGATACGTCCGTCAGCCAGGACCGGTTCGAAGGTAAGCCCCTGGTCAAGTCCAACATCAAAGCGGCCGTCAACGATGCAGATGGACTGATCGACGAAGCCATCGAAAAAGCCGGCGGCGATTCGGATGCTGTCGACGTGGCAGATGATACCGAGCAAGAGACAGCCACAGAAGAGACCGACACGGCGTCGGATGAGAATTCTGAGGAGCAGACAGACCGGAAGGAGGCCTCCGGCAATGGTGGACTGATCGGTGCGATCAAGGATATCTTCTCGTAATCTCCTCACCCGTCATTCACGACGGGCGTCTTTTGTGTTGAAGCGGCGTCCGGGACAAGAGTCGGAACAACGCGAAATTACTGACAGAGCGAGCCCTCTACAGCCGTGGCATCCCTTTTTGATGTTTCCGTGACTCAATATCAGTATGAGCAAGCGACTGTTCGTGAGTGTCGATCTACCGACCGAACTCGCCGACGAGGTCGCGGCGGTTCAAGAGGAGTTTGCGGATGCAAGCGGGCTCCGCGTTACTGATCCCGAGCAGGCCCACGTCACGCTCTTTTTCCTTGGGGACGTCCACCCCAGCCGCGTGAAGACGGTGAAATCGGCCCTCATCGAGGCGGTCGAAGCCGCGGATATCGACCCTTTCACCGCTCGCGTCGAGGGGCTCGGTGTCTTTCCCTCACTGGAGTACATCAGCGTGCTCTGGGCAGGCGTCTCCGTCGGGGCGGAGGAACTCACTACCCTTCACAAAGCGATCGAACCGCGGCTCGTCGATCTGGGATTCGACGCCGACGATCACGAGTTCACCCCACACGTCACCCTCGCGCGGATGGATCACGCGGGTGGCAAGGAGCTTGTACAGGAGGGCGTCCGCGAACTCGACCCAGTCGTCGGCGAGTGGACCGTCGAGGACGTCCGGCTGACCGAAAGCGAGTTGACGCCCGACGGCCCGGAGTACTCGACGGTTCGGCGGTTCGAGCTGTGACTGGTTGCTTTCGCTCCGATTATTTGCCCATAAGTTCATCACGATAGGTCCGTTCGTAACCCAGGTACCATTGCATTCATATTGCCGGAAGTTTTGAATCGCCGGCTATGATTGATGAGACGGGACTGGAGGTGTGATAACATCTCGATTACTATCATCGTTCCTAGTTTGTTATTGTGGTACTGGCACAACTCCGTCCCTCTCCTGTCAGTGTCGAAGCGTCGTAACAGGTCTCGTTGGCTATTACGCCACGTAGATCCAGTGCTGACCCACACAAACGGCTCTCCTACTGCGAACAGCGATACGATCTCGGTTTGTAATGTAAATCGGTTATCCTTTGGGTAGGGGTCAGTTATCTTTTCTCCTGTCAGTCCGTTCGTCGCTGTTGTCGACGTGAATATCTCTGGATGATAACGAGCCGCAGTCAGATTGATTAAATATAATAAAGATGTCTTTTTCAACAAACTATATTAAAAATGAGGCTTAAATACTGGTGCCACTCTCCCATAACTAAATTCTGTATTGATGATAGCTTCTCGTTGGAATTGGCATAACAACTCGATAGATCTGTTGAAATACAATGTGAGTTCCTGAATCTACCCATACGGTATTCTACGGAGATATATGCTCCTAAATGCTCTGACGTACTTTTAGATCCTTTTCGACAAAACTCTCCATCGTCTTTTGTTGTTGGTCAATCCGGTCGACTACGGATCTACTTGACTGTACTTCAGACCACTTCTGGAAGTGATAGAACTACTACTTTTTAGGTCCCAGTACGATCAGTATCGGTCTCTTGGAGCAAATAATGTTGATTGGATTTATATTAAACCGAAAATATAAATGGGCAGAACGAGGTTCAGAAGAACATCGAGAAGTGGAAATGAGCGATCCTCGAGTGATGTATGCTACAAAGGCCCCCCTGCCTGTATAAATCAACTTCCATGGTTCGACAAGGCTCCGGGAGCTAGCAATGATTCATGGATCGCTTCCAATAGCGTACTTTTGCTATTTGTTTACTATCTGCGCCGATAACCAA
Source organism: Natranaeroarchaeum sulfidigenes (assembly GCF_017094485.1). Classification (NCBI taxonomy): domain Archaea; kingdom Methanobacteriati; phylum Methanobacteriota; class Halobacteria; order Halobacteriales; family Natronoarchaeaceae; genus Natranaeroarchaeum; species Natranaeroarchaeum sulfidigenes. The sequence continues at coordinate 220,384 of NZ_CP064786.1, forward strand.
GCGAATAGTCTTAAATCAGCAAGTTCCGTTATAATGGTTTACGCGTCCCCTTACCCCACACCATTCGACACTGAATGTCTCTTCTTAGAAATGAACATCAAAATATTTGGTTTGTATAGTGGTTAATTGGAGCGAACGAAACAGCTGACGGCCGCGACAGTCTGTTCGTCCCACCGCACATACTCTGCGTATTATTAGGCCGAACCATCAGTGCTCGCGTAAACTATCGATGCTCGTTTTGATCCGCTCGCGTCCCTTCTCAGAGGGCGGCCGGAGCGGAGGTCGAACAGTAGCATTGGGGAGTACATCCAGATACTCGAGTGCAGTTTTGACTGTTGGTGCAAACCCGTACTCCGTGCAGGCGTTGAAAAATGGAAAAATGGCTTCTTGAAACTCTTTTCCGCGGTCGGTTTCGGCTGTCTCATACAGGGTAGCGTACGTCTCAGGGACGACGTTTGATCCCGCGTTTACACCACCGTCGGCACCTATCCGGAGTGCAGGTGTGAGTAGCGTATCGTAGCCCTGCAGCACGACGAAGTCATCAGGCAACCGGCGGAGTATCGAAGATAAGTACTCGAAATCACCGCCCGAGTCTTTGATACCGATGATATTCTCGTGGGAGGCGATGGTCACAAGAGTGTCGAGTTCGATTACGGATCCCGTATATATCGGAATGTTATACAACAATACCGGTAGTGGCGATCGGTCGGCGACCGCCTCGAAGAACTGTCGATTACCTTCTGGATCAGTTGCCGTGTGAAAGTACGGCATGGTAACGACGACGGCATCCGCACCGATTTTATCGGCGTGGGTCGCATATGAAACCGTTTCGCTAATCGTGGTTGCGGCGGCACCCACGAGAACAGTCGTGTCGCTACTGGTCCTCTCTACCACGATCTCGGAGACTAGACGACGTTCCTCGGGTGTGAGACTTGCGAACTCCCCTGCTGTTCCACAGGGAAACAGACCGTCGATATCACTCTCGAGTACATGATCTGTGAGGTCCTCAAGCGCGTCTTCGTCGATGGTGTTCGATCTCGGGTCGAAAGGCGTCACGAGTGGGCAAGTGATACCAGTGGGCTGTACGTCCATATATGAGTGTTCGGTCGCTTAGTGAAAAATGTATGTGTCGACGAGAAAGACGGTATCCGGTCTCTCGTATTAGATGCGGGATGGCTGATTGACAAAAATCCGTTCGTCCACGAAACAGCGACCTGTTCTGCGAAGCTTATGCTGATTATATCGGAAAACCTGATCGACGCTGTCAATCACAGTATTGTGGGTCGAAATAGGCACCCGCTGTGGCCAATATTCACTACCGTCATCTTATCGTTCGCTAGAATTGAACAAGCTAGGTTGATAGGTTGCCATAATCGCGCTCTTTTACGACAGTACCTTTGTAATAAGAGATTGCGATAGTGCGTATCCGGACTGATCTGTGTAATAGCCCACACCGTTCTCTGCCAGCAACTTCATTGTAACTGTGGAATATTGGATCCGACATACTCCCATTGGCCGTTTATTCATCACGAACAATGTTGTGGAATGTGTTTTCAGCACCGCATTGCAGGTGCGTTTCCGGATCGATCTGATCCGTGGAGTCAGCGACAAAAGGGATTCAGGCGAGAATTTGTTATCTTTTCGAACGAACCTTCATTTACCACTCCCTGATGAACAGCGCTGTGGCCGTCTTTCGGAGTACCGGAACGGTGGCGTCAATGTCAGCTTCGTCATCGTTACATCTGGAACAAACGCGAATCGTCTATTATAACAGTAGAGGTGCCGGTTTTACTGATGATACCCCCAACAAACTATCACAGCCACCGTTCGCCACTCCCGCTCGTTCGTTTACTGATGACGAACGCTAATCAATGGTCGCGGTCTGTCCGAAGCACTTCGGGGTCGCCTCCAATCCTAGCCGGGACTATAATGATAAATATATCGCTCAACTGAGTGACACTGGTACCGTACCCAGCGAAACGCCGCCCGGCATCGTATTCAGAGGACTGGCAAGCGAGCCTTTCTACCCACCCCGCCCGAGGTTCTTTCAACATTCGACTTCCATGGAATCGGGGACGGTGCAGATTTTACTCCTCACCTGTTCCGGGTGATTTTTACGTTCGACAGTTGAAACGGCTATGTATGGACTCAATACTAGTCCTCATATCGGACGAGGAACCCAATGATCAGCTCCTGTCAGCGGCGGTCCAGTATGTTTCAGGCAGCGACACCTCCGTCGTCGTTTGCCGACTTGTCGACGAAGAGCGGTACAGAAGCGGGATACAGCAGGATGCTCGATCGGGGGCAGAGATGAATTCCGTCGCCGAACTCGAGGAATCCGCCAAAGCGGAGGCGTTGAGCGTATCGGAATCGGCATTTCCAGCGGATGTCGCTACTACAGCCATCGGTATCGTAGGCGTCGGTCCCGACGCGGTTCTCGATATTGCTGACGAATACGATTGTGATCACGTGTTTCTGGCTGGCCGAAAACGGTCCCCCGTCGGCAAGGCACTTTTCGGGGACCTCACGCAGCAAGTTGTTCTCGAGTTCGACGGCCCAGTAACAATTGTAACTAGCGACGACTGACGTGGTCGCAGTTCTGAATTCGAATGCGGTTCAACCGCTGAACAAACCGTCACTGGAAGCGCTTGAACGCTCTCAGGTGTATGTGCCAACAGGGTATTGATAATCGATTCTGATTCCACTGTCCGAACCGCGTAATATCGCTAACTCAACGAACTACACCTCGCGCCATTCATCCCAGGTACCTTCCCACTCCGATTCGAAGAGCTCATTGACGGCTGGCTCCGCCTGATCAAGGAACGCGCCCTGGTCTACATCATCGATGATTTCCATCCCTTCTGCTTCCAGTTCCTCGATGATGTCCTGTTCTTCGTCTTCGGACTGCTGACTGGCAGTCATTGAGGCTGCTTCTGCGGCCTCGAGTACTGCGTCCTGATCGGCTTCGTCAAGTCCCTGGAAAAAGTCCTCGTTGACGTAGAGTCCACCAGCTTGTACTTGGTGTTCGGTAAGGCTCAGATAGTCTTGGACCTCGTGGAGATTGAACGAGCTGATCTGCTCGGCATCGCCCTCGGATGCGTCGGCGACTCCCTGTTCTAGGCCGCTGTAGAGTTCATCAAGGGCCACTGCTGTTGCGGATGCGCCAACTTCCTCCCAGATCGACACCCAGGGATCGAGCTCGGGCAGCCGAAGATCAATTCCATCGAGATCAGCCGGCTCGCGGATTGGCTCGTTTGAAGTAAACTGTCTGAGCCCTCGGTAAATGAACGAGCCGATGTGGCGCTGGTTTCCTTCCTCAGCGAGCATCTCTTGTCCGGTTCCGAATTGTTCGCTATCCTCGATCTGCCGGAGATGGTCGAGGTCCTCGACGACGAACGGGTTGTCAAAGAAGTAATATTCCGGAGCAAACATCGAATACGGCATCCCACCTCCGGAGTGCATCTCGATAACACCGTCCTGAACCTGTTCGGCGATTTCGTCCTCAGCACCGTATGCTCCGCCAGGCGTGATCTCGATCGAGATAGCACCATCAGTCTCATCTTCGACTTGGTCGGCGAACTCCTCTGCGGCGTCGACCAACACGTGTCCTTCCTCAAAAGAGGTTGCCAGCGTCACATCACTGGCGCCGTTGTCATCTCCGAGACAACCGGCAAGCCCTACAATACTGATCCCGCCGAGACCGACTGCTGTTCGATTCAAAACCTCTCTTCGACTTGTCCGTTTGTAGCTCTTGCTCATGGCGTCCATTGGCAATTTTCGACCATCCATAATAATTGTTTTGGTTGGATTTGAATACGGTGTCTAGGTCAGAGGGTAACATCGTGAAGCGCAGCGAATGCAGTGTGCCCTGCTCGATTTTGGCTGGTAGTACTGTTGAGGAGAAATCGATGATAGAAACGCCTTGATCGATATTTGTCGATCTTGACCGCGTCTTACTGAGCAACCAACAAAACTAGTTTCCGATCGGCTCCATACGAGTGATCAACGACTGGTTCGATTCGTCGGTGTGGCGGCCGGCATGGCACAAAACATCACAATGACACGCCCCTACGTCGGCGTGCCGTTACCGAAAGCATTCCTACTGGCGAACCGTCTCGTCCACACAGTTGAGCATTGTTCAACACATGACTTACCCTTGCTCGTCCGCTCCTGTCACGCTAAGGCTGGCTCCCTTCATTCGCCCTGTAACAATAGACTGTATCGTGTGTAGAGCCAAAGTACGAGCTGGTATCTTCATTGAAACATAATGCTTATTTGTCCACAAACGAGTTGAGGTAGCATGGAGGTTGACCAGTCACTGGATCTCTCACGGGAGAGTCTGTTTGATCGGATGGTCCTGTATCTCGCATCCGGAATGTTCTCCTTGATGATCGTCCTCGCGACCATGCAGGTGTTAATTCGACTGCTAGATCTACCTGTTGTTGCACAGTGGACCGAACCGGCAGCGCGGTTCACCCTCATTGTCGCGACGTTCTTCGGCGCGGCCGTGGCCTCTCGGAACCGTGAGCATATTCGCATGACGTTCGTACTCGACAAACTCGAGGAACGTCATCCCACTGTGAGACACTCGTTTGATCTGATTAGCATCATCGTGGTCGTTGTCTTCGTGCTGTTTGCGCTTATGGGAACGATCCCAGCGGCGATCAATAACTGGGGATCCAACCTCGGTGGGGTTGGGTTCGTAACCAGCGGAATGCTCTATCTCGGTATTTCGGGTGGGTTGCTCTGCATGCTAGTTTATGAACTCCAGATCCTGTATCGAGACCATCTTCCCGAGTGGCTCAAAAACCTGCTTGGAGAGCGAGGTGGACTATGGAGCTAGCGATTATCGGTCTGCTGTTTCTTGGGACGCTGCTGTTCCTTTACGCGCTTGGAGTTCCCGTCGCAGTGGCAATGGGTGCGACAGTCATCGTCGTAATGGTCTCACCGTATGGGCCTGGAATGAACGCCTCCCTCCTCAGCAATCAGCTCCTGTACGGTCTAAACTCGTTCACTCTGCTTGCGATCCCGTTTTATCTTGTTCTGGGGAGACTCATGAATCGGAGCGGGATGACAGAGGAAATATTCGAGTTTGCAAACGCTATTATCGGTCATGTGAAGGGCGGCATCGGGTATGTGAACGTTACTGCGTCGATGATTTTCTCTGGGATGTCAGGACTCGCACTTGCCGACGCTGCTGGTCTTGGCCGGATCGAATACGCTGCAATGCGTGAATACGATTACGACAAGGATATTGCGCTCGGAATTACTGGTAGCTCAGCGATAATCGGTCCGATCATTCCACCCAGCGTTCCGATCATCATCTACGGTGTTCTTGCTGAGGAATCTATCGGCGATCTCTTTCTTGCCGGGGTCATCCCCGGCCTCCTGCTCGGGGCGTTCTTGCTTGGAATGGTGTTTATCGCCGCCTTGAAACGGGGGTACGGCGGTGCCGGTGAATTCAGTATCACCAACGTCGTTCGGTCGTTCTCGGGAGCGTTCGCTGCCCTTCTGATCCCAGTTTTGATCGTTGGTGGGATCCTTTCCGGCATCTTCACAGCGACCGAAGCTGGTGCGATAACAGTCGTCTATGTGCTGATTGTTGGGACGGTTCTGGGCGATCTCACACTCACCGGTATTATCGAGGAGATTCGCGATGCGACAGTCGAAACGTTCGCACTGACCTTCATTATCGCCGTTGCGGCTGCCTACGGACTGGTTGCTCTCGAACTCCGCTTGCCGATGATGATGGCTGACGCGGTTACCGCAGTGACGGATAATCCGACGATGGTTCTTCTACTACTTGTCGTGCTCTTCCTCGTCGTCGGGACGTTCATGGAGACGATTGCCGCGATCACGATTCTGGTTCCCGTGCTCATGCCTGTCGTCGATATGGTTGGGATCGATCCGATTCACTTCGGGATTGTTATGATTCTCTCGCTCATGATCGGCCTTCTGACCCCTCCGTTCGGAGTGATCCTCTTCGTGCTCGAGAAAGTCACAGACGCAACACTTGAAGAGGTAATGTACGCGGTGCTTCCGTGGTATATCCCGTTGATCATCGTTCTTCTGTTGGTGATCTTTATCCCTGATCTGACGACGTACATACCCTATGAACTGAGTCAGTAACCCCGAGGGCTGGGTTTCATCTCTCGGAGGTGGCTTCCGTAGAGTTCGTTTCTATCACTTGTCTCTCCCGGTTTGTGGACGAGACGTTTTCGGTCTATATAACGGTAAAAAACGAGTACACGAGATCACCTATAACGCTGACTGCCGCGATGTGTGACAGGCGGATTCCTCACGAGCCGCTCGCAGTCGGGTCGAGCAGTTCAATCGGATGTGGGGGTCGCCTACCAGTGAGGTCGCCTATCTGATCCTGGCAGGACGTCCCGCTGGCGACGGTTATACCACTGGCATCCTCTTGTTGGTCCTTTAACCGGGATCCGACTTCCATACTGAGTTCGTAGTAGTCGTTTTTGTACCCGAACGAGCCAGCCATGCCACAACACTCGGTATCACTCGTTGTAACTTCATACCCCATGGTTTCGAGGATCGCAACTGTATGTGCCTCGAGACCGAGCGTTCTCTGCTGACAGTGGCTGTGATAGAACACGGGAGAGTCAGCTCCGCCGGACAGGACCTCGAGACCGGCCCCATTCTCGTGAAGTCCATATACGTATTCCATGAGCTCGTAACTGTTCTCCGCAAGCCGGCCGAACGACTCATCGTCGAGAAGTTTTTGGTAGTCTTGTCGGAACATCGCAAGATCGCTTGGTTCGACGACGACTACGTCGTAGTTTTCTTCAATGTACGGTGTGAGACGATCCGTGACGTCCTCAGCGTGATCCTGTGCGGTCTCGATCATTCCCTGTGATAGTGGCGCACGGCCACTGGAACGGACGGCTGGAACCTCGACGGCCACGTCAAGTGCTTCGAGCGTTCTAACTGCTGCCTTTCCACGTTCGGGATCGATGTGGTTGGTATAGAGGTCAGGATAAAGAACGGCCCGTCTCCGGGGATCCTCCGGCTCCTGGACGTTGCGCGACTCGAACCACTCGCATAGCGTTTCGCTAGCGAAGGACGGTAGATCACGGCGGGAGTCGATCCCGATCACACGTTCGAGCACTTTCGGTGTCGGGCCGAGGTCAGCAACCCAGTTCGAGAGTGGTGCGGTAGCAGTCCCGAGCTTTGCGATGGTCTCGAAGTTTCCGAAGAACCGTTTATCCAGATCAGTTCCAGTGGGCTCTTCGTCCGGCAGCAGGCTGTCGACGAGATGATCAAATTTTTTCGGATCTTTTCCGCGATTGATCCTGTCGCGAACGACTGTGTTGATCCATGGGATGTCAATCTTTACAGGACACTGATTGACACAGCGAGAACAGCCAGTACAGAGATCGTTGAACTCGGCTGCCGATTCCTGTCCGTGGACGCCCGCCTCCCAGCCAGTAGCGATCCCCCCGGTGTACGTTTCGCCACCGAAGGCGTGACCGCCGACCGACTGGAAATTCGCACAGGAGTTGAGACACGCTGAACAGCGGATACAGTAAAGCGTCTCTCGCAACTCGTCATCCTCCCGCATCTCCAGTCGACCATTATCTATCAATACGAGATGAAACTCTCGCTCCTCTGCGTCGACCGGTGGGGTGTCTATCGGTGGCGAAAACAGCGGTGTATACGAGGTTATCGGTTGTCCTGTTCCCGAACGTGCAACAAGCTGAACGAACGGAGCGAGATCTTCGATCGAAGGAACGATCTTTTCGACGCCGGCCAAAGCGATATGCGTATCCGTGGCTTCGACTACCTTTCGCGCGTTGCCTTCGTTGGTGATGAGAGCCATCGTACCCGTGTCCGCGGCTAAGAAGTTTGCCCCCGTCATCCCGATATCTGCTTCGTCAATCTGCTCGGCAAGATGGTCGCGTGCGAACCGAGTCAGTTCTTCTGCGGTTTCTAGAGGCTGCTCGGGATCGAAGTGTTGGTTGAACAAGGAGGCTATCTCGTCTCTTGACTTGTGAAGGCCGGGACCGACGATGTGCGAGGGTTCTTCGTTGGCGATCTGAATGACCAGCTCGCCGAGATCAGTTTCAACAGGCTCGATTCCAGCGTCTTCGAGCGCAGTATTGACCTCGATTTCTTCACTTGTCATCGACTTGCTTTTCACGACCGTTTCGGCATTTGCTTGTTCGCAGACCTCACGAATGTACTCATTAGCATCGTCGGCATTGTCGGCGATATAGACGGAGCCACCGTTTGCTTCGATACTTTCGGTCAACTCTTCGATCAATTCAGGAAGCCGCTCGATTGCGTCTTCCTTGATCGAACGCGCCCGTTCACGCAATTCCTCATGTCGATTCTCTCCGAGCTCCTCGAAGGCGCGGTATCTGTCGACGTTAAGCCGCCGCGTATTCTCGGAAATAATCTCTCCTTCCGTCTTCATGAGATGACGAATACCGGCCGCGAGGTCATCGTCTGTGGACTCACTACTCATCGTCGATCACCACAATGTGTAGCTCCCCGGGTCCGTGTACACCCGTCACGAGCGCACCCATGTCGCCAGTCGTGCTCGGCCCAGTAACGAGCACGGCGTCGTTTCCGTCTGTCCGATACCGATCGGCAATCCGGGTGAACGCTGTTTCTACGTCCCGAACCAGGTCGTCGCTTTCGACGACTGCTATGTGCCGCTCTGGGAAGAGACTGAACGGTCCGCCCATCCGCTCATCGGATGGAATGAGGACGCTTCCAAGAGATTGGACACCCAGTGGTGCGGACGTGATACCGCTTTCGGCGACTTGCAACTCGGCCTTATTTGGATCTGTCTCGATCATCTCTGGAAGCGATACACCATCAAACGACAGAGGCGTACCGATTGCGGGCTGACAAGCGAGTTCCGCAATGGTTTCAGCGGCTTCCGAACGGTCTACCGCGTGAACTGTTGCGCCGGCGTTCGACGCGGCAGTGGAGAACCGATCGACGGCGCTCATTGGTATCCCCTCCACAGTGAAACGGCACTGTCGGCTGTGTCGAACGTACTCTTAGCTAGGCACTCCATCTCGTACTATCTTTTGTCCACGATTTAAAAAAGGTTTCGTGCCCACGATAGGCAGTTCAGATGACGTTTGGGCTCTGCGGTGATGAGTCCGAACGGTAACGGTAGGGTGCCCCCAGATTAAACCTGGGGCGATACTCCGAACGTCAGCACGACAGTCCACCAATGACGGCTTGGCCGACCGACCAGTACGTTTGATGGCTTAACGCTGCTCTGTACAATCGGATCCCTCGGCAGACCCGGAAGCACAACGGTCAGGTCTTGTTAATCGAACAACAGTTCCCGGCGGACTGTCCAGACACTCGACTTTCGTGTACGTGGCAATCCGGGAACGGAATGACGTGTCACATACGCGGCTTGAACCGACTAACACTATCTTCGTGCTCACTCGTTCCTTCCTACGGTGCGGGAGATACATGAACTGAGGGACGTCCTGCTTCTCGTCAATACGGCAACTCAGCTCAGAGGAGTGGGCGATGTTCAGATCGGGATGAAAAAGTAAAAGGGTGCATTTTCGAAGGATCTATACCAACAACGCATACCTCAACGGTAGTGTTGAACAGATTGACGTAGACCGTGTTGAATAGGAAGCGACACCAGTGCTGCTGATGACGCTGGGCACTTAGACTCTCTCGACGCATTATTGATCTGTAGTGCTGGTTATGTTCTTTTTACAGGAATAATTTAATTCTTACAAACTGGCTAAAAGTTTTGTTCTTGTGAATCCTGTTGATTCAGAAACAGCCGAATCGATCAGGCAGGGCTTGCATCAACTACAACTACTGTTTTCGCCCGTCCTTTCTCGCCACACTACCGGGAGAAAACGACGATGAGGGCGGGTATTTTTCTTGCTGACGCACGTTCACACCTACAGCCTACTCACGACACGGAATCGATTTCAGAGACGAAAAACACGGGAATTAAAATAGTGCTGAACATATATTTCGAGAAGTAAAATGACAAACCTACTCGTTTAGTAATGCTTTAGCCACGCCGAAGCCGCCACTGCCGACGACTGGCCCAGATTATTAGCCTTCGCAATGCACCAGCGTATCTGAACGTGACCTTCAGTAGTGGTTGTAGCGAAGTTCGGCGACGTTTGCTCGATTTCTAACGGCCTCGATGATGTCTTGTTTTATTTCCTCCTCCTCTCCCATGACAATCCGTTGACGTGGTCCTGAGACCGAGATCGCAGCGACGACGTCGCCAGTTGTAGTATCGAAGATAGGAACTGCAATTGCGACGACACCACTCCGTCGTTCTTCATTCTCAACTGCAATCCCTCTATCTCGTATCCGTTCAAGCGCATCGAACAGGTCTTCTTTGTCAGTGATGGTTTTTGATGTTGCCGATGGAAGTCCGTGCTTTTTGACTATCTCAGTAACACGAGATGTTGTCATGTGTGCCAACAGCACTTTGCCGATTGCCGTCCAATGCATGTGTGTAAATTCGCCTGTTGACGTGTTGTCATAGATGGCGTCCCCAAACTCAGACTTGTAAAGAATAACTCGTTTCCCGTTCTGTTCTACACCCAAGTGTGCTGCTTCTTCTACCTCTGATGCGAGCTTGTCCACTTCTTCTCTTGCAGAGCGATAGATGCCCCGACGACGCCGAGCATAACTCCCGGTTTCGAGAAATCGCAACCCGATATCGTATTTGTCGTCTTCTTTATTAATGTATCCGTGTTTTTTGAGAGTTTGAAGGTGGACGTACACGGTACTTTTCGGCATATCGATCTGTTTTGCGAGTTCCGAGACGCCGATCGGTCCCTGCTCGGAGACATGTTCGACGATATCTAACGCATGTTCTACTGATTTTATGTACCTATTCTTGGGGTCGCTCATACCCACAACTGTCTCAGGACCACGTATATACGCTGTGCTCCTGAAGACATTTATTCATTCTTATTAAAAAATGTAATAACTCCAGCGATTACCGATTCTGTTCATATCGTTCGAACTATCTGGCGAGGTATATTGAATGACAACACAATCTGTAGAAATCATACATTTGTATTAGGAAACATTCCAAAAAATCACTTATTCTGTGTTCGGGTCTTTTGCCTGCTACATTGAGCGAATAACTGAGCATTTCGCGGAGTTCAGTTTGTCTGTGGATCGCACCTGTACTATTAAATGGGGCATCTATCATAGCAGATGAGTCCAAGAAAGAACATACATCTGACTATTGTCAGTATCCTATAAATAGTGGCTCTTGATCGGTCTTGGCCGGCTGAGGTGCGGCCGATTTCGACGCTGATCGAGCTTTACTCACGATCGCGAGAACAGTCCACCATATATTATAAATACTGGCTATTGGCTACTCCTAAACTGAAAAGGGGTGGCCATGCTTTTATTGCCTTTCAATTATGCTGGCTCACGCCCGAGCTGTATTGCTGTCATCTACTTAATGACGTGTTGGCTTCTTGATTAACACCGATTGCCAAAGGTCGGTCATGATCGAGAGCCGCTGTTGATTTCAAGGCGTCTGTCGAGCGTCTCTGCTGTCGTAATATCAATACAATTTTGTTAGGTCATAATTATCATAAAAATATAATTTAATCCGGATACTGTAGTGTCGGGCCGTAATCCGGATGCAGCGGCGATATGAACCTCTGTGCACTCGTTGGATGGTTGCCCCTGTTGTGGTTCCGATTGCTACGGCTCCTCCGACCACTATAGCCCACAGACCGCATCCGCGAGCGCGGGCAGCACCTCGGTGACGTCCGCCCGGAAGTCGTAGTCGGCGCTGGCGGTAAACGGTGTCAGATCGTAGTTGATGACTGCGAGCGTCGCGCCGTCACGACGGGCCGGGAGTGAGGCGGCGGGCTGTACCTGCAATGAGGAACCGGCGACGATCAATACGTCACTGTCGGCGACGAGTTCCCGGGCGGTCGAGAGCGCTTCGGGGGTTAGGTCCTCGCCGAATAGCACAACGTCGGGTTTGTAGATCCCGCCACACTCACAGGTCGGCGGACCGTCCCCGTCCTCGACGAGATCGAACGCCCACTCGGCGTCCCACTGTGTCCCACAGTCCCCACAGACCACTCGCCGGGCGTTCCCGTGCAACTCGATCAGCCGCTCGGTTCCGGCTTCGGCGTGCAGCCCGTCGGTGTTCTGCGTAATGACGGCAGTCAGCGGTCCCTCGCGTTCGAGTCGAGCCAGCGCGTTGTGTGCGGCGTTCGGCGCGACGTCCTCGGGCAGCATTCGCTCCTGCAGTCGCAGGCGGTCCTCCCAGAATCCCCCGGGATCGCGTCTGAACCGCCGCCGGTGAAACGACTGGGGGTCGAACTCCTCTCCCCAGATGCCATCCTCGCCGCGAAAGGAGGGGATCCCCGATGCGGTACTCAGGCCCGCCCCGGTCAGGGCGACCGCCGAGTCGGCTGCCTGCAGGTCCTCCGCAAGCGCTGTCAGCGTGTCGTCCATACGGGATCGTTGATGACGGCGATTGAAAGCTCCCCCGGCCGGTCCGGCCACACCGTGGAGACCGTCTATTGCAATTAAATTGTATACATCCAGTACAGTTCGGCCACGGACTGGCAATTCGCGTTTTTACGCTGCTCCGACAGTATTCTACCATGAGTGGAGCCGACATCGGCGGACTACAGACGTTCCCCGACGCCTTGCAGGGACGTGACGCGTGGCTCGATCCGTTCGACTGGTACGCGGAGATGCGTGAGAACGCACCGATCCGATACGATCCCACGCGGCAAACGTGGGACGTGTTCCGGTATGAGGACGTCAAGACCATTCTCGCCAACGACGACGAGCAGTTCTCGACGAGTCCCCGAAACATCGCGGGGTTCCAGGAACCGCCCGAGGACGAGGGGTTCCTGCTGGAGACGATGTTGCTTCAGGATCCGCCCCGGCACGGCGAACTCCGGAGCGTCGTCGAGGGTGCCTTCGAGCCGCGGTCGATCCGGGAACTGGAGCCACGGATCCGAACTCTGACCGCGGAGCTGATCGACGAGGCACTGGTCGACGCGAACGGGGAACTCGATGTCGTCGACGCCCTCGCGTACCCACTGCCCGTCATCGTTATCGCCGAACTCCTCGGTATCCCACACGACGACCGCGACCAGTTCAAACGATGGTCGGACACGATCGTCCGTGGAGCCGACGAGGACGTCGATCCGGAGGCCTTCGTTCAGGAACAACAACAGGCGGGCCAGGAGATGGCGGCGTACTTTCTGGACCAGATCGAACGTCGCCGCCAGCAACCTCAGGACGACCTCCTGACCACGATTGCCACCGAGGAGGGAGAGAGCGGACAGCTCTCCCACCGTGAGGCGCTCGGGATGTGTATGTTGCTGTTGATCGCGGGCAACATCACGACGACGCATCTCATCACGAACGCGATCCGCTGTTTCGACGAGCACGACGACGACCTCTTTGCGACGCTGTCTGACGAGGACGGCTCCCTCTCGGCCGCCATCGAGGAGGTGCTGCGCTATCGCGGCTCGGTTCAGGCGATGACTCGTGTCCCGCGTGAGGACGTCGAACTCGGTGGGAAGCAACTGGAGGCTGGCGATGGAATCGTCGTCTGGCTGGGCGCTGCCAACCGGGACGAGCGACAGTTCCCCGACGCGGACACGTTCGTCCCCGACCGGTCGCCGAACCAGCATCTCGGGTTCGGTCATGGGATCCACTACTGTCTGGGTGCACCGCTGGCCAGACTCGAAACGCGGGTCGTCCTCGACGAGCTGCTGACCCGCCTCTCCGACATAACTATCGCGCCGGACGCCGATCTCACCCCGGTTCGGAGCTCGTTTATTTACGGCGTCGAATCGTTGCCTCTCCGGTTCGAGCGCGACGAGTGACGCCTCGACCAGATTCGTGACCGGTATCCTCCGGCATCTGTCCGACGAGTCGGTGGACTCTTTCGTCCCACCGGAGACAGGGTTACTTTGATCGAGCCCCTACCGATATCTCATATGTTTTCGCCCGATCGCCTGACGACGTACGACGCGAACGCACCGACCGACACGGCGACGGCGACGTTCGGACTCGGCTGTTTCTGGGGCCCCGACGCGGCCGCGGGTGCGATCGACGGGGTGGTGCGGACGCGCGTGGGATACGCCGGTGGAACGACGCTCGATCCCACCTATGAGACGATCGGTGACCACACGGAAGTCGTCCAGATCGAGTACGATCCCAATACGACTTCGTTCAGCGACCTCCTCGACTGGGCGTTCTCACAGCACCATCCACCCACGCAGCCGGACAAACGCCAGTACCAGAACGTCGTCTTTACCGAGACGTCGACTCAGCGTGAGCAACTTCGACGATTTATCGACGCCAGTGAGTGGACCGAAGCACAAATCGAGACTCGACTCGAACGCCTCGACGCGTTCACCCTCGCCGAGGAGTATCACCAGAAGTTCCAGCTCCGCGGGACACGCTGGATCACCGACGCCTTCGAGGAAGCGGGCTACGACACCGCGGCTGTCAGGGACTCGCCTGCAGCGGCGAAACTGAACGCTCACGCCGCCGGTCACGACGTGACCTTCCCCGGCCTCCAGCAGTCGTACGAGCCCGGTCGATGAGAGCAGGGTGCCCCAGTGGGTGCAGGCTCGATCCCCCGCGATTAACGAGTGTGCTGTAGTATCTCTCCGTATGGCACGGCTTCTCGTCGTATACGGCACCGGTGAAGGACAGACTGCACGGGTCGCAGCACGAATCGGTGACGTCCTCGCGGACCGCGCTCACGACGTGACGGTCACCGATATCGAGGACGCCGGGTCCGCGGCTGATCCCGAGGAGTTCGATGCCGTCCTTGTCGGCTCGTCGATCCACGTTGGGGCCCATCACGAAGCGATCCGCGAATACGTCGAGACGAGCCTGAGCGGCGCCTCGGCTCGCCCGAGCGCGTTCTTTCAGCTCTCGCTTTCGTCGGCTGTTGATGATGCGGAGCGACGGGCGGAGGCGGCACGGTACGTCGACGACCTGCTCGAAGCCGCGGACTGGCATCCCGATCGAATCGGGCTCTTTGGCGGTGCACTCCGGTACTCGAAGTACGGCTTTCTCAAGCGGCTCCTGATGAAACGGATCGCCAAAAACGCGACTGGTGACATCGATACGTCACGGGACCACGAGTACACGGACTGGGACGAGGTCGAGGCGTTTGCCGCCGACTTCGCTGGGTTCGTGGAACGGCGTCTTGATGATGAGTGAACAGCGTTCGGGGCTTCGTCTAGTCCACGTAGCATGAGAAGACATTATTGAGTTCGGGCTGGTATGGGTCTCTTCGCTCTGCCCGTTACATCTACTGAGAGCCACGCTTCAGTCAGCACTCCGAACGACTGCCTGTCTGGGAGCAGTACCACCGCCATGGACGGGGGATCGACAGCGGTGTCTGAATGACCAGCGAATCTACACAGAGATGGGTGTCTGAGGGTCTCTCTGGCCAGATTACGCTCGCTAGTCGAGTCACTCTCCTGTATATGTCACAGATGCTGTAGCTTCCATAGCTGTGCCTAATCGATAGACGTACTGGATCCACGGGGCAGTTGACGTTGAAATAATTCAGATCAGTTGGTACCGATCAATCGCCAGCGGCTAAGAACGGTCATCGCGAAACGGCCCGTCGTGATCCGATTCGGACCGGCCGAACCGTGTCCGAGATGAACAAATGTCACGTCCCGCGCGGTTCACCCGCTGGGGGTGTGATGTCCTCGACTGGTTGGCGGCCCGTGTATGCCACGGCGACCATCGAGAGCCCTGTAAGGAACAAGCTCGCTCCGATCATGAACCCGACGATCCAGGCCGCGACTTCGGGGAATTGCACCCAGAGCAATACTGCCAAACCGAGCGACAGGACGCCGCTGGCAGCGATCCACCCACGACCGGATCCACGCTCCATCCGAAGGCTCACTCCGAGTTCGACGATGCCGTTGACGAGCAGGTATGCGACGATCATGAGCGTGAGACTCAGCAGACCGATGATCGGATTCACCACGATGACGATCCCAGCGACGAGCGACACGATGGCGAGTGTCAGCTGCCAGAGTGACCCCATCCATCCCTTTGCAGAGACGACATGCGCTCCGTGGACGAGCCCCCCGACAATGAGGAGGCCCCCGACGATGTACGAGACTGCTACGCCCACTGCAAGCGGAAGAACCATCGCGAGGACGCCCAGCACGGCGATACTACCACCTGCTACTGCCAGCGTTTTCCATCCCGTCTCGAGGGAGTACGTTTCAGGTGTTGGTGTTACAGTACTCATTTTCGTTCACCAAGAGAAACTACGTCGAGCGAGCGCATATAGAATATACACGATTTTACAGATCATCTACGGAATTGATTAATTCTGAAATGCATATCATTAGAGTCTGTTAAATTTCTCAGTAACAGACCCTGAATAGCGCGTGTCAGTACAGCTGAACCACTCCCCATGTAACTGACTAAAATGTCATCGTAAATCGAGGCTCCCTGACAGTACATGTGTATGAGGGCTATTACGTCAGACGTTGTCAGTACAGTTGAGGTGAGAAGTCGTGTATCGCTATGATTGGATTCTGGTGGCTATCCCGGTAGCGTTGCTCAGTGGGTGGGCTATTGGTGTGCTTACGACGGTTCCAATAGAGTACGGTATGGTCGCTGGGGTTTTGCTCGCTACACCGTTCGTCTATGATGCAATCTTTCGAAACCCACCGCTTCCGGAAAGCGATGTTCAGCGAGCATTTGCTGCAATCCTGTGGCATGTGCTGGTGGTCTGGACGGTCATTGCTGCGGTATGGTAGATTACACTCCTTGGGACTGGCTTCCGGACTATCCTATATCTGAAGAATAGGGTGTGATCGAGCTAAACGGTCATAAACTGGTTCGACTCGTCTGTGTTGGGTCCTCAGCGCTATCGAGTCGAGTTTGTTATTTCCCTGCTAGTTCGTTTTGTGGAGCAGCTTCTCGTCCGCAGAGTTTCCTTGTACCCTGGAGGGATCAGGTGCACCGGAGAGGAAGGAGGTTTTATCCTTGGCGAACATCCCCCCGTACAATGAGCGATTCGGACGGGCCAAAACAGGTCGGGAACCCCGACTATCATAGCGAAAATCACACTGCCGCCCAGACCTGTGGCTGGACGGCAAACGCCCTCCGTGGCGAGGGGAAGTGCTACAAGTACGCCTTCTACGGCATCGAGTCCCACCGCTGTATCCAGATGACGCCGGTCGTCAAGTGCAACGAGCGCTGTGTCTTTTGCTGGCGGGATCACGCCGGACACGCCTACGAACTCGGCGACGTGGAATGGGATGACCCCGAGGCGGTCGTCGACGCCTCGATCCGCCTGCAGAAGAAACTACTCTCGGGCTTTGGCGGGAACGAGCAGGTGCCCCGCGAGGTGTTCGAGGAGTCGATGGAGCCCCGACACGTCGCCATCTCGCTGGACGGCGAGCCCTCCCTCTACCCTTATCTTCCGGAACTAATCGACGAGTTTCACGCCCGCGACATGACGACGTTCCTCGTGAGCAACGGCACCAACCCAGAGATGCTGGAGCGATGTGAGCCCACGCAGCTGTACGTCAGCGTCGACGCGCCGGACCGGTGGACCTTCGATGAAGTCGTCAAACCAGTAGAAGACGACGCCTGGGAACGGCTCGTGGATACGATGGACGTGCTGGCCGAGAAAGCAGATACCCGAACCGTGCTCCGGACGACCCTCGTCGACGGCGAGAACATGCGCGATCCCGACTGGTACGCCGCCTTCTACGACCGTGCGGATCCGGACTACATCGAGCTGAAAGCCTACATGCACGTCGGCCACTCGCGGGGTCGGCTCGATCGGAGTTCGATGCCCGACCACGATGATGTCGTTGCGTTCGCCGAGGCGATCCGCGAGCACATGCCCGACCACGATGCGATCAAGGATGTCCCCGACTCACGCGTCGCACTGGTCGCGAAAGACGCCGACACCTGGGTGCCGAAACTCGAAAAGTGCAGCGAGTTCTGGAATGAGGAATAAAGACCCAATATATTGCCAACTGGCCTTATGCGCTCGTGGCCCCAATCTCCCGTAACACGGTTGATTTTATTCAGGATATTGTGATGCATCCCATATTCGTTATGCTTATGAGCGGGTAGGCCAAACGTTGAGATATGTCAAACGCACCGACGCTGACCGTCGGACACGACGAACTCGCCGTCCTGAAGCTGCTTGCGCTCGATGGCGCGCTTGCGGGAGAGATGAAAGCCTCCTGTTCGGAACTCGCAGAGCAACTTGACGCCTCGACACAGACGGCGTCACGTCGGCTCCAGCGACTCGAAGACGCGGGGTATCTCGCCCGTGAGACGGTGACTGATGGGCAGTGGCTCTCGGTTACCGAGGAGGGAGAGCAAGCGTTGCGTGCCGAGTACGAGGACTACCGACGGATTTTCGAGGGGGCGACAAGGGTCGAGCTCGTCGGGACGATCACTGGCGGGATGGGCGAGGGGAAACACTACATCTCCCTGCCGGGCTACATGGCGCAGTTCCGCGAACGACTGGCCTACGAACCGTTCGAGGGAACGCTCAACGTCGAACTCACCGACGCCAGTATTCGACGACGCTCCGCGATGGAGGCGCTCGAACCAGTCCATATCGATGGCTGGGAGGACGAGGATCGGACGTATGGCCCGGCAGTCTGTTACCCGGCAACGATCGAGGCCGTGGACGGGGAGCGCTACGAGGGTGCCCACGTGATCGCTCCGGAGCGAACCCACCACGATGAGGACCAGCTAGAGCTTATCGCGTCCGACCGGCTTCGCGACGAGCTCGGACTCGATGATGACGATACGGTCACCGTCACCGTGGAGGACCGATAAGATGGTCGATACAACCAGCAACGCGGAGGTCGCCGATACGCCGCCCGTCGATCCAGTCGAGGAAGCGATCACGGCGTTCCGCGAGGGCCAGCCGGTCTGCGTGCACGACTTCGACGACCGCGAGGGAGAAACGGATATCATTTATCCTGCCGGGGCGGTCGACGTGGATGCAGTCGAGCAACTGCGCAACGATGCGGGTGGGCTGGTCTGTGTCGGTCTCTCCGGGCCTGTCGCCGATGCCGCATCGCTTCCCTTCCTCTCGGATGCGATCGATCATCCAGCCAGCGAGACCGACCATCTCGCCTATGGCGACCGCTCGTCGTTCTCGCTGACGGTGAACCACCGTGATACGTTCACCGGTATCACCGACGAGGACCGTTCGCTGACGATCACCAAAGTTGCCGAGTTCGCGGCGGCAGTCGACGACGGCGACTCACTCGATGCGGAGGACTTCGCGAGCGAGTTCCGAGCGCCCGGACACGTCCACCTGCTCCGGGCGGCGGATGGCCTCCTTGCCGAGCGACAGGGCCACACTGAACTTGGTATCGCGCTGGCCCAGGCCGCCGACCAGCCCCCTGCCGCTGTCGTCTGTGAGATGCTCGATGATGACACGGGCCGAGCGCTCTCGACTGCGGCGGCCCGCGAGTACGCAGCCGCCAAGGGAATTCCCTTCGTCGACGGCGAGGGACTCGTCGAGCGGTTGGGCTAGAAAAACTTCTTCAGGTCGTCTCGTTTCTGGGCTTCGAGGTGATGGCGAACCGCGTCGTTCAATGGCTCGATAGATCCCTTCTTCGCGGTGATCGGCGCAATCGTCTCCTGCCATTGCTTCCACGGCGGGTAGATCCCCAGTCGATCACAGAGGTCGTTCAGTCGTTCGTCCCGGTCGTCGACCTTGTCCATCTTGTTGACCGCGACGACGGTTGGGATATCGAGCTCCTGGAGGAAGTGAAACATCTCGACATCGTGGGGAATCTCGCCCTCGCCGGAGTGGCGGTCGATGATGTCGATGACGCTTTTTCCGTCGACGACGAGGATCGCCACCAGAATGTCGTCGGCGTGGCGCTCGATATACTGGACGACCTCGGTCTTGATCTCCTCGCGCACCTCCTCGGGAACGCCGGACATGAAGCCAAAGCCGGGCAGATCAGTTATCATGAAGTCGTCGCTCGCCCAGTCGTAGCTGTTCGGCGAGCGCGTCACGCCGGGCTTGCCGCCCGTCTCGAAACTGTGGCCAGTCAACTCCCGCATCAGCGTCGACTTGCCCACGTTCGACCGCCCGGTGAGGACGACTTCGTCGGCGCGGTTCGGTCGGTCATCGAACATACGCGTCGTTGGTGAGGCGCGGGGAAAAGACTCACGTACCGGGCCGTGGTGTCCCGCGGAACAACTCGGCGGAGCGTCGACGGGCTTTCTGTCCACAGGTTCAAAACCGATCCCGCGGCCAGCCCCGACATGACCTGACGAGCGACCACGGCGCGGCAAGCGGGTGTGCACCGATCCGCGTCGTGACTGTCCCGGTGCCTGTTCGCCATTGAAACGGCAAGGTCCTGCCTACTGTTCGAAGGGGAGCTCAGGCTCGTAGCCGACCGCATCGACCGCCGCCGCGAGGACACCCTCGACGTTCTCGTCTTCCGTCACGCTCATGTAGTGATCGGCCTCGACGTCGCGGGACCGATCGATCTTGTTGCAAATCGTCAGCACCGGGACGTCATCGAACTGCGCTTTCAGCGCGTCCCGGAGCTCCAGCTGGACGTCGATCGGGTAGCCACAGTCCATACTGGCGTCGACGACCACGAGTACACAGTCGGCGAGATGTTCGAGTGCGCTGACCGCTTGTGACTCGATATCGTTCCGTTCTTCCGGTGGACGGTCGAGTAGTCCTGGCGTATCCACGATCTGATACCGCACGTGGTCATCCGCGGCCGAGCGTTTGCCCTCGCGGAGCTCGCTCGGAACGTCGGTACCGTGGAAGTGGCCGACGCCGATGCCCCGCGTGGTGAAGGGGTACTCCGCAGTCTCGTGGCGCGCTCGCGTGACTGTGTTGACAAAGGAGGACTTCCCGACGTTCGGATAGCCGGCGACGACGATCGTCGGCTCGTCTGGATCGATATCGGGCAGTGTCTTCAGGGCATCTCTCGCGTCGCCGATCAGTCGCAGGTTCGGCGCGACCTGCTCGACGACATCCGCCATCCGCGCAAACGCCTGCTTGCGGTGCTTTCGAGCCAGATCGTCGCTGGCTTTCCGCATCTTCCCCATCGCTTCGTCGCCGATCTGTTTGGTCTGGCGGCTTGCCCAGGTCACCTCCGAGAGGCTCTGTCTGAGCGCGTCGACGCCGTCCGCGTCGGTGTCGTACTCGTGGGTTTCGACGATGGCTTCGGCGAGTTCGCGATAAAAGGGATCGATCTCGTCGAAATCGGGCCACGCCGTCACGACGTTCTCCAGGTTGTCAGAGAGGATGTTCGATGCGGTCTGTACCATTGACTCCTGGGCCTCTCGGCCCTGCTTCGCCCGGCCGGACCGCGACGCGCGAGAGAACGCCTTGTCGATGAGCTCCTCCGACCGTGGCGTCGTCGGAAGATCCTCGAAAATCATAGCTTCGGATATGGTAGCTGGCTATAAAAGGCCGTTCTTCGGCATGCGTGCGTGCTGGTATCCTTATCCGTCTCCGCTGACTACAGCCTGGCATGACAAACTGGCGCGCGGTCGTGATCGGCTTCCTCGTCCTGACGGTACTGAGCATCTTCGGGATCGCCGTTCCGGGGCTGGGACAGCTCACCGCCGGGCTAATCGGCGGGTTCGTTGCGGGCTATCTCGCTGGGGGTGGACTGACTGGCGGCGCGTGGCACGGCCTCCTCGCTGGCAGTCTTGGGGGAATCGTTGCAGGCCTGCTCCTGTGGATCGGACTGACGATCGTCGGAACCGCCGGTGGGCCGATCGGAAGCGCGATCGGAGCCACTGGCGGTTTCGTGCTTGCGATTGCGATCGTGTTTTTCTCGATGATCGTCGCGATCGAGTGTGCCCTCGCCGGGGCGATTGGTGGCCTCCTCTCGGAAAATTAGTCCAGTGATATGTACGTTTTCGTGTCGCTAACGCCCGAAAGCGCCTGAATCCCGCTCGATGATGCATCGAGTACTTGATACACTTCGTCAACTTCGACTTCTGCGATGATGTCGTACTCGCCCGCCACGATGTGGGCCTCCACGACGTGTGGTTCGTCGCGGACCTCGGCGAGCAAACTCTCCGACTTCCCGGCTGCCGTCTTCACCATGACGAACGCATGAACCATGCTGTGTGGTACTCTATGACACGTCAAAAACCTTTCTGCGAACCGAACCCACTGAGGGAACCGCCAACCGACGACCGCATGAGTAACATTATTCAAGGGGGCAAGCGTATGCGCTGATATGCGGTTTGTTATCATAGGCGCTGGCCGAGTTGGACTGCGGACCGGTCGCGTACTACAGGAAGAGGGACACGAGGTGACGCTGGTAGAACGCGATGCAGCGCTCGCGGAGCGCGCGCGCGATCAGGGGTTCGATGTCGTCGGTGGCGATGGTTCCCGTGAGGAGGTGCTCGAACGGGCCGAAATCGATGAGGCTGATGCACTGGGTGCGCTCACGGGGGACCTCAATACGAACTTCGCAGCCTGTCTGATCGGCAAGCACCACGGCTGTCGGACGATCCTGCGGATCGACGAGGACTACCGCGAGAATATTTACCGGAAGTACGCAGAGGCGGTCGACGAGATCGTCTACCCAGAGCGGCTAGGTGCGATCGGGGCGAAAAATGCCCTGCTTGGCGGCGATATCCGTGCGATCGCCGATATTGCCCAGAACCTGCAGGTCGTCGAGTTGACGGTGACTGAGGAAGCACCGACGCGAGGGTACACGATCAGCGAGCTCCAGCTTCCCGCGGATGCGACCGTGCTGGCGTTCGGAAAGGAGGGCGAACCGCTCGATATTCCCGATCCGGACGAGTCACTGGAGGAGGGCGACCGACTGGTCGTGCTCGCCGACTTCGACGTGCTTGGTGATGTGCGACAGATACTGGTCGGCGACAACAGCCGCGCCGCCGCGCAGGCGGGCGCGGGAGGTGTCTAAATGGTTACTGCATACGTCATGATCAAGGCGAACACGGGGGAGGCGGACCGGCTACGTGAAGAGATCGACGGAATCGACGGTGTCGAGGACGCACATATCGTTGCCGGTGACGTCGACATAATCGCCAAGGTGCTCGTCGAGACGCCCGGCGAAGTGAAAAATATCGCCGCCACGGCGATTCAGGACGTCGACGGTGTCGAGGACACACACACCTATATCGCGATGGACTAAAGCGGCATGCCACCGCGGGCAGCGTCGTCTGCACTCCCGTTCTGTTGTGCTCGTTTCAGTAGCCCGGCGACCGGCTCGCCGTACTCGTAGCCGGGGATGACACCCTGCACGTAGGTTCCCTCAGTAAAATCGATGACGGCTTTTGCGGCGTCGACGCCCCGACTCGCATTCCAGGCGCGCAGCCCGAACGTCGCCGTAACCGTTTCGCTCTCGCGTTCGATCGTGGGCTCGTCGGTGTCGCTGACGTCGGCTGCGTGGTAGGCGTCGGCCAGCCGTCGTTCGAGCGTGTCGAACCAGCCATCAGCGACGGCGGTTCCGACCGTCTGGTCCGTGACCACGGCGTCGAGCGTCGGAACGCGGACCTCGATCTCGAAGACAGCGTCTCGCTCACCCTCGGCAGAACGGGCCCGAACGTCGGCATCGAACGGTGTCGTCGTACACTCGTAGCCGTCCGCTGTCGGCTCGAACGCATCGTGGCGGTCGAGCGCGCGACGTGCTGGCTCGGGGATTTCGTCAGTTGTCATTGATACTCTCTGGGGCTTTGTCGGACATGGGCGTTGCGCTCTCGACAGCCCAAAACGTGCTCAAATTCTATATGTCGTCGCGGAGGACGGACCGCACTGCCTGTGCGACGGTGTTGAAATCGCCCATTGTGAGGCTATCCGTGGTGACGAAAACACCCTCGCGTTCGTCGGTCACACGGAGGAGAAATCCGTTGTCGAAGACGCGGATCGTGTAGTTGTAATCGCCGAGTTCGGTTCCCTCGTAGGCTGCCTGTGCGGTCTTGAAGCCGCGCCACTCGTGACCGATGAAACTGGTGAGGTCGGCGTCTCGCTCCAGATCCTCCCGGAGGTAGAGCTGTTCGTAGTCGTCGCGTGTGAAGTACGTCACCGATCGGAGGCTGTCACCGAGCGACGTCCGACTCGTTCGCACGATGTTGTCAGCTGCTTCGTCCGCGAGTAGCTGGCTCGCCATATCACATGGTCGTTTGTTGTGAATGATTAAGTAACTGGTCCTGTCCGACGGTGGATCGCTCTGCAGTCAATGACTTCGAACACTGAAGTGTATTACTACAAAAATTAAAGTGAAGCATTCACAACCCACATGCCGCCGTGGACCACCAAGGTTAAATGAGCGAGCGGCCAACGCCCCGGTATGGCTTCATTCGAGAAAGCAGAGGATCGAATCCTCAGCAAGATGATCTGTATGCGATGCAACGCGCGCAACGCCGAAGGAGCGGACCGCTGTCGCAAATGTGGCTACGGGAAACTGCGGCCCAAAGCCAAGGAAGCGCGCTCCGCCTAGTCCTCCGGATATTTCGGTTCTCGTTTCTCCGCACGCGTCAGCGCTGTCTCTATAACGTCTCGGACGTCGCCGTGGAACTCGCCGCCGTGGCCCGCGTACATGTGTTCGACCGAGTCCGGAAGTCGGTCGAGGATTCGCTCGATGCTTTCGATGAGTTGCTCGCGCGACTGGCCGGGGCGATCCGTACGTCCGAAACTACCGTCGTCGAAGGCACCGTCGTCGTGGACCACGACATCGCCACTGAATATCGTCGACTCGCTGATCAGCGAGATGTGATCATCCGCGTGCCCGGGCGTGTGGACGACGTCAAACGCCTCGTCACCGATGACGATCTCCTCGCCATCGACGAGTCCGTTGGTCCGTCGCGGGTGGCTGTCGTAGGCGAAACAGTCCGCGTCGAATCGGTCTAGCACGGCGTCGAGTTGCTGGACGTGATCGCCGTGCTGGTGAGTTATCACCACGGCGTCTAGCTCGTCAGTATGCTCCGCGATGACGTCCTCCACGCCCGGCATGGCCCCGGCGTCAATCAGTGTCGTGCGCTTACCCGGTACGAGATAGGCGTTACAGGTGAACGACTCGGCGTCTGCGGTGACGTTAATCACGTCCATACGCGGAGTATGTGGGGGGAACGCCGAAAACGGTGGGGTTGCGGATCCCATGACCCCGGCACTGCACCGAGACAGATGGCTCCCCGCCCCGAAAAGAACAAGATTTTAAACGACGGTCGGGTAAGACCCACCACTATGGGTAAGAAATCGAAATCGAAGAAAAAGCGCCTCGCCAAACTGGAGCGACAGAACAGTCGCGTCCCGGCGTGGGTGATGATCAAGACCGACCGTGACGTCACGCGCAACCCGAAGCGACGCAACTGGCGGCGACAGAGCACTGACGAATAATGAGCGCAAGTGATTTCGAGGAACGGGTCATGACCGTTCCCCTGCGAGACGCCAAGGCCGAACCGAAACACAAGCGCGCAGACCGTGCGATGAAGCTCGTCCGCGAGCACCTCGCCCAGCACTTCTCGGTCGAGGAAGAGAACGTCCGGCTGGATTCCTCGATCAACGAGAAAGTCTGGTCGCGCGGCCGCAAGAAACCGCCGAGCAAGCTTCGCGTGCGCGCCGCCCGCTTCGAGGAAGAGGGCGAAAGCATCGTCGAAGCAGAGCACGCAGAGTAACTTTGCTTCGCGCCGCGTTCACCGGATCCGCGTACGTCGGTGTCTTCGCGACGGCTACTGACGAGTATCTGCTGGTCCGCCCCGATGCAGACGACGACCTGGTCGACGCGATGGCCGACGAACTGGACGTTACGGCCGTCCCGACGACGGTCGCTGGCTCCGGAACGGTCGGGGCGCTCGCCACCGGCAACGAGAACGGACTGCTGGTAACGAGCCGGATCGTCGATCACGAGCGCGAACGCCTCGAAGACGAGACCGGCAGCGACGTCTACGAGCTTCCGGGCAGGATCAACGCCGCCGGGAACGTCGTCCTCGCGAACGACTACGGCGCGTACGTCCACCCCGAACTCTCCGAGGAGGCAGTCTCAACCGTCGAAGACGCCCTCGACGTCCCCGTCGAACAGGGCAAACTCGCCGGTGTCCGTACCGTCGGAACCGCCGCAGTGGCGACCGCCGATGGCGTCCTCTGTCACCCGAAGACCACTGATACCGAACTCGACTATCTCGAGGAGCTCCTCGATGTCCGAGCGGACGTGGGGACGATCAACTACGGTGGCCCGCTCGTTGGCTCCGGGCTGGTTGCCAACGAGCATGGCTATCTCGTCGGCGAGGACACGACCGGTCCCGAACTCGGCCGGATCGAGGACGCGCTGGGCTATATCGACTGAGACGATCCGTTTTCGGGCTGTTGCCCACGCGGATCAACGTTTTTGACTTTCTGTGACGTACGTCCGTGTATGAGCACTGTTAGCGAAACTATCCACGTCCCAGCACCAGTCGATGAGGTATTCGGGTTTCTCGACGATCCGGACAACCACATGGCCGTGACTCCCAGTATCGCCAATATCGACAACGTAGAGCGGCTCGAAAACGGCGGAAAACGCCTCGATCACACCTTCCGGATGGCTGGCGTCCCCCTCGATGGGGAGCTGGTTCAGACCGTCCACGAGCCCGACGAGCGGATGGTCTTCGAGATGCGTGGGCGGCTCGAAGGCGAGATTGAGCTCCAGTTCGAGGCCGAAGACGGCGGGACACGGCTGACGTACGCGGCGACCTACGAGATCCCCGGGAATGTGCTGTCGGCCGTCGCAGAGCCGTTTGCACGGCGGTACAACGAGCGAGAGCTCCGGACAACGCTGGAAAACGTCCAGACGCACTTCGAGCTCGCAGACTGACTCGATTCCGGTGGCATCTCCGAGTAGCAAGGTTCTTCCGACTTCGGAGCCGATCAGGTGGTATGAGCCAATACACGGTTACCGGCAAGTTTCAGGCTCGCGACGGCTGGCAGGAGTTCGAATCCACAGTCGACGCGGAGAACGAGGACGTCGCAGAAGAACACATCTACGCCAACATTGGGAGCCAGCACGGCCTCAAGCGGACCCAGATCGAGATCGAGGGTGTCGAACAATGATGGGCGGTGGCGGTGGACAACAACAACTACAGGAGTTGAGCCAGCAGCTACAGGAGATTCAACAGCAGGTCGAGGTACTCGAAGGTGAGATCGACAAGCTCGAAACCGAATCCGACGAGATCGACGAGGCCATCGAGGCCATCGAAACGCTCGAATCCGGCTCGACGGTGCAGGTTCCACTCGGCGGTGACGCCTACCTGCGCGCCGAGGTACAGGACATCGACGAGGTGATCGTCGGGCTCGGCGGCGGCTACTCTGCCGAGCAAGAGCAGGATGATGCCATCGAGACGCTCAAAGCAAAGCAGGAGACCGTCAGCGAAGAGATCGAGAGCGTCGAAGCGCAGATCGAGGAGCTCGAAGACGAAAGCAGCCAGATCGAAGAGCAGGCCCAGCAGCTCCAGCAACAGCAGATGCAACAGCAGATGGCACAGATGCAAGAGCAGGGCGGCGACGACGAGTAAGGGATGTTCGACAGTCTCAAGGAAAAACTCGGGAGCTTTCGCGAGGAGGTCGAGGAGTCCGCGGAAGAGAAGGTCGACGCTGATGCGGAGACGCAGGCAGAGACGGACGCCGACGTGACAGCCGCAACCGCGGATGCAACAGATCAGGCAGCAGACCCGACGACTCCCGAACCAGCCGGTACTGGCCCCGACCCGACAGAGGAGTCGGATGGTCCCGGTTTCGCCAAGCGTGCGAAGTCGGCCGCAACCGGCCAGACTATTATCGAGGCCGAAGACGTCGAAGCGCCACTTGACGAACTCGAGATGGCGCTGCTCCAGAGCGACGTCGAGCTCACGGTCGTCGACGAGATTCTAGCGACGATCCGTGAGGAGACGATCGGCGAGACCCACCTGATCACGAAGAGTACGACCGGCGTGGTCCAGCGCGCGCTCCGGAAAGCGCTGGTTGATGTCATCAGCGTTGGTCAGTTCGACTTCGAAGAGCGCGTCGCCGCGGCCGATAAACCGCTCGTGATCATCTTCACGGGCGTCAACGGCGTCGGCAAGACGACCTCGATCGCAAAGATGGCGAAGTACCTCGAAGAGCGAGGCTACTCGTCGGTGCTTGCGAACGGCGACACCTACCGTGCGGGTGCCAACGAACAGATAGAAGAGCACGCCGAGGCGCTCGACAAGAAGCTAATCACCCACCAGCAGGGTGGCGACCCCGCTGCGGTGATCTACGACGGCGTCGAGTACGCGGAAGCGAACGATGTCGATGTCGTACTCGGCGATACGGCCGGTCGGCTCCACACTAGCGACGACTTGATGGAGCAATTAGAGAAGATCGAACGCGTCGTCGACCCGGACATGACGCTGTTCGTCGACGAAGCGGTCGCCGGGCAGGATGCCGTCCAGCGCGCTCGGCAGTTCAACGATGCCGCCGAGATCGACGGTGCGATCCTGACGAAAGCGGACGCCGATTCGCAGGGTGGCGCTGCCATCTCGATCGCCCACGTCACCGGGAAGCCGATCCTCTTTCTCGGCGTCGGGCAGGGCTACGAGCATCTAGAACAGTTCGAGCCCGAACGGCTGGTCGATCGGCTGCTCGGCCTCGACGGATAATCGGGCCCTCATGCTTTTAGCCGTTCCAGGCGTGCGTAGCGCCCCGTGTGCCAACCGGTGACGACTGCGACGATTCCGCCGAGCGCGAGCGCGAGCGCAAACCCGGCGGCGTACACCTCGGTCGGCGTTACCAGCAGTCCCTCGATACCGACTGTCGACGCCGCAATGCGGTTTAACGCGTTTCTGAGTAACGGCGTCGCAGCGACTCCGAGTAGCCCGCCGACGATCCCGACGACCAGTCCCTGTGTACCGATCGTGGCGGCGAGCAAACGCTGTGAGAGCCCGATCGCTCGCAGTGCGGCGAGTTCGTCGCGCTGCTGGTAGGCGACGAGAACGAACAGGTTAACCAGCAAGATGGTGCTACCGACGACCGCCAGTCCGACAAGGGTCGCCCCGCTTGCGATCACGACCGGCCTGTCGGTGAGCATCATCTCGACCTGTTCCTCGCTCGTCCGGACGGCGTACTCCGGATACTCGTTCTGGATGTCATCGCGGACGGCTGTGCTGTCGGCATCGTCCGTGGTATCCGCCATGACGAACGTCGCCCGATCGGTCCCGCTCGTCCCGGCGATATACTGCAGGTCCGCGAGCGGGACGGTCGCGGCGGGCTCCCCGAGTAGCGTCGAGTGGTGGGCGGACGTACCGACGACAGTGAATTCCCTGTCGGCTCGCTCCCTGCTCGCGCCGATCCGGACGGTGTCGCCGACCGAGACGTCGAGGGCGTCGGCGGTCCGCGGATCGAGAACGATCTCGCTCCGCACGGGGTCCGAGCGTGGCGCGTTTCGGTAATCCGCGGGATCGAGCTCGAAACCGTCGCCCTCCTGGAAGTCGTAGCCCCCGTGGGTCTCGTGAACGCCGACGGCCGGGATGCGCTGGAGTTCACCCTCGTCGGTTCCCAGATACACGTCGTGTAATGCGATCGGTGCGGCGGTTCGGACGTCCTCTCTGTCGTTTATCGACGCCGCCACCTCGCTGGCGTCGACGATCCCGTTGTCCGTTTCCGGCCCCTCTACCGTGAGCCAGAGGTCCCGGTCGGCATCCCCGAGACTCTCCTCGCCGACATCGACGACGCCGACGCCGAGGCTCGCCAGCAGGGTCACGGAGAGTACGGCGACCGTGACGGCCAGCACCGTTAGTACTGTCCGACCGGGAGAGCGTCGGAGCTGTGCCGCGGCGATACCGAGGACGGCGCTTGCACGGACGACCGTGTTGTAACTCATCGTCCCACCTCGTCCAGAACGGTCGTCCGTGCGGCGACGACCAGCGGGTACGGGACGGCGAGCAGCCCCGAGACGAGCGCAACACCGACCGCGTAGGGAACGAACAGTGGGTGGGCAACGGCGACGGTCGACTCGACGAGGCGATTCACGGTGAGGATTGCGAGCCAGCCCAGACCGATCCCGAGGATTGCACCAACAAGCGTCGTCGCGAGCGTCGAAATACCCACGACTGCGAGTCGGCTGTACGCCGGAAAACCGATGGCTTCGAGCACTGCGAGCACCCGCCGGTCCTCCTCGACGGTCATCCCCATCGTCGTCGTAATAAAGGAGGCACAGATCCCGATACCGACCACGAGCGCTATCAGGCTCGTGGCGAACGCGAGGTCGTCGTCGAACATCGCCGCGGGGTTCGTCGCGGTCGCCGTTTGCTGGATCGTCGTGTCGGGATAGCGATCTTCGCCTGCGGCCGTGGCCGCGTCGGCGTCACCCCACACCAGCAGTCGGTCAGCGAGGCCATCGCGCTCGGTTCCGGCAAGCGACTGGAGTTCGCTGAGATGGACGAGTGCGACTGGGTGTCCCTCCTCGGTCGCTTCGACCGCCGCGATGTCGAAGCCGATATCCTCGTCGCTTCGGTCGCTGGCGCGAACGAGTCGTTCGGGATCGCTTTCGAACCGCTCGGCCGCCGCCTCGGAGAGTACGATTTCCTCCGCTCGTGGACCGTCAAACGTGCCGTCGCCGTAGTGGGGATCGCCCGGTTCGAGCCTCGCTGTCGACAGCCCCGCGATAGTTCGTGGCTCGTTATTGGGGACGACGCCAACCAGTAGCACGATCCGTGACTCGCCACCGTCGGCCGGCTCCAGCCGGACGGGCTCGACGAGTACCGGCGACGCGTGCTCGATGTCCGGCTCCGAGCGAATTTCGGCCGCATGCTCGTTGGCCTCCCCCAGTCTCACCCCTTCGACGCCGTCTACTGAGGCCACGACAGTTTCTTCGGCGGGCCCGATCCGAACGTCAGCGTCGTCCGCAGCCGCGATTCCGCCGCCTGCAAGCCCGAGTGCGATCCCCGTAACGAGCAAGAGCAATGCGATCGTCAGGGCGACGCCCGCAACCGTGGCGACGAGACGTCCCGACGTCGTTCTCGTTGCCTGTTTCCAGAGGCGCGTCAGGGCGAGCTCGACCAGTCCGGCGAACTGCCCGCGGCGTCTGCCGTCATCGGTCACGCTCGACCACCTGCCCGTCGTGCAGGGAGAGGACCCGGTCCGCGACGGAAAGGGTTGTAGCGTCGTGCGAGGCGACCAGTACCGCCCGATTCCGGCCGAGTTCCGTCAGCAGGTCCAGTACGGTTTCTCCCGTCTTCGTGTCGAGTTCGCCGGTCGGCTCGTCGGCGACGATCACGTCGGGATCGGTCACGAGCGCCCGCGCAATGGCGACGCGCTGGCACTCCCCGCCGCTGAGTTCGCCCGGCAGATGCGTCGTTCGTTCGCCCAGCCCGACGGCGTCTAGCAGCTCAGTTGCTCGTGTTCGACGCTCAGTCCGTCCGACACCAGCACCAACCAGTGGGAGCGCGACGTTCGCCCGCGCCGATAGCGAGGGGAGGAGGTGAAAGCCCTGAAAGACGATCCCGACGTGGCGGCGACGGACCTGTGCTCGCCGCCGGTCGCCGAGCTCGGTGAGATCGATCCCCAGCAGTGACACCGTGCCGCTCGTTGGGACGAGCAGTCCGGAGACTGCATGAAGCAGTGTCGACTTCCCGCTCCCGCTTGGCCCTTTTATGCCGACGATCGTTCCCGGCTGTACGTCGAGTGAGACGTCCCGGAGGGCCTGCAGGGAGCGGCTCTGGCCTGATCGGAACCGTCCACTAGCAAGTCGATACTCGTGGCTGACGTCGTCGAGTCGGACTGCTGGGGGCCGGTTCTCACCTGCATCCGTCTCGGTATCGCTCGAACGTGTCGTTACTGGGGACCGATCGAGTATTCCCACGCGTCGATGGGACAGGGTAGCTACTCATTGTTTCTCTTGGCTTACTCCCGAAGAGGGATGGATAACCTCCGTATTCCACGGCGGTGTGCTATCCCTGATCGCCGGTAAGGGGACTTGTTTTGAGTGCGTCAGACCGCAGCTGGTACTCAGTCGCCTGCAATTTCGTCTGCTGTCTCTGCCGGCTCCGCCTCTCGGTAGGCGAGTGGAAGCCTGACCAGGACTTCCGTCCCCGTTGGCGTCCTATCTGTGAGTTCGATTTCGCCGCCGGACTGTGTGACGATCCAGTTTAGCAACCACAGGCCGAGCCCGCTCGCGTGCTGGAGCTGGGTGATCTCGCTTCCGCCGTCGAACAATCGGCGTTCGGACGTGGGGATCCCTGGCCCATCATCCCGGATACTGATTTCGGCGTAGTTCCGAGATGCCGTGCGGACGGAAACCTCGACGCTCTGCTCTGGACCGACGTTGTGTTCGAACGCGTTCTCGATGGCGTTTCTGACCGCAGTATCGATCAGACCGTTGGCAATTACGTGTAGCTCGTCTGGCGTGTCGCACTGGCTCTCGACCTCAGGATAGTGAGTGGAAACGTCCTCGAGCACATTCTCAACGAGTTCTGCCGCATCGATGGTGTGTCGGGCATAGTCGCCCGCGTCGAGCGAGCGTTCGATCTGTCTGGTCTGGCTGCTGAGCTCGATCAACTCGTCCGCCGAGGCGCTGAGGGACTCGGCCCACTCGCGCAACTCGGGGTCGGTAATCTCCTCGCAGATGATCTCTGCGTTCCCTTTTACGACGTTCATTCGGTTTCGTAAGTCGTGTCTGAGCACACGGTAGAGGACCTGTAACCGCTGGCGCTGTTCCTGTTCGGTCGTGACGTCCGAGTATATCGCGTAGGCATCGACTTCGCTATCGTCTCCCTCGACTGGGATCCCGGTGAACGCGAACGTCCGAAAGCCCATGTTCGTCTCCCGCTGGACTTCCCCCTCGACGATACGTCCATCTTCCAGTTCTCCGACGAGGGCGATCGACTCATCGCGTTTTTCAGGTGGGACGATATAGGACGCAAGCGATTCACCTTCGAGGGTCTCCGCGTCGAATCCAAAGACCTCCTCGAAGTTCGTATTGACGTGTTCGACGATCGGTTCCTCCCCATCCTCGATGCTGATCCCAACTCCCGGTATCGGGGCACGCTCGAAGAACGTTTGGAACTGGCCCGGAGGTGACTTCACTGACTCCGAGTTCATCGCCGGGCCGTCGGTTCTATGGCGCTCGTAGGCACTGCCGATCACAACCCCGCCCAGAACGCCGCCGCCGATCAGCAGGGAGGTGGCGCTTCCGGACACGCCCCCAGTCGCCGAGATCACTAGTCCAGTAACGACCATTGCTGATGCCATCACGACGATACTGAATGCCCTCCCGGCGTCTATAAACCGTCGCTTCGTCGGGGTTTCGCCGGTACTGGCAGTCATGATGAATCAGCTATAATCGGTCTGTTCTGCTGTATACAGTACTGATGTGGGTGATAAAAAACACGTGCCTAATTGATGAGGTGTGATGAATTACTGGGGTTTTGTACCGTACTTTCGCCCACAATTTGTAAATGTCCCAGTAGTACTATGGTCCGGAGTCTCACCGAGTTTGATACATAGTGCGAGCGCATACCCGCGTCTTCAGGCGCGGGAGGAGGTCAATGGCCCTCCGCAAGACACATATCACGCCCCGCTCAACCCCCGAACATGAACGGTGACGGCTTCCCATGCGCGTGATCATCGTCGGTGCGGGCGAGGTCGGTCAGACGATTGCGAATACCCTCACTGCGACCCACGAGGTTGTCGTTATCGAGCGCGATGGGGAGCTGGTCGAAGAGCTAACCTACGATATCGATGCGCTAGTAATTCAGGGTGACGGGACCGACCTTTCGACGCTGCAGGAGGCCGGAATCCAGGACGCCGAGATGGTGATCGCCTCGACGGACGACGACGAGGTAAACATCGTCACCTGTGGTGCCGCAAAAACCACCGGCGACGTGTTCACGATTGCTCGAGTCAAACGCCATAGCCTCCTCCTGACCTGGCAGGGAACCGAAGGGGCGTTCGGCGTTGATTTTATGGCGAGCTCAAACCTGCTCACCGCCGAAGCGATCTTCCGACTCTCCGGATTTCCGGGCGCCCAAGATGTCGACTCGTTTATCGGAGGACTGGTCCGAATGGCCGAGTTCGAGGTCTACGAGGACAGCCCGATCGTCGAACAGACAGTCAGCGATGCCGATCGCTACGACTCACTGACCTTTGCCGCGCTCTTCCGGGATGACGAACTGATCATCCCCCGTGGGGATACCCGTATCCACTCCGGCGATCGGGTGGTTGTCATCGGGAGCAGCGACTCGGTTGGTGAGTTTGCCACCGATACCGTCCGAGCAGGTAACAGCGATATCGAGGAGGTCGTGATCGTCGGCGGAACCGAAATCGGCTTTCAGACTGCCCGTTTGTTCGCAGAACACGGGTATCGTCCCCACGTGATCGAACAGGATCACGACCGCGCCCGTGAGATCGCCGAGGAACTGCCGAACGCGTCGGTCTGGGAGCACGATGCGACCGATATGTCGTTTCTCAAACGTGAGCATATGGACGAAGCCGACATGGTCGTCGCTGCGCTGGGACACGACGACCGGAACCTGCTGGTCTCGATCCTCGCCAAGAAACTGGGCGTCGACCGAACCATCTCTCTGATCGAGAACACCGCCTACGCGGAGCTGTTCGAAGCCGTCGGTATCGACGTCGCGATCAGTCCGCGCGAGGAGACTGCCGAGGAGATCATCCGGTTCACCCGGAACGACCGAACCGAGAAGATCGCGATGCTCGAACACGACCTCGCAGAAGTGCTCGAAGTGGAGATCGGACCGGAAAGCGAGATCGTCGGCCTGACGATCGCGGATGCCGCAAACGAATTTCCCGACTGTGTCGTCATCGGCGCGATCTCCCGCGGAGGGAAATTCGTCATCCCGCGTGGCGATACTGTTTTCGAGGCGGGCGACCACGTCGTCCTGTTCACCGAGACGTCGGTGCTCGATGACGTGACGAAACTGGTCTGAGAGGTTTGCGAGGCCTATCGCCGACCAAAGAGCCGCTGGCGTAGCGACCGGTCACTCGGCCGCTCGGCCAGGATCACCGACGCGTCGACCTGATCGACGACGTCGAGGGTCAGCGAGCGGTTGACCAGCCGAGAGAGCAGTCCGCGTTCGGTTGCACCCAGCAGCACGAGCGTGTGCT
The DNA here is from genome assembly GCF_017094485.1 of Natranaeroarchaeum sulfidigenes. Taxonomy (NCBI): domain Archaea; kingdom Methanobacteriati; phylum Methanobacteriota; class Halobacteria; order Halobacteriales; family Natronoarchaeaceae; genus Natranaeroarchaeum; species Natranaeroarchaeum sulfidigenes. The sequence goes on from NZ_CP064786.1 coordinate 255,473, forward strand.
CGTCGGCGGCCTCGGCGATCGCTCTCTCGACCTCGCCGGAGTCATCGACCCGGAGTACCGCGTCGCCGAAGCCATGGTCGGCCGCCCAGTCGGCGAGGAACTGTTCACCGTCCTCGCGCTCCTCGGGGCTATCTACGACGTGGAGCAGACTGATCTCCGCACCGACCATCGACCGGAGCGTGCGTGCGAGCTCCGCACTCAGATCGGAGTCCGGGCCGCCCGCAGTCGGAATGAGTATTTTCGAGGGATCGAACTCTCGATCTTTCAATACGAGGAAGTCACAGGGCAGGTCGTGGGTTAGCTCGTCGATCGGTCGTTCCGCCCGTCCGGCACCCCACGGGCGACCGCCGCCCCAGCCCATCACGACCTTGTCGGCCTTGAGTCGGCGGGCGGAGTCGAACACCTCCTCGAAGGAGCGATGCGAGAGGATCGTCGAGGTTTCGATCTCGACGTCCCTGTCGGTCATGCGTTCACGAGCCCGCTGTAGCTGCTTTTCGGATTCTGTGTCGATCCGATCCAGCTGTTCGGCACCGCGGTCCAGCGGCGTCTGATCGGGCACTTCCACGATGTGGACGGCGTGGACGATCCCGTTCTCCCGCTCTTCTGCGAGGGTTCCGGCCAGTTCGAGGAGCGTCTCCTCGGTACGGGGGTTCGAGAGCGGCACCATCACGCGGTAGGGACGGGTCTGGTCCGGACTTGCCGCTTCTGCAGCCGAGACTGCAGCGTCCGGCATCTCGTCGGCACGGTCGCGGACGTACTCGCCGAGGGCACCCTCAACGGGGGTGTGTCGACGGGCATACAACATGTACCAGAGCAACGCGCCGACCACGAACCCGACGGCGATGACCTGTGGCCAGAACTCCATGAAGGCGATGAGCCCAAGCGACAGCGTCGCGCCGAGGATCGGAACGATCGGATACAGCGGCACCTCGAAGTCCGGGTCGTAGTCCGGATGGTCGGTTTCCCGGAAGACGATGACGGCGAGGTTCAACAGCGCGAACACGATGAGATGCAACACGCTGGCGGCTTCCGCCAGTAGCCCGACATCTCGACCTAGCAGGATCACGAACAGAATGATCATGCCACCGGTCACGATAATCGACCGGTACGGCGTCGCGTACTGGGGGTGGATCTCGTTGAGCCAGTCGGTGACGATCTTGTCCCGGCCCATAGCGAAGTTGATTCGTGCGGACGCGAGAATCGAGGCATTCGCCGAGGAGGCCGTCGCCAGCAGCGCGCCGAGCGTCATCGCCGTCGCAGCGGCACCGGCGACCGCCGCCGGGAAGGCCATCTCGGCCGCCTGTGCGACCGGCGCGTCGAGATCCAGTTCAGGCCATGGGACGATACCCAGCATGAGCGTCACCAGAATCGTATAGAGGGTGCCGACGATCACGACGCTCCCGACGATCGCGATGGGGAGGTTTCGACCGGGATTCTTGATCTCTTCCGCGACAGTTGCGATCTTGGCATATCCGAGATACGAGACGAACACGAGCCCCGTCGCGGGGAGAATCTCGGCGGTGCCAAGCGGCGTGAGTCCGCCATCACCGGTGACCGTCGACCACTCGAAGGAGAACCAGCCTACGATCGCGAAGATAGTCAGGATACCGAGTAACAGCGAGACGATGATGGTCTGGATCCCACCTGTTTCTTTGGCACCGATGTAGTTGACGCCGACGAACAGTAGACCGGCCAGTATTGCTCCGACCTGTACGTTGTTGAGAAACAGAATCGAGGGGAGCTCCAGCAGTTCGCCGAGATACTGGCCAAAGCCGATGGTATAGAACGCCGACGCGAACGCGAGGCCAAGCCAGTCGCCGAGCCCCGAGATCGATCCGAACGCAGGGCCGAGCGACCGATTGATGAAGTAGTACGCCCCGCCTGCTTTCGGCATCGCGGTCCCGAGTTCCGACACCGACAGCGCGTTGAACACCGCGATAAAGGCACCGATGATGAACGACAGGACGACGATGGGACCCGCACGCTGGGCGGCGATGCCGGGCAGGACGAAGATCCCCGCACCGACCATCGTCCCGATCCCGATCATCATCGCCGAGACGAGTCCGAGGTCCTTTGCGAGTTCCTCGTCACTCATCGTCGGCGTCCTCCTCGATCTCCGGCAGGACGATCACCGGGAGATCGGTATCGGTGACCATCGAGACGGTCGTTTGCCCGGAGAGCAGCCGGGTCAGCAGACCGGCATTCCGGGGGAGAAACGCCACTGCCGTGGCATCGATCTCCTTGGCGTGTTCGACGACGGTCTCGACGATGTCTTCCCCATAGAGGATCTCGGTCGAGACCGACTCCGTCTGCTCGGCGAGTCGGTCGGCGACGAGGGTCGTGATTTCTCGACCCAGCTCCTCTCGCTGTTCGACCGACGCCTTGTCGGGTGCCCCGCCTGCCTTTTCGACAACGTGGACGACGGAGACTGAGGTATCCGATTCGACGTACGGTGCTGCAGCCCTTGCTGTCGCTTTTGCATCCGCCTCGCTGGCGACAGGGAGAACTATCCGTTGAAGCAATGTCGAGGTCATGTTGTTAGCACCATCCAGTCAGAGGCTGATGTTCAGGAGAACGGTTCCGCCAGCCGCATCGATCGCTGCTGTCGGACGGTCGTATCATTGTCGGAGTGGTGAATGGGGACCGCCATAAGTCATTCGCACTGCCGGGAGACTGGGTGTCTCTCACTCTCACCCCGGCGGTAAGTACAGCCTACTGCCTGCTGGAGGTCCGCGTTTTGGAGGGGTCCTCCCCGTCGCTGGACAGTGGCACTTACATATCCGTGGCTCACATCCAGTAGCGTGTTACGCCTATGAGGATTCGGGTAGACTGGCGACAGAGCGTCGGACTCGCCGGGTCAGTGCTCCAATACCTCGCGATTCCGCTCGTCTTCCCGCTCGTGCTCGCGCTCTACTATCGTGAACCGATCGCACCCTTCGTGGTGGCGATCGCCGTCACGCTCGTGCTCGGAACGGCGTTCGATCGATTCGAGAGCGACGGTGAGATCGGTCCGCGCGAAGCGTTTCTGATGGTTTCGCTCAGCTGGGCGCTGGTTGCGCTCATCGGTGCGATCCCCTTTGTCGTCGCGGGGGTGGGGACGATCGCCCACCCGATCAACGCCGCCTTCGAGGCGATGAGCGGGTTGACGACGACCGGTGCGACCGTGCTGGAGGACTTCTCCGCGCACGATCGATCGATCCTCATGTGGCGACAGCTCATCCAGTGGATCGGCGGGCTGGGTATTCTCGTTCTCGTCACGTCGATACTCTCGCAGCTCTCCGTCGGTGGGGCTCAGTTGATGGAGACCGAAACCCAGTACGACAATGTCGACAAGGTGACGCCACACATTCAGGACACCGCGCGCCTGATTCTGAAACTCTACGCCGGGCTGACCGCGGTGGCGATCGGCGTCCTCTATACGCTCGGACTCTCGGGGCTCGCGCCGAACATGGACCTGTACAACGCCGTTGCGCACGCCTTTACAAGCGTCGCGACGGCCGGGTTCTCGCCCGAACCGCTCAGCATCGAGGCGTTTGCGCCGGTCGTCCAGTGGGCACTGATGCCGTTTATGTTCCTCGGCTCGACGAGTTTCGTCCTCATGTACTTCGTCCTGCGAGGGGACCTCAATCGGCTCCGCGAAAGCGAGGAGTTCCGCTTCTATCTCGGGAGCGTACTCGTGGTAGCGGGGCTCGTCCTCGCCGTTCTTGCGGCGAACGGCAATCCGACCGGCGAGGGGACGCACGATCTGGTTCGCCAGTCCCTGTTCAACGTCGTTTCGATCATCACGACGACTGGCTACGCGAACGCTGACTTCACGCAGTGGTCGGCGTTCGCCCAGTACCTGCTCTTTCTCGCCATGTTTCTGGGCGGGATGGCCGGATCGACCACCTGCTCGATCAAATCGTTGCGCTGGCTGGTCGTATTCAAGGCCTTTCGACGCGACCTGTTCACGTCGGTCCATCCGGGCGCTGTTCGCCCGATCCGGCTGGGCGGCACGGCGATCGACGAGGAGACGATCCGGGACATCTACTCGTACACGCTGGTCGCGGTGCTCGGCGTCTTCCTCGTCAGTGTCTTCGTCGCCGTCGACGGCGCACGCGCCGGTCTGGACGGCTTCGGTGCGTTCGACGCCGTCGGTGCTGCGGCCTCGACCTTCCTCAACATAGGCCCCGCGTTCGGTCCGGCCGGACCGTATGGTAGTTACGACGTGTTGCCGATGTCGACCAAGGCGGCGATGGTCGTCTGGATGCTGGTCGGTCGAATCGAAATCATCCCCGTGATTGCGCTGCTTACGACCTCCTTCTGGCGGTCGTGAGCCGTGGTCGGTGGACTAAGGACAGGTCTGGACGTCCGTGACACTTTTAATATCTTGGCGAATGCACTGACACTATGGCTCGGTTACTCTGGGAGGTGTTTCGGTCGCTGTTTGGGGGTGATGACGAAGAAGAGGAGGAGTCCGGCTTTCGACCCTCCCCAATGGATCTGTCCGTCCGGTTTGCACACGGCGGTCCCGACTCCGAAGTCGATCGGGAAATTCACGAAATTAACGAACAGGCTCGTCAGCTCGAAGAACAGCGACCCGATTGAGGGTTGCCCGTAGAGCCTTCGATTCGTCTCGTTTTGACGGTTGAGATTCTCGTGTGGTGGGAGCGGCGACGCCCATACTGGTCGATCAGTAGGCGATATCTTTATCTGGATGTAAAGCATCCTTTACTGTAAAGGGTGTTTTACACTACATCATGACCGAAGACCTCACCGCAAGCGGACGAGTCGAGACCCGAGAACAGTACAGCGAATGGATCAACCGATCGGTCGGGGCTGGTGTCGCCAGTGTCTTCGTTGCGACAGCTGTCTGGATGGTCACCGCCGAACCGCTGGTGCTTTACGCCGGGCTGGGGCTGTACTGGCTCGGCTGTCTGGGGATGGCGATCGGCTACTGGCGCTCGCCGGTCTCCATCCCGGACGAGCTTGAGCGACAGATCGAACGGGAGGCCAGTACGACGACCCTGCTGGTCGTGGTCGTCGTCACCATCGTCGGGCTCCCGGCGGAAGTCGTGCTCAACGCGACTGGTATCTACACCGCACCTGCTGCCCTCCGGGGCGCGATCTGGGGCTATATGGCGTTGATTCTGGTGTACATCGCCGCCCAGTGGTTCACTGAGCGACAGTACACATGAAAAACGCGATCGACAGCTACCGCGAGCGAGAGGGGCTGAGCCAGGGCGAACTCGCCACGGCTGTCGGCGTCTCCCGACAGACGATCAACGCCATCGAACGGGAGCGCTACGATCCCTCGCTCGAACTGGCATTCAAGCTTGCGGCCTACTTCGACTGTGAGGTCGAGGACCTGTTCTCGCCGGAGATCGAGCCCCTGGGAGAATAGCCGGATCGCTCGACTCCAGCGAGAAAGGCTTTACCGACTGGCTCGCGTACACCGGATAAATGGTACTCGACGATCTCGGCACGTCCCTGCGCGGGACGCTCGACAAACTACAGGGGAAGACACGCATCACGGAGGAAGACGTCGAGGACGTCGTCCGCGAGATCCAGCGCTCGCTGATCCAGGCCGACGTCGACATCTCGCTCGTTCAGGATCTGTCCGACAGTATCGAGACGCGCGCACTCGACGAGGATCCGCCGGCGGGCACGTCGGCACGCGATCACGTCCTCAAGATCGTCTACGAGGAGATGGTCGCGCTGGTGGGCGAGAGTACGGAACTCCCGCTCGAAGAGCAGACGATCATGCTCGCCGGGCTGCAGGGATCGGGGAAGACGACTTCCGCGGCGAAGATGGCGTGGTGGTTCTCGAAGAAGGGCCTGCGCCCCGCCGTCATCCAGACTGATACGTTCCGCCCCGGCGCATACGATCAGGCAAAGCAGATGGCCGGGCGGGCGGAAGTCGAGTTCTACGGCGACCCGGACGTCGACGATCCGGTCCAGATCGCCCGCGAGGGGCTCGAAGCGACGAGCGACGCGGACGTACACATCGTGGACACGGCTGGTCGCCACGCCCTCGAAGACGACCTGATCGACGAGATCGAGCAGATCGAGGAGGTCGTCGATCCCGACCGGAACCTGCTCGTGCTCGACGCGGCGATCGGGCAGGGCGCAAAGGAACAGGCCCAGCAGTTCGACGAGTCGATCGGCATCGACGGCGTGATGATCACCAAACTCGACGGGACGGCGAAAGGCGGTGGGGCGCTCACCGCCGTCGATCAGACCGACTCCTCGATCGCCTTCCTCGGGACCGGCGAGGAGGTCGGCGACGTCGAACGCTTCGAGCCCAGCGGCTTCATCTCCCGGCTGCTCGGGATGGGCGACCTCAAACAGCTCGCCGAGCGCGTCGAGCGCGCGATGGAGGAAACAGGGCTGGAAGACGACGACTGGGACCCCGAGGACATGCTGCAGGGCTCCTTTACCCTCAAGGACATGCAAAAGCAGATGGAGGCGATGAACAACATGGGGCCCCTCGATCAGGTGATGGACATGATCCCCGGCATGGGCGGCGGGATGATGGACCAGCTGCCCGACGACGCGATGGACGTCACGCAGGACCGGATGCGGGATTTCGACGTCGTGATGGACTCGATGACGGAGGCGGAGCTAGAGCATCCCCGTGCGATCGGCGCGAGCCAGATCGAGCGGATCGCCCGCGGCAGCGGGAAGCCCGAAGAGCGCGTTCGCGAACTGCTCCAGCAACACAAGATGATGGAACAGACGATCAAGCAGTTCCAGGGGATGGGCGATGGCGACATGCAGCGGATGATGAAGAAGATGCAACAGCAGGGCGGCGGTGGCGGGATGGGCGGCCTCGGCGGCGACGGCGGCCCGTTCTGACGGTTTAGTTCCTCTTAGATTTAACTTCGAGATCTGTAGCTATCTACTTCAATAGTTATAGTAAAACACTTCGACATTTGTAGTATAGAGAAAACGCCTACAACACTGGTCGCAAGTGACGATCAACCGCTCTCGACTTCGATCGACACCGGACTCAAAAACTGCGTTCCGACGCCTTACCCGGTATTCTTCATCCCGGCCGCGATCCCCTTGACCGTCAGGCGCAGGGTGCGTTCTTCCAGATCCGTGCGGTGAGTCTGGGAGAGCAGGTGCGTCTGGAGCAGGTTGAGCGGATCAACGTAGGGGTTCCGACGTTCGAGGCTCTTCTGGAGCCAGTCACGGTCGATCGGATCGTCCCGACCGGCGATCTCCAGTACCAGTTCCTGGGCTCGCTCGTGCTCCTCGGAGACGCGCGGGAAGAACCGTTCGCGGAGTTCGGGATCGGCGAGGTCGGCGTACTCGGCGGCGATGTCCAGGTCGGTCCGACCGATCGCCATCGCGGCGTTGTCGAGCATCGACTGGAAGAACGGCCACTCGGCGTACATCTCCTGTAGTGTCTCGATGTCGCCGCCATCGTCGAGATAGGCGTCCATCGCGGTCGCCAGCGAGTACCAGCCGGGGATAATACAGCGCGACTGGGTCCACGAGAACACCCACGGGATCGCACGCAGATCCTCGACTTTCCGCTCACCGGAGCGGGAGGCCGGACGCGATCCGAGATTTAGGTTCTCGATAACGCCGATCGGCGTCGCCTGTCCGAAGTACTCTACGAAGCCCTCGGTGTTCAGCAGGTCACGGTATTCATCACGAGCCACGTCGGCCATCAGCCGCATTGCCTCGATCCACTCGTCTTCGACGTCCTCGTAGGGCTGCTGGAGCGAGCGTTTGCGGGCACGCAGCTGTGCGTTGAGCATCTGCTCGAGGTTACGTTCGGCGATGCGCGGGTTGGAGTACTTCTCGGCGATGGCCTCACCCTGCTCGGTGAATTTGACCTGACCGGTCACCGTGCTGTTTGGCAGGGCCAGCAAGGCGTCGTTCATCGGGCCGCCGCCGCGGGAGATCGAGCCGCCACGACCGTGGAACAGCCGCATCGTGACGTCGAAGTCGTCACAGATCTCACCGAGGCGGATCTGGTTTTCGTACAGCGACCAGTTGGCCGCGAGGAAGCCGTTCTCCTTGTTGGAGTCGGAGTACCCCAGCATGATCTCCTGGGTGTTGTCCCGTGCTTCGAGCGCCTTCGCGTAGGCCTCGTTCTCGAACAGCGTGCCCATGATCCGGCGCGCACCCGAGAGTGCGCTCTCGGTTTCCAGCAGCGGGACGATGTCGAGCCCACAGTGGCCGGGGAGATCGACCACGTCGGCCTGATCGGCGAGGAACAGGACTTCCAGCACGTGGCTCGGCTCTTCGGTCATCGAGATGGCGTAGGTGTCGATCGCCTGGATGCCGTACTCCTCCTGCCACTCGGCGAGAGAGTCGAACCGCTCGAGCACGCGCGCGGCGGTATCGGAGACCCCTTCGACGTTCGAGACGTCGACGACCGACTCGTCCTGCAGGATCGATTCCGTAAGTAGCTCAACGCGCTCGTCTTCGTCCATCGATTCGTAATCGATCCCCTCGCGGGCGAGCGCCTCGGTGACGGTCTCGGTGTGTTGTTCCTGGTGGTCACGCAGGTCGAGACTGGCCAGCGTAAAGCCGAACGTGTCGACCTGACGGGCCAGTGGGTCGATGTACGCCTCGGCGACGGAGTCGGCACCGTTCGCACGGAGACTCTGTTCGATAACGGCCAGGTCCTCCGCCAGTTCGTCCTCGTCCTCGTAGCCGCCGGGACGAACATCGCCGACCCGGTTGAGCCGCTCGCGCATCAGCTTGAGCTTCTGGCGGTACGGCTCGTTTGGATAGCGCTCCTCGACTTCCTCGGTCAGGCCGGGCAGTCGCTCGCGATCGGCCGTGAGGGATTTCTCGAAGCGTTCTCCGACGGCGATTCGGGTGCCATCCTGACTGAGTACCCGAGAGAGGCTCTTGAGCTGGTCGCGGTACCGATCGAGAACGACACGGCGCTGTCGTTCGAGCGTGTTCGTCGTCACCTCGGGGGTGACGAAGGGATTACCGTCGCGGTCACTGCCGGCCCACGAACGGAACTCGACGAGCTTTGGGATATCGATCTCCTCGCCGAGCTCATCCTCGAAGGCGTCTTCCAGTTCGTCGTAGACCTCGCCGACGATGTCGAACAGGGTGTTTTCGAGGTACCACTGGACGTTCCGGGCCTCGTCTTCCGGCTCGGGGCTTCGGTCTCTGACCTGTGGCGTCTGCCAGAGGCTCGTGACCTCTGCATCGATATCCCGCTCGACCTGCCCTTTTTCCTTGTTGGTGAGCCGTCGCTCGTCGAGCGTTTCGAGGTGGTTCGCCACCGAGCGGAGCTTCGATTTCACGGTCTTGCGCCGGGCCTCGGTCGGGTGTGCGGTGAAGGTCGGCTCGATGAGAACGTCATCGAGCACCTGTTCCAGCTCGTCGTCGTCCAGTTCGTCGAGCTCTTTGGCAGCCGTTTCGAGGCTGTCCTCGAGCGTTTCCTCGTGAGATGCGGTCCGGATCGCCCGGACGCGCTGGCGCTCCTCTGCGAGGTTGATTAGCTCGAAGTACGTGGTGAATGCGCGCGCAACGATGCTCTCGCGTTCGGGTGTCAACCCGTTTAGCTCCTCGTGAAGCGCTTCACGAGAGTCCAGTTCGCCGTCCCGATAGTCGATCGCGGACGTACGCAGCATCTCTACAGTCTCGAAGGCTTCCCGGGACGTCTGGTCTTCCAGTACGTCGCCGAGCAGTGCACCGAGTTCCCGCACGTCCTGTCGGACGTCCCTGTCGTGCAGTCGCATATCTCACGAATATCCTCCCTGGGGTTAAAACGCTCCGGAACGGTGCGCCGTCGTGACGCGGCCAGAGAGCCAAAGTTCCATTGTGGAGTACGTACGACGTACGGGCATGGTGACCAACGATACCGATGACGTGGACAAGGCGATCATCCACGCACTGCAGGGGGACGCCCGAAATATGTCGTCTGGCGATATCGCCGAGCGAACTGGAGTGTCCGACAGTACTGTCCGCAAACGGATCCAGCGGCTCGAAAGCGAGGAGGTCATCAAAGGATATACCGCCGAAGTAGATTATCAGCGATCGGGGTTCCCACTGCGAATGCTGTTGTACTGTACCGCCCCGATTCCGGAGCGAGGGGAACACATCACGGAGATCCTCGATATCGATGGCGTCGTATCGGTGCAGGAACTGGTCACGGGTAGCGAGAATCTGCTGGTAACGGCTGTCGGAGAGTCGGACAGTGATATCACGCCAGTCGCTCAGGAACTCCTGGATATGGGACTAACCGTCACCGACGAGGTGCTCGTCAGGAGCCACGAGACGACGCCGTTCGAGGGATTCGAGACCGGGGGCGAACGGCAGGAGTAGTTGTCTCGGGTGAGAAGACTGGATCGGTCTCGACGTCTCTGGCTCCGCTACGAGTGCCGTTCGACGACTGCCTCCGCCCCACGAACGTTATATTCCTTAAAGACCTTATTCAGAACGATTTGGTAGTATAGAAGGATTTAATACACGAACTGTTCGTATTGGGACACAGGTACGACCGATACCTGTCATCCACGGTCGGGAGGGGAGACCGATGATGACAGTTGTCAGTCGAGCACGCTCAAACGATGGTAGAACACGAACAGTCGACGATCGTAGGATCGCTTCCGAACGAGACGACAGAGCCGTCCCGCATACCGGCCGCGCTTACGTGGACCGTGTGGCTCCTGTGGGTACTGGCGATCGGTGCGCTCGCCGCATACCAGTTGACTGACGGGACGCCGGAGCTGGCGGGACTGGTCGCCATCGACGGACTCACCGTCGTGATGTGGGTGACAGTCACGTTCTTCAGTGGAATCGTTCACAGCTACTCTCGCCGGTATATGGCCGGTGATCGCGACATCGAACGGTTTTACCTGTGTATTTTCGGGTTCACGCTCGTCGTGATGACGCTGGTGGCGGCGAATCACGTCGTGTTGTTCGTCGGCGCGTGGCTGGCGATGGGGCTGATCATGGCTGAACTCATCGGTCACGTCCGGAACTGGACACAGGCGCGCGAAGCGGCCAGCCTCGCGAGGAACTACTTCGTGACCAGTAGCCTGATCCTCGGCGCAAGCCTCGCTCTACTGTTCACGCTGACCGGCGAAGCGACGATTTCGGCCCAGATAGCGGCCGTCGACGGCGCATCGACGACGCTCGTGGGTGTCGCCGCTGTCGGCCTCGTCGTCGCGGCGATCATCCAGTCCGCGCTCTTTCCGTTTCACACCTGGCTGCTGTCCTCGATGACAGCGCCGACGCCCGCCTCGGCGCTCATGCACGCCGGATTCGTCAACGCCGGGGCGATCTTGCTCACCCGGTTCGCCCCAGTCGTCTCCGTGGAGCTGGCTGTCATGTCGATTATCGTCATCGTCGGCGCAATCAGCGCCCTGTTCGGGCAGGCCATGTTGCTGGTCCAGACCGACGTCAAGGGCGAACTTGGAAGCTCGACGATGGCCCAGATGGGCTTTATGATCATGCAGTGTGGGCTTGGATTCTTCGCCGCGGCGATCGCCCACCTCATCCTGCACGGGTTCTACAAGGCCTACCTCTTCCTCTCTGCGGGAGCCACCGTCGAGCACGAATCGCCCTCCTCTCACCGCCGTCCGGAACCGGAGCTGATCGGGGTCACGATCAGCCTGCTTACCGCCATCGGTGGCGGAGCACTCTTTATGTTCCTCACCGGAAAAGCCGACCCGCTGTTCCTGGTGGGTGAGGCAGCCGCACCCTCCCTCGACAGCGCGTTCATCCTGACGATCGTCGTCGTGCTGACCACGCTGACTGCCGCGCGGGATATCATCCACAGGTCGTCGATCCCGACTGCGGTCAGGTACGCCGCCATTCCGGGAATCGTCCTCGTGGCGATCACTGGCTACGGGCTGGCGTTTAACGCCGTTTCGACGATCGTCGCCGGCGTCCCGATGGCGTTCGCGGCGACCGAGCTGACGATCGCCCATTACATCGTCGTGGCGCTGTTCCTCGGCGGGTACCTCGTGACCGAACTCGGCTGGTACCGTCGCAGTGGCCGGCTCTACGTCTGGCTGCTGAACCGTACCCAGCCGGGCGCTGACACCGTCTTGACCACCAGAACGGAGTACACCAAATGACGACTACTGCCAGCACCATCGAGACGGAATCGCTCACCGACAGTATCGAGCAGGCGGCCGAGCGCATCGGGGCGGTGTGGCCGATCCACTCGTTTGTCACCGCGAACCCGCTCGCCGGATTCGAGGACAGGCCGTTCCACGAGGCCGTCGACGAGGCGACCGAGCTGTTCGGCGGTCGGGGCTATCCCCATCCCTCGGTGTTCCGTCGAGCCTGGGAGACAGAGCGTATCGATCCCGAGATCCTCGACGACGAACTCGGCGAGTACGACGCGGATCCCGAAACCCTGCTCGATGAGATGGCCGAACATGAGGAGAAACGAACGGCCCGAACCGCCGACGCGACCGACGATGTCGACCGTCTCGTCACAAAGTGGCTCGCGGTCTTTCTCGATCAGGGCGAGGCGACGTGGTCGATGCCGAACCGCGAGGCGGGATTTTACGCCGCCTGGCGACAGCTCGCACCGTACGACGGCAACCTCCCCGGCTGCTCCGACCCCGGTGACCTTCCGACGACTGCGACTGACGCCCTCGAGTCGATTATCGGGAGGTACCCCCGTGACCGCTGGGGCGCGATCTGTGAACACCAGCTCGCGGCTCTCCCCGGCTGGACCGGGTTCGTCAAACAGCGAGCCAGCGACGACCATGATTCCTGGCAGCAGACACATCCGATCACCATCGAGCAGTACCTCGCCGTCAGGGTGACGATCGCCGACCTGCTGGACGCGCCGCTCGATCCGGCTGCCGTCGAGGAAGACCCCGACCAGAACGCCGACACCGGAGACGACGGAACGCCACCGGTAGCCGATCGGTGGTTGACTGCCTGGGAGCGTAGCTACCGCGACTCCCTGATCGAGACGATCGACACCTCGGCCGGGAACGACGACTCCACCCGGCCGACTGCCCAGATGGTGTTCTGTATCGACACACGCTCGGAGATCATCCGCCGACACATCGAATCCCAGGGTAACTATGAGACCCACGGCTACGCCGGCTTCTTCGGGATCCCGATGCAACACCAGAGCTACGGCACGGAGGCTGCCTCGAAGGCCTGTCCGCCGATCGTCGACCCGAAACATCACGTCGTCGATCTGCCGGTGGCTGACGACGAAGAGGAGACGTACTCGCACTGGACGGGTGGTGCCCGCGCGATCCACGATCACTTCGAGACGCTGAAGACCAACGCCGTTGCCGCGTTCACCTTCGTCGAAGGAGCCGGCGGCGCTTACGGCTCCGCACTCGCCACCCGAACGCTGTTCCCCTCCAAGCTAGCCTCCCTTGCCGATCGTGTCCGCGAGCGGCTCCCTCACACTGGCGACTTCTGTGAGGCGGATCTGTCGTCCGACGGTGGCTGTAGCCACGATCACGGCCTTCAGGAGGGACTGACCCACGATCAGCAAGTCGAGTACGCCGCGACCGCGTTCGAGCTGATGGGCTGGTCCGAGTTCGCCCGGCTGGTCGTCTTCACTGGCCACGCCGCGCACACGACGAACAACCCGTTCGATTCGAGCCTCGACTGTGGTGCCTGTGCGGGCAACGCCGGCGGCCCGAACGCCCGTGTCCTCGCCCAGATCTGTAACCGTGGAGCGGTCAAAGACGATCTGCGCGAGCGCGGATTCGACATTCCAGAAGATACCGTCTTCGTCGCGGCCGAGCACAACACGACGACAGACGAGATCACGCTGTTCGAGGGGCCGGTTCCGGAGAGTCACGCCGAGGATCTGGAGACGCTCAACTCGGATCTGGAAAGCGCCCGCGAGAGCGCCGCCGCGGAACGCGCCGCGACCATGCCTGCAGCCCGGCAGGAGGATGCCGTCTCGGAGACGAAACGACGCGCACACGACTGGGCCGAAACTCGTCCTGAGTGGGGGCTTGCGGGCAACGCGGCGTTCGTCATCGGGCCGCGTGGGCTCACCGCCGACGCGGACCTTGGCGGGCGGGCCTTCCTCCACTCATACGACTGGTCGGCCGATCCCGACGGCGATGCTCTCGAAGCCATCTTCGCAGGACCCCTCGTGGTCACGCAGTGGATCAACAACCAGTACTACTTTGCGACCGTCGACAACGCGGTCTTCGGCAGCGGATCGAAGGTCACCCAGAATCCGGTCGGCAACGTAGGCGTGGTCCAGGGCAACGGCGGCGACCTGATGGGTGGCCTCCCCCTGCAGTCGCTGAAGGCGACCGACGACGACCCACACCACCAGCCACTGCGACTCTCAGCGGTCGTTCACGCACCCGTCGACCGCGTGACCGAGATCCTCGCCGATCACGACGATGTCGCCAAGCTGCTGGACAACGGCTGGCTCTCGCTGACCGTCGTCGATCCACAGGAGGACAACCGTGCGTTCGAGTACGCCGGAAACCTGAACTGGACGGCTGTTTCGGACCGATCGACACCAGAGGACGGAGATCCCGTTCCACTCGCTCTCGCGGACGACTGACGTGGCGAAAAACCGAACGAAGCGGAGCTGATCAGCGAACGATCAGACTTCGAGGATGTAGCGGTTCAGCAGGGCGTTGAGCTTCTCCTCGCGACCGGACTCCGGATGGGGAACGTCGTTTTCGAGGGTGTACTCCTCGAGGTCGGCGAGGTCGGCCTCGCCCTCGACGATCTTCTGGCCGATCCCCTCGTCGTAGCTGCTGTAGCGCTCGTCGATGAACTCCTCGAGTTCGCCGCTCTCTTTGAGCGCGTGGGCGGCTTCGAGTGCGCGGGCGTAGGTGTCCATCCCGGTGATGTGGCCGTGGGCGAGATCGACGGGCTCGAAGGACTCGCGGCGTACCTTCGCGTCGAAGTTGATCCCGCCGGGCGCGATCCCGCCGTTCTGCAGGATCTCGTACATCGCGAGCGTGTGGTCGCGGAGACTGAAGGGGAACTCGTCGGTGTCCCAGCCGACCAGCTTGTCGCCCTGGTTGGCGTCGATGCTGCCGAGTATGTCGTTGAGCCGCGCGTAGCGCAGTTCGTGGGCGAACGGTCGGTCCGCGAGCGTCGCGTGGTTGGTCTCGATGTTGAGCGTGAAGCGGTCGTCCAGATCGTATTTCTGGAGGAACGCGTGGATCGTCGCCGAATCGTGGTCGTACTGGAACTTCATCGGCTCCTTCGGCTTGGGTTCGAGCATGAGCTGGCCCTCGAAGCCGATCTCGTCGGCGTGGTCCGCGACCATCGTCAGGAAGCGAGCGACGTTGTCCTGTTCGAGGCCCATGTCGGTGTTGAGCAGGGTCTTGTAGCCCTCACGGCCGCCCCAGAGACAGAACCCTTCGCCGCCGAGCTCGTTTGTGACTTCCAGCGCCTTCTTGACCTGCGCACCGGCGTGGGCGAAGACGTCCGCGCTGGGCGAACTCGCCGCGCCGACGGCGTACTTGGGTTCGGCGAACAGCTCGGCGGAGCCAAAGAGCACCCCGATGCCCGTCTCGTCGATCTTCTCTTTGATCAGCGGGACGATCTCGTCGAGGTTCTCGTTGGACTCCTCGATGGTGTCGCCGCGCGGTGCGAGGTCGCGGTCGTGATAACAGAAGTAATCGACACCGAGCTTGTCGAGTAGCTCGAAGTTGGCCTCGATGCGCGCTTCGGCCTTCTCCATCGGGTCCTCGATGTCGTCCCACGGACGCTGCATCGTCGGCGCACCGAACGGGTCGGAGCCGTCGCCGGTGAAGGCGTGCCAGAACGAGACGGCAAAGCGCAGGTGCTCTTTCATCGTCTTGTCGCCGACCTGCCTGTCGGGGTCGTAGTAATCGAACGCCAGCTCCGAGTCGGAGTCGGGCCCCTCGTACTCGATGTGGGGAACTTCCGGGAAGTATTCGGACATACAACTACACTGTTTGCTCTCGGGGGATATAAATCTGGTAATATTACTCTGGAGCGAGTAAGTATTTTGAGCCGATCGCTAGCTGTACTCGCGCCACCGGTGGCCACACTCCTTGCATTTAAAAAATCGTGTGGGTGGTTCGTCCGCGGAGCCGGTCTGTTTGATCGTGTACCACGCGACGTTGTGGCCGCATCGATCACAGTTGATGTCCTCTCGCGTGGGTTTCCCCTCGAAGCTCGCCCCCTCTTCGGTCTCGATCAGTTCGTCGCCGCTTTGCTCGTCCGTGGAGACGAACTGTGCGGCAAGCTCTTCGTCCTGTTCGTCAGTCGCGCCACAGTCGTCGTTCGAACAGACCATTCGGTCGCCCTGTGAGCGCATCATCGAACCGCACTCGTCACAGAACTGCATAGATTGGGATAGAACAACCGACGGGAAAAACTACTCGCCCCCGGCGTCGAACTCGCCGAGTGCGATGTCCTCGGCGACTTTCGGGCAGTTCCGGACGGTAAAGTGTTCGATGTCGACCATGTCGGTGATTTCGGTCCCCTCGTGCCCGCAGGCTACCTCGGGTGGTGCAGAAAAGTACTCGCACGTCTCGCAGTAGCTCGATGTCGGAACGACGTACTCCTCGGTCCCGAGCTTCGGTTCGACTGTGACGCCGCCAGTTTCGAGCTCCTCCCAGACGAGATCGCTGTCGAGGTCGCCGACGTCCTCGGAGACGAACAGATCGTCGTACTCGCCCTCTGTACGTTCCTCGCGGCGTCGACCCAGTTTGTCGGCGAGGTCCTCAAGCGGCCCCTGTCGACCCGATGGGGACTCATCAGTCCCGGCATCGGCGTGTGATTCGAGCGCCGGAGCCGACTCGTCATCCGGGCGGAGCGTTGGGGGATCGTGTAGCTCGTCGGGTAGATCGTCAGAGAAGTCCTGTAACTCATCGTGCAGATCCTCGGATGAACCGTCCTCAGCCATTGGGCTCACCCGGCGGCTCCCAATCGGGTGCATCGTCGGTCTCCTCCTCGAACGCGGCGTCGAGTTCCGCGCCGAGGTCGTCCGGTTCGTCAGTACTGGTCAGTGCGGGCGGGTCACCAGTTTCGAGCACGTTCGGTCTGAAAAACCGCCCGCCCGCCGAAACATCGACAAACCGTTCGGTACATTGCGGACAGCGCGGTTTCGCCAGCAGGGCGATATCGACCGATGCCGAGCAGGCGTCACACTCGGCCGTCCGGACGCCTTGCTGGTTGGCTGCCCGTTTTAGCTCGTCGACCGCCTCCCGCCGGGCGCGCTCGGCGGCAACCGTCTCCACCTCGGAGCGGAGATCGATCACGGCGCGGGCGAGCAGGTCGACCCGATCAGCAAGCAGGTCGGTCTCCTCGGTGAGGTAGGTGAGGATCTCCTCGTAGTTCTCGAAGCCAGCGGCGAGCGAGGACTCGGCGTCGGCCGCACGCTTGGCCGCCGATTCGGCCTGCCCCTCGGCATCCGCGACCCGTCCCTCGACTCCGTCGAGACGCTCGCGGAGCTCCTCGTGATCGTGGTCTCTGGGCGCTTTTGCGTCGGTTTCTCGCTTCAGCTGAATCACGCGTTTGCGGACGTCCTCGATCAGTTCGTCGATCGTCGCGTCGAGATCGGCGAGACGCTCATCGAGTTCAGCTTCGGTAACGGGCCGACTATCGTCCGAGTCGCCGGATGGGGCGATCGGCTCTCCCCCGGCAGCGAGCTGTCGGTGCGCGTCGAGCAGTCGTCGAGCGACGGCATCGACGTCACCGTGGTGGGCCTCGTCGAGCCAGTCGTACACGTCGCTGGGGAGCTCGATCATCGTCTTCCCGCCACGTGAATCGTCGCTGGCCATTCACCCCTACTTGTCAAAGGAGAGTCTTAATAGTTCGGTGGGAGAATATGTTAGATCGCTGTCTGTTCATCTCACCGGATCTTTCGGACGTCGCTGATGTCGAAGCCAGTGTCGCCGATGTCCGTCTCGAACCGGACGATATTCTCGTCTTCCAGTCGTGAGAGGACGCCCCGGAACTGCTTGACGACCATCGTCCGATCCCGCTCACTTCCCCCGCTTTCCCACTCGAACAGGAAGGTGCCGTTCGTGGCGTCCATCAACTGCCCGAGTTCAGTGTCCGAGAGCGTATCGAGCGTAACGTGTAGCAGGATCAACCCTCCCCACTGGTTTGCAGCCTTCTCCAGGCCCTTCAGCAGGAGTGTGATGTCGGTCCAGTCCATCACCTTGCCAGCAGCGCTGATCAGGTCGGTCACGGAGTCGACAACCACGAGGCTGCCAGCGGCGTGATCGGTCAGATAGTCCCCCATCGCGTCGAGCACATCGTCGGTATCGGTGTCCTGGCCGAGGGACGTAATGCTGCGAGTGCGCTCGGAGTACCACTCGGAGGGTACCGGACTCAACTGGAAATACTCCTCGGAGAGGTCACCAAAGCGTAGTGGCCCGGTACCGGTCTCCACCAGGTCGGCCTCGAGCGTGTGACGCATCTCATCGAGCAGAGGGCCTTCGGTGCTGGTAAAGGAGAGGTAATGGACCTCCTCGGGGAGTCGTGCACGGTCGTGTAGATCACCGTAGTACAGATCGAACTGCTCTTGGTCCGCTCGCGCGAGTCCGTTCATGACAGCAGTAGTATAGATGAACTCACGGGCACCGGCTCCGACCTCGCCGGCCAGCAGGACGACGCTGCCCGAGGGTGCGCCGCCGCCGATCGTCCTGTCGAACTGCGAGATACCGAACGGAATACGCGACATACCTGCATCTCTCGGTCCGGCCTGTTAGGCGTTGCGCCAGTGGCTGTGCGGCTCACTCCGCGCGGTCACCGCTCTATCGTCGCGCCGGAGTTCCGTGGCCCAGCGACCAGCACGTCACCGTCGACGCCAGCCACGGCAAGCGCGTCCCGGCCCGCCGCACGCGCGCTCTCGACCGCATCGATGTGGGTCAGGCCGTACACCGTCGGCCCCCACGAGGACTGGCCGACCCCATCGATCGCCGGATGCGTCCCGAGTTCGTCGACGATCCGTCCCACTGGTGGCCGGAAGACGCCACCCTGTGCGTCGGTGTACCACGCGCCGTTGAGCCGCCCGATCTCGGCGAGGGCCGCCCCGAACTCCTGGCGACGCCCCAGCGCGGCCGCGGGGAGTACCCGGCGCGTCAGCACGGCACTGATTTCGTCGGCCAGCGCAGGATCGGCGGACTCGACAACCGCTCGCATACTGGCGTCCTCGTTGTCGCCGTTACGGCCCGGTTCGGCGTCCGGAAGCACGAGTACGAATCGCCAGTCCTCGGGGAGTTCGTGACGGGCGATCACCGGCGGGACAGTCCACTCGCCGTCAGCGGGCCGGTCGGTCGTGAACTGACTCGTCGGGTGGCCGCCGTCGACAAGAAACCCGCCGGACTCGAACCCGGCGACACCGATCCCGCTTCGCCCGCCACGGCCCAGCGCCGGGGCCGCCTCCCGGACGTCGACCGGCCGGTCGTGGGCGGCCGCCGTCGCGGCGTAGACGGCGAGCGCGAGCTGTGTCCCACTGCCCAGTCCGACGTGGCGTGGCAGTCGCTCGTGAACGGTGAGGGCAGCGCCATCGACATCCAGCAGGTCTGCAGCGCGCTCGGCGTAGGACTCGACAGTACTTCGGAAGGACTCGGAAGCTCCGGTTTCGTCGGTAACAGTCACGGGTGCGGCACGGTCGGCTTCGACGACCAGTCGTGGTGCGTCGAGCGTCACGCCGACGCCGCCGTACAGGCGCGCGTGGGCGAGCGACAGGTTCCCAAAACCAAAGTGCAAGCGCGCCGCCGTACGTACCGTCGCCATGCGTCGGGATAGCGTCGCGGCTGGCAAGGGCGTTTCGACACCGGAGACGGGGACGCCGGACGGCCCCACGAGCAGCCGAAGACGTTCGGATATAGTGACTTAAGGTTCCCGGGCCGAACCTACGAGGTATGAGCAAGGAGACGATGGGCGGCGAAAAAGACCCCGAGCTTCCGAGCAGCGAAGTGACCGAAGGGGTCGAACGAGCGCCCCACCGTGCGATGTTTCGGGCGATGGGCTACGACGACGATGACCTCTCCGCGCCGATGATCGGTGTGGCGAACCCTGCGGCGGACATCACGCCGTGTAACGTCCACCTCGACGACGTGGCACAGAGTGCGTACGACGCCGTCGACGAGACGGATGGGATGCCGATCGAGTTCGGGACGATCACGATCAGCGACGCCATCTCGATGGGTACCGAGGGGATGAAAGCCTCACTGACCTCCCGCGAGATCATCGCCGACTCCGTCGAGCTGGTGGCGTTCGGCGAGCACATGGACGGCCTCGTCACCATCGGCGGCTGTGACAAGAACATGCCCGGCATGATGATGGCGATGATCCGCACCGATCTGCCGTCGGTCTTCCTCTATGGCGGTTCGATCATGCCCGGCGAGCACGAGGGCCGCGAGGTGACGATCCAGAACGTCTTCGAGGGCGTCGGCGCGGTCGCCGAGGGCGAGATGAGCGAGGAGGAACTCGACGAGATGGAGCGTCACGCCTGCCCCGGCGCGGGCTCTTGCGGTGGGATGTTCACCGCCAACACGATGGCCTCCCTGAGCGAGGCGCTTGGCTTTGCGCCGCTTGGCAGCGCCAGTGCGCCCGCCGAAGCCGACGAACGCTACGAGGTTGCCCGCGAGGCTGGTGAACTCGCCGTCGAGGTCGTCAGGGAACGTCGACGTCCCTCCGACTACCTCACCAAGGAGTCCTTCGAGAACGCCATCGCCCTGCAGGTCGCCATCGGCGGCTCGACCAACGCCGTGCTCCACCTGCTGGCGCTGGCCGCCGAGGCGGACATCGACCTCGACATCGAGGAGTTCGACGAAATCAGCCGGAAAACGCCGAAGATCGCCGACCTCCAGCCCGGCGGCGAGAAGGTCATGAACGACCTCCACGAGGTCGGCGGCGTCCCGGTCGTTCTCAACGCGCTCCACGAGGCCGGACTGCTCCACAGCGATGCGCTGACCGTGACGGGCAACACCATCGGCGAGGAGCTCGACGCGATGGATCTCCCTTCCCTCGATGACCTCGACGTCGACTACCTCTACTCGGTCGACGACCCCAAAAACGAACAGGGCGCGATCCGCATCCTCACCGGTAATCTCGCCCCCGACGGCGCGGTGCTCAAGGTCACCGGCGAGGAGGATCTCCGCCACGAGGGCCCCGCCCGCGTCTTCGAGAACGAGGAAGAGGCCATGAAGTACGTCCAGGAGGGCCACGTCGAAGCGGGCGACGCAATCTGTATCCGAAACGAGGGGCCACAGGGCGGCCCCGGCATGCGCGAGATGCTCGGCGTCACGAGCGCCGTTGCGGGGCAGGGCCACGCCGAGGACGTCGCGCTCTTCACTGACGGGCGCTTTTCGGGGGCGACGCGTGGCTTCTCGATCGGCCACGTCGCCCCCGAGGCCGCGGCCGATGGTCCCATCGCCGCACTCGAAGACGGCGACATCGTGACGATCGACGTTGAGGAGCGCACCCTCGCCTTTGACGTCTCCGACGAGGAGATCGAACGTCGTCTCGACGAGCGCGAGGAACCAGAGCCGAACTACACCAACGGCGTTATGGCCAAGTACGGCCGGTTGTTCGGCTCGGCGGCCAACGGTGCGGTGACGAACCCCGGCGCAAAAGAGCAGTAACGAATCGGTTATCGTTCGTCAGGGCCTCTTTTTTCTGAACTCTCGCTGGGCGGTTTGTGTTTGTACGAGTACCTGTCGCGTCCGAAGAACCCGCGAAGCGCCATCGTCGTGCCGACGTACGAGGCACCGACGAGGAGCACGAATCCGACGACGCCGCTCACGACGAGTTCGAGAACCATGGCAGTCGATTCCCGGTGGGACGACAAAAAACCCGCGTCGCCACTCTGCTCATCTCGAAGTCTGTGCTTCTTGTATACAAAATTGCATTGTAACACAGCGCGGGCAGGCCGGAGCGTCGACATCCTGTTTATATGATTCCCTGACCTGTCATTTACTCGTACTATCTGTATCGAGAACTCGAACCCGACGACCGCTCCGACGTCTGACCGCCGATCACGTCTCCGCGGCTTCCCCGCCAGTCACCGTCACCGGTCGCTCGGTCTGTCTGATCACCGACTGGGTGACGCTGCCGAACAGTGCCGACCGACCCGGCGAGTGTTTCCGCCCACCCAGCACGAGCAGGTCGGCGTCTAGCTCCTCGGCGACACTGACGATCTGTTCGGCGGGCTTGCCGATCCGGGAGACCTGTTCGATTCCCACGTTGGCCTCCCGCAGGCGTTTGAATGCCGCGTTCCCGCCGCTCAGCTGGCGCGGTGCTGTCGTCTCCGCCTTGTTCTCGTCGTCGAAGACGTACAGCAATGAGACGTGGATCGACTCGCTCGCTCCGGGGAGCGCCGTGACGAACGCCGCCTGCTTTCGTCCCCGCGATTCGCTGGTATCGATCGGCATCAGGATCTCGTACATGACGTGTACGGCCACCACGGTGTAGAGTATATACGGCGGGGGCAGGGATTGAAACCGGTGGTTCAGACTCGAGCCGACCGATTCCCGTAACCATTTTTATTTTTTGGATGACATTAACCACCGCCAGTTAATATCTGATATGGTCATAGTTCTGGTATGCCTGTCGTTGCCGCAGTCGATCAGTCGGAGCGAGCACAGGCCGTAATTCGAGCGGCGCGGACACTTGCTGACGACGCGGGTGTCAGCCTTCACGTCGTCCACGTCGGCGACGTTGGCGTCCCGAGTCCGGAAGGCGGGTACGACGCGGACCACGAACGGAACCTCTCTACGCAGAAAGCTCGTCAGATGGCACGCCAGATTGCGGATGACGTCGATGGTGTCGACGAGTTCGAGCCCGTTGGATTGGCAGGGAACACTGTCGAGGAATTAATCGAGTACAGCAAAGCACAGGATGCGGCCTACATCGTCGTGAGTGCGCGAAAGCGGCCACCGTTCGGGCAGGCAGTGTTCGGGAGCGTTACACAGTCGCTGCTGTTGAACGCTGATCGGCCTGTCGTAGCTGTCCCGTCCGATCGCGAGTAGACAGCACGTCGCGACAGCCCGCACTCTCTTTTCTGCGGGCTACTCTCGAACGCCGCACTCGGTGCCTCGTCTGCTCCTCGTAGAAGCGGGCACGATGGGAGTGAGCAAAGGTGGTTTGTTTGCGAACATCATCGTGGGAGTGAACGACGGAAAGGAGTGAACGGGCACGATGGGAGTGAGCAAAGGTGGTTTGTTTGCGAACATCATCGTGGGAGTGAACGACGGAAAGGAGTGAACGGGCACGATGGGAGTGAGCAAAGGTGGTTTGTTTGCGAACATCATCGTGGCCGCGAATGATCGAAGAGAATGAGCAGCCACGATGGGATTTGAACTACGCCAGGACGTGCTCGCTCCGCTGTGCGCGCCCTGTCTAGTTCGAATCCCACGCGGTCCTTGATTCGCTCCTCACGTCCGTTCGTCGCAGAATTAGCGGGCACGATGGGATTCGAACCCACGACCGTCGGATTAGAAGTCCGACGCTCTATCCGGACTGAGCTACGTGCCCTCACCCACTCGTAACCGGTCGCCTCTCAAAAGCGATTGGGTTTCACGCCGGGAACGGTCAGGATTATGTCCACGGCGACAAACTCACCACCAATGGGACTGCTCGACAGCATCCGGAGCGTGCTGGGAGTTCGCGCCGAACGAGACGCCACGAGCGACGCCGACCCCGACGATCTGTTCGGGATGAGCACGGCCTACCTGACGATGGAGGCGAACCTCGGCTTCGAGCCGACCGGTTATGCGGCGCTGTGTTTCGGCGACGTCAACAGCCACGAGTTCGCGGGTACGGTCAGCGATGTCCGGTCGATCCTCGCAGAGGGAGAAGCCGAGACCGGAACCGTCTCCCGCTTTGTCGACGACGATCACGGCTACCGCTGGGTGGTCTTCCAGGACGACGACGATTTCGAGGATCTGGTGACGAACGTCTACTTCGCGGCGGATACGTTCATCGAGGAGGGCTACGGCTCACGCCTGCTCGCGGCGGTCTTCGCCTTCGAGCGAGAGGGTCAGCCCGGCGACTGGATCTACTCGTTCCGCCGGGGGACGTTCTACCCGTTCGCGCCGACGCCGGGGGCGGCCCACGAGCGGGACAATCAGGTCGAGTTGAAATTACAGAGCGTTCTCGACGGCGAGCTAGAGATCGAACCGGACAAGGAGTACTGGTACCCGCTGTGGCCGAGTGAGGGCCGCCACCCCTGGGAGTGAGCGATCAGTCGACCGAACGGAACGGAATTCGCGCCACGCCGTCGACAAAGGGAGCGAGCGCGTCGTCGCGGTCGACACCCGCAGGGGTGATCAGATCGAGGACGTTCGGGGGCGTCCCCTCGATCTGGCCGGTGCCGAACGTCCAGTCGGTCGCCTTCGTGGTCGTCTGGCGAACGTCATACTTGTGTTTTGCGTCGTAGCCCGCAACCAGCGGGGTGATCTCGACGGTTCGTGGGTCCGGCAAATCGTCTTTGCTGGCCCAGACCAGGATGGCGTCACGGTCGGTGAGCGTCTCCGCGCCTCCAGTACCGATTAGCGAGCCGTGGCCCGTCTCGACGCTGACGAGGCCCTCGGGTCGAGCGAGCACACGGCGTTGATACACCGACTCGAACGTGGCGTTGACGCCAGCGGCGGCGTTGAGCGCCCCATACTCGGCGTCGGGATCGCGGACGTACACCTGTGGGAACTGGAGCGAGAAGCCCCGATCACGGTTCCAGACGTTCTCGATAGCGTCGAACTCGAAGACGAACTGGTAGCTGTCGGCGAACTCGCGGACCTCGAAGCGCTGGAGGTCGAAGCACGCCTCGTCGAACGTCTCGTGAGTTGGCATGTCGTAGGCGTTGCGCCGCCGGTACTTGCTGTCGTTTCGCCACTCGACGACCGTCTCGCCGAGAGGGTCGAACGTCGGCGTTTCGAGGACAGCGATCGTCTCGACCTTGACGGTCGTGGTTGTACCATTGTGCTCGACGGCGACGTCCTCGTCGGTAATGACGTCCGTCGTGTCGACCGCAGCCGGGAGCTGCACCTGCGCCGGGTCGCCGTCCTCGAAGTTGACGATCGCGACAACGCGCTCGGGCCCCGAGACGTCGTCGAGGTCGCTCGCGTCCCGGCCGAACGCGAGGACGTTGTCCGTGGACTGGTGCCAGACGTCTTCCAGTTCTGCGGCGGGTTTGAGCGCGTCGAGATCGTGGTACCGATCGATGAGCCGTTTGTAGAACTGGAAGTGATCTTCGTCGTACTCGTCCCAGTTCATGAACGCGCGCTGCATCCCGCCGGGGCGCACGTCGTTTTCACGTGGGTCGCACGGACCGAGGTGACGATTCTCGCCGTGGCGGCTGATCGCCCGTTCCTGCCCGTAGTAGACGAAGGGGACGCCCGGTAGCGCGACGCCCGCGGCCCAGCAGGCACGCTGGACGCTCTCCGGATCATCGTACGCCCCGGCGTGGATCGCCTCGTTGAGCAGGCGTTTTTCGTCGTGGTTCTCGGTGGCGTTGAGCAGGCGTGTGTAGTCCGGAAAGCCCTTGTCAGTGCGCGCTTTGACGGCTTCGAGTAGCTCGAACGCCTCGACCTCACCGCGGGCGACGGCGTGGGCTGTCTCGGTGTACTCGGCGGTGTCGAAGTGCGCGTCGAACTCGTTTTCCGCGAACGAGGCGTCGTGGGGAATCGTCTCGTCGAGCATGAGAAACTCGCTGTTGTTCGCTCGAACGACCTCGCGGACGTCCTTCCAGAAGTCGTGGGGGACGCCCCACGCGATATCACACCGGAAGCCGTCGACGCCGATCTCGCCGGACCAGAAGTCCGCGACTGCAAGCATATGTTCGCGGACGGCGAGGTTGTCGTAGTTCCAGTTGGGCATGTGGAGATGGTCGTAAAACCCGGTCACTCGTGGTTCGGGTTCGACCTGCTCGCCCGCCCCGTCGTAGCGGGACTGGTGGACGCGATGGAACCAGTCGTAGTACTTCGACTCGTCGTCCCACGATTCGACGTGGGGCCACTTGCCTGCCCGATCCGTGGCTTCCTCGATCGACGCCTGGAAGAACTCGTGATCGCGCCCGCAGTGGTTCGCGACGAGGTCGAACAGCACCCTGATATCTCGGTCGTGACAGGCCTCGATGAACTGCCTGTAGGCCTCGATCGGTGTCGTTCCAGACGGTGTGAGATCGGGGGCCACGTCGAAGTAATCGAGCGTGTCGTAGCCATGTGGACCGCCTCCAGAGAGATCCATTGCCCCGCTCACCGAGGGGACGACCGGCGTCAGCCAGACGACGTCGACACCCAGCTCGTCGAGATACTCGACGCGATCGGTGAGGACGTCGAAATCAGTCTTGCCGCGCTCGCCGTGGAACGACCGGGTGAAGATCTCGTATATGACGCTGTCGTCGAGCCACGACGGGGGACGGTTCGGAAGCGAGACGTCCCCGTCGGGGGAGAGCTCGACGGTATCGACGACGCTGGGGCGGTTTCCGTCGTAGGCCACGGCGTGGAGCCGGGCGGACTCGCCGTCGAGCGCGTCGAGCGGAATGTGTGCCGTCGTGTCGTTGACGCTGATCGCGTCTTCGGAAAGCGAATCACGGTCGTCGACGAGGAACGTAACGTCGAGACGCAGCGTCGTCGAGTCACGGCTCGGGGCGAGTTTCGGCGTCGCCCCGACGGAGAACTCGTTACCTTCGAGCGTTGCGTCGAGTTCGACCCGTGGGCGACCAGCATCCGGATCGGTCGGCTCGGGAACAGCATAGATCGTCTGGGTGTGCGTCCCGTCCGGTGCGTCGAGCCGGAGCGTGTACCGGCCAGACTCGTCGGGGACGAACTCCGTGACGTGTTCGCGACCGTGGTCGTAGCGTGGCTGGTTCTCGTTGGTCGGCGTCGAGAAACTGAGTTCCGCGGTGCTACCCTCGGGGCGCTCTGCGATCGACCACGCGAAGTCGTCGGAATCGTACTCTTCGGGATCTCGCCGAAGCACGGGCAGCCGTGGGCTGAGGTGGTCCCTGTTCCGGAAATCTCCGTGGTCGCTCCCGTAGATCGCACCGACGAAGGCCGGGTTGACGATCTCCGAGCCGACCGTGACGATCCGGGGCTGGCCGGGATGGTACGAGTCCGCACCCTCGCTTGCGTAATGCCGATACGACCGCCCCTCGGTATCTCGATCACGGGCGAGCTCATCGGTTGGTGAGACGTCGCCGCCTGTCGTTCGGGAAACCGATCCGCGGTCGGATCCACTGTCGTTCTGGCTCATAATGCTTTATTGAGTAGCGTCTGATGGGTGTTCCGTGGCAGTAGTTCCGCACGGGAGAGAGGAGATACCGGTCACTGAACGCCGGTGAGTGTCGTCTCGCCCCGGATGAATTTGTCTGGTGTGGGGAGTTTGCCAAACGTGCACACATAGCCTGACCAGTCTACACTTATATTATTTCCTTTTCTTGTCCGATTGTTCAGGAATATTAGTGTAGGAATGGGGCGGATGGAATCTTCTCAAAATGAGACCGAGGCTACGAGTCAGTTTTACTTTCATTATGCTGTTAACGGAGGTTTATGTAGGGTCGGGCACAACGGAGATCCATGGCAGCAAACGAGGATCTAGAGGAACTCCCCGGCGTGGGTCCGGCAACCGCAGAGAAGCTTCAGGAGAACGGCTTCGACTCGTATCAGGGACTGGCAGTCGCCAGTCCGGGTGAACTGAGCAACACCGCCGACGTCGGTGAGAGTACGGCCTCGGATATCATTCAGGCCGCAAGAAAAGCCGCAGACATCGGTGGCTTCGAGAGTGGCTCGCAGGTACTCGAACGCCGCGAGGAGATCGGCAAGCTCTCGTTCAACATCGAGGAGGTCGACGACCTGCTGTCGGGCGGCGTCGAGACCCAGTCGATTACCGAGGTGTACGGCGAATTCGGTTCGGGGAAATCCCAGGTCACACACCAGCTTTCGGTGAACGTCCAGCTCCCCAAAGAACACGGCGGACTCCACGGCAGCGCCATCTTCATCGACAGCGAAGATACGTTCCGTCCCGAGCGTATCGACGACATGATCCGTGGGCTAGACGACGAGATCATCGCGGCGACGATGGAAGATAGAGGGATTGAGGGCGAGCCGGGCGAGGACGAGGCGATGGAGGAGCTTCTGGAGAGTTTCCTCGACAACATCCACGTTGCGAAGGCGTTCAACAGCAACCACCAGATTCTCCTGGCCGAAAAGGCAAAAGAACTGGCAAGCGAGAGTCAGGACGACGAGTTCCCGACCCGACTCCTCTGTGTCGACTCACTGACCGCCCACTTCCGCGCGGAGTACGTCGGCCGGGGTCAGCTTGCCGAACGCCAGCAGAAGCTCAACAAACACCTCCACGACCTGATGCGCGTCGGCGATCTGAACAACACGGCCGTCCTCGTCACCAATCAGGTAGCCTCGAACCCCGACTCCTTCTTCGGCGATCCGACCCAGCCGATCGGCGGGAACATCCTGGGGCACACTTCCACGTTCCGAGTGTACCTACGCAAGTCAAAGGGATCGAAGCGGATCTTCAAGCTCGTCGACGCCCCGAACCTAGCCGATGGCGAGGCGATCATGCGCGTTGAGGACGAAGGCCTCGTCCCCGAGTAGCGCCGTAGCCACTAGAAGCGACTGACGCTGTTTTTTTGCGACGGGAAACCTCCAACTTCGGCCGTGTTCGCAAGGGGGCAGTAGGTTCTCACAGACCGGTATCATTTGACCCATTTAAGTATATGAAGAACATTGTCAGTGATATTCAGAGGGTACGATGAGCGATACTTATCAATCAGGTTTGACGACTGGCGTCGATGTAGCAGACGACCCGCGGGCCAACTACGATTATCAGGGTAGCGGGATCGAACGACCTGACCTCGTAGACGATCTCGACAGCCGGGTCGACGGCGATGTTCGGTTTGATTCCTACAGCCGACAGCTGTACGCCACCGATGCAAGTGCCTACCAGCAACTCCCGATCGGCGTCGTCTCGCCGCGCTCGACCGAGGACGTCGCCGCGGTAATGGAGTACTGTGCCGACAATGAGATTCCAGTACTCCCCCGCGGCGGCGGGACAAGCCTCGCCGGGCAGGCCGTCAACGAAGCGGTCGTGCTAGATTTCAAACGCCACATGAACGGCTTCCTCTCGGTCGATCCCGACGAGCGGGTCGCACGAGCGCAAGCCGGAATCACGCTTGCACGCCTCAACGATCATCTCGAGGAATACGGCCTGAAGTACGCACCTGACCCGGCGTGGGGCGACAAAAGCGTTCTCGGTGGCTGTATCGGTAACAACACGACTGGCGCACACTCACTAAAGTATCATAAGGCGGACGGGTATATCGAATCAGTCGAAACGGTGCTGGCCGACGGTACGGTGACGGAGTTCGGCTGGGTCGACGTAGATGAGCTTGACGAGCTCGCCGGAGATGCTGACAGTGAAAGCCGCATCTACGCCGAGGTCCAGGCGATCCTCGAGGAACACACCGGGGAGATCGAGGCGAAGTTCCCAGATCTCAAGCGCAACGTCTCGGGGTACAACCTCGATCGGCTGGTCAAGGACGTCAACGAACGAGGACAGGTCAACGTCGGGCGGCTGTTGGCGGGCAGCGAGGGGACCCTCGCAATCGTCACCGAGGCGGAGGTGTCACTCGAACCGATTCCGTCCGAGACCTCGGTTGTCCTGCTGACCTACGATGATGTCATTTCAGCGATGGAAGACGTCGCGCCGATCCTCGAACACGATCCCGCCGCAGTCGAGGTGATGGATGACGTCTTGCTCGATCTGGCGCGGGACACCGGCCAGTTCGCTGATCTCGTTGCAACACTTCCCGATGGAACTGACTCGACGCTGCTCGTCGAGTTCTACGCAGACTCCATCGCCGAGGGGAAACAGAAGGTGGCGAATCTGCTCGCCGACCGCCTGCCTGCCCACGATGCCGAAGTCGCTCCGGAGAACCCAACAAGTACTGACGCGCCAATAAATGCGGTCGACGCGCTGGAGGCGTACGCCCCCGACCGGCAGGCGAAGTTCTGGAAGATGCGCAAGTCCGGTCTGCCAATTCTCCTCTCACGAACCGGTGACGACAAACACTGGCCGTTCGTCGAGGATACGGCGGTACCTGCCGAGAACCTGCCCGAGTACGTCGCCGACATTCAGGATGTCTTCGACGAGCATGGCACGTTTGCCTCTTACTACGCCCACGCCGGGCCCGGCGTTCTCCATATCCGCCCACTTCTGAACATCAAAACGCAGGACGGGCTGGATACGATGGCGGCAATCTCCGAGGCGCTGACCGACCTCGTCGTCGAATACGACGGCTCCATCTCGGGTGAACACGGCGACGGGCGAGCGCGGACGAAGTGGAACAGGAAACTCTACGGCGACCAGCTGTGGGACGTCTTCCGTGACCTAAAATCGACCTTCGATCCACAGGGGCTGCTCAATCCGGGGAACGTCTGTGGCGATCACGACCCGACCGAGAATCTCCGGTTCGATCCCGAGTATAGCTTCGATGCTGACTTTGATCCGGTCCTCAACTGGGAGAACGAGAACGGCTTTCAGGGAATGGCAGAGCTCTGTCACGGCTGTGCGGGCTGTGAGGGTCACCAGGACACCACTGGCGGGACGATGTGTCCGACCTACCGGGCGACCGACGAGGAGATAACGAGCACTCGGGGGCGGGCGAACATGCTCCGAAACGCGATGAACGGCGAACTCCCCGACGAACTGTTTACCGACGAGTTCGTCAACGAGGTGCTCGATCTCTGTATCGCCTGCAAGGGCTGCAAGAACGACTGCCCGAGCGGCGTCGACATGGCGAAGCTCAAAGCCGAGGTAACCCATGAGTATCACCAGCGCGAGGGCATCCCGCTGCGGGACCGGCTCTTCGCCAACGTCGAGACGCTGTTCAAACTGGGGAGCACGTTCGCACCAGTCTCGAACATCGCAATGAGCCTTCCGGGAACCAACTTGATGGCCGAGAAGGTGATGGGAATCGCCCGCGAGCGCGACCTCCCGTCGTTCCATCGCAGGACGTTCCGCAAGTGGATGCGTTCGCGCGGCGGATCCACGGTATCGGAAGCCGATGCGGAGCGAAAGGCGCTGTTGATCGCCGACCCCTACACCGACTACACGCACCCACACGTCGGAAAAGCCGCAGTCGAGGCGCTGGAGGCTGCAGGCGTCCACGTCCGGGTCCCCAACGACGTGACCGACAGTGGTCGCCCGGCGTTCTCGAAGAGTATGCTCGATCACGCCCGGTCGACTGCACGGGAGAACGTTGACACGCTTGCACCGCTCGTGGCAGAGGGCTGGGACGTCGTGACCGTTGAGCCGTCCGACGCGGTTATGTACCAGTCGGACTACCAGTCGTTGCTCTCGGGCGAGGATGTCGACGCCGTCGCGGCCAACACCTACGGTGTCTGTGAGTATATCGACCGGTTCGAGCTCGATCAGGGGATGAGCTTCGACGCGGACGCCGAGTCGCTGACGTATCACGGTCACTGCCAGCAGAAGGCAACGCGCAAGGACCACCACGCAGTCGGCGTGCTCCGGCGGGCAGGCTACGAGGTCGACGCGCTGGATTCATCGTGCTGCGGGATGGCTGGGTCCTTTGGCTATCAGGTCGAACACTACTCGATGAGTCAGGCGATCGGCAATATCCTGTTCGGGCAGGTCGACGACTCGCCAGGCGAACAGGTCGTCGCGCCGGGGGCGTCCTGTCGGACACAGCTGTCGGACTACGACGCCCAGCACGGCGAGCCACCGCACCCGATCGAACGCGTTGCGGACGCACTGGCGGGTAACTAGGCCCCACCACTTAACACGGCACGCTCCCACGGTGAGATATGCTCACCGAGGGAACAAGGGCTCCCGATTTTACGCTACCTGCGGCGGTCGGCGGAGAGATCGAACAGCTGACGTTCAGTGAGTACGCAGCAGGCCAACTCACCGTTCTCGCATTCTATCCGGCAGATTTCAGTCCAGCATGTACCGATGAACTCTGCTCGCTCCGGGATATCGATCTGTTCAACCTCCAGGACGAGATATCGATCCTCGGGATTTCGACCGATAGCGCCTTTAGCCACCTCGAGTTCGCCCGTCAGAACGGCCTGGAATTCCCACTGTTGAGTGACAACGATGGTCGAGTCTCCGAACTCTTTGGCGTGCTCCACGATGAATTCGAGGGACATAACCGTCTCTCGCAGCGGGCGGTATTCGTCGTCGACGACCGACAGGAGATCAGATATGCGTGGGCGACCGCCGATCCATATCAACTGCCGGATATCGAGGCAGTGCGAGCGGCCGTTGACTCCGTTCAGGACGACCGTGGAGCGATCGATCGATACCGCTCGGCACACGACCACTACCGGTACGGCCGGTCCGAGCTAGAAAACGCCCGGGCGGCGTATGCGGGAGAGGACTGGGGCGTTGCGGCCGAGGCGTTCGCCGAAGCCGAGTACTACTTCGGGGAGGCAGAAAGCGGGTTCGACACGGCGCGGCGATTCGCCGAGTCCGAGAACGTGGTTCGGACCGCAGAGAGCGCAAAAACCAAGACGAAGCAGTATCGCCAGTGTGCTCGCTGGTACGGCAAAGCGGCGCGACGACGAACCAGTGGGGATACCCCGCTCGCGACGGAGACCGAAGCTGACGCCGAAGCGGCCCTCGATGCCGCACGCGCGATGGAGCCGGTGCAGGATCTCTATACGTTTTGAGCCGTGCCGTGTCTCCTCCACTCACTAGATGCAATATAAGGTCTTTAATGGATGCACCATCACCCCCCAAACATTATAGCGAAGATTTATAATGATCTTTCACCCACAAACAGATGACGATGAAGAACACGACCGAACTGCTCACCGACGCGGAGTTCCCGATGACGTCCGACGAACTGCTCGACCGATACGGCGACGAAGAGATCGATCTCTCCAATGAAACCCTGCGTGAGGTCCTCGAACGGACCGGCTCGGAGACGTACGAGAACAGAGAAGACGCCGAGTTCGCCATTTACTCCGGAGTCAGCGATCGAGCGATCGGCCGCAAGGGGTACAGCGACCGTGACCCGACGCCGCTGGGCAGTCCGTACGGGCCCGACCAGTACTCGTTCTAACTTCTGGCCAGCACGGCGTCGACGTCCAGTGGTGGCGTCCCCGTTGCGTAGCCGTCGACCGATCCGGACGGGCGCACCCGGTAGACGATTGCTGGGCGGTGGGGAAGGTCAGGACGCTCTCCCTTGATCGCCGCCCACTCGTCGTCCCGAAAGCTCGAACAATCGACCAGAAGGACTGCATCCCCGTTGTGGCGTAGCTGTCCCGTCGCTTTCGTCCCTGCAGTCTCCCGAACGGCGGCTGTCGGCGTACTTGCGTTGCGTCGCGTCGGAGGCTGGGGTCGCGTCACCTCAACCAGCGTTCCCGACCCGCCGTCAGCCTCGACAGCCCCATCAGCTTCTGCTGATCGGGCACGAAAGTCCAGTGAGTGACCCGTTCCGACCTCGATCTCGGGCGTGATCTCGTATCCCGCATCGATCAGTAGCTTTGCGGCATTGAACTCGCCCATGGCGGCGGTCATTCGCACTCTGTCGAATAGCTCGCTGGTCCCGAGTTTCCCCGCCATCGTCTCTCGATACTCGTCGAGCCGACCGGTCGCAAGGAACTCCTCGTAAAACGCCAGCGCGTCCTCGCTGTCCGCGTCCGGGAACCCCCCGGCGTGCTCGCTAAAGAACGCCCGCGTCGTCTCCCGACCGTCTTTTGACATGAAGACAGGGAGAAAGTACCACGAGAGATGTCCGTACTGCTCTAGCCACGGGTCCTCCTCGTACAGTTCCGCAAGGAACTCCCGCTGTGCCCAGCGGGCGATCTGATACGGAACACTGCGCCACCCGTACTTGTCGGTCCGCCAGAGGGACTCGGGCGTCTCGGTGTTGCCGAGCCAGTAACCGTGGTCGTCGTCCCACGCGAACAGCGCGAGGTCACCGTTGTCGACATCGTATCGGCGTATCTGCCAGTTGCCGGTCGGCTCGAAGCGGGGGGTCGTACGTCGTGCGCCGAGGTTGGCGTCCAGCGGATCGAAGACGTCACGTTCGACTCTGGCTGCCGTCCAGCGCTCGTCTGATCTGCGGAATCGAAGCGGGCTCGCCACGAAGAAACATAGGTAGTGGAGTGGTATACCAGTTGTCCTCGGCTGGGAATCGGACCTGAACGACCGTTACATTGATAACTGATCACTCCCAAGCATGAGTATACTTACCATGTCACTTGGTGCCTACGACGAGGACGAACACGAACGCCGAGAGCAGAAAACGAGTACGGTCGATGCGGACTTCGACGACGCCAGAGAGGAGTACCGTGGCACCATCGAATACGATTCCGGCGACTCGGCCGAGGACCTTCTGGATACGTTCGAGGAGATCAAATCGAACTGACGAGGGCTCTTATTTTTCTTGGCGCTACCGCAGCAGTGCTGTCGACAGTGCGACCGCGCCGCCGGTTGCGACCACGTGTCCGATCAGCGCCGCCGCCAGCACCGGGCGATCCCACACAAAGGGGAGCAGTGCCAGCTGAATCGCGGCGAAACCGATGTTGAGGAGATCGAGCTGCCGGTACGCGAGGGCTGTCTGCTCATCGAACTCGAAGGTGTAGGACCGCCAGACGGCGACGACGCTCGCCCACCAGCTCGTCCCGATTCGATAGGCCACGTCCCAGGCGATCAGCAACGCGAGGAAGACGACGAGCAGCGGGGGCTCCGGACCGAATAGCCGTTCGACGAGCGGTAGTGACCCTGTCCGCGGATCGTACACGAACAGGTAGGTGACGAGGACGAGGAAGGCAACCAGCCCGAGGACGACCTCGAAACTGGAGCCAAAGAGCGCGGTCCGGTAGGCCTCGGGCGGGTCAAGTGCGCGAAGTCGCTGGCTGAACCGCAGCATGACTGCACTACCGACTGCAGCGACGCCGACTGCAACGGTCCCGAACGCGGCCGCGTACCACAGATCGTAGTAGAGCGCACCGAGCAGGACCGCGAACTCGAAGCCGACCAGCTGGATCGTGACCGCTGCCCTGTCCGACAGATCGAGCCCCGGAATCGCGCCGACGATACTCTCGTAGACCCAGGCTTCGCCGTACTCGACGCTCATCCAGTGGCCTCCACTGGCGGCGACGAGGGGGATGATTCACTGCTGAACGCTCGCCGGACAGCCGTCTCGAACGATGTCGGCTCGATATCGACGAACTCCCTGATCCGATCGTTCTCGACGACGACCGGCGTCTTGAGACCCGCAATCAGGGGTTTGGCGACTGAGGTAGGCACGTCCGTGACGAAGGTGAGCCAGTGAGAAGACAGCGTCGGTGTGAGCACCGGGACCGGAATGATGTAGACGCTCCGTCCAGCGATCTCTGCCGTGCGCTGGAGCATCTCCTGATAGGTCATCACCTCCGGGCCGCCGATCTCGAACGTCGTCCCGGCTGTTTCGGGGGCATCGAGTACGCCCACGAGGTAGGCGATCACGTCGTCGATCGCGATCGGCTGACAGCGAGTCCGGACCCACTTCGGGGCGAGCATCACAGGGAGCCGACCGGTGAGCTGATCGATCAGCTCGAAGCTCGCGCTCCCCTCGCCGACGATGACCGCCGCCCGGAGCGTCGTCAGGTCGTAGGTTCCATCACCGAGCAGTCGCCCGACCTCCTGTCGGGACCGCAGATGTGCCGAGACGCCCTCTTTCTCCTCGCTGGGGCCGAGTCCGCCGAGGTAGATCACGCGCCCGACGCCTGCTGCGCTTGCGGCTGCGCGGAAATGCCGGGCTGCCTGGCGATCACGCTCCTCGAAGTCCCCGCTCGATCCCATCGAGTGAACGAGATAGTACGCCGCGTCGACTCCTGCCAGTGCGGACTCGAAGCTGCCCTGTTCGAGTAGATCGCCTTCGTAGATATCGACATCGAGGTCGAGGTCGTAGCTCGATCGATCCCTGACGAGCACGCACACCTCGTGGCCGGCATCGAGGAGCGCTGGGACGAGTCGGCGTCCGACAAAGCCCGTCGCACCGGTGACGAGAACGTTCATACGAACCGGTAGGACGCCGGGATAATAATATCGCCGCTGGCTCAGTTCCAACCTGGCGTTTCTGGCGCACCGCGCTCGTCCTCGACTGCGACCGCGATGGCCGGATCCGGGGCGGAGCGGCCCGGCTCGTCGGCTCGTTTGCTCCACACGCCGACTGCGCAGTCGATCCACGAGTCTCCCGCCAGCGCCCGTTTTCGGTACGTCTCATAGCGCTCTTGCTCGACGGTCGTCGTACCGGGACTGGACGCCGCGGCGACCGCAAGACACTCCGCACGATCCGCGGCGCTGGATTCACCGGCGGCACAGCGCTCGATCGAGCCAGTCAGTTGCGCTGGCTCGGGATGAGTAAACAGTTTCTCGCCGAGGGCCTGTGGGCCAAGCAAGAGTCCATCGAGGGCTTCGGGCGGCTCGTCGTCGACCAGCCGCTCGCCACCGAACGCTCCCTCGACACGTTCACACATCGTCTCCTGATCGAGCGCGAGGTTGTGGCCCGGATACGACGCACACTGCTCGGGATACCGATCCGTGTTGTGGATCCGACACTGGAGCGTGGTCGGATCGAGGAAGACACAGCTACGGAGCCAGTGTGGAGACTCGCCGAACGGAGCCACCGGCTTCGGGACTTTCCGGAGCCCAACAAAAAAGACGGGGTTGCCATCGATCGCGGCGAGTTCGTGGCCGTCGATCCGGACTCCATCGTCGGCCGTAAAGAACCGGGGTGTCATCGCTGCAGCCATCCCATCGTCGAGGAACCGGCGGATCTCCGAGCGAGTCAGCGGTGTGAGGTTGTAGGTGTCGTCGAGAGGGCGGTACCGGCCGTGGCGCTCGTGGTCGACGTCCTCGTCGGTCAGCGGTCGCCAGTCGAGACAACAGCCCGCGCAGCCTGCACAGTCCACCCGCATGTTGGGTACTACTACTTCTGTCGACTAAACTCCGGGTGCCGGGCACGCACAACCGCACGGCAGGAGGTCTCTGTCAGAAGGTTTTCACGGATTGGGCCCCTACGTCGCCCCGATGGGACGCCAACCGTGTGACGGCTGTGGCCGGAAGGTGCGGATCGGCGGGGGAATCAGTGACTTCTGGACGATGAAGCCGACGCCGACAGAGGGGATGACACTGGAGTTCGAGGACGACAGCGAGCACTTTCTCTGTAATGAGTGTATCGACCAGCTTCCCGATTATCCGGATGAATCGGACGTCGAGGCGCTCGAACGGCGGGACGGCGAGTAGCTATCGGTGCCACAGCCTATGAGTGTCGCTGTCGCTACCTGTCTTTTTTCGGAGAGTACTGCGGGACGCGGACAGAAAGTATTTACCGAGATGGTGGGCAGACCGAGACACCGAGATGGCGTTACTGCAGGAGCTAGAAGAGCGACTCAAGCAGTTCTACGACACCGAGGCGTCGGTTCACCGGGAGTGCAGGCGGTGTGGAACGACCGTCACGGCGACCGAACGAGCCTGTCCCGCCTGTGGGTCGGGAGAAATCAGTGAACTCTCACTGTAGGGCGATCAGCCTTCCCGGCGGCGACGACCTTCCGCAAGGTTAAGACCGAGGACGCAGAAAGCCAGCACAGTGGACTCCGACAGGATCTTCGATGCGTTCCCCGCACCCTCCTACCGTGGAAACCAGCGATCGGCACTGGCCGACATCCAGTCCGCGTTCGAGGCGGGCAACGACGTCGTGCTCGTCAGGGCACCGACCGGGAGCGGCAAGTCCTTGCTTGCGCGTGCGATCGCCGGCTGTGCACGCCGCGGTGCGGACGCGACGCCGAGTCAGGCAACCAAGGCGTACTACACGACGCCGCAGGTCTCGCAACTGGACGACGTGGCCGACGACGATCTCCTCGAAGATCTGAGCATCATCCGCGGGAAGAGCAACTACGACTGCATCCTGCCCGACGAGACGGAAACGCCGGTCGATCAGGCCCCCTGTGCCCGCGAGCGTGGGTACGACTGCTCGGTCAAACACCGCTGTCCGTACTTTTCCGATCGAGCCATCGCCTCGAACCGCCGGATCGCCGCGATGACCCTGGCCTACTTCATGCAAACCGCCGGATCGGACGTCTTTCGCAAGCGCGACGTCTGCGTTATCGACGAGGCACACGGGCTCGCCGAGTGGGCGGAGATGTACGCGACGACGCATCTCGGCCCCCGAACCGTCCCGTTCTGGGAGGAGCTTCGCGTTCCAGCGCTCGATGGGCTCGACGACGCGGTCGAGTACGCCGACGCGCTGGTCGATCGGTGTACTCGACGGAAAGACGACCTGCTGGAAAAGGGCGATCTCAGCGCCGAGGAGGCCGCCGAACGCGACCGGTTACAGGAGCTTATCTCCGAGTTGAACTGGTTCGTCGAGGACTACCGCGATCCGGGGAGTGCAACGACGTGGCTGGTCGACCAGAGCGAGAATGATGGAAACTCCGACGGGGAAGGCGGGCCGGTGACGATCAAACCGATGGATCCCGAGCGGTATCTCCGCCATACAGTCTGGGACCGAGCAAACAGATTTGCCCTGCTATCCGCCACGATTCTCAACAAGGAAGCATTCTGTCGCGGCGTCGGCCTCGATCCGGCGAACGTCGCGCTGGTCGATGTCGGCCACACGTTTCCGGTCGAACACCGGCCGCTGTACGACGTCACGCAGGGGAAGATGACCTACGAGCACCGCTCGGAGACGCTCCCGAAGGTCGCCCGGACGGTCGTCCGTATCATGCGAAAACACGACGACGAGAAGGGGCTGATCCACTGTCACTCCTACGACATTCAGGATCGGCTGGCGACGCAGTTGCGCGAGTTCGGCGTCGGAAACCGGATCCGAACCCACGATCGGGACCATCGGGACGCCGATCTGGACGCGTGGAAGGCCAGTGACGACGCGAGCGTCTTCCTCTCGGTGAAGATGGAGGAGGCGCTGGATCTGGAAGGCGACCTCGCGCGCTGGCAGGTGCTCTGCAAGGCACCCTACCCCAACACCGGGGACTCACGGATCGCTCACCGACTGGAGGACGGCCAGTGGGGCTGGTACTATCGCGCCGCACTCAGGACGGTGATTCAGGCCTGTGGTCGGGTGGTTCGCGCGCCCGACGACTACGGTGCGACGTATCTGGCAGATTCGAGCCTGCTCGACCTGTTCGAGCGCGCGCGCCACGACGTTCCCGGGTGGTTCGACGAACAGATCAGGCAGATGAGCGAACCGGAGCTTCCGGCGTTTGATCCCGGCGAGGCGCTCGCCGGGAGGAGTGTGGGACGAGCGAGCGGACAGCGTCGACGTGGCTCCGGCAGTACGGAGCGTTCGGGGAGTAAAACGTCGAGCGCCGCGACGAGAAGCCGGTCGGCGGGACAAAAGCGGAAGAAGTCCTCGAATAACAGCCCGATTGCGGACGTCTGG
Source organism: Natranaeroarchaeum sulfidigenes (assembly GCF_017094485.1). NCBI lineage: Archaea > Methanobacteriati > Methanobacteriota > Halobacteria > Halobacteriales > Natronoarchaeaceae > Natranaeroarchaeum > Natranaeroarchaeum sulfidigenes. The sequence goes on from NZ_CP064786.1 coordinate 294,780, forward strand.
GATACCGAGTGAGCGCGGAATCTCAGCAGGACCACACCAAACGATTAGTGTGTGGGAGTCTACCATTCAGTATGGGGGAAGAGGGACGCGCAATCAGAGACCGTGCAACGGTCCAGCAGTACGAGCCGCCAGTGTTCGGAATCGAACGTGACATGTGGGTCGCAGAAGACGCCGAGACGGGATGTACGGGCATCGGTCGCGTCGAAGACGAGGCGGTCGGAAACCTCGTTTCGCTGGTGCTCACCCACGAGTCGGCGGCCATCGACGAGACGGAGTACCTGAAGCTACCGGGACAGGTGCGCGAGAAGCGGTGGAGTAACGCCGGCGCACGCAAACGCCGGGGGATCGTCGAGCGACTCTTCGATGGATTCTGACCTTACAGCACCGAGGCGGTCATCGCCACGAGCGACGAGACCATCAGGAAGGTCAGAAATATCGCGAATATCTTTTGTCGGTCCATATGGGCCGGTACACGCCGAACCTTCATTAATTCAACGGCAGCCAGATCCGCGGTGTCGTCAGCGGCAACGAGTCGTAGCGGTTGCTCCGTCGGTCAGGCCGTCTAGATAGATACTATTCGAAAGGAAATCGACGCCGTATGACAGTCAGCTGGGGCGTGAGTATTGTAGCAACGACGTGGATAACCTCGCAACTATAGGTTGAGTATTACTGCAATCGTATGGGGAATAGAGCAATTACTTCTCGATGGAAGCTAACGCAACACGTTCGGACCTCGTTACTACCAGGTAATCTCCGAGATACAATGAGTCCCTTCCATGAGGCTCCGACCATGGATGACAATCCATCCAGACGAACGGTACTAGGCGCGAGTGGGTTGGTCGCAGCAGGTCTTGCAGGCTGCCTCGACAGCGAGGGAGACGACAACACTGGCCAGAACGGCGATGAAAACGGCAATGCAAATGGTAATGAGAACGGTAACGAAAACAACTTCGAGAACGAACTGACGTGGGGCGGACAGGGCGACGAGTTCGCCACCCTCGACTGTGAGGACGACGAGGTCGGATTCTGGAAATGGATCCTGACGCCCGGTGGACAGCCACCAATCGAGGAGGGGGCCCAGCTCACTGTTACGTACGAGGACAACACGACGGAAACGTACGATGGCTTCCGTCCCGGTGAGGGACAAGGTGCAGTCCAGTTCGAGGCGTTCAAAGACGGTGGTGGCACCGTCGAGAGCGCCTTCGTCGAGTTCGACGGCGGAGGGGATAACCCCGTCCTCACGATCAGCGAGGCGGAGTGTCGCGAGGGTGAGGACGACGAGAAAGAGCTCGAAGTCGAGACGGAACCGGCAACGGAGATCAACGGTTCGACGGCGACGCTCAACGGGGTCCTCACGGAGATCGGTGACTTCACCGAGGTCGAGGTGTTCTTCGAGTGGCGTAATATTGAAGACGATGACTTCCAGCAGACGGACCGACAGACCCTTACCGAAACCGGTCCGTTCAGCGCCGAAATCGACGTCGAGCCCGGCGAGTCCTACGAGTTCCGGGCAGTCGTCGAGGCAAACGACCACCGGGTCGTCGGTGTGACGCTCGACTTCGAGAAAGATGACGACGACAAAGAAGAGGAGAAGGACAAGCCGGACGTCAAAGAGCACGTCGATGCCAAAGTCATCAAGCACAAAGAGAAAAACGGCACGGTCAAAGCCAGGGTTCGGGTCTACAACGACAGCGACCACGACCTGAAGCTCTCGTGGGACCTCAAGGACGGCAAAGACGGCGAGAAGATCGAGGTTCCGAAAGGCGGCAAAACGAACTTCTGGGTCTACGACGCGACGAAGTACGAGAAAGTGTACATCCGTCACGACGGCGAGACGGTCGCGTACACGAAACTGGACGACAAAGACGACCACGACGAGTACGACAAGTACAAAGAGTACGTCGACGTGGACGTCCTCGATTACAAGCACAAAGACGGCAAGGTCAAGATCAAGTGCGCAATCTACAACGACCTCGACCACAAGCTAAAGTTCTCGTGGAACGCCAAAGGGAGCAACTACGGCGGAAAAATTAGCGTTCCGGCTAACGGGAAAGATACCTTCTGGGTCGGTTACATCGAGACGTCGTCGAAGATCGAAGTTCTCGTCGACGGGGACGTTATCATGTCCATCGATCCGGACGACTACGAGGACTACTTCGACGATAACGACGACAACGACGACAACGACGGATACTGAAACTCCAGAGTATCACGCCCGACTTTTTTCGGTTTGTCACTGCCGGCAGCGGAAACTGAGAGTAAGGAACTACTCGATGTCGATGCTGTGGCCCTCGTCAGAGTCGAACTCCTTTGGCACCGTGACGGTCAACACGCCGTTGGTGTGTGATGCCGTCACGGATTCTGCGTCGACTGACTCGGGGAACGGAATCGACCGGGAGACGGACTGTCGGCGGCGTTCCCTGCGGAGATAGTGGTCGGTTTCGTCTTCGGACTCGATCTCACGCTCGGCCTCCAGCCGAAGCGTGTCGTCCGCGAGAGTCAGATCGATATCCTCCGTCTCGTAGCCCGGCAGGTCGACGGTGACGACGAACTCCTCGTCACGGTCTGCGACGTCGACCGCCGTCGAACCGGTGCGCGTCTGGAGATCCATACCTCCCTCAAACCCCTGCTCCATTCGCTGTAGCAGTGACTCGAACTCCTCGAACGGGTTGCCTTTCATACTTACTCAGGGCGATCTGCCCGCCTCAAACTACGTCATCCTGACCTATAACTTCTGTCCCCTCGACGAGAACAGAGTTGGAGAGTCACACGACATGCGAGGTGTCGTACGATCCGAGTCGACGAATCCACCCATCTGCTGCGAGTTCGTCGATATCGGCGAGCGCCTGCTCGGTTCGGTCTTCGTACAGCCCTGCCGCGATATCGATATGGAAGACGTAGTCGCCGAGACGTTCGCCGCTGGGACGGGACTCGACACGGGTGAGGTTGATGTCACGGTCAGCGAAGGGTTCGAGCAGGTCTAGCAACAGACCGGGATAGTCGTCGTTCGGGTAAACGATGAACGTCGACTTTCCGCCCGCCTGCGTGCGATCCTCGACCGGTGCGACGACGAAAAAGCGAGTCGCGTTTGAGGTCCGATCCTGAATATCCTCGGCGAGCACCTGCAGACCATTTCCACTGTTGTCGGGGTGGGCGATGCCCGCCACGGTCGCGTCCTCACGGGCGATTTCGACGCCACGAGCCGTGCTGGCGACCGCTTCAAGGCCCACATCCGGGTACTGTTCGGACAGATACTCCCGGCACTGTGCAAGTGCCTGAGAGTGGCTGGCCACCGTCTCGAACGTCTCGTCCTGGGCGAGCAGGGCGTGTCGGATCGGCGTGACTATCTCTTTGATGACGGCGAGTTCGTTGTCCGCGAGCACGTCGAGGCTCTCGGTGACGCTCCCCTCGATACTGTTCTCGATCGGAACGACGCCGCGGTCGTACTGGCCGTCGGCGACCGCCTCGACAATGGCGGTGACGGACTCGCGAAACTCGACGACATCCGCGACCGACCCGGCGGCACGATGGGAGTAGGTCCCTTCGGGACCCAGCGTGACTGCTTTCATCGACTTCCTGTACTCCGAGCGGGCCTAAAAGAGCGTCGGCGAAGCGCGGAGAGTGAGTTGTCCACGTGGATCTCAGTGGACTTATACGATGCCGTTCCCGAGATCTAAATTGATGTCTCCCCTCAATCAGTACGGTCGCCGCACAGCGGAGGAGTGTACCGCCACTATCGAGGTGTGTACGCGATGAGATCCCGTCGATCAGTCCTCGCCACAGCAGCCGGACTGGCAGCTGCGGGACTTGCCGGGTGTCTCGGCAACGGCGGCTACGAGGACGGCGACGAGGATGCAGACGTCTGGCTCTCGGCCGTGGACGAGTTCGACGGCGTCGAAGACCACACTGGATCCAGCGAGGTCGCGGTCGCGGTCGGCGCGGGGGACGGCCTCGCCTTCGATCCCGTGGCGATCCAGGTGGATCAGGGGACGACCGTCGTCTGGGAGTGGACCGGCGACGGTGGCAGCCACAACGTCGTTCACGCCGGCAGCGCGGAACTGTTCGAGAGCGACCTGGTAAACCGGGAGGGTCACACCTTCGAGTACACGTTCGAGGAGGAAGGCACGTTCAACTACATCTGCACACCACACGAGGCCTCTGAAATGAAGGGCTCGGTTGTGGTCGAATAGCGACTCGGGGTCGACAGGAATACGGCGGCTCTTTTGAGACTACCTCACCGATTGAGCGTGTGGATCGCGTGTCCGAGCGCGTTTTCGGCGGCCTCCATCACCGACTCCGAGAGCGTCGGGTGCGTGTGAATCGTCGACGCGACGTCCTCGACGGTCGCGGCCATCTCGACCGCCAGGCCGATCTCGGCGATCAGCTCCGACGCCTCCGGCCCGACGACCTGCCCGCCGAGGACGAACCCGTCCTCCGCGTCGGCCACGAGTCGGACGAACCCATCGGTCTCGCCGGTCGTGAGCGCCCGCCCGCTCGCGCGGAACGGGAACTCTCCGACCATCGGCTCGAACCCAGCGTCTTCGGCTTCGGCCACGGTCATCCCGACCGTGCCGATTTCGGGTTCCGTAAAGACCGCGCTGGGGATCGCCTGATAGTCGAGTGCGGCAGGCTCGCCAGCGATCACCTCCGCGGCCACCTGCCCCTCTTTGCTCCCCTTGTGTGCCAGCATCGGCTCGCCCGCAACGTCGCCGACCGCGAAGATGTGGTCTTTGTTGGTCCGTGCCCGATCGTCCGTCGGAACGAAGCCCCGGTCGTCGGTTTCGACGCCCGCCGCCGGCAGGTCGACGGTGTCGGTGACCGGCTGGCGACCGACCGCGACGAGCACCTTCTCGGTATCGAGGGAGAGCCCCTCATCGTCATCGCCTGCGGCGTCGGTATGGACGATAATGCCGTCATCGCTTTCCTCCCAGCCCGTCGCACTTTGTCCAAAGTGAAAGTCAACGCCGAGCGACTCGGCATGTTTCTTGACCGGCCGGGCGAGGTCCGCTTCGTAGCCGGGCAGGACGGAGTCGAGCATCTCGACGACCGTCACGTCGGTGCCGAGTTTGGCGAACACGCCCGCTAGTTCCATCCCGATGTAGCCCGCGCCAACGATCACCAGTGAGTCCGGTGCCCCGTCCATCGCCAGTGCCTGTTTGGAGTCGAGTACTGGCTCGTCGGCGTAGGAGAAGCCGGGAATCTCGATGGGCCGTGAGCCCGTCGCCACGATGGCGTGCTCGAACTCGACGGTTTCCGCTCCCTGCCCCTCGCCGCTGTGGACCACGCGGGCTTCATGCTCGCCGACGAACTCAGCCCGTCCCTCGACGAGATTGACCTGGTTGGCCTTGCAGAGTTTTTCGACCCCGCGGGTAAGCTGGTCGACGACGCCGTCTTTCCACTCTTGCATCTCCCCGACGTCTATCTCGGGATCCGCGTGGATCCCCATCTCCTCGGCGTGTCCGGCCTCGTGGGCCACGCCGGTCGCCGTAATCAGCGCTTTCGAGGGGATACAGCCATGGTTCAGACAGACGCCGCCGTAGGCCTCTTTCTCGACCAGCGTGACGTCCTGATCGAGCTGTCCCGCGCGGATAGCGGCGACGTAGCCGCCCGGTCCCGCGCCGATCACCAGTACGTCCGTTCCGGTTGCAACGTCTCCAACGACCATGATGGCGTGTTAGTGGCGTCGAGTGAAAGAATGGTGGGGTCCCCGAATGTAGTCCCTGCGCATCGTGGCCAAACAGGTCCCTCAGATGAGATCTAACATTGTAAGGTACAGGTATCATTCAGAGACGTTCCTAAGCCCTGATAACCCCTGCACGGCCTACCCCCGTAAACCGTGTGACCGACGTGAGTAACTATGCCAAGTAGCCTCAAGCGAGACCTCGGACTGGCGGAAACGACAGCCATCGCGGTGGGCGCAATGATCGGCAGTGGTATCTTCATCCTGCCCGGGCTGGCGTGGTTCTTCGCGGACACCGCCGCCGTATTCGCGTTCGTCCTCGCGGCCATCCTCGTGTTGCCCGCGGCGCTTGCCGTCGCCGAAATGTCGACCGCGATCCCGGAAGACGGTGGTCCATATCTCTACGTCGAGCGAAGCATGGGGCCGCTACTCGGGACGATCGCGGGCGTCGGGACGTGGCTGATGCTCTCGCTAAAGAGCGCCCTCGCGCTGGTCGGGGGGGTGCCGTATCTGGTCTACGTCAACCCGACGCTGGCGGAGTTCGTCACCGCGCTTGCAGTCGTGCTGGCGATTTTCTTCACTGTCGTCAACCTCGTCAGCGCGGAGGGATCGGGTAAACTGCAGTTCGGGATCGTCGGTATTCTGATTCTGATCCTCGGCTGGCTGGTCGTCGGTGGGATTCCCGAGATCGACACTGCGGCGACCGCCGGCGCGTTCGACCCGACTGGCGAGGGGATCCTGCAGGCGACCGCGATCGTGTTCATCTCCTATGCGGGACTGACGAAAGTCGGGGCAGTCGCCGAGGAGGTCGAGGACCCCGGCCGAAACCTGCCGCTGGCGATCATCGGCGCGCTGGCCTTCGTCGCGGTGATGTACGCGGCGATCGTTTACATCACGATCGGCGTGCTCGACATTCAGGCGGCGATCGACGCCGGACAGCTCGGATCGGATGGTGAAGGGCCGATCATCGCGCTGGTCGCCGAACAGGCGATCGGTCCAGCGGGGGCGATCGCCATCGTCATCGCGGCGCTCATGGCGCTTGCGTCGACCGCCAACGCTGGGTTACTTGCGGCTTCCCGGTTCCCCCTCGCGATGGCCCGGGACGGCGTCTTCCCGGAACAGCTCGAACAGGTCAGCGAACGCTTTGCGACGCCGTTCAACGCCGTTGCGCTGACCGGGGGCGTCCTGCTGTTGATGGTCACCGTTCTACCGATCCAGCAGGTGGCCGCGTTCGGGAGCGCGTTCCAGATCCTCGTCTTCATTCTGCTCAACGTCGCTCTGATCGGCTTCCGTGAGGGTGTCGTCCCCGAGTATGATCCTGCCTTCGAGACGCCGCTGTACCCGTGGATGCCCATCGCAGGAATCCTCGGCGGCTCCGTCGTGCTGGTCTACACAGGTATCGTCGCCGTGGCGGGAGCTCTCGGAATCGTAGCGCTCGCGGCGCTCTGGTACTTTGGCTACGTTCGATACTACAGCGGTGGGATCGACCGTGAGGGTGCGGCCCGTGCACAGGTCCGTGAATCCGCAGGCTCGCGCGCCGTCGAGCACACCAGAGAACTGTTCGAGTCGACCCGTGAGTACGACGTGCTCGTTGCAGTCACCGAATCGACCTCCGACCGGGCGCGCCAGGACATGACCCGGATCGCGGCGGATCTCGGGCGGCTGCGTTCGACCGTCGTTACGGTTGTCGAGTTCCTCGATATCCCTCACTACGTCTTCCCGGAACGGCACGCGAAGGTGATTTCGGACGAGCGCCCGGACTGGTTGCCGGAGGATCCCACGAAAGCCCCCGAGTGGTATCCCTCCGATGACGATCCAGCGCTACGAACTTCCGGCGGAACGCGACAGGGGAAGGCCAAGGGAACGGACCAGCCCGCGGATGTCCCGGAGGAAAACGGCGATGTCGAGATCCGATATCGTGAGATCGACAGCGAGGACCACGAGCAGGCGATCGTCGACTACGCAACCTACGAGGAGATCGACCTGATCCTGCTCGAACGCCGTGCAGAGGAGCGATTTCAGCGCCTGTTCGGTGATCGCGAGACCGAGCGAATCCTCCGGAACGCGCCCTGTGACGTCGCGGTCGTAGAGGATCGAGGCTTTGAGAGCCCCGACGAGATCGCAGTCGTCACGGCGCGCGGTGCGTACGACCCGGTCAAGCTACTGATCGCCGACGCGATCGCCGAGGAGACCGGTGCCGAGATCAGCCTCCTTCAGACGATCCCCGAGGACGCCCCCGACACGCAGCGCCGGACCATCGAAGATTACCATAACGATCTGACATCTATCTGTACAGTCCCGGTGACCTCCCGGATTCTGGAGACGGACGAGCCGCTGGTCGGTCTCCAGCGATTCGTCGGCGACGCCGACCTCGTGCTCACCGGCGTGGGGCGAACGGGCCTCGCCGGGCGTCTGTTCGGCCAGCCCGAACAGCAACTCGTCGAGCGCCTCGACTGCTCGGTGATTTCCGTTCAGGCCCACGAGAGCAGGCGGCAAGGATTCATCGAACAGCTGGTGATGGAGTACGTCTTCTAGCCGACCGCCCCTGTGAGAGGTGTCCCGCCGACAGAAGCTACTTTGCTCACGCCCGCCTGTCATCCGGCATGTACGCGCACGACGACCGGACCGGACGCGCAGGCGAGGAAGCAATTACTCGGACAGGGAGCTGGTGCTGAGATGCCCTCCGGACGAGCGCTGGACGTAGTGGTCGTTGGGGGTGGCCTTGCGGGACTCGCTGCCGCGACGTTTACTGCCCGACACGGGCTGGAAACAGTCGTCATCGATGCGGGTAACTCGATCGTGCGCCGGAACGCCCACGTCGAGAACTTCCCCGGCTTTCCTGCGGGCGTGAACCCCCGCCGGCTGCTCGACCTCATGACCGACCAGGCGGAGGCGGCGGGGGCGACGTTCCACGACGGAACAGTCACGATTGTCGAGGAATCCGACAGCGGATTCGCCGTCGACACCGACGCCGACGAGCGCTATCACACCCAGTACGTGATCGCTGCAACGAAAAACGAAGTGGCGTATCTCCGATCGGTCGATGGTGTCGGGCTCATCGACCGCGGGAAGACGTTCGTCGATACGGACGAGCGGGGCCGCACCGGCGTCGACGGGCTCTATGCTGCCGGTCGCCTCGCCGAAAAACCCCATCAGGCGATCGTCTGTGCGGGCCACGGCGCGGAAGTCGCGGTCACGCTACTCGAAGACGACGACCGACCCTTCTACCACGACTGGGTCGCACCCGAGGGCTATTTCACCGACCGCGGGCGTGATCTCCCGCCGGGCTGTGAGGAGATCGACGCCGAGACGGCGGGCGAGCGCGAGGACGAGGCGAACAAGCTCATGCGCGAGCGATTCGCCGAGCGCCATCCCGACGAACAGGAGACACATCCGAGCCTCGAGGAGTGAGTGACCAGACAGGCTCACTCCAGAAGCAACAGGCTCGGCTCCTCTAACAACTCGATCACACGATTGGTAAACCGCGCGGCGTCCGCGCCGTCCACCACCCGGTGGTCGATCGACAGCGAGAGCGGTAGCGTCTCACGCGGGACGACCTCGCCTTCGTGGACTCGCGGGCGTTCCTTGATCGCGCCGAGCGCGAGTATCGCCACCTCGGGATGGTTGATGATCGGCGTGGCGTACTCGCCACCGATGACGCCGACGTTCGTGATGGTGAACGTCCCGCCCTGCAGTTCTGCGGGCTCGATCGAGCGCTCGCGGGCCTTCTGTGCCAACTCGTTCGTCTCCGAGGCGAGTTCGAGCAATCCCTTGTGATCGACGTCCTCGACGACAGGCACCATCAGTCCAGCCTCCGTGTCGGTCGCCACGCCGAGGTTGTACTCGCCGCGCTTGACGATCTCCTCGGCCTCCTCGTCGAGCTGTGCGTTGAGGATCGGATGCTCGTTGAGCGCTACGGCGACGGCCTTCATGACGAATGGCGTGTACGTCAGGCGAATCCCGCGCTCCTCGGCTTCGGCCGCGAGGCGTTTACGCGTCGCGACGAGTTCCGTGACGTCCGCGGTATCGTGATGGGTCACGTGGGGCGCGGTGTACTTCGCGGTCTCCATCGCCTCGCCGATCGCGCGCCGGACGCCGCGGTACGGTTCGCGCGTGTCGCCGGACGCCGCCTCCGTGCCCGAACCGGCCCCCGTTACCGCCGCCGCGTCGGCCTCCTGTGCGACTTGCTGGGCGGCGGCGTACTCCCGAACAGCATCGGCGGTGACGAAGGCCTCGCCGTCGCGCTGTTCGACTGCGGGTACGGCGTTCAGGTCGACGTCCTCCTCGCGAGCGACACGCCGCGTCGCCGGGGCGGCGAGGGTTCGGTCGCGGTCTGCGGCCGCGGAATCGGCGTCAGAACCGATTGTGCCTGTATCGGCGACCGTCTGCTGCGGGGCGGGGCCCGACGGCTCGGACGCCGCCCCGGCCCCTTCTTCGACTGCTGACTCATCGGGGACCGCGGGGGACGCCTGTTCCCCACTGCTGGCCGCTTGCTGGATATCGGCCGCCGTGATCCAGCCGCCCGGACCGCTGCCTTCGATCTCACCGATGTCGACGCCAGCCTGACGTGCTTCCCGGCGGATCGACGGCGAGGCGAACACCCGGCCGTCCGGCACCTCCGATCCCGCGTCGGGGCTATCGCCGGGAGCAGGCTCGGCCCCGTCGTCGGAAGCGATCTCTGTTTCCTCGTCGGAGTCGTCGGGTTCGCCCCCAGTCGCGTCGGTATCGTCCTCGCCCTCTATGTCGAACGTGACGACCACGTCGCCGACCGGAACGATATCGCCTTCCTCGGCGTGGAGTTCCCGAATCGACCCGTCGACTGGCGCTGGCAGATCGACCATCGCCTTGTCGGTCTCGACCTCCGCGATCGGCTGATCCTCCTCGACGGCATCGCCCGGTTCGACGAGCCAGCGGACGATCTCGCCCTCTGCGACGCCCTCGCCGACGTCGGGCAGTCGGTACTCGCGGACCATGTCAGAACCCCACGGTCTCCCTGATCCCCTCCTCGATACGGGTGGGCTCGGGAAGGTAGTAGTCTTCGAGCGCGTACAGCGGGAACGGCGTGTCGAAGCCGGTGACGCGCCCGATCGGTGCCTCCTGATACAACAGTGACTCCTCCTGTAGCGTCGCGGTGATCTCGCCGGCCAGCCCGCCCGTTTTGGGCGCTTCGTGGACGACGACCGCCCGGCCGGTCTTCTCGAAGCTCTCGACGATCGTCTCGCGGTCGAGGGGTGAAAGCGAGCGCAGGTCGACGACCTCGACGTCGATCTCACCGGCGAGGTTGTCGGCGGCCTCCACTGTCCGGTGGGCCATCGCCCCCCAGCAGTAGGCGGTGACGTCCTCGCCCTCGCGTCGGACCGCGGCCTCGCCGAGTGGGATCTCGTAGGATTCGTCCGGGACGTCCCCGCGGAACGCCCGATAGATCAGTTTGGGTTCGAGAAAGAGGACGGGATCGGGATCGCGGATCGCGCTCGTCAGCAGTCCCTTCGCGTCGTAGGGCGTCGACGGGACGGCGACTTTGAGTCCCGGCTGGTGGACGAAGAAGGCCTCCGTCGACTCGGAGTGGTGCTCGGGCGCACGAATGCCGCCGCCGTAGGGCGCGCGGATCACCATCGGACAGGTGAACCGGCCGCGTGAGCGGTTTCGCAGGCGAGCGGCGTGGGAGACGATCTGGTCGAACGCGGGGTAGATAAAGCCCATGAACTGCATCTCCGCGACGGGGCGGAGACCGTAGGCCGCCATCCCGATCGCCGTGCCGACGATCCCCGACTCGGCGAGCGGTGTGTCGATCACGCGATGCTCACCGAACTCGTCATACAGTCCCTCAGTCGCCCGGAAGACGCCCCCGTTTTTCCCGACGTCCTCGCCCATCATCAGGACGTCCTCGTCGATCGCCATCTCGGTCGCCAGCCCGTCCCGTACCGCCTGGACGAGCGTGAGCGACTCGCTCGATACGTCGGCCGGATCCGGCGCGGTGGCCGGCTGTTGTTTGCTCGCCATGATTATCCCTCCAGTAGCGCGTCGTCGCCGTGTTCGTCCCGGATCCGTTGCAGATAGCGCAGCTGTTCGTCGAGCCGTTCTGGCATGTCCCGGTAGACGTACTCGAACATCTCGGCGGGCTCGGGTCGGTGCATCGATTCGACTTCCTCGATCGTCTCCGCCACGCGGTCCTCGATCTCGGCCTCGATTGCGTCGACCGTCTCGTCGTCGAGTCGCCCGGTCGAGCGCAGAAACGTCTCCATGCGCGGCAGGGGATCTTTCTGTTTCCACCGTTCGACTTCCTCCTCGTCGCGATACACCGAGGGGTCGTCCGCGGTCGTGTGTGCACCGAAACGGTACTGGACCGCCTCAATGAGCGTGGGGCGGAGCTCGCCAGGGCCGGGACCCTTCGCCTTCTCGACGGCGTCCCGGGTGACCTGATACACTGCCAGTGGATCCATTCCGTCGACCTGCACGCCCTCGAACCCGTAGGCGGTCGCCTTCTGTGCGAGGGTCTCGCTGGCCGTCTGGCGGTCTCTGGGCACCGAGATCGCCCACTGGTTGTTGTTACAGAAGAAGACGGCGGGCACGTCGAAGACGCCCGCGAAGTTCAGCCCCTCGTGGAAGTCTCCTTCGCTGGTCGCGCCGTCGCCGAAGTAACAGAGGAATGCACGTTCTTCTCCCCTGAGCTTCGACGCCCATGCCATCCCGGTCGCGTGGGGAACCTGGGTCGCAATGGGGACCGCGACGGTGAAGACGTTGACGTCCTCCGGAATCTTCCCGCCCGCCTCGCTGCCCATCCAGTACAGCATCGTCCGGGAAAGCGGCATTCCGTGCACTGTCACGGCGGCGTGCTCACGATAACTCGGGAACATCCAGTCCTCGGCGTCGAGCGCGTACGCGCTCCCGACCTGTGCACCCTCCTGACCAGACATCGGCGGATACGTTCCCATCCGTCCCTGTCGCTGTAGACTAACGGCCCGCTCGTCGAGGTGTCTGGCGAGTCGCATGTCCCGGTACATTTCGACCAGCCGGTCGTCCGACAGGTCCGGGACCGCGGCATTCTCCCGGACGTGGCCGCTATCGTCCAGTATCTGTACCCGGTCGTCGGGATCTCGCTGTATCGTGCTCACCGGAGATACCCCCGTTGCATATCATAATAATCAATCGCTCGGGTTATAGGGTTTTCGTGGATCAGTCACACATTTCCGTACAGTAGCGGACAGTAGCGGGGTCTTTTCCAGTAATACTGTACGTTTGAAGTACTACTGTCGGGTATGTCGAACGCCCTCGAGTACCACCTCTGGCTGCTCGTGCGTACGGTGTGATCGGGCGAGCGACGTGGTGTGGCGGGTTGCGTGTCAGATCGATCGGTCCTTCGACACAACAGTTTTGAAGGGGCCGATAAAACTGACCTGCATGAAAGTCCTGCTCGGGGTCGGCGGAAGTGACGAGTCCCGGCGCGCGCTGACACAGACGGTTGAGCGAGCGGTGGAGGCTGACGACGAGTTGACGATCGCGATATTCGAGACTGACGAGCGAGATGAAGGACGAGAGGAGATCGAGAGGGATGTGAAGACCGAACTTGAGGGGGCAGGTCTCGATGCAACGATCCGACACATAGAGGAAGCGCCCGAAAGCGAACTCCTCCGTATCGCAGAGGAAGAAGGGTTCGACCAGATCGTAATCGGGGGAGGGCGTGCTAGTCCGATGGGCAAGATCAAGCTCGGGCCGATCACAGAGTTTGTGCTCGTAAACGCACAGGTGACGGTGAAGCTGATACGATGAGCGACGACCGCCTCTACCCGGACGAGGTCGCGGGATCGTTCCCGGCCCCTCCGACGACGTTCGAGGACCGCGAGGGCCGGGACATCCGGATCGCACCGTATGGTACGGACGACAGGGAAGCCCTGGTCGAGATGTACGTCGGCTTCGATCCTGCTGACCGCGCACAGGGCATCCCCCCATCCTCGGAGCGGCGCGTCCGGGACTGGCTTGACGTCATCCTTGGCGAAGGCTACAGTGTCATCGCCAGCCACGGGGACGACATCGCCGGACACGCGGCGCTCGTACAGGATACCGAGGGCGACGCCTACGAGCTGGCGATCTTCGTCACACAGGAGTACCAGCGTGCCGGAATCGGCGGAAAGCTACTCCGGCACCTGCTCGGCTATGGCCGAGAGCAGGGTATCGAGTGCGTCTGGCTCACCGTCGAGCGCTGGAACACGGCAGCAGTCTCGCTGTACGAGAAAGTCGGTTTCGAGAAAAGCGGCTCGGAGAGCTTCGAGCTGGAGATGGCACTCCGACTCTCAGACTGAGAGGACGGGTTGGCTGGCATACAGCAGAGTGTACTCGGCGGCCTTTTCAAGCACATCCGGTTCGTCGGTCTGTGGCTCCCGAGGGATAACGAGAAAGTCCGCATCGTTCTCCTCGGCGACATCGAGGACGACACTGCCGGGATGTTGTGTCTTGCGCTGGGTCGAGAAGCCGTACGCGATCATCGTACTGACAGGAACGTCTCGATCGGTGGCCATCTCTTCGATCGTCTGCAGATACGCTCTGTTGTTCTCAGCGACGGCATCCCCCTCGATCCGCTCCTGTTCGATCGCTCGAACGACCTCCTCGCCGAGCACGTATAGTGCCTCCAGACCGGCATCGTACCGGTCGGCAATCGCGATCGCGTACTCGACGGCCCGGGTCGACTCGTCGCTACCGTCGACCGGGACGAGGACGGTTTCGACGGTCGGTACCCGGTCGGGATCATCGACAGGGGAGTCCTCGAAGCTGGAGCGAGGCTGAGTCGAGCGTGGTGACATACGGGGACGAACGGGTGCCGCCGTCAAAAAGCCACCTGCCATCCGCTCGGCGCGGTGGACACCACGCGGGCGGCGGACCGGAGATTTATGCGACCTGCGGGGGAAGAGTAGGTATGATCGAGACAGTCGTCGTCGCGACTGACGGCTCCGAGAGCGTCCAGCGGGCAATAAACGTCGCCGTGGACCTCGCAGAGCGGTTCGACGCGGAGGTCCACGCGCTGTACGTCATCGACGAGACGGACGTGGAGGGATCACCGGACGAGTTACGCGACGACCTGCGGGACGCGCTCGAACGGAGTGCAGAAGACGCGTTCGAGACAGTCCGGGAGAGCACCGATCGGGAGATCTACACAGCCCTCAGAGAGGGACAACCGGCGAAGGAAGTCTGCGAGTACGGCCGTCAGGTCGACGCTGACGTAATCGCGACCGGCACCCGTGGTCGACATGGCGAACACCGGTTTCTCCTCGGGAGCGTCGCCGAGCGCATCGTCCGATCGAGTCCGATTCCCGTCCTGACCGTCCGCCAGCTGGGCTAGCGCGCCACGCCGCAGAGCGGATCCGTGGATCGGCGGGTTCTTTGAGCCGGGCCCACAGAAGACGGTATGGACGAGTCACTCATTGACGACAGCGAGCTCGCCCCGCCGCGGCGATCCGTACTCCCCGGCGAGGGGTTTTTCGTACCGGATTCTTTCGAAGAGGAACTCGAAGCGCAGGAGGCTGCCGAGGCGCTCGACGGCGTCGAGGTCGCCGTCGTCGCCGACCCGGACGCCGACGGACTGGCCTGTGTCGCTCTCTTGCAGGAAGTGTACGGCGAGGCCGCCCTGATCCCCGCCGGCCCCCACGACCTCGAAGACGGGATGGAGTACGTGGCCGAGTACGGCGAAGAGGGGATCACAGCCTTCGTCTGTGACCTCTGTCCGGACAGGTTCGAGTACGTCGACGAGGAGCTCGACGCCCTGCTCGACAGAGCCAGCGAAGTGCGCTGGTTCGACCACCACCAGTGGGACGACGAAGTCGCCGCGGCCGTCCGTGATGCCGGGGTCGACCTCGTTGTCGGCGACTCCGACGAGGAGTGTACTGCCGATGTCGCCCTCCGCTCGCTCGATTACGACTTCCCCGAACACCTGCGCGACCTCGCGGTCGTCACGCGCGATCACGACCTCTGGATCCGTGAGGACGAGCGCAGCGACGACCTGGCCGACTACTCCTACTGGTCGGAGCCCGAGGAGTACGTCGCGACGGTTGCCGAGTACGGGGCGGATCTGCCCGAAGACGTCCTCGACTTTCTCGAAGAACAGCGCATCGAGAAGAACGATCTTATCGACCGTGCGGTCAACCGCGCGGAGTTCGTCGAGATCGGCCCGTGGACGGTTGGGGTCACCTACGGCCGATGCTCACAGAACGAGGTCGCCGAAGCGATGCGCGAACAGGATGCGGACGCGTCGGTGATCGTCAAACCGGCCGGATCGGCGTCGATCCGCGGGACCGACGGCTTCGAGCGCTGCCACGAGGTCGCCGGACAGGTAAACGGCGGCGGCCACCCCAAGGCCGCGGGCTGTAAGCCAGATATCTACGACGACATGCTCGATTACGCCCACCACTGGACGAGCCGCGGCGCGACGACGAAGCAGGTGATTCTGGACGCCTTCCGGAACCTGGACTGGGAGGACGACGCCGCCGAGAACGACGAGTAGGGCGGATCAGTCCCGCGCCATCACTCGGAGGACGAGTTGCAGGACGTGGACGAACACGCCAGCGATGGCGATGTAGACGCCGATAGCGCTAAGAAACTCCGACGTGCCGCGGCGCTCGCGGATCCGCCAGATCTCCCAGCCGAGCCGGAGCAGGAAGCCGAAGAAGATGAAGACGAAGCCGAGCAGCGAGACGATCGGGATCAGCATGCCGACGCCGACGCCGACGACGCCCAGGATGAACGAGCCGTTGGCGTAGGTGCTCCAGCGATCGAAGCTCTTCGATCGGGCGTAGACGTAGGTGGCGATCAGGAAGGTGATCAGGACGGTAATGACACCGGCAATCCCCAGCGCGGTGACCTGCACGTCACGCGGGGCAAACGAAAGGATGCCTGCGCCGAGCGTCCCGAAGGCCAGCTGGAGTAACGCGACACCCGCGAGTGCAGTTCCCATGTTTCCGTTCTTGACGCCCTTTTCGGCGATAATCTCGCCGACCATCAGTGCGGCACCGTAGACGAGGACGCCGACGATCGGGGCGGCAAAGAGGTAGTCGTTGACCACCGCGAGCGGCGTCAGGACGAAGGCGTACATCAGCGCGACGTTGATCGTCATCAGCAGCGTCGCCATCCCGACGATGCGCCACTCACGGCTGTTCATCAGGAACCCCCGACTGGTCGCCTGTGGATGCTGACTCATTCGTCTCGCTCCCCGACCACCCACTTGTGTGAGTAAGCGGTCCCACAGTCACACTGGGCGTAGGCGTGGATCACGTCACCCTCGCCGTAGAGTCCGCCGACCTCCTCGTTCTGTTCCTCGGCGAAGGCAAAGACGAAGCGCACGTCGTGGTCCGCACCGTCCGGACAGGTCCCGCCGGTGAGCGAGCGGTCGATCTCGCCCTCGGTGCCCATCGCTTTCTTTGCAAAGCCCATCGCGTCGGTACCGGTCGCCGACTGGAACGCCGCCCGACCAGCCTCGCCGTCGACGATCAGCAGATGCCCCCCGTCGACGCGCTCGCCGAACCCGTCGAGTTTGTCAGGGTTGTCGACCGCCTCGTCGGCCAGGAAGAAGGCGACGTCCTCGGTTCGCTCGCCCGCCAGAAACTCCGCGCGTGCCTCGGTCATACCCGCCTTTCTCCTTCGACCTTCAAAAGGCCCGCGACAGCGAGCGAGATCGGTGGAAAGACGCTATACTTCGAAAACTATAGTAATTCGCTTCGAATAGTATAGTACATAGATTCGAATATTGTAGTACATTGCTGTCTCCGATCAACTTTGGTATTGACATGACCCGACCAGCCGATCGATCCAACCCGAACCTATTTTGGATTCGCCGGGAACCTCTCATGTATGCCCTCCAACAACTCGAGATTGCGCGTCCTCGAAGCGACGCTCGCGGTCGGCCTGCTGGGACTGATTGCGGTGACGGTCGAACTGATACCGGGTATGAGGATGCTGGAAACCACACTGGGCACCGTATCGGCCCCGGGAACACTGGGGCCAATGCTCATTTTCGCTCCGCCCACCGCGCTCGCGCTCGCCGCACTCGCGAACGCGCTACTGAATGGACCGAGCGCTGGCTCCCTTCTCGCCGGAGCGCTGGCAGTCGTGACCCTCGGGCTGACGGTTCTGAGCCTCGCCACACTGTTGTTCCCGCCGGACGGCGGCGGCGTTTTTATGGGTCACATTCTGGTCGCTGTCGTCGCCATCCCGCTTGCGGTCGTCGTACTGGTACGTCCGATCGTTGACCGCGTCGTCCACGAGGAGTTGACGCCACGGCTTCGCAGTCGACTCGGGCACTGACCGACTGCGGACGTCGATCGGCCCGCACCGCGTCGGTGGCGATCTCGTCGTGCTCGCTACGGCATCCGCCACCGGCGCGCGTGAGCCAGCGATCGCCCGGAGCGGCGCTCGATTGCACCGGGTGGCCGGTGACGCGCGAGAGGACCGGAGAAACTCCAGTTAATTCGGCTTAATCGTCGGGACAACCAGTTAATTGCCGCAAATTCGGATTGAGCGCTTCAGGTGGTTAAGTGTCTGCCACTCCCCGATCCGGATGCAATGAACGCTCGAACACTACTGACGGTCGCGCTCGCCGCGGTCGTCCTGATCGGCGGTGCAGCGGCAGTCGGAGCCGCCGCCCCCGCGGACGCATCGAACGCAAACGAAACGGCAGACGATCACGCAGTCGAGGACCCTGGACCGGCAGCCGGTGACGACGCCGGACTGCCCGGGTCGCTCCCCGAGCAGGTGCCTGACCACGTGAGCGAGATCCACGACACGATCGGTGAGCATCTCGACAGCGGGACCGACAGACTCGGCGACGCGGTGAGCAGTATCGCCTCTTCGGCCGACGACATCGGTAGCGGTGACGTCGCTGACGACGCCGATGATGAGGCCGAAGACGCTGTCGACCGGATGCTATAACACGGCCAGAAAACACTTCCAACTATCCAACCAGAACTCCAATAGCAATGACTAACGACATCCACACGACTGACAGACGGACGTATCTCAAACTGACTGGCGGCGCAGCGGCCATCACCACGACCGGACTGGCTGGCTGCCTCGGCGACGCAACCGGAACGCTCGCGACCAGCGTCACCGACCAGCCAGAAGACATCGGCGACTTCGAGTCCTGTATCGTCACGATCGAGGGGATCTGGCTCGGCCCCGACGACGCCGACGCTGGCGACACTGGGGACGACGAGAACGGAGAGCCCTCCGGGCGTGAGTACTACGAGTTTGACGAGCCACAGGAAGCCGACCTGGTCCAGCTCCAGGGTGAGGAAACCCAGCTGATCGACGAGCGTGAGCTCGATACGGCCGAGTACGAGTTCCTACAGCTCGACATCTCCGAGATCGAGGGGACGCTTGAAGACGGCGAACTGGCCGAGATGGACACCCCCGGCGAAGCTCCGCTGACGTTCAACGAACCGTTCGAGATCCGGGAGGACGTCCGGACCTCTTTCACGGCGGACTTCGCGCCCGTCCGCCAGGGACAGACAGATCGGTACCTCCTCCGACCGGTTCCCGAGGGAATCCGGGTCCACTACGACGACGAAGACGACGAATAACGGTACGGTCCCGCTGGCGCTGCTGACTCTCCGACCGATTTTCGGAACGTACTCGCTGGCGAGCGACACAGAGGTCGCTCGCCGTGTTGTTCGCGCAAAATGTAGCGTCCGGACGGAGTCTCACGCGAGCGCAGCGAAGCGTGAGGCACGTCCGGACGGAGTATCGCGTGAGCTGTAGCGAACGCGATGCACGGGCGACCTCCGGTCGCCCGGAGATTTGAACTCGTTCAGACGTGCTCGCGTTGCTGCGCGCGTCTGATCTGCTCAAATCTCCTTTGTCGTCCTTCACGGCGCAAGCTCCTCGCTACGCTCGTCGTTTAGCGCCGTGAAGAACGTCCGGACGGAGATTTGAACTCCGGTCCCTGGCTCCGCAAGCCAAGAGGATAGTCCACTACCCTACCCGGACTCATCTCTACGTATCGCCGACCCACGTAAAGCGGTTACGATCCGTGGCGTCTCTGTCAACGCCTGACGGAGCCGGAGGTTTATACACGAGTCCGAGGCAATCGGTGACCATGCCGACCCAGAGAAACCCGCAGCACCCACACTATGACCCACAGACGGCGTCCAGAATACTCAACAAAACCCCCAGACAGCACCGCCACCTGCGGCAAGGACAACGCTTAACCGGGGGCCAAACTACCACACCGTACTAGAATGGGTGCTATCGAGGACGTATACGAGGATCTGGAGGCGGACGTCCCCCAGGAGAAGTTCCGCGAGGCCGTGGAGGCCAAGGTGGAACAGATGGGGGGGTTAGCGGACGAGGAGACCGCTGCGATGCTCGTTGCACACGAGATTGCGGACAGCGAGGTGAACGGAATCGCGGATATCGAACCGGGGATGGAGGAGGTGAAGTTCCTCGCCAAGGTCATGGGGGTCGGTGAGGTTCGGACCTTCGACCGCGACGACGAAGAACAGCCCGAAGGACAGGTCGTCAACGTCGAGTTAGCCGACGAGACCGGCAGCCTGCGCGCGGCGTTCTGGGACGGACAGGCCGAGGCCGCCCGGGAGGAACTGGAAGTCGGCGACGTGTTGCGGGTGAAAGGCCGACCGAAGGACGGTTACAATGGCCTCGAAGTGAGCGTCGAGGACGCCGAGCCGGACGACGAGATCGAGATCGATGTTTCCGTGACCGACACCTATCAGGTCGAGGATCTCTCGATGGGTCTCTCCGATGTGGATCTGGCGGGGCTCGTGCTCGATACCGAGCCGGTACGGACGTTCGACCGCGACGACGGAAGCGAGGGGAAAGTGTCGAACCTCGTGCTGGGGGATCCGACGGGACGTATCAGGGTCACGCTGTGGGACGAGAAGGCCGACCGCGCGACGGAGATCGAGTCGGGGACGAGCGTCGAGGTCGTGGACGGCTACGTTCGTGAACGCGACGGTGACATCGAGCTGCACGTCGGGGATCGCGGCGCTGTCGAGGAGATCGACGAGGAGATCGAGTACGAGCCCGAGCGAACGCCGATCGAGACGCTCGAAATCGGACAGACCGTCGATATTGCGGGTGTGGTACGCTCTGCCGACCCGAAACGGACGTTTGACCGGGACGACGGCAGCGAGGGGCAGGTCCGGAACATTCGCGTTCAGGACGATACTGGAGACATCCGGGTCGCGCTGTGGGGCGAGAAGGCCGACAAAGAGATCGCGCCGGGCGACGAGGTGGCGCTCGCGGATGTCGAGATTCAGGACGGGTGGCAAGACGACCTCGAAGCTTCTGCTGGCTGGCAGTCATCGGTGACCATACTCGGCGATACGACCACACAGACCGAGGACGCAACAGCAGACGGCGATGCGACGCTGGGATCGTTTGACGGCGGTGACGACAGCACGGCATCGGGTGATACCGAAGCCACATCGACACCGGCTGAAGATACCGGTGGGGCCACTGCGAGCGAAGGGGGCGCTGCGACGGCGATGGCCGACGGTGAACGAACCGAGTTTACTGGAACGGTCGTGCAGGCCGGAAATCCGGTCGTGCTCGACAATGGGGAGGAGACGGTCAGTGTCGAGACAGAGACGGAGGTCCACCTCGGACAGGAGGTTACCGCCCGCGGGCTGTTACAGGACGGTCGGCTCGACGCTGACGATGTCGTATAGCGACGAGTTCCCAGAGCGCCGGGACGGAAAAGGTTAAGGTGCCGACTTGCCCGAAATTGGGTATGAGCGTTGAGTTACCGTTTGCTCCCGTGGACACTATTATTCGACGGAACGCCGGGCAGTTGCGCGTAAGTGCCGAGGCCGCAGAGGAACTCGCACGCCGGATCCAGACACACGGGGCTGATCTCGCAGCCGACGCCGCGATCGAGGCCACCAGAGACGGCCGGAAGACGTTGATGGCCGAGGACTTTGGCGTCGAGCAGGTTATCGACAAGGACGACCTCGAACTACCGGTCGCACCGATCGACCGGATCGCGCGCCTCGATATCGACGATTCCTATCGCGTCTCGATGAACGCGCGAATCGCACTCGCGGACATTCTCGAAGACTACGCGGACAACGTCGCAACTGCGGCCGCGACACTCGCCAGACATGCGGACCGCCGAACAGTAAAGGCCGAAGACATTCAAACGTACTTCGAGCTGTTCGAATGAGATGAACTTCGGCTACAGCGAGACGTGCCTCGACCACGACACCGGCGAGCGCCACCCGGAGGCAGCCGACCGGCTACTGGCAGTTCGTGAAGGGCTCAAGCGAAAACACGGCGTCGAGTACGTCGATATATCCCCAGCGTCGGTCGATTCGGTCACAGCCGTTCACGACGACGCGTATATCGAGGAACTACGGCAGTTCTGTGCGGACGGGGGCGGTGACTGGGATCCGGATACAGTCGCGGTCGAGGAATCGTGGGATGCGATTCTCCAGAGCGCCGGACTGGCATCGTGGGCTGCAGAGCGTGCACTCGCAGGGGATGACGGTCGCGACACGCCGTTCTCGCTCGGTCGACCGCCTGGACATCACGCTGTCACCGACAACGCGATGGGGTTCTGTTTCGTCAACAACGTGGCGGTTGCCGCCCAGCACGCACTCGATACCACCGACGCCGAGTCGGTTGCAATCCTCGACTGGGACGTCCACCACGGGAACGGTACCCAGGAGATATTTTATGATCGCGAGGATGTCCTCGTCGCTTCGGTTCACGAGGACGGGATCTATCCCGGCACGGGACGGGCTGGCGAGACGGGGACGGCGGCGGGCGAGTGGTCGACGCTCAACGTTCCGCTTCCGGCGGGTGGCGGCGATGCTGAGTACGTGGCAGTGTTCGAGCAGTTGCTTGAACCGGCGATAGAGGAGTTCGACCCGGACCTGCTGCTTATCAGCGCTGGCTTCGACGCCCACCGGCACGATCCCATCTCGCGGATGCGACTTACGACTGAGGGCTACGGCGTGCTCACCCAGCGGATGCGCATCCTCACGGAACGAATCGGAACAGCGCTTGCGTTCGTCCTCGAAGGTGGCTATGGGCTCGATGTTCTCGCTGACGGCGTCGTGATGGTTCACGAGGTCTTCGATGGACTCGACCCGTCGATGCCTGACGGTGACGTGGACGAAGACGTCGAAGCCCTGATCGGCGACATCCAGACCCGACACCGCGGCGTCACGCCGCCGAACTAGGGTGACGGGTCGAAGTACGCGGCGAGTTCGACGCCGAACTCGTCGATAAGCACCGTGATTTCTTCTCCGACGAGTACATCGTACCCCGAGTCGAGCGCCGTCTCGACGTGTGTCCCCAGCCGTACGGTAAAGAGATCATCGCTGTTCAGGAACGCCTCGGCAGTCGTGTACTCTCTGGAACGCTCCACGACGTATCTGTCCCCCTCGATGAACGGCCCATACGCGTCAGTTCCCTCGTACTTCCGGAAGAAGCCTTCGGCGTGGTCCCGTACGTGAACAGGTGGTCCGACGTGACGCTCGACCCGCGGCCGTTCGGTGACGGCGAGCTCGGCGAACAGGACGGCCGTCTCGTCGGCGATCGCCATCGAACGGCAGACAGTGAAGCCGCGCCGGTCGAGTTCCTCGATGATACCCAGCCGGGATCGTCTGAGCTGCGGGTATAGCTGATCTTCGACAATATCAGGGGCATCGAACCTGATTGCTACCGGTGTCGTCCCCCGATTCTGGAGCTGCTCTCGGAGTGCGTGCTCGTCCAGCGGGTCGGGTTCGACCGCCGCGAACAACTCGGTCCGTGGGTCGTCGAGTAACTCGCGAGCGTAATGCTGGAGTCGGGCGACGTTGTCGGCCGAGAGGACTGCAGCGACGTTCCGGCCTGGATCCGTCGGATCGATAACGGTGAGCGGGTCGTCGAAAGTCACCCGGCCGTGATCCTCCGGATCGAGTTCGATCGGCGGATGCCACGCCGCGGCGGCTTCGACCATGGGCCGGAAGCCGCCGTATTCGAGGACGAGTAGTTCCGTCAGGTAGCCGCTGAACCCCTCCGTCCTGAGGTCGCTGCCGTAGACACCGATCCCGGTGAAAAACTGCTTTGCGAGGCGGACGTCTCGTGCGAGCTCGTCCGTGAGTCGTGACTGGACGTACTCGGCATGGAACGGGGTTCGATCCACCGAGGATTTGATCTCCCCGGGATCGTCGACGGCGTAACACGGGACGAGGTCGATATCGAACCCATCGACGGTACTTTTGACGTAGGGATGTTCGGCGAACTCCTCGGTTCCGTCGGGCAACACCTCGTGTCCAACGGCGAGACCGTACTTCTCTAGCGCGTCACGTTCGATCGAGGGCGAAAAGCGGACGAACAGATCGATATCCCGGTCGCCGCTGATCCACGTCTCGCGAGCGGTGGAGCCGACGCGAACGACATCTGCCTCGACCGGCAGCGTTTCGATTGCTGCCTCGACCCGACCGATCAGCGCGGTCGCCACTCGTTCCATGCGCTCTACCTCTTCGGGCGACGGATCGACCGACTCGCTGACGGCAGCTACGACCTCTTCGAACGTCTCGGCCTCGCTCATCATCGTCCCGTTCACGCTTGGTGAGGGAAAGGATACCGGTGTACGGCCGGGTGAAAACGAAAGCCATTTCAAAAGACGTCGACTACGGTGAGATGCGCACGGGCCGCCGTAGCTCAGTTGGTAGAGCACCTGGTTGTTACCCAGGTTGTCCCAGGTTCGAGCCCTGGCGGCGGCGTATCTTCTGCGGTACTCGGTGATTGTAGTATCTGCTGTCGATCAGACGGTGCGTTCGGATGCGACAGGTCTTAGTTTCAGGTCCATCAACTGGTGACCGAGGGCCCGTATCTCAGTCTGGTTAGAGAGAGCGGCTCATAACCGCTTCGTCCTTGGTTCAAATCCGAGCGGGCCCATGTTACTGTCGCGAGCTACTCCGCGAGCGACAGCTACTGGATGAGCGAGGATTTGAAGTAGAAAACGCCGAACGAAGTGAGGCGTTTGCGTAGTTCAAATCCGATCGGGCCCCTTGATCCTGTGAGCGGCGGACGCGACTCTGGGAGTTCACAACGTCCTCATACCACGTTCTTCGGGTGGCAAAGAAGGCCTGAGTAACGGACAGTCGCGACGTTGCCGAGCTCCTGGAGGCGCGCGTCGAGTGGCTGAACGCGGACGGGGATCGGCGGCAGAGTCGGGTGCGTTCGCTCACCCGGTAGCGCCCGACAGTTGAGTGGCAACGCTATTCTTCGACCCCAGTAGTTCAACTGGAGTTGCAGTTTTCGGATACTTAGGTATAGTTTACTTTACTTACAGGCAGTGGCTACGCGGTGATCGGGCCGATCGGGGAGATCTCCAGACGGGAGTGTTCCCACCGAGCGGGACACACCCCTTAGGGAGTGTGCCTAAGGGCACTGGCCAAAAAAAGTACCCCGCACCGCTGAGTTCCAGTTGATCCACGAGAAACGGGGGTCGGATGACATAGACGTTTCAGTAGGAAATCTTGCACAGTGACAGTTTCCAGTGATCGTGCTGAATACAGGGGGCGAATGCTGTATAGATCAGAACTCGACCAACGAGCATCCAGATCATTCAATATAAGATGGTGTACAAATTACTCCCAAAAACACTTGTTAATTGAACATATACTCATCGTATGAAACGGCGCTCTTTTGTTTTTGGCACGATTCCTCTCTGCTCGGGGCTTGCTGGATGTACAGGACTGTTCTCCGATTCTCCAATGCTCTCCGTGGCCGTTTTTAATCAGGCCGAGAGTTCCTACACAATCGAAATGGCTTTTTCACGAACAGATGGCGATCTTTCCAGAAGCGAAGCCCGAGTGTTCTCAGGGCGGATCGATATTGAACCAGACGAGCACAGTATCAGCGAAGACGTTGCCGAACAACAGCGGTATCTTATAGAGTACAGTCTCTATGAGAACAATACCACTCTAACAGAACAAGATCACTTCTACTACTATCCGGGAGACGAGGATGAGAGCGACAATCTGACATTTGATATTCGTTCATCAGGGGTCTTGACGCGAAGGTGGGCTGTTTAAACGTTTACTGATCTGCTGCTTCAGCTGAACCGCTTGGAACCACCAGTATCGGTTTGCTGCATCTATCCTCTGTATTCAGGATGCGATTTTTGTTGATTTCTGAAAATTTAGATCAGCCAGATTTCGGCAGTTGCCACTAAGGTGGTGGACAATGCGGCCGGACCAGAACGGTCCGGCCTTACCGCCACCGCAGCGGTGGGAAACCGAATCGGCTACTGTGGATAGTCTGGGACGCTGTAACGCGGTGCAGGACCGTAAGGTGCCCTGAGAAGACGCTTTATCAGATATGCTTAGAAAGGTGTTCAATCCAATGTAGAAAACCATTCAATATAGCTGGATTGCAGATTGATCCTACCAACTGGAAGATCACCCAGCGCTGATTTATTCATCAATAGGATGCTGCGGATATGATCTATCTGATTTCCTCAATAGCCTTCTTGTTTTGCTTATTTTGTAACATGGTATGTATTAGGAACACGCTCTGGTTCATACAGAAG
Source organism: Natranaeroarchaeum sulfidigenes (assembly GCF_017094485.1). Lineage (NCBI taxonomy): Archaea > Methanobacteriati > Methanobacteriota > Halobacteria > Halobacteriales > Natronoarchaeaceae > Natranaeroarchaeum > Natranaeroarchaeum sulfidigenes. The sequence continues at coordinate 320,984 of NZ_CP064786.1, forward strand.
ATCTCTACACACAGGTCTCGAATTTCACAGAATGGTAGTGTATCGACGGGTTCCTCCTCATATTTGAACTCAACCTGATTCTCAATTGGGAGAACAAGGTAATCGTTATGAGCTATTGAATTGCGGTATTCGTTGTCAACTGAATCTGCAAAATCATTGATCCGTGATCGACTTTTAGCCGAAACCATGTCAATATAATTACCAAGCCGTTTGCCCGTCAAATCACCAAGATCTACCTCACGATCATTTAGCAATTCACATGAGAAAATCAAGATAGGAACAGTCGTCTTGAAAATCTCACATTGTCGCTCATACATCCGAAGGTAGGTTTCGACGGTCTCGGCATTTTGTATTTCTGGATTTTCCAAGATGAGTTCCAGCTTCTCATCATAGCTGCTGAGTACACGCTGGAGGAACAATCTCATATCGTATGGAAAAGACTCATCAATTGCTTCCATAAACTCGGTTGCCTTTCCTTCATAAATTAGCTCTTCACAAGTTGAGTCTACAATATCATAGTATTCAGGATATCCAAGTATCTCATGGCACTCTCTCATGTCATTCATTATCCCCTCAATCTGTTCGTAGATTTCAATAAAATCAGCAAGTGGATCCTCGTTTGAGGGCTCCATTCCCAGTATTTCACCTGAAATCTTAGAATATTTGGTAAGCATAAATTCCGTTATCTCCTCATCGTTCTCTTTTGATTCTGCAACTTGTATCCAATCTTCGAGAAGTTCTGAAACTTGATCTTCCGCACTTTGGAGTTGTTCTTCGGTCGTCTGTGAAGGAATATCTTGACCGAAGATTTGAGAAAATAACCGCATACACTCTTGAGTAAGTTCTTCAGATACCTCTTCGATGTCTATCTCAGCAGAGTTCGTGTCATTCACAACTGGTTATTGTCTGGAAGAATTTTATAATTTAGGTGCCTATAATGTGGCTTTGATTATAAGATACCTTGTTGATTTCAACCTCTATTAATTGTATCTCTGTCTATTCGGTTCCACGGTGATCACCGACCCGTCCTACCGAACCAAATTGTACAGGTGCGTGTAGAATTTTCAACTAGTTATTTGTATGTGAGGTATATGACGTAGTTATATGGGTGTCGTCCGTCGGGAAAATGATTGGCGTCTCGAAAAACGGGAAGACGGACTCTATGAGATCACATATCAGAAAGACCTCCGAATGAAGATCCTGACCCCCGATTACAAACAGGGAATGATGGATAATCCGAGGCTTGATGCAGTACCTGTTAGAGAGGTCGGTTCATATTCTGAAGCCGAGGGATTATTTGAGGAAATGGCAAACGGTGATGCCGCACCAGTTTCTGGACCTACGATTGTAGGAAGTACAGCCACTGGAACAGAGAGTACTTTGGGAGGTGAACTCGACAGTGGTGGTTTCGGCTCAGAGGAGGAAAATAATCTGCCGGCAGGAGGTCTTGCTTTAGTCCTCATAGTGGCTGGTGTATTTGTGATGCGCAGTGCAGGGTTCGCACCCACTTCAGTCGTGTTCTTAAGTGGCGTTGTCTCGGCGATCATCGGTGTAGCTATTTTTGCGTGGGCTGGGTTGCTGTACAAGAAGCATGGCTGGTCGGACGCACTGGAATTTTTGATAACTGTTGACGACGACTTAACATCTTCAGAAGAAACGGATAAGCCCGAAAAGACACCACCAACGCCAGAGAAACTGAAGAACAGGCTGATCTTTGATAGAGCAGGCCAGAAGTGTGAATGGTGTGAAGAGAGTTTTGACCACCCACATGTACACCATATTAAGCCGCGTCGAGAGGGAGGACCGAACGAACCTGAAAACCTCATAGTCCTCTGTCCAAATTGCCATGAGAAAGCAGATCGAGAAGCGATTCCACGATCAAAATTGAAGGCCAAAGTGAAACGATTACCGAGTCTCTCTACTCAGTAAAGTTCTCTTGGCGTTACTGAATTCATCCCACAAGGCAAGTAGTTAGAAGATGTCGTCAATTGCGATCTTACTCTGTTTAGTCCCACGGTGATCACCGCCTCCGTGCCACAGGTGCAGCGGGAGACCGCCCGCACGTACCATCCTGTCGTCGAGGACAGTGCAGCCGCTTCGACCGTGGGGCCGATACACCACAAAACAGTACCACCCGTCCGCTCGCCGGAGCTTCTCGTGGTATTCCCGATACACCTTGAAGTTAACCGGCTGGCCATCCGAATGCTCTCGCATCGTGTTCTTGATCTCGAAGGGCGTCCCGTTCTGAAACCTCGCATCGTGCCAGCTCGCTCCAGCGAGAACCGGCGTTTCTTCGCCATTCGCTTCTCGCAGATCGTGCCGAAGTGGTTCCTCGCTTACTCCGGTTCATCGGTGGCTCTCCAGCGGTGATCGTTTCGGACGGTCGCCCGAAGCACCACGATCGTGAACCAGCCGGACACGATCGAAGCGATCCACTCCCCGGAGACCGCGGGTGTCGGTCTCACCACCAAGCTTTTGCAGATCCCAGAGCAAGCAGTACGTATGAGTCTTACCACCGACGATTTCGCCGAGTTCCTTGCGGAGGATCCAGAGGACGATACCGATGTCCCACTCGGAACGGCACTGAGCGAGCTGGCTGTTGATGTTGAGACTGACTCTGTTGAGGCAGTTCGAGATGTCCGCGAGCGGCTATGAGGCTCTTCCTCGATACGAACATTCTCGTTGCAGCCGTCACTGACGACACTGATCGAACCGAGCAGGCAATCGAACTACTTGACGAGTCCAATGATGTTTTTGTATCCGTTCTGAGCCTCATGGAACTCCGGAGCGTACTGACGAAGAAAAAACAGTTCGAGCGGGATCGAATTGAGCAGATCGAAAACCGGATCACCTCCCGTGCTACCATCTCGTTTCTTGACTCGTCCGACGTGATGGATGCAAACCGTCTCCAGTCCGAGACGCTACTGTATCCATTGGATGCACTTCTTGTGGCAGCTGCGGACGCCGTCGACGCGACGCTGATCACGTTCGATAGCGAACTTCTTGAACACGGGGCAAAGCGACCGCAAGACGTGTTGTAAGTTAGAAAATGTCGCTGATCGATATTTTCGCCTGCTCGGTCCCGCGATGATCACCGCCCCCATGCCACCGTAGCAGCGGAAGATCTCCCGCCCGGACCATCCTGTCGTCGAGGACGGTGCAGCCGCTTCGACCGTGGGGCCGGTAGACGACGAAACAGTACCAGCCGTCTGCTCGCCTGAGCTTCTCGTGATACTGCTTGTAGACCTCGAAGTTCCCCGGCTGGCCCTCCGAGTGCTCGCGCATCGTGCTTTTGATCTCGACTGGCGTCCCGTTCTGAAACCTCGCATCGTGCCAGCACGCTCCAGCGAGAACCGGCACTTCTTGGCCATCCGCTTCTCGCAGATCGTCGTTCGAGCCAGTGTCCCACGACTGGACCCGCCCGCGTGGCATCTCCAGCTCCGACGAGAGCGCGCTGGAGTCACTGTCGGCAGGCCGCATACAACGAAACTCATAAGCAATTGAACTAAGATATATCTGAATGAGATAAATGGACTCCGACCAGATTGACGGGCGGGCGATAGCGCTGGGGAGTACCGTTGGTGGGATAACGGTAGCCGCCCCGTTGTTGCTCGCTGGTGCCCGACTGGCCGACCCGTACACGATGTTGGCAGTGGTTTCCAGTGTCGGGATCGCTGCCGGTGGAATCAGCGGTGCCGTGGCCGGGTACACGAGCTCTATCGGATTGAAGCCGATGCATGAGGGTATGATAGCCGCCATGATCGGGTTCTGCGCTGGACTGTCGATCTGGGTGGCCATCAATAGCTATCAGGGTGTACTGCATCCTGCTGACACCGCTCTTGTCCACCTGTTTATTCTTGCACTACCGGTGACGATGGCGTTCCCATTTGTCCTTCTTGCGGGGGCCGTACTCGGGGAACGAGCGCTCTTTGCGAAGTAGTCCGCTGCAGGAGTGCGACGTGCTGGCTGCGGATCAGGACCACACAGTGTGCGTGTATCAGTTGTTGGCACTGTGATCTCCGTTATCTGATCAGCGGCCCCGCCAGCCCTGTCCCAGAACCGTCGTTCGGAGGCATCGTCGCGGTCGATCCAGAAACGGGACGGCGGGACGTGCCCGCCCGCGAGGATTCGCGTATTACGCCCGATGCCACATCACGGTTGCCGAACGCGAGGATACACGTATTGATATGGCATCCCAGCGAGCGCTGGCATGCTAGGGTATGTCACTGAGAGATAAAGAACCTTTGCTACACCGGGTCCCATCCTGAAACACCCGCTGGTGGGGGGACGACACCAGTGTAGACCGTTCGCGGAAAAGTAATCGTTATACGGTACGCGTTCCACCTGGCACATATGCAACGACGAGCAGCGGCCGGATACGTCGCGCTCTTCCTCGTCATCGCGGTCGGAGCTTACGGGCTCGCAGTGACAGCCGAAAGTCCTGAAATAACGCTTGAAGACCCCGAGTATGACGTCGAGGAGGGTGATCAGTTCGAGGCCGAGGGCGTGACCTACACGCTCACGGAAGTGACGCGTGACGACGGTGTCCCGACTGGGACACTGGAGTGGAACATCACCGTTGACGAAGAAGAGAGCTGGGAACATGGAGACGTAATAGAGTATCAGGAGTCGGATTACGAGGTTCTCATTCCGAACGAGACCGATCCCTCCGAGTTCACGCTCCGTGAGGAGCCCGGCGACGACCTCGATGTCCGCGGCGAAGGTGACGATCGTGTGATCCGCGTCGAGGAAGACGGCGAAGAGGAGTTCGTTCCGATCGACGAGTACGAGCCGCTCGACCGCCAGACGTTCGCCGAAGGTGACGCTATCGAGTACGATGAACACGACGCTACCGTTGCCGAAGTGACGGAGGACGAAGTCCGGATCGAGTGGACCGAAGAAGCGACCGACGATCTCACGCTCCGTGAAGGTCTTGAGGTCGCACAGCTATCCGAAGACCAGACCTACATCGCACACTTTACCGCTGGTGATCGATTACAGTTGACGTCTGACCACGAGTCCTACAACGAACAGGCCGACGAAATCGCGTACTTCGAGGAGCGGACGGACGGCCTGACGGTTGCGACGATTCTCTCCGGACTGACCGCGTTCCTGCTGGTCGGGATGGCGTACCTGCCGCGCAAGGAGTAGCCGCGTTCTGCTGTCTTTTTCGAGTTGCGATGGGTGGCCGTTCGCAATTTTCGAGCACCATCTGGACCGGCGCGACTCTGTTCGATGATCGCACTGTAACCTGTCGTTCAGGTGGGACAGCCCGACGAGTCCGGGAGTTCTGTGCCGGAGAAAGGTTGAAGCTGATACTAGACTCCCTTCGTCTCGTATGATTCAACACCATCGCACACGGGCCGCTCGTCACGGTTGTTCACTGCAGTGTCCAGCGCTTCACGCCGTCGCTCACGCCATTCGCGACGACGTCGCAGAAGCGGGCCGGGACGGAGTTGAACCGAGTGGAGACGTGCTCACTACGTTGCGCGCGACTGGCAGGGTTCAACTCCTTCCTACCGGTTCACTCTCCGCCTCGTTGTCACTCGACGGTTCGTTGTACGGGCCGGGAGGGAGTTGAACCCTCGACCGTCTGGTTAAAAGCCAGACGCTCTCCCTAACTGAGCTACCGGCCCAACACCACTCGATTGGGGAAGGGACAATTAAACCCTTATGATGCGCGACGGTCAGTGATCCCGAAACTCGGTATCGAGTGCGCGATAAACGAGCTGATCGGGAGACACACCCTCGTTTGCAGCACGTCGGCGAAGTTCGCGGTAGACATGGGGTGGGAGCCGGAGCGATATCTCGCCGAGGTGAATCCCGTGTGCGTCGAGGGCCTCTTCGGCACTGCTCCCGTCGTTAATCTCGCTTGCGAGCGTCCGAATCTCCCTGACGGTGAGATCGTTGTCGAGCGCGGCCCATGCGAGGTCGAACCGGGCGGTCCCGCTGACGCGGGCGATGTGCTTCGCGGCGGTCGGCGCGATATGTCCCATCGCGACGTGACGGCGGATCGACTGGGGAAGGTCGTGGACCCGTGCCCACTTGCGGATGAACGCAACCGTCGCCTCGCCACCTGCGCGTTCGGCGGCGACCTTGTACGACCCCTCGCCTCTGACGAGGGCTGCACACGCTGCCGCACCACGGAGCATGTAGACGTTGTCGGGGGCACCTGCCGTGTTCTCCGCGAACGCGGCGACGGTTTCCGCAGCACGTTCGAGACTCTCGGGGTCGTCGGGATCGAACTGGACCGCCTCGTCGGCGTGCTCACCAGTAACGCGCTCGTCGCCACGGACGACTGGATCTCCGACCGGTTCCTCACGGTCCGCGGGTGGAGTCTGCGCCCCCCGCGTGCGCTCGTATGGATCGTCACTCTGGTCTTCCGACCAGTCAGCAGTCATTATCGTTCCATAGCAGTGGCAGCATAGAAAAACCTTCCACTCTCCCGAGGGTCAGGAGCGTGCGCGGACTCACGACTCTTCGCGCTGCTCGGAGAGGTGCTCCCAAATTTCGGTGCAGCCTGCCCCTTCTTCGATATCTGCGAGATGGTCGTCCTGCTGTGTGTCGTCCTCGTCCGGCTCCGTCATCGTCGTGTTAGTCATGAGCTCACCTCCAGTGCATCCGACTCGTAGAGTTCGGGTGCGACATCTGCTGATGTATGTTGGCTGGCCGGTACCCGGTCGATATCCGACTCGTCTGTCATCATTCGATTGTTGTACGGGTATCCGCTTAAAAGGGCGCTCAGCAACAATCCCTACCCGAACTCCAGATTACCAGTATACATTTCCGGCATCTCTGACGCCCAGTATAGCGTCAGATACACCGCTGTACGTCGTTTTCGTCGTGTTTTTATCGTCACAGCTCCGGTAAGCATTGTTATCGACGAGTCGCTAAGGGTCCCGGAGCGTCTGTGAACAGCTATGGTAGTCTCCGTGCGGACGCTCGACGACGGGGCCTGGATCAGCGTCAACGACTCGCGGGCCGTCGGTGTGAGCCAGATCTGGCCCATCGCTCGACACGACTTTTGTGAGTGCGAAGTCGCACATCTGTTGCTGGAAGCGTTCTACGATGTCGGGGTTGACGACCATCGGATCGTCGCAGGCGTCGTCGGGCAGTGTATTGACTGCGGTACTGAAGGGTCGATAGACACGCTGCCGGTCGGTCGGATCATCGACGGGGAGTTCTACGCGTATGACCCCGGTCAGGTTCAGTCACTGCTCGAACCCGTCGAGAACCCCATCGCAGGAGAACACCGACTCTCCGGCCGGTACTGATCACGACGAAGTCCCGGTTCGTGGCATGTGGTCTCGTGTCAGGCAAAGATTTCCGCTACACTGTAGATGTGGGGAGAACTGACGCGAGGCGGTGTGGTATATGAAAGGGGTTCGTATGGCGCGTATATGCCAACTGACGTCGAGAAGTGGAAAGACGAGATCTACGGCAACGAGATCAGGGAGCACCTGATGGAGTTCGCCGAGGAGGGCTGGGAGTCGATCCCGGAGGAGGAACACGACGAGTGGTTCGAGCGCTTCAAATGGTGGGGTCTCTACCACCAGCGCGCAGGCCAGGAGAGCTACTTCATGATGCGGATCGGGACGCCAAACGGCGTGCTCGAACCGGGCCAGACCGAGGTCGTCGCCGAAGTCGCAAACGAGTACGCGACCGGGCCGGCGTCGAACCCGGAGTTCGGGAACGCCTACGTCGACTGGACGACGCGCCAGTCGATCCAGCTCCACTGGATCCGGCTCGAGGATATTCCGGACGTCTTCGAGAAACTCGAATCAGTCGGCCTCTCGACCCAGCAGGCCTGTGGTGACTCCTGGCGCAACATCGTCGGCAACCCGATGGCCGGGAAAGCGCCGGAGTTCGTCGACGCGCTGCCAGTCATCATGGAGCTCAACGAGCGGTTCAAGGGTAACGACGACCACTCGAATCTCCCACGCAAGTGGAAGGTGTCAGTCACCGGCGCGTCCGACGGCTCCGGACAGGGCGATATCAACGACCTCGCCCTCGAACCGGCGTTCAAGGAGATCGACGGGGAGGAAGTCCGTGGGTTCAACGTCCGCGTCGGCGGCGGCCTCTCGCGGAATGAACCCCGACTTGCCCGTGAGCTGGATGTCTTTACCCGCCCCGAGAACGCCGCGGACGTCGCCGCGGGTATCTCCGCCCTCTTCCGCGAACACGGCGACCGCGAGAACCGCTACAACGCCCGCATCAAGTTCCTGATGGACGAGTGGGGCCCTGAGAAGTTCCGTCGCGTCCTTCAGGACGACTTCGTGGACTTCGAGCTCGAAACCGCAGGGACTGATCTCCGCGAGCAGTACACCTACAACGCGGGTGGCAACGAACACGGCGACCTGATCGGCGTCCACGAGCAACGCGACGGCAACTACTACGTCGGCCTCAACGTACTCGTCGGCCGGATGGGTGCGGACGATACCCACGAACTCGCCCGCCTCGCCGAGGAGTACGGCTCCGGCGAGGTCCGGATCTCCCAGCGACAGAACGTCATCATCACCGACGTTTCCGAGGACGACCTCGACGCCCTGCTCGGAGAGGACCTGCTCGAGGACTACTCGCCCGATCCGCATCCGTTCATGCGCGGCTCGGTCGCCTGCACGGGAACGGAGTTCTGCTCGCTCTCGATCGTCGAGACGAAGAACCGGCAGGTCCGGTACGCCCGCTGGCTCAAGGAGAACGTCGAGCTTCCCGAGGGCGTCGAGGACTTCCACATCCACCTCTCGGGCTGTACGGCCTCGTGTGCCCAGCCGCAGATCGCCGACGTCTCGCTGCGTGGCATGAAAACGCGCAAGGACGGCGAGCCGGTCGAGGCGCTCGACATTGGCCTCGGCGGCGGCCTCGGCGAGAATCCGCAGTTCGCCCAGTGGGTCGCCGAGCGCGTCCCGGCCGACGAGGTGCCCGGTGCCATCGAGAACCTCCTGGCCACGTTCGAGGACGAGCGCAACGGTGATGAGACGTTCCGCGATTACATCGCCCGGCTCGACGACGAGACGCTCGATGACCTCGTCGAGCCCGAGGAGACGAGCTACGAGGACCCGTATATGCACAACACCAAGCGGACCTGGTACCCCTACGCCGAAGACGACAGCCTCGACGCCAGTCCGTCCCCTGCCGACGACTGAGAGGGTCGAACGGATCCGCCCGATCCTCCGTGCGGACAAGACAGTAGGTCCTGCAGTACGACGGTACTGATATGTCATCGTTCACGCCGTCAGCAGTGCTCGCCGATTCGACGCTCACTCACGATCGTCTTGACGACCTCGCCGAGCGAGTCCGAACGGTCGGAGAGCGATCCTCCATCGACGTCAGAACGCCAGCGACCGACGAGCGCGTCGGTGTAGTTCCTGCCTGTGAGGCGGCCGATGTCGACGTCGCGGTCGAGCGCGCACGGAGCGCACAGGTCGCGTGGGCGGAGCGTACTCCCCGAGAGCGAGCAGCGGTTCTCTTTCGGTTCGCGGACCTCGTACTGGATCTCCGCGAGGAGTTGCTCGATGCGATCCAGATCGAGACGGCAAAAGCGCGCGAACACGCCTTCGAGGAGGTGCTCGATGTCGTCAACACCGCTGGCTACTACGGCAAAGACGGTCCAGGACTGCTCGACGACCGCAATCGGACGGGCCCTGCACCGTTCCTGACCAGCGCTGTCGAGACCTACGAACCGGTTGGCGTCGTCGGCGTGATTAGCCCGTGGAACTATCCGATGACGTTGTCGATGGCCGATGTGTTACCCGCCCTGCTCACTGGGAACGCCGTGGTCTGTAAACCAGACGAACGGACCCCCTTTGCCACGCTCTTGTTGGCCGAGCTGCTCGAAGCTGCGGGACTGCCCGAAGACGTCTTCTCGGTCGTTACCGGTGAGGGAAGCGTTGTCGGCCCCGCACTCATTGACCGGGTCGACTACGTCGCCTTCACCGGCGGCACCGAGACGGGGCGGGTCGTCGCCGAACGAGCAGGCAAGAACCTGATCGACTGCTCGCTGGAACTCGGCGGCAAGAACCCCATGCTCGTCCTCGACGACGCCGACGTCGAGACAGCAGCCCGCGGCGCGGTAAAAGGGGCGTTTACGAACGCTGGCCAGCTCTGTCTCGCCCCTGAACGGATCTACGTCGACGAGACGGTCTACGACGAGTTCCTCGATGCATTCGTCGGTAAGACGCGCGAACTCACGCTGGGCGTCGGAGTGGGCTACCAGGGCGATGTGGGGTCGCTGATCGACGAGCGACAGCTTGACCGGGTTCGCGAGCACGTCGACGGTGCAGTCGAGGACGGCGCGTCGGTGCTCACCGGCGGTCGGCATCGTCCGGACGTCGGGCCGTTCTGTTACGAACCGACGATCCTCGAAGGCGTCGAGCCGGACTCACAGGTCGCCTGCGAGGAGACGTTCGGCCCAGTGGTGTCCGTGTACCCCGTTTCGGGCGTCGAGGAAGCAGTCAGCCGTGCCAACGACTCCGAGTACGGGCTGAACGCGAGTGTCTACACCCGCGACACGAAGCGCGGGCGGGCCGTTGCCCGGCAGATCGACTGCGGGACCGTCTGTGTCAATGACCCCTTCACCGTGGGCTGGGCGTCGATGGACGCGCCGATGGGTGGATTCGGTGACTCCGGGCTCGGCCGTCGCCACGGCGAGGTCGGCCTTCTCCAGTATGTCGAATCGCGTACGATCGCCACCTCGGCGTTCGGGCCGATGGAACGGCCAGCGTCGCTCCCCGGACGGTGGTTCATCCGGCTCTCGTCGGGGGCCCTTCGGGTACAGACCCGGATTCGACGGTGGTTGTCATGACCGACTCCCGAGTGCTTCTCACGGGATTTCCGGGCTTTCTGGGGTCGGCGCTGGTAGAACGTCTGCTGGAGCGGGGTGATGGTCCGATCGCCTGTATTGTGGAGCCGAGATACCGCGACCGCGCACAGCGACGTGTGGACGAACTCACAGCGAACGTCGACGAAGACGACTCGATCCGGCTATTCGAGGGAGACATCACGGAGACGCGGCTTGGGATCGACGACCCCGGTGAGACGTTCGAGCACGTCGAGGAACTGTATCACCTCGCCGCAGTCTACGATCTCGCTGTCGACGCCGAACTCGCCGATCAGGTGAACGTCCAGGGCACCCGGCACGTCCTCGATGTTGCCGAGGCAATCGACGTAGACCAGTTCCACTACGTCAGTACTTGCTACGTAAGTGGTCGATACGACGGCGTGTTTACCGAAGAGCATCTGCAGGAAGGCCAGGAGTTCAACAACCACTACGAGGAGTCGAAGTATCGTGCCGAAGTCGCGGTGCAGGAACGTATGGAGGGGGGGTTTCCGGGGACGATCTATCGGCCATCGATCGTCGTCGGCGACAGCGAGACCGGAGAGACGGACAAATACGACGGTCCGTACTATCTGCTTTCGCTGCTACTGGCTCAGCCGAAATGGGGATCACTGTTGTTCACAGTACTGGGATCGGAAAACGCCGAGCTAAACGTCGTGCCGCGTGATTTCGTCGTCGACGCCATCGCGGAGATTCGAACGCAAAACGGCTCGGTCGGCGAGGTCTACCAGCTCTGTGATCCCGCTCCACTCCCGGTTCCGGCGTTCATCGACACGATAGCCGCTACGGCGGGTCACCGTACGGTTATGCTCCCGACGACAAAGCCAGTCGCTCGAACGGTATCGGGTTTGCTCCAGAGGTACGGGATCAATGTCGAACCGGCAGCACTCGATTATTTCGACCACCCGACCCGGTACGCCTGCCCGAACACGCGCAGGGCGCTCTCGGGGACCGGGGTCGAGGCACCACCGTTCGAATCGTACGCCGATCGGCTCGTCGAGTTTGCAATGACGGACGCTGCTGGGCAACGGCGATAAACACGGTCTCTCACCGACACCATCGCTATGGGAAGCACCCACAATCTTTATTTCACCCAGTTGTGACTATGTATTCGAAGCGCAGGTGTCGGCGTGTCCAGAGTCAAAGATATCGACGAAATCAGGACGGAATTCCCCGAGGACGCCAGTGTACTCGTTACTGGCACGTGTACCGAAACGATCGGGTCGCTCCATCAGGAGCTGCTCTGGAGCGCCGTCGACGACGACGAGGCGGCAGTCGTCGTCACGACCGAGGACACGGCTGAGGGCATCCGGCGCCGGTTCGATCGCTCGGCCGCGTTCACGTCGACAGCCGGACTGGCAGTCGTCGACGGAACACCGAAGGATCGCCGACACGCAGAGCCAGAGCGGAACGTCTGGAAGACGAGCTCGCCAGTCGATTTCGGCGGGGCGATGCTCGCACTTCGGCGCGGCTACGAATCACTCGCCGTCGAGTACGATACCATCCATCTACTGTTCGACACGTTAACGACGCCACTGCTTGCCACTGACTCGTCCACTCTCATGCGGTTCGCCCATCAGGTGATGCTCGAAGGCGGGTCGAAGACCGGACTCCAGCTCTTCCCCGTGTGTACGAACGTTACTTCGAACAGCGACGTCACGAAACTCAAACACCTCTCGGAAGGGATGATCGAGGTCAGAAAGCGAGGGGGAACACGTCAGGTTCGGCTCCGGGGACCGCCCGAAACACCGAACGAGTGGCTCGACCTCTCTGAACAGGGACACGAGTTCGACGTACGAGGGTTCGTCTAGGGACTTCTCACGAACCGGGGACGCGCCGAACCCTTTTGACCGCTCGTGGTAATGGCCGCGTATGGACGAGTCGAAACGCGAGCGACTACTCAAGCGGATCAACAGACAGAGTTCGACGATCGGTGCGAAGACGCCCGACACGATCACGGTCAACGGGGAAGAACTCGACCTCCAGGAGTTCCTCATCGAAACGCGCCGCGTGGAGGGGATTCCCGAGGACGCAAAGGAGCTGGTGCTGGAGACCAAGCGGGCCCTGAAAGCCGAGCGCAAGGAACTGGTCGGGCGGCTGGAGACCGAAGAAATGAGCTACGAGGAGGGCAAGGAACTCGCCGATACCATCGTCGGGATTGACCGCGCGCTGAACGCGCTCGATAGCCTGCGTGGTCGTCGGTACGGCGAGCGATCCCGAGCGGTCAACGTCAACGACCACAAGCAGTGGCTTGATTTCCTCGAATCCGTTTCCGGGTAACTGTGAATCGAGGAGACGGGGCACGACTCAGGGGTAGGTAGGTCTCAGGGCAATCGCTCGTCGTCGATATCCAGCGCAGCTGCGACTGTCGCACGGAGGTCTGCCTCCGAAGCAGCCTCGGCCTCGTCAACTACCTCCCTCAGCATCGCTTCGAGTGTCTCGATACGATCCTCGATCCCGTCGAGATCGAGCACCCGGTCGGCGATCGTCAGATAGGTCTGTTCGTCGTACTCGACACGGTCCTCGTCAGTGAGCTCGATCTCAGATGAGTCCTCGTTCGAAATCGGCAGCCCGATGACCGAAATCGGGTCCGCGATAATAATCGCCGTCACTCCAACAGTGGAACAACGCTTTTTGCATCCCTGAGGAACGGCCCCGGATCGGTGAGACTGAGATAATCGAAGTTCGGCTCCTCGTAGACCGACACGGCGACTTCTCGGAGGGCTTCGGTGAACGGCGGTGGATCGACCAGCGGAAACTCGTCACGGAGCACGCTGTGGAGATGAACTGCCTCGCCGCGAAGGAGATGCGTTGCGACGCCGTCCTCGTACGAGGGCACGCTGTTGACCGTCTCTCCCCCGGCAAGCTGCCAGAACAGCTGCGGAAAGTCGAGTCCGGCGACGACCGGACAGGACAGTGAGAGCCAGAATCGGGGGTTCACCTCCAGCAGCGTGAACTCGCCAGTCCGCTCGTCCCTGACGAACTGGACCGACGCGGGACCGTCGTACTCCAGCGCGTCGAGCACTGCCCGACCAGCACGCTCCAGTGCGGGGATCGACGTCGTCTCTCGGGCGATGCTCGTCCCGCCGCTGTACTTGTAGGCTCGCAACTGGTGTTTTCCGCAGGTCGCTACGGCTTCGCCGTCGTCGTACAGCGCCCAGAGCGCATACTCCGAGCCCGGGACGTACTCCTGAACGATCGGTTCGTGACCCATCTGGTTGCGAAGTTGTTCTCGATCGGGCTCGACACCCGGCTGGAGGAGTTCCGCCGAGCCCGGACTGCCGAGCCGGTCCGGTGGCATCGTTTCGTTGTACTCCTCGGCCAGCAGCGCGAACCGCGGCTTGACGACCTGCTGTCGCTCCCAGTCGTCGACGTCACCGAGCAGGTACGTCTCCGGCGTCGCCACGCCAGCGTCTGCCGCGATCTCGACCAGCCGTGTCCGATCATGGATCTCCCGAAGCGTCTCTAAGTCGGGCCAGGTCGGTAGCAGATGGTCGGTGAAATCGGACCGATACCGTGCCAACGTGAACACGTCCACCTCGCGCATCGGCGCGATCGCTCTGACGTCTGCACGTGCTGCAAGATCGAGCAGTTCGTCCCGGAAACCGGCCCTGTCTTCTTTCGGATCCGGGACGATCCGACGCTCTGTACAGTACTTCGAAGCGAGTGCGGGTGCCTGCTCCGATTCCGAGATCCCGATCGTCCGGATCCCGTGCTCGCCGAGCGCCCGGAGGCAGGCGACCGAGCTTGCACCCCCATCCGGTACGACTACCGTCTCTCCAAACTTGCGTTCTGCTTGCATCAGTGTCTCCCTGTCTCGATATCCGTTGCGTGACGGTCATTCGTTTGCACCAGTTAGTTGCAGGTCAATTGCCAGCTATCTTCTTATAGTGAGAGAACCCCGCCGTTCATGGCGAGGAGGATGTCACGTACGGAAAAACAGCCTGACGATCACCCGGCAACTTCCGGACAGAACGCCGCAGTCCTACTCCTCGAAGATAAACTGGCCGTCTTTTTGCACCACTTCTCCGTCCACTTCGATCTTCGAGTTCTCGCTCCGACCTTTTTTCGCTCGGGATGCGCAAGCGCACCGCTCGCGAAAAAATCTCGGCCAAAAAGCCGCTCGCTACGCTCGCGGTCCTACTCCTCGAAGATGAACTGCCCGTCTTTTTGCACCACTTCTCCGTCCACTTCGATCTTCGAGTTCTCGCTCCGACCTTTTTTCGCTCGGGATGCGCAAGCGCACCGCTCGCGAAAAAATCTCGGCCAAAAAGCCGCTCGCTACGCTCGCGGTCCTACTCCTCGAAGATAAACTGGCCGTCTTTTTGCACCACTTCTCCGTCCACTTCGATCTTCGAGTTCTCGCTCATGTCGACGATCATATCGACGTGGACCGCGCTGTCGTTCTGTTCGTTGTCCTCGCCGACGGTATCCTCGTAGGCGCGTCCGACCGCCATGTGGACGGTATCGCCCATCTTCTCGTCGAACAGCATGTTGTAGGTGAACTGGTCGATCTCGCGGTTCATCCCGATCCCGAGTTCGCCGAGCCGACGCGCTCCTTCGTCCGTTTCGAGCACTTCGGTCAGGACCTCTTCGTTCTTCTCGGCGGCGTGGTCGACGACCTTTCCGTCCTCGAATTCGAGGTAGACGCCGGTGACCTCGCGGCCCTGATGGTAGAGCGGCTTGTCGAACAGCACCTCGCCCTCGACGCTGTCGGGGACCGGCGCGGTAAAGACCTCGCCGCCGGGGAGATTCTTTTCGCCGTAATCGTTGAGCACGGGGTTGCCCGCGACCGACATCGTGACGTCGGTGGTGTCGCCGCTTTTGATCCGGACCTCGTCGGCGGGGTCGAGAATCTCGACCATGTTGGCCTGGAACTCGCGCTGTTCGTCCCAGTCCTTGTTGACGGCGTCCCAGACGAAGTTCTCGTAGCCCTCGGTGGAGAGTTCGGCGAGCTGGGCGTTCGCGGGCGCGGGGAACTGCGTGAGACACCAGCGCTTCGAGAGCCGCTCTGCGGTGATCGGCTTCTGTGCGCGGCGGTAGGCGGCGTTGATCTCGGCATCGACATCGCTGGTCTCGGTGACGTTTTCGTTTGCCCGGATGGCGATGTAGACGTCCGTCTCCTCGATCAGCGCTTCCGTATGCGCGGGCGTCTCGAAGTCGTCTTCCTCACTCGCGCGGAGATACGCACGCTGGGCGCGGTCGTCGCTGGAGAGGCTGATCGGATTTGCGCCCACGTCGCCGATGACCTCGTGGAGCGCAACGACCAGGTCTTCGGCGACCGGCGGCGCGGTGATGACGACGTCGTCGCCAGCCTCCAGGTCGACGGAGTGATGTGCGATGATCTCTGCGTGCTCGCGGATTCGCGGGTCCATACACCGAACTCGCGGGGCAGGTGAAAAACCGTTTACGTTTTCGGCGACCCAGTGCAGGTATGATCGATCTCCGCAGCGATACGGTGACGACACCCGACGAGTCGATGCGCGCCACCGCGGCAGATGCCGATGTCGGCGACGACGTCTACGAAGAGGACCCAACGGTCGCCGAGCTAGAGCGTCGGGCGGCCGAGATCACGGACTTCGAGGCGGCGCTGTTCGTGCCCAGCGGGACGATGGGTAACCAGATCGCCGTGCGCGTCCACACCCAGCGCGGACAGGAAGTGCTCGTCGAGCAGGAGAGTCACGTCTACAAGTGGGAACTGGGCGGGCTGGCCCAGCACGCACAGGTACAGACACGCCCCCTCGACGGTGGTGATCGGGGGATTCCCTCGCCCGACGCGATCCGGGCGGGCCACGTCGCGGAGGACCTGCACCGCCCCGGTACCGGCTTGCTGACGCTCGAAAACACCCACAATAGCAGGGGTGGGATCGCCATCGCTCCGGGGCGGATCGACGCCGCCGCGGATGCAGCCCACGAACTGGAGGTTCCGGTCCACCTCGACGGCGCGCGCCTGTTCAACGCCGCGACCGCCCACGACGTCCCGGCCGAGCGGCTCACCCGGGAGGTCGATTCGGTCATGTTCTGTCTCTCGAAGGGGCTGGGCGCGCCAGTGGGTTCGATGCTCGCCGGGAGCGAGTCGTTCATCGCCGAGGCCCGACGCGTGCGAAAGCTGTTCGGTGGCGGGATGCGTCAGGCGGGGATCATCGCCGCGCCGGGGCTAGAGGCGCTGGCGAACCGACACCGGCTGGAGGTCGATCACGAGCACGCTGACTTGCTCGCAGGGGGACTGGCGACAGTCGAGGGACTCGCTGTGCAGGAGCCCGAAACAAACATCGTGCTCGCCGAGACGAGCGGGCTGGGACTGGGTACCGCGGCCTTCTGTGACGCGCTCGAAGATCACGGCGTGCTGGCGAGCGAGTTCGGCGAGTCGACAGTCCGGTTCTGTACGCATCTTGACATCGACCGTGAGGATATCGAGCAGGCTGTCGATGCCGTCGAGACGGTAGCGGCGACAGTCGGAAAACAGTAGCGCGCCTCAGCGCTGTGACTCGTCGACGCCCTCTTTAAACGACATCACTGTCCGGCGAATGAGCAGGAAAAAGAACAGAAACAGGCCAACGAAGATGCCGATGAGGCCGAGGAAGAATGGGTCTGTAAGCATACTACCGAGTTCATCCGGGCCGAACTAATGCGTTTCGGCACACTGTAGCGTGCAGAAAATTCATGCCGCTAGACCGTCGAATCGGTAGTATGGCCGATCTACTGCCCTCCTTCCCCGACACCTCCGCGGCCGACGACGGAGCCCCCAGAGTAGTCGGGATCGACAGCGACGAAGCCGACGACGTGCTCGCCGCCCTCTCGGCGAACACCGCGCGGCAGCTGCTGACCGCCCTGCACGAGGATCCCGGAACGCCCTCGGAGCTGGCCAATCGCGTGGATACCTCCCTGCAGAACGCACAGTACCACCTCGGCAAACTGGAGGATGCAAACGTGGTCCGGGTGATCGACACCGCCTACTCCGAGAAGGGTCGGGAGATGAACGTCTACGGCCCGACCGACCAGCCGCTGGTCGTCTTCGCGGGCGACGAATCAAAAGAGACCGGCCTGCGTGCCGCGCTCAAACGACTTGTCGGCGGGATCGGCGCGCTCGCGGCCGGAAGCCTGTTCGTGCAGGCGCTCGCGGGAGAAGGGATTCTGGGCGGCGCGGACGACGGCGCTCCTGCGACCGCCGAGGACGACGAGCAACCACCGGAAGACGAGGAGGCTCCCCCGGAAGAGGAGGAGTTTGACATCGCAACGGAGGAGGAAGACGCCCCGGACGGCGACGATGCGCCCACTGAGGACGTGGAGGAAGACGATGATGCCGAGCCGACGACAGCAGAAGACGATGGGTTCGACATCCCGTTCGTCGAGGACGACTTCGGCCTGATCGGTATCTCTGGCCTACCGCCGGGTGCGCTCTTCTTCGCGGGTGGGGCGACCGTCATGGCTGCCTGGTTCGTGCTCTGGTACGTCCGGATCAATAGGTGAAACTGTCATTTGAGTCTACGGTGGCTATTTTTCCCCTGTACTCGTATACATCGTTGCGTCCGATACTGGACGTAGCTGCCGACCGGCTCTCCGTACGGCCGTCTACCTGACCCTGACAGCAACAAGCGGCTGTGGCCGCCCATCTCCGCTGCCCGCAGCCCTCCACCTCGCGGCCCGCCGTCGCCGCTGGCCCGCTGTGACGTGCGGGCCGCGCTGGTCTCACCTGAGTGGTCCTCGCTGACGCTACGGCTCGATTCTGAACTCCTCGAAGACGGTTCCATCCGGCTGGCAGAGCCGCCCATCCAATCCACCAGCAGCTGGTTCCAGTTCGGCATGACCCGGCCGATTCCCCCGCGGGTCGGCGTGACTTCCCGGATTGAGTAGCGTGAGCCCGTCCGCGTCGACGACCGAGGGCTGGTGGGAATGACCCGAGACGACGACGTCGGCCTCGCGCTGGCGACCGAACAGCGAGAGCGCGGTCGCCCCGCCACGCTTGCGATGCGTGACGGCGAATCTGATACCCTCGTACTCGACGATTCGGGCGGTCGGGAGCCGGTCCCGAACGGCCATCCGGTCGGCGTTCCCGTGGACCGCGTCGAGCCGTTTGGCCTCGTCCTGAAACGCGTCGAGGGCGCTCGTCGACGTGAAATCTCCGGCGTGGATCACCTGGTCAGCCTCGCGGACCGCTTCGAGGGTCCGACCTGTCAGTGCGTGGCCATCCAGGCTGTGTGTGTCCGAACAGATGGTGAGCATAGCTGGAGAGTGGGTCGGGACCGAAACCTGTCTTTCGGCTTGCGTCGGGAACCCGAAGGTCCATGAGCGCGGCCCCAAAACGGGCGCGTATGCCGACCGAGGGCGAGGAGACGGCGCTCGACCACGCCGACCAGGTACTCGCGGCGTTCGAGGATGCAACGCCGCAAACAGCCGAGGGCGTCGCCGAAGAAGTCGGGCTGGATGTCGAAACTGTCCGGGCGACCCTCTCGGCGCTGGTCGAGCGCGAGGCGCTGTGTCACAAAGCGGTACGCGGCCGTGACGACCCCGAGCAGCGACTCACGAGCGAGGAGCTCGACGCGCTTACTGTCGAGCTATGGTACCTCCCCGAAGAACGACTCGCCGGGGGCTCTGTCAACCTCGTGGTTGACGATAGCGAGGCGATCGAGGACGCGCTGGACGAGTTGTCGTTCCCGGGGGCAAGCGAGCTGATGCGCGAGTGGCGACGTGACGCCGTCCGAGCGGCTTACGAGTACCTGCGCGAGCGCGAACCGGTCGACGCAGAGGCGTTCCGCGAGGACGTTTACCCAGCACACCGCGCGGGGTACGCCGGCGACAACACGTGGTGGGACTGCATCGAACCGCGGCTCGTCGAACTCCCCGGTGTCGAGCGGGACGATGGGACGTGGCGGATCGCCGATTGATCTGTGGCTGACTGCCATTGCCAATCGAATTCCACTCGACGACGCCGTCACGCCGGTCAGCGCCGGTGCGGAACTGTTTTACTCTCCGCGAAGCCACGTGCGAGTAATGAGTCAACTGGAGGAGGCGTACCGCCTCGAGTATTTTGAGGAGGAGGATTTCGTCCGCAAGGAGTGTCCGGAGTGTGGTGCGCACTTCTGGACTCGTGATCACGATCGGGAGACGTGCGGAGAGCCGCCGTGTGGGGAGTACTCCTTCATGGACGACACCGGCTTCGACGAGGAGTTCAGCCTGACCGAGATGCGCGAGCAGTTCCTCACCTACTTCGAGGAGCAGGGCCACGGTCGGATTGAGCCGTATCCGGTCGCCGCGAACCGCTGGCGCGACGACGTCTTGCTCACTCAGGCGTCGATCTACGACTTCCAGCCGCTGGTCACGAGCGGACAGACGCCGCCGCCTGCGAACCCACTGTGCATCAGCCAGCCGTGTATTCGCATGCAAGACATCGACAACGTGGGGAAGACGGGCCGACACACGATGGCCTTCGAGATGATGGCCCATCACGCGTTCAACACGAAAGACGAGGTCGACGAGGACGAGTACGCCTACCACGGCGAGGTCTACTGGAAAGACGAGACCGTCGAGTACTGTGACGGCCTCTTCGAGGCGGTTGGCGTCGATCTGGACGAGGTAATCTACATCGAGGATCCGTGGGTCGGGGGCGGCAACGCCGGTCCCGCCATCGAAGTCATCTACCGGGGCGTCGAACTCGCGACGCTCGTCTTCATGTCGCTCGAGCAGGATCCCGACGGCGAGTACGAGATGAAAGACGGCAACCGCTACTCCGAGATGGATACCTACGTCGTCGACACGGGTTACGGGCTCGAACGGTGGACCTGGGTCAGTCAGGGCACGCCGACCGTCTACGAGGCCGTCTATCCCGAGACGATCGAGTTCCTGAAAGAGAACGCGGGGATCGACCACACCGACGAGGAGGCACAGGTCGTCCACGAGGCCTCGAAGCTCGCCGGGAAGATGGACATCGACGAGGCCGAGGATCTCGAAGCGGCCCGCGGGGAGATCGCCGAACAGGTCGGCGTCGACGTCGAGGAGCTAGAGGCCTTGCTCGAACCGCTGGAAGATATCTACGCCATCGCAGACCACTGTCGGACACTTGCGTACATGCTCGGTGACGAGATCGTTCCCTCGAACGTCGGGACGGGCTATCTGGCGCGGATGGTACTTCGGCGGACGAAACGGCTAGTCGACAGCGTCGGCGTCGACGCCCCGCTCGACGAACTCGTCGACATGCAGGCCGAGCGGCTGGGCTACGAGAACCGCGATACGATCCGCGACGTGGTCCGGAGCGAGGTCGAGAAGTACCGCGAGACGCTCGAACGCGGCTCCCGACGGGTCGAACAGCTCGCCGAGGAGTACAGCGAGCGTGGCGAAGCGATCCCGACAGAGGAGCTGATCGAACTCTACGACTCCCATGGCATCCAGCCCGATATGGTCGAGGAGATCGCCGTCGAGAAGGGCGCAAGCGTCGCTGTGCCCGATGACTTCTACAGTCTCGTCGCCGAGCGCCACGACGACGCGAGCGCGAGCGGGCTGGCGGCAGAGGGGATCGACGACCGCTTTGAGGACCTGCCAGAAACCGAGAAGCTCTACTACGACGACCAGCAGGGAACCGAGTTCGAGGCGGTCGTCCTCGACGTCTTCGAGCGCGAGGAGGGCTACGATATCGTGCTCGACCAGACGATGTTCTACCCCGAGGGCGGTGGCCAGCCCGGCGACGTCGGGACGCTCTCGACCGACGACGCGACGGTGACCGTCACGGACACCCAGAGCGAGAACGGCGTCATTCGCCACCACACCGATGAGCCGCTTGACCGGGGTTCGATGGTGCGTGGCCAGCTGGACGGTGACCGTCGACGACAGCTCATGCGAAACCATACGGCGACCCACCTCGTCATCCACAGCGCTCGGCGTGTCCTCGGCGAGCACATCCGACAGGCTGGCGCGCAGAAGGGCGTCGACTCCTCGCGGATCGATATGCGTCACTACGAGCGGATCACCCGCGAAGACGTCAAAGAGATCGAGCGCGTCGCCAACGACCTCGTGATGGGCAACCACCAGATCACACAGGAGTGGCCCCACCGCAACGACGCGGAGGCCGAGTACGGTTTCGATCTCTATCAGGGCGGCATCCCGCCGGGCGAGCAGATTCGCCTGATCCACGTCGAAGACGACGTGCAGGCCTGCGGTGGCACGCACGTCAGTCGCACCGGCGAGATCGGCACGATCAAGATCCGGTCGGCAGAACGCGTCCAGGACGGCGTCGAGCGACTCGTGTTCTCGGCCGGACAGGCCGCGATAGAGGGCACCCAGAAGACCGAAGACGCCCTCTACGAGGCCGCCGAGATTCTCGACGTGACGCCGACCGAGGTGCCCGAGACCGCCGACCGCTTCTTTACGGAGTGGAAAGAGCGCGGCAAGCGCATCGAGGACCTCCAGGAAGAGCTCGCGGAAGTGCGAGCTGGCGGCGGTGCGGACGCCTCGGAGTTCGAGGTCGGCGACGTGACTGCCGTCGTCCAGCGCCTCGACGGCGATGTCGACGAGCTCCGTGCAACGGCGAACGCCATCGTCGAGGAAGGGAAGGTCGCGGTGCTCGGCAGTAGCGCGGACGGCGCACAGTTCGTCGTCGCAGTCCCCGACGACGTCGCGGTCAACGCCGGAGAGGTGGTCAGCCAACTCGCGAGCGAGGTCGGTGGGGGCGGCGGTGGCCCGCCGGACTTCGCACAGGGTGGCGGTCCCGACACGGACAAGCTGGAGGACGCACTCGCCAGCGCCCCGGACGTGCTCCAGCAGGTGCAGGACGCCTGAGATGGAACTCGATACCAGAGCCGCCTACGACGCGCTGATCGACGACCTCGTGGCCGACGCCAGAGCGCGGGCCGAGCCACCGGAAAACGAGGACGTCTGGGCGAGCGTGAGCGATCGGGTCCCCGAGCTGACCGGCGATGTCTGTGACCGGATTCTAACGCTCTCGACGACTGCGCCGGACGCCGAACTCGTCGAGGAAGTGACGGCCGCACGGGACTCGACCGAAGCCGAACGGAAGCGGGCGCAGGCACTGACAGTGCTGGTTCAGGACGTCGAGACGCGCCTCGACGAGCGGACGGACTGAGAACGAAGTGACGTGGCGTACGGGTTCTGTTCTCACTATGGCGTCGCGTCCGTGTTCTCCGACTCACTTCTCGTCAGAATAGGACTCTGATCGGTGGGGCAGCGGGCGTGTAACGTTGTAAATTATGTTACAATGTTACACTTCCGTGATCGAAAACGGGCTGGGACCGACCACGTCGGCCAGCGGGGATAGCGGATTTTATCACGGTTCGGCGAGCAGACGCGGGCATGAACATCTTCCGGCTCCAAGGACTCCTCGTCACGATCGTCGCGATGATCGCTGCAGCGCTCGCGTATGCGGCGATCGCACAGACGCTTCCCTACGGTATCACCCCGGCGACGGCGGATGCGATCGGGCTCTCGCTGGTCGTCGTCCCGATCGTCTTTTTCGGTACGCTGGTGACCGGGCAGTTCCCGTTTCGGGAGTACCACGACGACAAGGGGATCGACGGGATTCTCACGGACGCCGCCGTCATCCTCGTTGTCTGTCTGCTCGCGACGCTGCTGACTGCCCAGATGTCACAGGTCGTCGATGTCGGTGGCACCGCGCGACTGCTGGGCATCGGCGTGATCGGATACTTCACCGCGTTCGGCGTTTTCAGCGCCAGAAACTTGCGCTATTACGCCGCCGCGAAGGCGTCCGAGTAGGCTCTCGGCCGGGATATATCTGGCTCGAAGCCGAAGTAGCACGGGATGGGTGTCAGGATCCGTCCAGCACGACCCGAGGACATTCCCGCGGTTCAGCGCGTGGTCAGCGACTCGTGGCGGGCCGCCTACGCCGAACTTCTGCCGCCCGATGCGCTCTCGTTCATCGGGGACGAGGAACGGTTCCTTCCTGCGGCGTCGCTGGATCGGGTGATCGAGATGGACGAGCTGTGGTTTCTGGTTGCGGTTATCGACGGTACAGTCGTGGGTGAGATCCAGTTTGCTACCGGGTCGGAGACACACTCGTTCGTCGCGCCCGACGAAGGCGAGACACAGCTCCAGTCGCTGTACGTCGACCCGGATCACTGGCGGGCGGGCGTGGGGTCGGCGCTGGTCGCGTCGGGTATCGAACGGCTGGACGACG
The DNA here is from genome assembly GCF_017094485.1 of Natranaeroarchaeum sulfidigenes. Classification (NCBI taxonomy): domain Archaea; kingdom Methanobacteriati; phylum Methanobacteriota; class Halobacteria; order Halobacteriales; family Natronoarchaeaceae; genus Natranaeroarchaeum; species Natranaeroarchaeum sulfidigenes. The sequence continues at coordinate 344,959 of NZ_CP064786.1, forward strand.
ACGCGGCCGCCGTGCTCGTCGAAGTACTCAGCGAAAACGCGACGGGACGGCGGTTCTACCGCTCGGAAGGCTTCGAGCGAATCGGCGAGCGCGTTCTCGAACTGTTCGGAATTCCCTACCCGTCGACGATCATGCGGCGACCGCTAGGGGCCGTTCAGTAGTCGCCCCCGATCAGGACGGCGTGACGGTGATCTGCTGTTTGCGGTCGATCGCCAGTTCCAGTTCCTCGGCGATGGCGCTGCCCCGGGAGACCTGCACCTCGCCGCCACGGCCGACCGTCGCGGTAAACAGGTACTCGCCGTCGGCCTCGACTTCGACGGTCTCTCCGGCCTCGCCGTCGACCGGGACGACGATGTGCCGGGACGTGATCTCCGGCTGGACGATCTGGCCGGTGCGATCGGCTGCGGCGGGTGACGTGCCTCCTGCCCCGCCACTTCCGGCGCTACTGTTTGGCTTTTCGTCGTGGGTTCGCACGTCGATGTCGATTCCCAGCCTGTTCTCGACGTCCGTGATTCGTCCACCGCCCTTGCCGATGACCGAGGAGATGTCCCGGTCCTCGACGTAGACGACCGCCGTATTCGGTCCCTTGAGATCGACGTCGACGTGGCCCTGCGCGATCGAGCGGATCTCACGTTCGATCTCCTGTCGGGCGATCCGATCGACGCCGGTCGATTCGTTCTCGCCGTCGTTCAGTGGGACCGTGACGACCTGCCGATTGAACGTGTAGATCTCGTAGGCGGGTTCGCCGGTCTCGAAGTCCCTGATGACGATCACCGGCCGGGCGAGATCCTCCTCCATCAGGCCGTGGGGAACCTTGACCTCGGTCGTCACGTCGTAGACGGTGTGGACCTCGCCGTCCTCGATGTAGACGACGGTATCGACGACCTGCGGGATCATCCCGAGCTCGACGCGCCCGACGAGTCGCTGGAGGGCGTCGATTGCGCGAGTCGCGTGGACGACGCCGATCATCCCGACACCCGCCAGACGCATGTCCGCAAACACCTCGAAGTCGTCGGTCTTTCTGACTTCGTCGTAGATCGTGTAGTCCGGCCGGACCATCAGCAGGGAGTCGGCGGTCAGCGACATCTGGCCGTCGAGTTCGGTGTACTGGGTGATCTCCGGGCCGACCTGCAGGTCCCGTGGCTTCTCCATCGTCTTGACCGAGTAATCGCTATCGGCGAGGAATCGAGCGACCGCCTGCGCGAAGGTCGATTTTCCGGCTCCAGGGGAGCCCGAAATCAGGACGCCGCGTTGCTGTTCGAGCAGTCGATCGCGCAGTTCCTGATCGTACTCGTAGTCGTCCAGATCGGTCTGGACGATCGGTCGGACCGCGGTGATCTCGATCCCGTCCGAAAACGGCGGGCGCGCGATCGCGATCCGGTAGTCCCGGAACTGGACGATCGTCATGCCCGGTTCGGAGAGTTCGATGAAGCCATCGGGCGATTCCTTGGCACTGCTTTCGATCTCGTTGGCGTACTCTTTCATGTCCGCTTCCGAGAGGATGTCCTCGCGGATCTCCTCGTAGTGCATCTCGCCGATCTCGCCGCGTTTGGCCATCGGCACGACGCCAGTCTTGAGATGGACGCTCATCGTCAGCTCGTCGAAGTACTCCTCGATCGAGAGCGTCCCCACATCCTCAACGCGCGGGGAAATGTACTCGACATCCAGCCCTTTCGCCTCGGCGACCTCGCTCTGGACGATGTCGCTCGTGACGAAGGTCGCGCCCATGTCGTCGGCCAGATCGCGGATCAGCGCGTCGATCTCGCCCTCGCTGGCGTGGCCGCGCTCGATTGCGTCGGGGCGCTCGCCGACGTATTCGAGCGTGACCTCGCCGCCGTCGGCCAGTTCAGCCAGCCGCTGCAGTTCGGAGAGACCGTCCCAGCCGCTCTCGATGCCATCGTTCGCCTGTGCTTCCAGCTCGGCGACGACAGCTTCGGGGATCGAAATCGTGGCCCCGGCAAACGTGTCGTCTTCCACTTGATCGGACACGCGGCCGTCGATGACCACGCTCGTGTCCGGTACAACGTTCATACCCCCGCTTTGCTCCGCGTGGTGAAAAGGGTTTCAAGCGGCGGACGGCACAGTCAGAGCCGGTGGGCGGGCGGCATGCTCTGTTCGCGTTCCGTGCGCTTGCCGCTCCCGAGCGCCGTTCGCGCTACTCCTCCAAGTCCGACGACCGTGAGCAAGAGCCCGAACGCCGCGCCGACGATCGGGATCAGGGCGAGAACTGCGGCGATTGCGACGCCGACGATTAGACCGACCCAGTTGTGATCGACGCCCAGTCGGGCGATAATCGTGTTTCCAAGGGCGATAAAGCCGATCGCGCGGGCGATAAACGTCGTTCCGAGGACGAGCAGGGCGAGTGGGTACGCAGCCAGCCACCCCAGCATTACCTGCGAGTAGATCCACGCGGACGCGCCGAGCAAAACGAGCGCTACAGCGACCAGCACGCCGAAAAACCCGGAGACGAAGGTGCTTCCCCGGGCCGTCTCGATGGCCGAGGTTCCCCAGGAAGGGAACAGGCCGAGGATGGCGATCCCCATGAACAGCACCACGCTCGTCTCGATCGCAACCCGTTCGATCAGGGTCAACTCGACGAGTGACTCCGTCGGAACGCTCTGTGCGGCCACAATAGAGGGCATCACTGCCAGCAGCCCGACAGCGACGAATCCCCCGACTCGCCAGTTCATGTTCTATACTTGCTCGGTGATTATAAATAACGTATGGTTAATGAAAGAAAACCCGAGAGGTGTATGACGTCCGTCGGATGCTACCGGCCATGAGTATCGGCCCCCTCTACAGGCTCGCGTCGACGGTGTTGTCCTCGCCGGTCTCCGCGACGACCTCGAAGGCGCTCCGGTCCGGATTCTTGATCGTGTACGCGAGCAGACTGGAGAAGCCGTCGGGCGTCGGATGGAGGCCGAGACCGCTTCCTGCACCGATCAGCCCCGGCGGCTCGACGCCGAGGCGCTCGTGCCACCATTCGGACTCGAAAAACAGCGAGGCGATCTCCATGTGTTTTGCCTCGTGGGTGAACAGCGCACAGTCGTCCCCGAGCAACGGCCAGAGCCCTTCGATAGCGGTCTCGGCCGATGACCGGAGTCCGACATCGAGAAACACGAGCGCGACCGGGTCGTCGTACGTGGGGATCGTTGTATCGAAGTAGCCCGGATAGAACGTACAGATCGATGGGTCGCCGTACCGCTCGACGTTCGATTTCGCTTCTTCCAGGGGCGCACTCCAGGAATCGGCTTCGTACGTGTGGACTCGCTCCGAGGCGACTAGCAGGTGCTCTGTGTCATCCTCGTCCGGATCGGGCATCCCCTCGAAGGAGTCGAACACGACCAGTTCGCGGTCACAGAGCCCGGCGACCAGCGAGAGGTTCGCCGTGCTCCCGCCCTTGTAACAGCCACACTCGGTGATAGCTCCCTCGACGTCACGGGGAATCGACAGGATTCGCGTCGCTATCGCAAGGTGTTCGACAAAGGAAGAGCCAGTCTCGATCGATCGGTTGTTCCGGATCATCCGCGCGATCAGAAGCAGTTTGTCGGTGAAGCCGACGCCGTACTGTCTGCCGGTCTCACGGGCGAAGTACGTCGAGAGAAGAACGGGGAGACTGAGGACGAGCAGTCCCAGACGGTACAGTCGCAAGACCGTATCGAGCAGTGACCGGTTCGCGGTAGCTGGGCGTGATTCGTCGGTCTCCGGTTCCGTTCGCTGTTGGGATTGCATTACAGGCTGGACGGAGCCAGTGGGGTTTGTAACGAAGGGGTTTGTTACGGTGTGGATCGCGTTACCGGTAGTTACGATGAGGCTAGAACCTCGCTGTCCCATGGATACATCCAGCTTACCAGTGGATTGCCCGAGCATCACGCCGGGCGAGGATGTCACGTCGTGTCGCGTTCCGCGTAGGTCAGTGTCCAGTTCCCGGCGTCGTCGAGCGTTCGGTCGTCGAGCGTCCACGAGACGCCGTCGACGGGACGGGAGACCAGTGTACAGCGATGGCCGGAAAACGAGGACAGCGGGAGTCGGTCGTCCGGCCGGAAGCCGTACGTTTTCAGTAGCTCCGCGGGTACGACCGTCCCCGTGATGGCAATGAGATCAGAGCTTCGATGATCGTCCAAAACGGCATCGAACAGATGTGAGAGTGCGGTCTCCCACGCCTGCCCGCCGGTCATCGGGACGATATCCACGATCTGTGTGATCGTCACGGCGTCGCTCGTCCGGCGGGTACGGACGATCAGGGCAGCGACCTGGTCGCCATCCTCTCTGGCAACGTACGTCGATCGGGACCAGACGGGACTGTCAAAACGCCACTCGTAGAACCGACGTGTTCGGTGTGCGTGGATAGCGTCGGGTGGTCGCCGCTCGTATAACTCGACGAGCTCGTCGACAGCCAGGCCGGGTGTCACTTCGACGTATACGTCGGAATCAGGGTCAGATGACGCCCCACGACGGTCGTAGTAGTTCCTGAGCAACGGCCCGAACAGAACGCCGAGGACCCGTGCCACGTCCGAGTTGACGTACTCGGGGGCGAGCGATTCGGGATGTTGCACCCGGTAGTACGTTCGCTTGTCGTCGATCTGTCGCCAGCCGAGCTTCTCGTACCCCGGGAGCGATGCCTCGTTCGGGAAGTTGAAGAAAAAGTCGGCGTTCGTCCCCTGATAGTATTCGATCGCATGTTCAGTCATCCGGGTAAACACTCCACGTCGGCGATGCTCCGGGTGAACCATCGTATCAGACGGCTGTAATGCAAGGACAGTACCGCCGTTCGTCCGCATCTCAAAGGCCATGAACGGACGCGCACCGACGACTTCACCGTCGTTGCGGACGACAAACAGCGGCGTGTGATCTACGTAGGGGTTCTGGCGGTACTTCCAGTCGAGCCAGTCGGCCCCACGGTCCCGGTCCCAGACGAGCGAGTCGAGGGCGAGGACGCCGTCGCGGTCTCCAGGACGGTACTGACGTATCTGATAGTCCGTGAGAACGTTGCCAGCCATTATCTCCACTGGGTCCGTGATCTACATAGTAATCATCGGCGTAGTATTACAGTGAAATCGGTAGCCGGAGTACCGATCGCTGATGTTCGTGGCCTAGTAGTCGGGAACCTTACCCTACCCGCACCCATAACTGAGTAACGGTTCACTATCCCGATACGGAACAGCCAGTACGGACCGCCGGTTGCAGGAGATTGATAGGTAGTGGCCCGAAACAAAAGATATGGCCACGGATGCTGCCGCCGAGACGGAGCGATCGGAGTACGAACGGTTCCTCGAACGGATTCAACGCTACACGAACGTCGGGAACGCCGCGGGCGTCCTCAGATGGGATCAGGAAGTCGTGATGCCCGAAGGGGGGACTCCGGCGCGCTCCCAGCAGCTCTCTGCGCTCTCTGCAGTCTCCCACGAGATGCTGACCGACGAGGAGACGGGTGACCACCTCGACGCGCTCGAAGATGCCGATCTCGACCAAGAACAAACGGCCGTCGTCCGGGAGGTGCGACGGGAGTACGACCGGGCAACCAGCGTCCCGACCGAACTCGTCGAGGAGATCTCGAAGACCACCAGCGAGGCCCATCCGAAGTGGAAGCGAGCGAAAGAGGAAGACGACTTCTCGATCTTCGCACCGACCCTGGAGACGCTGGTCGAACTCAAGCGCGAGTACGCCGAGCACGTCGACCCCGACGCCGACCCCTACGCCGTCCTGTTTGCGGAGTACGAGCCGTATCTCGATCTCGGCACGGCGGATCTCGTCCTGACGCAACTCAGGGAGGAGCTCGTCCCGCTGATCGACGACATTGCCGACAGTGACGCCGATCTCGCTACCAGTGCTTTTTCGGGCCAGTTCCCGGAGGACGAGCAGGAGTCGTTCGTCCGGGACGTCCTCGACGAACTCGGCTACGACTGGGAGCGCGGGCGGCTCGACACCGCGCCGCATCCATTTTCGTCGGGGACGCAGTTCGACGCCCGCGTCACGACGCGCTTTGACGAGTCAGACCCGCTCGGTGCGCTGACGAGCACGATTCACGAGTTCGGCCACGCCACCTACACGCAGGGGCTGCCCGACGACCAGTACGGAACGCCGCTGGGCCAGTCGCGCGACCTCTCGGTCCACGAGTCCCAGTCTCGCTTCTGGGAGAATCATGTCGGGCGCACGCGGGCGTTCTGGGAGCTCATTTTGCCAAAGATGCAAGCGGAGTTCCCCGAACTGAACGACGTGACGGTGGAGGAGGCCTACGAGGCCGCCAATCAGGTGTACGACGACAACCTCATTCGAGTGGAGGCGGACGAGCTGACCTACCACATGCACATCATCATCCGGTACGAGGTCGAGCAGGCGCTGATCAGCGGTGATCTCGACGTCGAGGACGTCCCCGAAGTGTGGAACGACAAGTACGAGGAGTATCTGGGGATCCGACCGGACACCGACGCGGAGGGCTGTCTACAGGACATCCACTGGAGCCATGGGAGCTTCGGCTACTTCCCCACCTACTCGCTCGGGAGCGTGCTGGCCGCCCAGATCGACGCGACGATGCGGGAGGAACTCGACGTCGACGCGCTGGTGCGGGACGGCGAGTTCGACGAGATCATGGACTACCTCAACGAGCACGTCCACGGGCACGGCTGTCTGTACACCACCGACGACCTGATCGAAGAAGCCACCGGCGAGCCCTTCACTGCCGACTACTTCGTCGAGTACGCCGAGGAGAAATTTGGGGAACTGTACGACGTTTGAGGTGGCTCCCGGCGACACATTCTTGTGCGAAGCCACTGTATTCATACTCAAGGAGAGTATGAGCAAATCAGATTCTGAAAAAGTAGTCTCTGTATCTGCACGGGGGCAGGCCACCATCCCGAAGGAGTTCCGGGAGGAACTCGGGATTGACGCGCCAGGACGCGTCAAGTTTATTCGCACTGAGGGGGGAGAGGTCGTGGTCCGCCCGATCCGATCGGTGACCGATCTGCGTGGCGTCCTCACGGGGGAGACGGACGACAGGGGTCGTGCAGCGACCGACCGCCTCCAGGACGAGCGCGAACGCGACCGCGCCAGTGAGGCAGCTCTGGAGCAGAAGTATGCCGGGGACAGTGATCGATGAGCGGGTATCCGGAGTCGATCGTCTTCGACACCGAACCGCTCGTCGCGTATTTCTGTAACGAACCGGGAAGCGATACCGTCGAACGCCATCTCGCGGCCGTCGAAAGAGCGAGCGACGGGTATATCTCCGCAGTCAACCTCGCAGAACTGCACTACGTTGTCCGGTCAATCGTTGGCAAAGAGCGTGCTGACACGGTTGTCGATGTCCTTGAAGAGAGCGGAATCGAGCGCGTCGACACCGATGAGACGTGGCCGACAGCGGCAGGCTTCAAATCCCGGTACTCGCCCGCGCTCGGCGATGCGTTCGCATTGGCGACAGCCGCACATGTCGACGGAACGCTGTTAATCGGCGCTGACGACGACTACGACGATGTAGCGGATATCGACCTCGTTCGATTCCGGACGGATGGGGTTTGAGATCCGTCCACTGCTAACACCGTGGGCTCTCTCCTCTGTTCTCTGTAACCACTGGTTGTGCTGGCGTCAGCGTTTAGCCCTCCCCGACCGTACGCCCATCCGATGAACGTCGTCTCCCTGCTCCCCTCAGCTACCGAGATCTGTTATGCCCTCGGGATCGAGCCAGTTGGCGTCTCCCACGAGTGTGACGTCCCGCCCGGGGCCACCGACCAGCCCTCGATCAACTACGCGCACGTCGATCCGACAGCCAGCAGCGGGGAGATCGACGCGCAGGTGCTCGAAGCCGAGGCCGAACACGGCGGCGTCTACGGCATCGATGTCGACGCGCTGGACCGGGCCGACCCGGACCTGATCGTCACGCAGGGGATCTGTGACGTCTGTGCGGTCGACGAGGTGCTGGTGGCCGACGCCATCGAGGAGATCGAGGCCGATCCAGAGGTACTGACGACCGATCCCCACAGCGTGGGGGACGTGCTCGACGATATCCGGACAGTGGGCGCGGCGACGGGCCGCGAGGAGCGCGCCGCGGAACTGGTTACCGATCTGGAGGCGCGAATCGAGCGCGTCCGGGCAGCCACCGCCGAGGTCAAAGAGCGCCCCGAGGTCGCCATCCTCGACTGGCTCGATCCCGTGATGGTTGCGGGCCACTGGATGCCCGAGCTCGTCGAGTGGGCTGGTGGGGAGTACGGACTTGCTGACAACGGCCAGCGTTCGACGCCGCGAGAGTGGAGCCAGATTATAGAGTACGACCCGGACGTGCTGATCGCCGCTCCTTGCGGGTTCGACCTCGAACAGACCTCCGAAAACCAGTCGGATCTGACCGAGCGATCGGGCTGGGCGGAACTTCGGGCGGTCGAAACGGGTCGTGTCTACGCGATGGACGGCCACCACTATGTCAATCGGCCGGGGCCGCGTCTCGTCGATACCCTCGAACACCTCGCAGGCGTGTTACACCCGGGCGTGGTGGACGCGCCCCCGGAGGACGTCGCCACGGCCTTTGGCGGGCCCGAACTGCGGACACTCTGACCGACTGGACTACAAGCCTTTTTCCCGTCGACGCCCCTCGGTACTGGTATGAGCGAACTGACTGCGACGATCCACACGAACCGCGGCGACATCGAGGTCGAACTCTACGAGGACAAAAAACCCGAGACAGTCGGGAACTTCGTCGGCCTCGCCACTGGCGAGAAAGAGTGGGAAGATCCAGAGACGGGCGAGACGATCGACGGCGAACCCCTCTACGACGACGTCGAGTTCCACCGCGTCATCGACGGCTTCATGCTCCAGACCGGTGACCCAACCGGTACCGGCCGCGGTGGCCCGGGCTACACCTTCGACGACGAGTTCGACGACGAACTCTCCCACGATGGCCCCGGCATCCTCTCGATGGCGAATCGTGGCCCCGACACGAACGGCTCGCAGTTTTTCATCACACTGGATGCCCAGCCCCACCTCGACGGGAAACACTCCGTCTTCGGGCAAGTCGTCGACGGGATGGACGTCGTCGAGGAAATCGGCAACCTGCCGACTGATCGGAACGACAAGCCCCAGAAGGAAGCTGTCATGGAGTCGGTAACGATCCACGACTGAGACCGTAAGCCGAAAGACACTCCGATTCCTGATTCTATCCAATGAGCGATCTCGACGCCGAACTGCAGGACCCGTCTACGTTCGGGGACAGCGATGCGCCGCCAGCCGATGAGAAGCCGTACAAGATAATCTTCGACGCCAGCGCGTGTTTCGGTGCCGGCAAGTGCGCCGAGGTGGCGAAAAACTGGGAAATGGACATCAAAAGCGGGATGGCAAAGCCCCGATCGTACTACATCGGCGAGGACGACCTCGACGAGAACGTCCGTGCTGCGGAGGTCTGTCCTGCCAACAAGGGCGCTGGCTGTATCTATGTCATCGACCGCCGCACCGACGAGGAGGTCGCGCCGGATCCACATGGCGACGGAACGTTCAGTCTGGAGCGGTAAGTCGGGTAACGAAACCCACTTGTCATAGTGGGCAGTACCGACGAGTGCATCCTGCGCGAGGGTGGCTGAGCCAGGCCAAAGGCGGCGGGCTTAAGACCCGCTCTCGTAGGAGTTCCTGGGTTCGAATCCCAGCCCTCGCACTCGTCACGAGCATATTCGCGAGTGACGAGTACGTAATGTGGGATTCGAAGAGGCGAGTCGCAGCGCGAACGAATGTGAGCGACCGTCTGGACGTGTTCGAATCCCAGCCCTCGCATTTTCCGGCTCGACCGTACGGGAGAGCCGTGAAAATCTAACAATGGGATTCGAGCAGACGAGTCGCAGCGCGAACGACTGTGAGCGACCGTCTCGACGTGTTCGAATCCCAGCCCTCGCATTTTCCGGCTCGAACGGACGTGAGAGGCGTGAAAACCTGTGTTGGTTAGCAGGACTCCCCATCGATCGTTGAGTCGCCACTGCAATCGATACGGGCATCCTCGATATCTGTCCCCCCACGGATGTGGCTATCATCGAGATTGAGCTCCGTATTGCCAGCGGTATCGATTACGTCCCCGCCGATCTGACTCTCTTCGTCCAGGTCGACGGTTCCCTCCGCGCTAACATCGCCGTGAATCGTTGCCTGATCGGCCTCCTCGGCCATGTCGATATCTCCTCCAGCATCTACATTGCCGTGAATTTCGCTGTCCTCCTGGATTTCGACTTCACCGTCGGACGTGACATCGCCACCAATCTCTCCCCCACCATCTACCTCAACTTCGTCGTCGGACACAATATCGTCTCCAATCAGATACCCACCATCAACATCAACTTCATCGGTAATGTAGACGTCACCGATCAATATCCCATCCTCTTCGATTTCTAACTCCGCGTCCCAGCGATCCCCGGAGGAGCCGATGTCACAGGCGACAGTATCGCCTTCGTCAATCTCGATATCGTCGTCTTCGCGATCGATATCGTACGACTCACAATTGTCATCCGCAAGTGTCACCTCCTCCCCGCGCAGTTCGTACGAGTCGATAATCGCCGACCGGGACTCCGTGTCGTCGGTCCAGATCACCTGAATCGTATCGCCCTCTTCGAGGTCCTCCCCGTCACAGTACGATAGGATCGTCTCGTCGCCTGTGCTGATAGCACCGTTCCCTCCCCAGTCTTCACATTGGGTCCCGTCGTCGAGCTGGAACTCGATGTTGCCGGAATCGACCTCCTCACCGGTATCCATGACGACTTGCACGCCAACGCCTGCCGCCCCCTCCTCAATATATGCCATCTCGGTGTCTGGTGGGGCCTGGGTCGGCGAGAATCCCAGGACGAACGCGCCGATCACCGCGGCCATCGTGACGAAGATGCCGATCATCAGCACGACACCGATCACCGGGGAGACGCCGCGGTCATCACCGGGAAGTGATGATTTTCTGGGGGAAGACATACAACCTACATATTATTGGACAGTAATAAATCCCGGCCGAGGCCCTGCGGTCGCCTTGACCTCTACAGCGCTTTGACCCAGCCCGGAACCGACGCCATGCCGTCTTTGTCCTCCCAGCCGTTCTCGCGGAGGTACTCGGGAAGCGTGGTGAACTCGAAGCCAAATCGCTCGGGAAGCGCGTCGATGTCTGCCTCGTAGCCGACCTCGTTGAACCACTCGCACATGACGGTGAACTCCTCGCCGAAGCTCTCGTAGGCGTCTTCGATGGGGACGTGGTACGGCTCGACGTCGAGGCCGGTCACCTCCGAGAGGACGGCCGCAGTCTCGGCGAGCGTCAGTTCGTCGCCCGCGAGGTCGATGCGCTCCCCGACAAACTCGTCAGGGCGCTCGAAGGCGACCGCCGCGGCGTGGCCCACGTCGTCGACGTCGATCATCTGCAGCGGGACGCCCTCGGCGAGCGGGAGCGCGATGGTGCCGTCCTCGACGATGTCCTCGGCGAACGCTTCGAGGTTCTGGAAGAAGAACACGGGCTGGAGCGTGGTCAGCGGGAGATCGAGCTCCTGTGCGTGCGTCTCGATCTCGTCTGCCGAGTCGAAGTGGGGGATGCCGGTGTCTTTGTGATGGCTGCCGACGCCGCTGAAGACGAACTGCTCGACGCCTTCCTCGTTGGCGACATCTGCGAGGTTCTTGCCCTGTTGCACCTGGGCCTCGTAGCCCTGTGTCCAGAAGTTCGTGACTGCGAAGACGGCATCGGCCGTGGCGACGTGCGCCCGGAACGAGTCGGGGTCGTTCAGGTTCCCCTCGACCATCTCGACGCCCCGATCCGCAAGGGCCACTGCCGCGTCACTGTCGGCGTCACGCGTAAGGCCGAGCACGTCGAACGATTCCTCGGAAGCGAGGAGGTGGTCAACTACGGCCCCGCCCTGATTGCCGGTCGCGCCGGTGACGAGCACGCTCGTCATTTCAGAGCCCCTCCATCGCCGTGTTGGTCGCTGTCGTCGATACGGGCTGTTGTGCGGGTCCGAAAGTCAGTTTCATTACGTTACTTAGTTCGTTCTGAAACTACTATATGCGTTTGGCGACAGTGGAGTTACTACGTAACACGAGTGTTACCGAGCAATCAGTACAGACACAAGTGGCTGGACTGCGACGGTTATCGCATGAAAATCAATGAGTCGGAGCTCGACTGGACCGAGTACGATCGTGGAGACGCCACCTTCCGCCGCAAGCAGCTTTCGGATGCAGTCGACAGTCAGCAGCTCGGGTGTAGCCTCTATGAACTACCACCGGGGAATCGCTCGTGGCCGTATCACTACCACACCGCGAACGAGGAAGCGCTCTACGTACTTTCGGGGGCTGGGAGCGTGAAACGCGAGAGCGGCCTCGAACCGCTCCAGCCCGGCGACTTCGTGACGTTCCTGGCGGACAAGCGGGGCGGCCACCGAATCGTCAACGATGGCGAGGAGACGCTCCGGTACCTGATGCTCTCGACGATGAACGAACCCGACGTGACGATCTATCCCGAGTCCGAGCGTTTTGGCGTCTTCGTCGGATCGCCCCCCGGTGGACGCGAGGAGCGCTCCCTGCACGGCTACTACGAGATGGACGATGACGTCGAGTACTGGGAGGAGTAGCTACCCAATCCGAACGTCACAGACGACGTGCCAGACGCCTTCGGAGTGGCTCTTGACGCGCCGCTTTTCCAGGATCTCGACGTCACGTCCAGCCCGATCTGCGGCCGCTTCGATCCGCTCGGTGGGCCGCTCCCAGAGGCAGGACTCGGGCGTCGCCGCGTGGACGTGGACGATGCCACCCGGCGCAACCGCGTCGAAGGCGGTGTCTAAGAACTCGTGGGCTTCCAGCGAGCGCGATTCGTCCTCCTCGGTCTCGACGCCGTAGTAGCCCATCACCACGCGGTCGGCGTCCGAGACCTCGACGTCACGGCAGTCCGCACGGTAGGCCTCGACGTTCGCCGTCACGTCGTTGAGCACGGCGTTCTCGATCAGGAAGTGATAGGCTGTGGAGTTGATTTCGGCCGCGGTGACCCGTGCGCCAGCGCGAGCCATGGGGAGCGTGAAGTAGCCGATCCCGGCAAACATGTCGAAGACGCGCTCGGGACCATCGGTGTCGGTCTCCGGTTCGGGTCCCTCTTCGCCTGCGACGACCGCGCCCATCCGGGCGCGTTCGGCCTTGTTCCCCGGCGAGAACATCACCGTGCGGAGATCCAGCGCGTACCGGGTGCCGTGTTCGGTGTGGATCGTCTCGGTATCTTCGACGCCAGCAATAATCCGCCCGCTCGGCTCGCGGTGAACGCCCGAAACACCGCCGTCCGCGAGCACAGTGTCGGCCTCGCCGTGAAGCTCCAGCAGCGCCTCGCCGACCTCTCCCTCCCGGGGACAGTCCTCGTCGAGGGTCACGAGGAGGACACTGCCGATCACCGCCCACGAGCCGGGAGCGAGTTCCAGTTCCGCCTCGGTCCAGCCCCGCTCGGCCAGTAGATCGATGAGGTCGGGTGCACGGAGTTCCAGGTCGGTCTGGCGCATGACGTCGAGGACGTCCGTCTCCTGTGGCGGCTCGGTCACCGGGAGCGCGACTGTGCCGTCGTCGTGGTCCGTAACCCGTCGACCGTCGTCGTAGACGCCCTCATCCCGGAGCGACTCGATCGCGATCTCTGCGTGGGGTTTCTCGACGAGGGCGGCGAGGGCGTCCTCACTCATCAGTACGCTGGCGTTGCGATCGCCCGTCTTCAGGGAGGACGTGCAATCCCGCACGGCTCTTGAGCACGGTTACCGTCTCGGCATCGGGGTCGAGATAGTCGGGCCGTGCGATCGTCTTCGCGCGGTAGGTCTCGGGGTCGAGCACCTGCACTGCGTGGTCATCCTCGACCGTCACGAGGGTGGTCTCCTCGCCGTCCTCGACGCTGCCGAGTCGGCGGGCGTCCGGTGAATCGCCGTCCTCGTAGGACGCCTCGTAGCGCTCGCCGGTGGTGAGGTAGGTCCCTTTCAGGTTACCGCGGGCGCTGGTCACGAGCACCGGCCCTTCGTCGTCGTCTTTCGGGTCAATGATGTGGCCCGGCCGATAGGGAGGGAGACGGATCGCGTAGGTTACCCGGTAGACCTCGTTGCCGTCGGAATCCTCGGTGACCAGCGTTTCGGCGTCGTTGAAGCTCCCGCCGAACTCGTCGACGACACGCTGGGATACCTTCATCCCGATCTTGTTCGTTGACAGGCGGATGTTCAGCCCGTCGTCGTTCTCTTTCATTTCCGTAACAAACGCATCCCGGTCGCCCGTGGCCTCCATCTCGGCGACGACTTCGTTGGCGATCTCTTTCGTCCGGCTGATCTCCTCGGCGGTCGGCGTCCGATCGACTCCGCGCAGCTGGACGATGCTGGCGTAGTAATCGCCCGAGATGCGCCCGCAGCGCTGGCAGGTCTGGCGGGAGATCCTGACCGGGACGGTCACCTGTTCCTCGACCGGTTCCTCCCCGACGAGGCCGGTGAAGTAACAGTGCATCCGGATCGTTGTCTCGTCGACCTGCTCGGGCTCGACCTGCCAGGAGAACTCGTCGACGTCGATGTGGACCGCGAGCGCCTCGGTCACCTCGTCGATGGCCACGTCGGTGTAGTCCTCCGCGCCGATGTCGATCCAGCGGTTGCCCCGGTGGACCGCGCCACAGGTCGCACACACGAGCACCTGCACGCGGTCGGGTGCGTCGATCAGCTCGAACTCCTCGAAGTAACAGTCATCACAGAGGGCGGCGTCGCCGCGGCGGGCCTCCCGCACTTCGAGTGGCGTCTCGATGGAGTCGCCACAGCGCGGGCAGAAGGCACGGGATTCGCTCATGGAGCGGTCGTACGCCCCAATCCGTGTTAAACGCCGCGTTCTGTCCGGTCCAGGTTGGCCGGAGCGATAGGATGATACCAGACGACCGTGACCCCGTCGCGGGCGAGGGTACGCAAGATCGGTAACTCCCTGATGATACAAATTCGTGTGGGCGTATTACACGTATGGGCACGAAGACTCTAACCATCTCCGAGGAGGCGTATGAGCGTCTCAAAGCACACAAACGAGACGATGAGGGCTTCACGGACACGATCCTACGCCTTACCGAGAGCGAGGGTGACGTGATGAAGGGGTCGGAGCAATGCGTGATGACGAGGGGTTCCGTGACGCGGTGACATCGACTCGTGAGGAGCTGGACGCCGATCTTCGGGAGCGTGACACGTGGTGATCGCTCTGGACACTACGTTTCTCCTGGACTATCTCGACGGTGAGCCTGCCGCAGGGGAATTTCTCGAATCACGCACCAACAAACCGGTCCATGCACCGTCGCTTGCGCTGTTCGAGACGTATCGCGGAGCAGCCACGTCATCGGGTTCTGACGGGCTATATCGGGTCACGACCCGTCTCGACTGGATCGAGCCGCTGGCGGTGACCGACGGGGCCGCTCGGGAGGCGGTGTTCAGATAAGGACGAAGGGTGAGGCGGTGTGATTTGCTAGTGCCTACGCCAGAAACCACCCGCCTCAACGGATGTACTGGCTGGATCGACTTGGATTGTATTGAGCGAGAAGCGACACCGGAGGAGCTGATGCAGCTTGGTATTCAGTTGCACGTCGGCAGTATTTCACTTTCGAATACTGTATATGTACTTGATAGGTTTGGTGTCAATCGCTGCCGATCAACAGTTCATAACTAGGTACAGAAGGCCGATCTACAGCCGCTCGATGGAGCAAACCTGGATCACGTCGCGGTTGACGAAACCGTGATCCAACTGAATGACGAACGGTTCTGGCTGTATGCTGCGGTCGATCCCAAGACGAACCGCTTGTTGCACGTGAAGCTTGTTCCGACGAGAAACATCTCGTCGATGACGCGCTCCAGAGCCCCGCGCTCACCAGTTCTTGAGATGTCGGGCTTCGGTTATTGCTGCTCATCGTGGGTCTGATGCCGCAGAATATCTGGTGATATCTCCACTGGATGTACGTGGCGGTGCCCCACCGTGAGGTCACCGCCTCTGGAAGTGGTCGTTCACGGAGTTCTGTGAAATGACAGTTCGTACTACCTGGACAGCTCTCGGTGTGTGCAGAGGGGTCCCAGCAAACCTACCACTTGACCATCGGTTCTTGCGGTAGCTGTCCCTGTTGAAGCAGCGGTGGTGAATGGCGATACTGTCATGTCAGCGGCGATCAGCCGCCGATAACGGTTGTTCAGTGCCGAAACTCACCGCCACCCATTTCTTGGAGACGGCCCGAGCACAGTTCAAGCAGATTCAGTGCCTACTGGACGAGATAGTACGGCTGTTGATATGATTGACTGAGTATAGCGATTCACTATATACACCGATAGTGACTAAATTTAATATATAGCGTTCACATCTGATTATATGGACAGCATCCTAAGGCTTGCACGAGGCGCTGGGTGGGCAGTGGCGTTTATTGGTGCGTGCGTGATTCTTTATCCAGTTTTCAGCTTTTTGGCACGGTTTGGCGTTAGGAGTCTCGACGAGACCTTCGGAGGAACCTATCTAGTAACCGGGAGTTTTCTCCACCTACCGGTAATCCTCGTTCTTGGTTTTGTGATAGTTATCGCGGGATTCCATCTCCTCGGTTGGATTGATAACCTAGAAAAGAGGAAATTCAATTCGAATGAAGACGCTCATTGAGAGGGTCTGCGTCAAGACATTTACCGCATACTGTGTACCGCCCTTCGGTTGCGCCGGTGAATCCGTACAACAGACTGCACGAGATCGGTGCTAGATCTCGGCCTTTTTCGCATTCGCGGCGTTTTCAATTGCGCCTTCGATCCGGGTCGTGATCGAGAACGCTTTACTGTCCTTGAGAGAGCTGCGCCCGTTCTGGCGCGCTTCGAAATTGTTCAGAAACGCTCCAAGTTGTTGAGTTGCAGTGTTGAGAGCGTTATTCGCCTGACGTGAGTGCTTATCTTTGATCTCATCCAGAGCACGTTGAAGACTATTTTCAGATGCCTCAAGCTGACTAACCAATGAATTTTCCAATCCACCGGTGATCGAATCGTCATCCCTGATCTGGTCTCGAACTGTCGCGACAATTTCGAGCGCCCCTTCAGCCAAGGCTTTTTTATCATTGACTGTGAACAAGAGCTCCTCTTCAGCGTTAGCCCCATCTTCGTCAGTAACCTCGAAAACTACCGTCGTTTCCTGCGCTTTTTCAAATTGGATCGTGACAGGTTCGGTGATTTCGTTTCCTGCTTCGAGGTTACCTATATCGAACTGTTCTGGCTCAGGTGACGCCTGAGAGTCGGCTTTGACAAACACGGATGTCGCCGGTTCATTGCCAGCATTTTCGATGGTCAGCGAGACAGTGACTTTCTGTCCTTTCAGATAGGGACCACCGTCTGTAGACGTTGAGACGACCAACGAAGCTGGAACGTCCATTGCCGTGAGAACCTGCTCAACGTCGTTTGATTGTTCATTGAGTGCTCCGTTGAACTCCCGGAGCTGATCGATTGCTTTTATCACTTCAGTAGCGGGTACCTCGTCTGGGTCAGCGACATACATCGAACCAGCGGTGAGCAGTGCTCCACGAGTAAGTTCGACACTACTAAGCGTTCCATCATACGTTGCGAGAGTCTCAGCTTGGGCCGGTTCCAGTGGTCTGTTCCGTCTAACGCTCCGTGACTGGGCAGATAACTGTCTTTCTGTGAGTTCCGCCTCTTCGAAAGCAGTATCTAGCTCATCGAGTAAGTTTGCCGTCTGTTCTCTATCGTCCGCCTTGATCGCTTCTTTGAAATCGGTCAGAATATTATCAGTTTCTGTCATTGTTTACACCCCCGGTTGACCGTTGATGACAGCACCGATGGAGTCATTGTGGGTTCGGTGGGCTCGCCGAATTCCGTCCAGACCAACTGCAACCCCCCCGAGAGCGGCTGCGACTGAGATCACTAATTCAACAAGTGAAAGTGCGAGCCCGATAGCAGACCCCCAGCCGCTAACAACGAGTGCAGTTGCTGCAACACCGAGAAAGCTAGCGATGGTCAGTCCGTTCTCAATTCGGTTGATTGTCTGTTCAGTGTCCTCAAGTGTTTCCTCGATATTTTCAACCGCTTTTTTATTGGCTCTTCGGGCATTTTCAGTCGTACCCTCAAATGTAGGTCCACCGTCTGCTGGCCCCAGGGTTTGATCAAGCCTTGCCAGATCGTCGCTGACCGTTCTTCCTGGGATCAGTTGTTCGTAAAACTGCAGCACAAGATCGCCTCCTTGCTCACGGGCACCTTCGACACGACTAGCGAGTTCATCTGCGAGGGTCGCTCCGGTAGTAATTCCGCCATCGATAATCAACTCTCTGAGGAAAGTCCCCGTTTGGTTAGCCCGAGTATGAACGAATCGCGAAACCCGGCTGGAGGCACCCACCAGCGTATCGACAGCCTTGTCGATTCCACGTTTAATTCGATCCTTCGCGGATCCCAACCGGCTTCCAAGCCGACCCCAACCGACGAAGTTCGCAACCCGACCGATAGCAGCTGCGCCAATTAATCCTTGGGCACCAGCCGTGATTGCGAGTCCGGTAATTTCGCCACCAGTATCGAAGTTGCTTGTATCTCTTGGACTCAATCCACCAACATACGAGCGTGTAGTGGACTCTCCAATCTGCTTGCGCTTGATTGCTTCCGATGCGCGATCAGCACTGATTTCACCATCATCGACGTTGCGTTCGAGATTTGTGAGTGTTCTCTTCACCTGTGGTTGCTCATTCAATGTCGCACCAACGTCATCGATCTCTCCCGCAAGTGCGATTTTGTCGTCAATCAGCGGTTCTATTTGAATCTGCTCTTTAGGCTCGTTGTTTATCGAGTCTCCCTCTCCTTCTTCGAGATCAAGCTGGAGGTGTTCAGAATCAACTCGGTCGGCGTCGCCAGGAAGCACTACGTTGTTTGCCCATGCAAAGTACCGGTAGTTGATGAGGGTAGGACTCCCACTCTTACGACCCATGATTCTGAAGTCATCGCTCGTCACGAATCCACTACCATCGTAGAACACTTCGGCAATTTCGTCCCCATTGATGAACACTATGTACGTATTCTCATCGGCGTCAAGGACGATTCTGATCTTGTACCATTTTCCATCCTGGAAATCATCATTGACAAAGATGTCGTCACCGCCGAAGGGGTTCCTAAAGAATAGGCCGTTTCCGGCAATGCCATTCGTGAAAGCCCGGAAACCGAATTGGGTGCTGTCAAGATCATTGAACAGGTACGCAAGCTGGTCACCCGAATGATGACGCCAAATTATGTCCGCTGTTAGATCACCCTCAGTTTCGTACTGAAAATTGAAATTGACACCGCCATCATCGCTGAGTCGCAACGCTGTCGTGTCATCTCCGTGTTCATCCGGTTCAACATCGATCCATTCGAACTCCGAAGCTTCAATTGTCGCGTTCGGTGGATCGTCTGGATTGGTGGAAGACGTACTTACTCCTTCTACTGTAGAGGTTACTCCCTTCTCAATCGGATTTCCGAGATCGTCTACTTCACTGTAATCAAATCTTTCTGTTTCATCGTCCGCCGTTACAGCTCCAGCCGCCCCGAAACTAGCGATAGTCGTTGAAGTACTACACAGAATGAACTTTCGACGGTTAATCTCTTTCATAGTTTCTTTAACTATATACATAATTTTTAGCCTAGCTTAATAATACTTTCTAATAACTATTTCAGATGATTCAGATGAGTTCACACAATCCAACATCGTCCGGCAGTCAGTGTCCGTGGAACCAGCTTCTTATGTAGATAGGGCCGTGGTGAATCGCCATACTGCGGTGGGATTCAACATGTGATAACACGCTTGATTTTGTAGACAAATACGTCAGATTAAATTACAGGTCACCCGATACTGACATCATTCTGTTGAAAACACTGAAATCGCTTGCGTGGTGTTATTTTTGATGATGTCGATAGCCTATTAGTTGTCCGATTAAGTCTCAGTCGATCACATCGGGTTTGAGTGAAAGTGTCCGCTTTTCGAAAGTGTACAACGAATACAAAAAACAGCGAGATAAAAAAGCACCCTCCTAATTTTACCGTCAACAGCCTCGGGGACGATTTTCCGCTTGAGCTTGGAGAGAACGTTGAGGTCACGACGGGTAAGCTCTAGGAGGTCCTCGCCGGCACCAGCGACTGCGATATTTCTATCAATCACGTCTACGAGATGACCGATGACTCGCCAAACGCCAATACCGTCCGTGAACACCTCACCGATCAATTCGATCCTTAAACCGTCGAGACCGTTGGCAACGCGCTCTTACAAATGGATGTCATTGAGATGCTTTTAGATCGCCCAGTGGAGGTTGTCGCCGACCTCCTCCTCAATCCCTACTACGGTGACGAGGACGAGACAAAAGCGGTGTATTTCTCATAGGCGAAACGAGAAACCACTGCGTTCTACGCCTGTATGACGCTGTGCGCGCGGGTGCGCAACAAGAGACATACGCTGGTGGTTTGCCAACTGGTTGCTGGCAAAACTACCAGTGATACCTTCAATAAGTTCTTCGAACACCTTGACGGCCTTGAACAGCGCGTCAAGGCCATCTACCTTGACCGCAGATCCTACAACAGCACTGCCTCAAACTGCTGTACGCGCACAACTACGACGATATCATGTAAATCGTCAAGTGGGGAGAAATGTTCGATACCAATCAGGGACGAACCGTCATTGGCCAAACTGTACCCCGACGTCGGTACCTTACATTAGACAGCCACACTGAAGCAAACACCGTCGAAAATTGGCTTCAAGAGTTCGCATTCGCATGGAATCAGCTTATCTAAACACTACCGGAGGCCGCAACTATTGAGGTAGAATACTCGCTGCGGGAACCCCGATCAATCTTGGAGACGTACTCATCGCTGGAGTCTGTCGGCAAAATGGTGCGCGCCTCGTCACTCGTGACGGCGACTTCGACCACGTTGACGGTCTTCAGACTGTACGCTACTGATTGATATTGCCCCCGTCAGCCTCAGTCGATGTAGGACGCCTTAATGTCGTCGAGTACGTACTTCCGGCCATGCAGTGGAAAGCCGACTGGGGTCTCCGCGCCCGAATGGGTCTCACTATGTTCCTCCTGTTCGCCCTCTATATCGTCTTCTTCGCGGCGATCTGGGCCTACACCGGGGGGAGCATCGTCATCGCCGCCATGCTGATCGGCGGCTTCTCCTTTGTCCAGTACTTCTACAGTGACAAGTTAGCTCTCCGGAGTATGGGTGCAAAGACCGTAAGCGAAGAGGACTACCCGCAGTTGCACGCACAGGTCGCCCGGCTCTCTCAACAGGCCAACCTGCCAAAGCCGAAAGTCGCGGTTGCCGACGATCGGGTACCCAACGCCTTCGCGACCGGGCGGAACCAGCGCAACGCAGCGGTCTGTGTGACGACCGGGCTTCTCAAACAGTTGAACGACGACGAGCTGGAGGGCGTGATCGCCCACGAACTCGCCCACATCAAGAACCGGGACGTCATGGTGATGACCATCGCCTCGTTCCTCTCGACGCTCGCCTTTATGATCGTCCGATGGGGCGCGATCTTCGGCGGCGGGCGAAATCGTCAGGGCGGCGGTATCATCGTTGCGATCCTGATCTCGCTGGTCGTCTGGATCATCAGCTACATCCTGATCCGGGCGCTGAGTCGCTACCGCGAGTACGCGGCCGACCGCGGCGCGGCGTCGATCACGGGCAAGCCCGACGCGCTGGCCTCGGCGCTGATGACGATCTCGGGTGAGATGGAGAAGATTCCGACCAACGACATGCGCGACGAGGCCGAAATGAACGCCTTCTTCATCATCCCGATCTCGAAGGGCTCGATCGCCAAACTGTTCAGTACGCACCCGCCGACCGAGAAGCGCATCGAGCAGCTGAATCAGCTCAGCGCCGAAATGAGCGGGCGGTAAGTCGGCGATTCACAGCGCTTAAGCGCGCGTCGGCGCTATCCACTTTTAATGAGAGTAATCGGTACCGTCGGCCTCGCCGGAAGCGGCAAGGGCGAAGCCGCGACCGTCGCCGAGGAACAGGGCGTCCCCGTCGTGACGATGGGCGACGTGATCCGCGAGGAGTGTCGGGACCGGGGGCTCGATCCGGCCACCCAGCACGGCACCGTCGCGCAGGCGTTGCGCGAGGAGAACGGTCCCGCGGCCGTCGCCGAGCGCTCCCTGCCGCTGCTCCGGGAGGCTCTGGATGAGCACGACACCGTTCTCGTCGACGGCATCCGTAGCGGCGTCGAGGTCGACGTCTTCGAGGACGCGTTCGGCGAGGACTTTTTCCTCGTCAGCATCGAGGCACCCTTCGAAGTGCGAGCCGAACGAATCACCGACCGGGGACGCGATGCAGACGCAGAAAACGGCGGTGAGGCGCTCCGCGAGCGCGACGAGCGCGAACTCGGCTTCGGGATGGACGACGCGATGGATCGGGCGGACCTGACAATCGAGAACACCGACAGTCTGGAGGCGTTTCGCGAGCAAGTTACGGGCGTCATCGAGGGGGAACTCGTATGATATACAGCATCGACGTCGAGATCACGGCACCAGTACGGGATACTGAAGTCACCGACCGCGTGAGCGACGCGGTGACCAACCTCTTCCCCGAGGCAGAGGTAACTGAGGCACACGGCGAGATCCGCGGCGAAGCGCACTCGATGGATCACTTCTCCGAACAGCTCCACCGCCAGGAGATCCTCGATACCGCCCGTGGGGCGTTCTTCGAGAACCATAACCGCGATGTCTTCACCTTCGAGCTGAAGAAAGGCCCCGCATTCGAGGGACGGGTCAACTTCGCCGTCGGCAATCCCGACGAGCTGGGCGATATGCACGTTCGGGTCTACGTCGACGAGCCGTCAGTCGAGGAGTTTATCGATGCCGTTGCGCCGCCGACCGAGGACGGGAAGCCGATCACGAGCGACGAGCACTAGACGACCAGCAACAGCGCGACGGTCAGGCTGATAAAGACGATTTTCAACACGGTGTTGACGATGATCACTTTCGTCCCGAACTCAGCACCCCAGATGCTGTACTGAAACGGGATCGATCGTCTGAACGTCGAGAACGCAAAAGAGACTACTCCTCCGACGAGCATGGCGACCACTGCCTGCGTAGCAGTAAAGGGATCACCGAGCTGTGGCGCGATGGCGACCGCCCCGGCAGTCGTGTCGACGGCGTAAATCGCGATCACCGGGATCGCCTCGGGCGGGAGCTCGAGCAGGCCCGACAGCGGCGCGGCGAAATCGAGCGCTTCTGCGATGTCGTAGGACTCGATCAGGACGACCACGACGGCGTAGATTATCGCCAGACGTGGGACGATCTTCCGGAGCAGTTTCCAGGTGCGTTGGAGTGCGCTCCGAACCTTTTCACGGCGCGATCGTGGCTCGTCATCTGGCCCCTCGACCGACTCCATCGCAGTCGGATCGACGTTGCGCTCGGTGAGCAAGAGCGCCCCGGCGAGAATCCCGGTGAGCGTGATCGCCAGCGCGATGCCAGCGCGTGCACCGACGTAGAGCACGCCGACCTGGACGCCGAGGATGGGGATGAGGACTGGAATGTAGAAGGTGAAGATGTGCTGGACGAAGCCGAAGAACGTGTTGATGGTGACGGCGACGAGGGTCGCCCGGTCGTCGAGCAGGCCGGATTCGCGAAACTCCGCGAGCATGCCGTAGCCCGCGGTTGTCGAGGTTGCGGTGGTGAGGATAGCCGTGCCGACCTCGTTTGGGAGGTTCGCCGGACCAGTGAGTGGTTTCGAGAGGACAGCGATGTACTCGACTGCGCCGAACTCGACGGCGAGGTTCGCGAGCGTGACGCCGACGCCGATTGCGAGGGCGATGGTGAGGATTCGGGGGAGGACGTCAGAGAGGAGGAGGGTGGAGAGGGTTGTCACTGAATAATTTAGAGGACGGAGGTTGAATAGGGGTACTGATTTATACTAATTCTATGGTAGAGTTACCGAATCGGATGTAACTTCATCACCATCATCATTAACTAGAACCACAGTCACAGTATCTCCCGATCTGCCATTACTGTCTCTGTAGTCGTCTTCATTCTGTGGTAGACCATCCTCAATAAGATCATCGTTAACGCGGAACTCTACTGAACCACCCTCAATGATCGGATCTGTTGTCCACGAGTAGTCTCGATTATCACTGTTCCCCGACCGGTTGTCGAACGACAGGGTGATTTCTGCGTCTTCCTCATCACCTTCTTCTGGAGGGTCCTCATCGTCATCATTGCCACCACCAGGGCCAGGATTTGTTACCCCGATACCATCTCGACTGAGTGAAACCGATTCCCCATTTTGTCCGGATACATCTACATCAAACGAAATTTCATCAGCCTCATTGTGGCCACCCCCATCGATATCTATGTTGATTTGCTGACTCTCTTCGGACCCAGGATCAACTGCCACAGTTGCAAAGTTACCCTCTTCTTCACCGTTTATAACCAAATTAAAATCTTCTTTAGATGCATCGCCAGTTAATTCGATAGTGAAGTCAAATGTATTATTAAAATTGTTAGTAACAGTGAGAAGTTCATTCAGGCTATTCGATTCAACCTCGTCTGCGATATCAAGCCCCACAAGTGCTGCAGGGTCGTCAGACGCGCTCATAGAAATTCCTCGCCCGGCGGAGACAGAGCTAAACGCGCCAGTGCTGTACAGCGCACCGACACCAACCGAAGTAGCCCCCAGTCCTAGGAACGCCCGCCGCTTCATTACCAGATAGTACATTCTCAACCATCATAACTGCTGTGAACATACCTATTCAGAAACTAAACTACAAATACACAATATAGCATCGCCTTCGACCAAATTAGGGACTCACGGCGGCCGTTCCATCTCTCCAAGCCGATTCTGTCGCCCCTGATAGACGTGATAGGCCGCCGACCCGGCAAACAGCATCAGCACCGCAAACGCCCATCCGACTTCCGGCACAGTCTCAGTAGGGAGCACCTCGAACCAGACTCCAGCCAACACCAGCGCACCGATAACCGACAACCCGAGGTAGTACTCACCCCAGGGGATCGAATCGCCGGGGACGATGTCCATGTAGACCTCCATTCGTTCAGCCTGCTCGGTCAGCGTCACCTCGCCGTTCTCGTAGACGACCATCCCCGCGTCGTCGAGCGTTGGCAGATGAGTCTGCTGGAGGGAGGTGTAGACGCGCTTTCGCTCCGCGGAGTCGATCTCTGCGATCTCCTTGTCGAGTTCCCAGGCCGCGACTTGCTCGGCGAGATCCGAGACCGTCACTGTCTCGCCTTGCTGCTTGCAGAAGTGGATGGTGTACCGACGGCGGTGGTTGCTCAGAAGATCGAAGATCTCGCCCCGGTCGGGCAACTCGTCGGCAGACATACGGGTTATTGCGGGAGATGTGAGGATGGTTGTTAGTTGTTTCGGGTCGCAGAATGATTTGTTTACGTGATTGGCTCTGTTTCTAACGGTACTAACAGCCCGAAAGCCCCTGCCCGGCTCCGGTCGAGGGGCTCGCTGCGCGCGGGACTGCGTCCCGTGCTTGCGTCGCCCGTCGTCCCGGACCCGGCCAGCCCCTTTCAGTCCCCCCCGCGTTCTTGTGTGGGCGAGTACTGTCGTGGGGAAGACGGGGTGGCAGAAATCTGCGGGTGGTCCTACGGCAGCTCAGACGTGCTGGCTCAGGAACGCGTCTATCGTTGGTCTGGCGTCGTCGAGCGTCTCGTACTCGACCACTTCAACATCGGGATTCCCGCGGACCATCGCCGACAGCTCGTGATCTGCGTCGGGGCGATACAGCGCAAGTACCGGTTTGTCCCAGGCGACAGCCCGACCGAGTTCGTAGCCTACGCCGAGGCTGGGGGTGGTTACTTCGGCGATCACGGCGTCGGCTTCGCGAAGCCAATAGACATCCTGATTGTAGATGTCGGCGTCCGTGAGTCCCTGGGCCTGTTCTTTGGCTTCGACGTCCTGCTCGCCGATGTGCTCGGTGAGGACGTCGCCGTGCCTGTTGAGGTGGTTGATCAGGTCGGCGTAGAGGTCGACATCGTCGCGGCCGCCGCGGATCGAGGCGCTGAAAAATAGGTTCATATAAAAATTCGAGCTAAGTCATATAATATATGCTGTTAAAAATATTTATAAGGGGTTTATAAGTTATAAAAACTAAATAATTAATTAAATTACAGATGGTGATGGTGGCCTTGCTTTATTCCGTGTTTGCTGAAACAGTAATTGAGCCTGGAATGTCATCATCATCGCCAAGTACAAATACGACTTCAAGTTCTCTATCATCTTCCGTTGTAACAGTTAATTCATCTCCGGAAACCTCGCTTGTGACAAAATACATTCCATTCCCATCGTCGTCATCAGCGCTATCCGCAAGTTCGGCGGTCCCGTCACTGCCTGAAATTGTTACAGTAACCTCTTCAGAGCCGTCATTACCAATCCGTAGTCCCGGATCGAACCTTGTCACTCCGTCCGTGTTCAGTGAGTCTTGATTGAATTCGATAGTATTTCCGTCGCCGTCGGCACCATCATGGAGCGAGTCACTCAGTATTTCTAACTGAAGTAGAGCGGCCGCGTCGCCTTCTGTGCTCACTTCCACCTGCCGCTCCGCCTCAACACTACTAAACGCGCCCGTGCCGAATACTGCGCCGCCGCCGACTGTCAGTGCACCGAGTCCGATCAGAACGCTTCGTCGATTGGATTTCATGGTTGAATCTTGTTGCGCTTAGTTTGCGCTTACCCAGTACGAGAAACCCTACCCACATTGTATTAGGGTGCTTGAAGCATGGATTGACGAGCAATATATTTTTCAAGCTGGGCTTGAACCCGCCGGAGTACTGCAATTCCTCCAAAACACCGCCTCGACAACCATGGCCAACAGCACCACGCATTCGGGAGAAAAACGGCACAAAACCGCTACAATGTGTGGAATGTGTAGAAATTGTACCGTGCAGACGGCTCGATTGCGCCCGCCGACCCAGCTCAATCGCGGATCGAACGCAGCAAAACAACCCTTCAAGCCCACCTTTCCGACAGATGGGGCAGCGATGACTAGGTTCAAGCTACTCAATACAAAGTGGGTAGGACGTTGAGTACTGGTACAACAGTCGAGCGGTAACCACAGCTTAGACACGGATCGGACACACCAATGGGAACAAGTCGACGAAAGATGATGCTCGGTCTCGGCGCGCTCACAGTGAGCGGTAGCGCCATCTTCGGCTCGGGGGCGCTCACGCAGACCGAAGCCCAGCGTGGCCTGCAGGTCGAAGTGCATACCGAGGCCGGGATTGCAGAGCGCTTCGCCGACGTGCTCCTGCAGTCCGAACCCTACAGCAGCGCGGGATTCAATGCCTCCGAGGACGAGGCGACGAACCTCTTTCCGGAACAGAACGACTACGAGGATGTCGACGGGTTCAGCTCATCCGGCGAGGAAGTCAGTATCCTGAACGAGGACGTCACAATCGAGTTCGGCTCCCTCCTGGGGAGCGCGAGGAACGCGTACAACGATCTGTTCCGGATCGTGAACCTCGACGACGGCGAGGACTCCCGGGCCTTCGACGTGAGCTTTCACGTGGACGCCGACGAGGTCGACATCGAGATCAACGACGGAAACGACATCGAGAACGTGGGTGTCGACACGACCGAACAGATCGACGTCTCGATTAGTCCCGAGAGCGGCGTCGACGAGATAACCGAGGGAACGCTCATCATCGAGATCAGTGCATCCCAGTAAGACTCGACCACAGAGTGAATGAACACCTGAATCGACTATGCGAAGAACAAACCTCCTGCTCATTGCCGCGGTCTGCCTGTTGGCGCTGTTCGCAGCGCCGACTGTGGTGGCAGGGGAGGACTCGCCGTCGGATACGATCACTATCGAGGCGACCGACGACAGCGTGGCGACGATCGAGGACAGCGAGATCAGGATCGACGCCGACACGCTGCCATACGCAACGGGGAGCGTCGACGAGGCGTTCCAGATCCGCTCGACCGGAGACACCGAGCAGCGCGTCTGGGTGACAAGCGACGTCGAGGGCGTCGAATTCCACCGGAGCGACACCGGCGAGCCGGTCGAAGAAGTGACCCTGAACCCCGGCGAGTCGGTGGGCGTGGGCCTCGAAGTCGATAGCTCGAAGGATCTGGATGGCGACGTGTTCACGATTCGCGTCGAGACCGAAGAGGAGGATAGTGAGTCATCCTCGATTTCGGTGACCGATGTCGACGTCGACCCGCGGGAGGTAGAGACCGGAGAGTCCTCGACGGTGACCGCGACGGTCGAGAACAGCGGTGACGGGCCGGGCTCGACGCGGGTTGGGCTGTCCGTCGACGGGACGATCGTCTCCCAGCAACTCGTCAGTCTTCGCGCGGGCGAGACCACAGCGGTGACGTTCGATCGCACGTTCCAGCAGTCCGGCGAGTACGAGATCGCGGTGACGAACCGCCCCGGCGTGACGGTCTACACGACCGATGCAGGGACGGTAACTGTCACGGACCCACCCAGTGGTCCCTCCTTCGAGGTGACTGACGCGGCTGTGTCGGCGACCGAAATCGACCCCGGCGAGAACGTCGACGTCACGGCCACCGTCGCGAACGTCGGCGACGAGGACGGGACTTTCACAGCGGAACTCGCGATTGCTGGTATCGTCTTCCAGAGCCAGCAGGTCGACGTGGCGGCTGGCGAGGAGGAGACGGTCACCTTCACCCGCGGGTTTGCCGACGAAGGCACCTTCGCAGTGAGCGTCAGCGGCAGCGACGCCAGCGAGGTAACCGTCGGGTCGCCGGGCGAGACCGTTGTCGAGACCACACAACGATATCTGAGTAATCCGGCGACGGCAAGCGTCGGGCTGGCCGCGCTGGTCGGACTGCTTGCGATCGGTCGCAGCAGCATCTGGGAGCTGGCCCGCCGGTACGTCTGAGGAACAAATATATCACCGTTGCTAGCCCACACCTCTGTATGCAGAATACTTCCCGGATACGTATGGGCCAGCCCAGCCCGGGAAGCGCGGGGGAACTATGACGCTCAGGTCCTACGTGGAGTGGGCGCTCGGTATTCTGCTGGTTGTCGTCGTGCTTGCGCTCTTGCTTGGCCAGTTGCTCGGCCAGCCGGTCTTGCTTGGCTTCGTCTCGACGGGTAGCATGGAGCCGACGATGAGCGCTGGCGATGGGTTCGTGGCAGTCCCATCGTTGGTCGCAGACGATACGAGCGAGGGCGATGTCGTGGTCTTCGAGGCCGAGGAACTCCACGGCGGCGGGCTGACGACCCACCGGGTTGTCGGGGAGACCGACGAGGGCTATATTACGAGAGGCGACGCCAACCCGTTCACTGATCAGGACGGTGACGAGCCGCCGGTCTCGGATGGGCAAATTGTCGCCCACGCCCTCCAGGTTGGTGATACAGTCGTGACCATTCCGCATCTCGGGACGGTCGTGATGGGCTTTCAGTCGGGTGCAGATAGCGTTCAGCAGTCCGTCGTCTCTGCCATGGGCGGGGAGGGCGGGCTTGAACGAACCCAGCTCGGCGGCGCGTTCGTCGCTCTTGGGATGTTCTTTATCGGGCTGGCCGTCCTGACCGGCTCGCGGAACGCGCGCGATCTCACACGCCCGTCGTCACGCCCCGATGTCGTGAAGATCTGGGTGGTCGGCGGCGCGGTACTCGTCGTGCTGGTCGTCGCCGCGACCGCGGCGATGGTCGTGCCCGCGGGGATTCAGGAGTACGGCGTGGCAAGCTCGGAGACGCCCGAAGACGATCCGCTGGTGATCGAGGCGGGCGGCAGTTCGACGGTCGAGCATACCGTGCGAAACGACGGTTTCGTCCCCGTTGTCGTCTTCTTCGAGCCCGGCGAGGACGTCACGACCGATCCGGATCGGACGTGGGTGAGCCGCGGCGCTACCGCCGAGACCAGCGTCACGCTGTCAGTCCCCGAGGAGGAAGGAAGATACACACGTCACGTCACCGAGCACCGCTATCTCGTGGTGTTGCCACCCTCGCTGATCGCGGGACTGCACTCGATTCATCCGCTGGTCGCGCTGTTGACCATCAACGCCGTGATTTCTATCGGCGGGCTGGCCGCGATCGTCGCCCTGTTCGGAACGGGCGATATCCGGCTCAGGTCGGGCAAAGACGTCCCGCTTGCATATCGACTCCGACGGAAGCTCCGCAAGTGGCTGTGACTTCGCCCCAATGATTTTCCAACAAAATTATATCATGGGAATGCGGTATTACGAACGACTCGTGCCCGACGGTCGACGGAACACGGTGCAACACGCCGGAGACCGACGACTGTCACACCAATTACAATGCCACTGATCGACGACCCTCGCGCGAAGCTACTGATCGCAAACCACGGGCGGAACCTGATGATCGCGCTCGCAGTCGTCGGAGTGATCGCGCTCGTCGTCGCGGCGGGCATCGCGTTGACGCCACCGACCACGACCGCGACCGAGCAGACTGACCAGCAGTCGATCGAGACGACCGGGATGATCAGTGCCGAGGTCGTCGACGAGGAGGAATGGAGTGGCGTCTCCAGTGACGGATCGACGTATCTTATCGAGGCCTCACCAGTCGTCGACATCGAACCCCAGACGTCTGCGCCGGATGGGACTGCGGTAACCCACGAGGTAACTCTGCAGATCGAGGGGACCCGTGACGGTGACGTGTTCTGGAACGAGGAGGAGGTACTCATCACCGAAGAGACGACTGTCGAGGACGGCGACGCGACCACGACTACCTCGGTCGACGTCGAGGAACTGCAGGAACGACTCGCCGAACTGCAGGAACGACTCTCCGGAGTGGGGAGCGTCGAAACGACGATCCACCTGCGGACAGAGTACGATACGGGAACCTACGAGGGTGACCTTACAACGAGCAGTGAGCTGGAGGTAACCGACCGCGCCTACTGGTTCGAGTCGGACCTGACCGACTCGGAGACCCGTGATACGACGAGAACGGTCGAGGAGACCGGCTCGCCGAACTGGATGGCCGTCTCGTTGTTCAGTCTCATCGGACTGTTCTTCCTGACTGCGGCTGGAACAGTTCGGGCGACCAATCCCGAGGAGATGGATATCGCGGCGATCAAACAGGAGATCCACCGGCGTCGGTACGCCGACTGGATCTCGACGGGCTCGATCCCGATGTGGGTCGGCAACAACTATATCGAACTCGACACGCTCGAAGACGTGGTCGACGTCGCGATCGACACGAAAGAACGAGTGGTACACGACCGGCGCCGGGACCTCTTTGCGGTCATCAACGGGAACGTCGTCTACTACTACAGCAAGGTCGGCGACTGGGACGAGGGGGCCTGGCCCAAATTGAACCTTCCAGAAGCCGAGGAGCCGGTCAACGTCGCGGGCGGCGCGACGAGTCCTCCGGGCGAAGCACCCAGGGATGAGGACAGTGGGGACGACGACTCCGAGTCATCCGATAGCTGGGACGAGGACGTCTGGCGGAACTTCTAGCAGTTTTCGGCCGCTTCAAGCGCATCTTCGCCGTCCTCGAACCGCTGGTCCGCTTCGACGAAATCCCCCTGATCGGCCGCGTCGGCCGCGGCCGCGAACTCCTCGGCGGCCTCACCGAGATTGTCGGCACGACACTGGGCCTGATCGAATTCCGCATCGAACTCTCCGTCGGGTCGTGGCTCCGCGTCGAGTGCTTCGGATGCTGCTGTGAACTCCTCCTGTGCCCCGGAGAACGCAGCGCTTGCGGCCTCGAAGTCCTCGTTTTCGAACTCCGCTTTGCCGTCCTCCAGCAACTCTCGCCCATCGAGCATTGACTCGTGGCTCGATGACAGGCGAAAGAGCGAGTCGCTGCGGCCTGTCGCCCGATCGAACTCCCCATCGAGTTCCTCGTGAGCGTCGGACCGACCGTCGGTGAACGTCGAATTTGCCGCGTCGAACGCCGCGGTTGCATCGGCGAACCCACCGCGCGCATCGTCGTACTCTTCGGCACTGAACTGCTCCTGTGCGGTCTCAACGTACTCGACCCCATCGAGCAGCGTCGCGTAGCCCGTGGTTAGCACGTCGAAGCCGTCGGTGAAGGCAACGAGTTCGTCGAAGCCGTCGGTAACGGTCTCGAACTCGGCGTCGAGGTCGGTCAGCGTTGACTCGTCGGCCGAATCACGGTACTCGGAGCCCGCCGTTCGCGCACTCACCGCCCGTTCGATCGGATCACGGGCCCCGGTGATACTCTCCCGGAGTCGATCGATATCGTCGGGGTCGAACGACTCGTCGGAGTCCGCGAGTTCGGACGCACTGTCGAGCAGCTCGACGAACATCTCGATCATCGACTCGACGATTCCGACGTACGCCTGAGCGGCTACGATCTCTGTTTCGTGGCTTCCATCGTCGTCGGCTTCGGCGTCATCGAGCGCAGTTCGGGCCTCGGCAAGTCGGTCGCGAGGCTCGTTCTCATCGAACTCGATCCTGTCCGGATCCTCGAAGTCCGTTTCGACACTGTCGAGCGACAGCGCAGCAGTGTTTGCCAGCCCGACGGCGGTACGGATGTTGTCGGTAACTTCGTTCGCGGGATTACGTTCTGGGGCCGTCTCGTCGTCGAGGACGCCGGTGCAGCCTGCGAGGGGTCCCGTCACGCCAACACCAGCGGCGGCGAGAAATCGTCGTCGTTCCATACCCGCAATCAACCGGTGAACAAACTTAACAATTGTCGCCGCTCGGCTATCGGGGAGTTACTAGGTGATCTCCGTAGTTCCCACGCTGTCGTCAAAAAGAGAGCGCCAGTGTTCTATCGCTACCGGGTGGTGCAGCAATCGCCGTTAGCTTCAACGATTCCTTTAGATTCGAGCGTTCGGAGCGTCTCGAACAGCACCAGTTTCTGCATGTTCAGCCGATCGCTCAGCTCGTCGACGGTGTGGGGGCCGTCGGCGTCGAGTGCCATGTAGACGAGTTTGGCCGTCGGCGTTTCGATCTCGCTCGGAAGCGGCCTCGGCGTGTACGTCGTCGCAGTGGGGCGTCCGAGGCTCATCCGCTCCACTCACCTCCCATATCGCCCGCAATGTTCGAGCGCCAGGTGTCAAACTCGCTCTTGCACTCGGTGCTCGTGTGAATGTGGTCGACGAACCCCGCGCCGGGGTCGGTGAGTTCGGCGTCGCAAAACGGACAGGTTGACGGGTCCCTCCACGATGTCGAGGCGCTCTGGCTCATGTGTATCTGTTACTAATGGGGAACTCGAATATAAACTTAGGTCCATATGTATCCAATGTCTCGATTTTCCTAGTACGTGTATTATTGTTGTTTGTATAACTGGCACATGACACACTTTGCTCCACGGGGAGACACCGAAAAAGACAGGTCCTAACACCGTTCGGCACCATCGACAGATATGCGAACGAGTCTGAACATTCCCGAAGACGTGCTCGCGGAGTTCGACGCTGTCTGGCAGGCCGAGGGGTTTGATTCACGCTCGCGGGCGGTTCGTGAGGCGATCCAGGAGTACGTCGAGGCGCACTCGAAACTGGAGGAGATGTCGGGATCGGTGGCTGCGGTGATCGTTTTCGATTACGAACACGAAGAGGTGATCCGCGAACTCCACGGAATCCAACACGACTACCAGGATGCGATCAACGCGACCAGTCACGTCCACGAAGGCGAGTGGTGTCTGGAGACTGTCTTCTGTCGGGGGGATGCTGCCCGAATTCGGAAGCTGGTCTACGATCTCCGGGATTTCGACGGTGTGGGTCGTGTCAAACTACTCTCGTTGCGCAACCTTTAGTCCTCAGGACTGACTGGGGATTCCACCAACATCGTCGATCGGCTGAAGCGAGTAATCGACGGTCAACACGCCGTCCACCGTCCGGACGCCCGAAACGACATCGGACACATCCTCGATAGTCCCCTCGATGACGAACAGCTCCATACAGTAGCGCTCGCCGACGTGACCGTGAACGTTCGAGACGATCAGCGATTCGTACTCGTGACGCAAGTGGGTCACCTCGTTTTCGACATCAGAGCTCCCATACTCGAAGAGCACGGTAACGGTTCCCATCAGCTCCCGACCCTGAAGTTCGGGATCGTCGAACTCCCCGATGAGTCCCCGAACACTCTGTCTGAACACTTCGCTTCGGCCCGTGTACCCCCGGTCCTCGGCGAAGCTATCGACGGATTCCAGCAGTTCCTCCGGCAGCGAGATACTGACGACCGGCATATCGGTGCGTTTGTGGCCGGGGATAATAGTGGTTGTTATGTCTGAAGCAGTAATTAGTGGATGATTAATACTAAGTTGTTCTAAATTATTAACCCCACACGGACAAATGACAGACTCACCGATTCCCGTCACGATACTCAGCGGTAGCCTCGGTGCGGGCAAGACGACGACGCTCAACACCGTTCTCAACGAGGAGCACGGCCTCGACGTCGCCGTGGTCGTCAACGACATGGGCGAGATCAACGTCGACGCCGAACTGGTCGAACAGCAATCGGAGCTCTCGGAGGGCGACGAGGAGATCATCGAGATGTCCAACGGCTGTATCTGCTGTCGGCTACGCGGCGACATGCTCGAGGAAGTCGGCCGCCTCGCGGAGCGTCGCGATTTCGACTACCTGCTGGTCGAGTCCTCGGGCATCAGCGAACCGATCCCGGTCGCACAGACGTTCGCGCGCGGGTTCGAGGACGCCGAGTTCGATCCGACCGGAACGTACGAACTCGACACGATGGTCACGGTCGTCAACGCGCACAGCTTCTACGAGGCGTTCGATTCCGGGGCGGCGCTGACAGCCGACGAACTCACCCCCGAAGACGGTCGCGTCCCCGAGGAGGCGCTGCTCGACCAGATCGAGTTCTGTGACGTCCTCCTGCTCAACAAGTGCGATCTCGTGCCCGATGACGCGCTCGACGAGATCGAGGCCGTGCTCGAACGGCTCCAGCCCCGCGCGGAGATCATCCGAACCGAACACGGGAGCATCGATCCGGGACAGATCCTCGACACCGGGCTGTTCGACTTCGACG
The DNA here is from genome assembly GCF_017094485.1 of Natranaeroarchaeum sulfidigenes. NCBI lineage: Archaea > Methanobacteriati > Methanobacteriota > Halobacteria > Halobacteriales > Natronoarchaeaceae > Natranaeroarchaeum > Natranaeroarchaeum sulfidigenes. The sequence goes on from NZ_CP064786.1 coordinate 379,800, forward strand.
CCGCCAGCCAGTCCGCTGGCTGGAAACACGAACTCAACCACGATCACCATCACGACCCACAGGAAGAACACGGCGTGACGTCATTCACGTTCGAGGCGGATCGCCCGTTCCACCCCGTGCGGATCGCCGACCTGCTCGCCGAGCTCCCCGCCCAGATCATTCGCGCGAAGGGCTTCTTCTGGAGTGCGGGCCGCGAGGACGTGGCGATGGGGATCGACAAGGCCGGCACGTCGGTTCGAGCAGGACCGGCAGGACAGTGGATTGCCGCCTTGCCGCCCGCCCAGCAGGAACGGTACTTCCAGGCGCGTCCCGGTATCGAAGAGGACTGGGACGAGGAGTGGGGCGACCGCGGCACACAACTCGTCTTCATCGGCCGCGAGTTCGATGCGGCCCCGCTCGTCGAGTCGCTAGAGGACTGCGTGCTCACCGATGCCGAGATGGACGAAGACTGGACCGGATTTCCGGATCCGTTCGGGACCGACGACCAGCGCGAACTGGCGCTGGCCGACGACTGATGGCCGTTCCCGTGACCCTGCTCAGCGGCGGTCTCGGCGCGGGGAAGACGACGCTGGTCAACCGCGTGCTAACCCAGGCGGATCGTGACGTGGCCGTCCTCGTCAACGACATGGGCGAGGTCAACGTCGACGCCGACCTGATCGAGTCCCGCTCGGAGCTCTCCGGCGGCTCGGAGATCACCGAGCTCTCGAACGGCTGCATCTGCTGTGGGCTACAGGGCGAACTCGACGCCGCCCTGCTCGAACTCGACGGCGAGTCGTCGTTCGATCACCTGCTGGTCGAACCCTCCGGCGTGAGCGATCCCGCGCCGATCGTCGAGCGGTTCGTCCGCTCGCCCCGGATCGCGCCCAGATATGACCTCGACGCGCTCGTTACGGTCGTCGACGCCCGCGCGTTCCACGACACGGTCATCGAGGGGAAGCCTCTCGGCGCGGCCGACGAGGCTGACGAGAGTCGCCCTATTTCGGAACTGCTCGTCGAACAGGTCGAACTCGCCGACGTCTTGCTCGTCAACAAATGTGATCTGGTCGATGCCGACGAGCGTGCGGCTCTCACCGAGACGCTTCGGTCCCTCCAGCCGCGTGCGACGATCCACGAGACGACCCACGGCGATGTCGCACCCGACGAGATCCTCGATACCGGCCTGTTCGACGAGGAAGAGTCACAGTCTTCGGCAGCGTGGAAGCAGATCCTGCGCGACGCTGACGGCGGTGACACCGACGAGAGTGGTACGGAGCACTCGCATGGGGACCACTCGCACGAGGATCACGGCCACTCTCACGATGACCACTCGCACGAGGATCACGGCCACTCTCACGATGACCACTCGCACGAGGATCACGGCCACTCCCACGACGATCACGAGCATCCGCCGGAGGCGTTCGGACTGGACTCGTTTACGTACCACCGACGCCAGCCGGTACATCCGGGGCGATTCGTCGACTGCTTCCAGTCGTTGCCCCCGAGCGTTATCCGGATGAAAGGAATCCTCTGGGTCGCAGGCCGGGATCGCCACGCCTTCACCGCGAGCTTCGCCGGGTCGGCGACCAGAGTCGTCCCCGAGGGGCGCTGGATCGCCAGCCTCCCGGAGTCCAAACAGGAGATCTACCGACGCGGCGACGATCTCGACTGGGACCCCGACGTCGGCGACCGGGAGACCCGTCTGGTCGTCATCGGCAAGGGACTTGACGAGGCCGCAGTCACCGCCACGCTCGACGAGACGCTCGTCCGTGAGGGTGAACGCAAGGGACTGGACGACGACCGGTTCCCACGCCGCACCGATCAGGAGCTCGTGATCGACGCCTCTGGCGTCCGGAAGACGAAACCGGCGGCGCTGGAGGGTGGACGATGACCGCCGACCGCCTCGACCGTTCCGACCGTCGCGGAACCGACGATCACGGCCATGACGTCATCGATCCGCTGTACGTCGCCGTCGTCACCGTCTCGACCTCCACGTACGACGAGCACGACCCCGCTGACGCCCTCTCCTCGGTCGACGATCCCGGCGGCGACACCGCAGTAGCGGCGTTCGAGTCTGCGGGCCATCGCGTGACCGCCCGCGCGCTGGTCCCGGACGACGCTGACCGTATCGAAGACCTGCTGGAGTCCCTGCTGACGCGCGAGGACGTTGACACGATCGTCACCACGGGCGGCACCGGCGTCACGTCGGACGACGTCACACCCGACGTGGTCCTGGCAACGATCGACCGCCGTCTCCGTGGGTTTGGCGAACTGTTCCGCGCGCTCTCCTACGAGGAAGTCGGTACCCGCGCGATGGCGAGTCGTGCACTCGCCGGGGTCACAGCGGGTGTGCCGATTTTCTGTCTCCCCGGAAGCGCAAGCGCAGTAGAGCTGGCGACCGAGACCCTGATCGTTCCCGAGGCACCACATCTGGCCGGGCTGGCAACGCGCCATGAGGCGATCGATCCGGCGGGACAGGCACTCGTCGAGAACGATCTATAAAACACGCCCGATGCGTGCCGCTTTTGCCCGCGCCACCCGAACACTCCTCCGTGTCGACCGACCAGACGGGCCAGCGCGTCGAAGTCTATCCCGGCCGCGAGGTCATCGTCGAGTTCGACCCCGAGCTCACCTTCGAGTGCGTCGACGACTGCACCTGGTGCTGTCAGCACGGCGTCCTGCTGTACGACCGGGATTTTCTGGGCCTCGCCGAACGTGCGAACCTCAACGAGTCGACGACGGAGTTTCGCGGTCACGATTTCGTCCGACGCGAGGAGAAAGACCGAGACGAGCACGTCGCCGAGGACGGCGCTGCCTGTTATTTCCTGCGCGAGGATGGACTGTGCTCGCTCCACGCCGAACACGACTGGAAGCCCGCGCGCTGTTCGGTATTTCCGCTCGCAGTGACGCGCGAGGACGGCGAGCTTCACGTCGATATCCGTGATTCGGCCCACGAACATTGCGAGGGCCTCGATGTCAGCGAGCGCCGCGTCATCGACGAACTCGACGCGTTTCTCCCCGAAGTGCTCTGGGAACTGGACAATCCGGACAGCGATCGGGAGCTATAGCTCCTCATCGCGTCGCCATCTTCCACTCACGAAGCCCGAGGACCGCACCGTCTAGCTCCTCCGGATCGGCCTCTGTCGCCGCCCACAGGAACAGCGGCGCGACGTCCTCCGGAGCGCGCCCATCCGGTCCCGACAGATCGGTGGCGACCTGTCCGGGATCGACACAGCCGACTGTCTGCTCGATATCTACCGCGAACGCACGGGCGACGGCCTCGGCGGTCGCCTTCGAGACCGCATACGAGCCAATCCCCGCTTTCGCGTCACGGGCGACCGAGCCGGTCGGAACGATCACTCGGGCGCTGTCGGTCAGATGCGGCTTCGCCTCTTTGATCGTCGCGAAGACTCCTCTACCGTTCGTTCGCAGATGGTCGTCGTATGTGCTGTAACTCTCCGCGTCGATCGGTTCGTCGCCGGGGCTCCCGTGAAACACACCGGCGTTTGCGAACACATACTCGATGCCATCACCGGCAACCCGTGCGGCGGTTTCGACCAGCCGTTCGACGTCAAACTCGTCACGGACGTCGGCGCGGACGCCGGTTGCCGTCCCCCCGCTGGCCTCGATCTCGGCTACCACGTCGGCGATCTCATCGGCATCGCGCGCACAGGCGACGACGTGTGCGCCCTCGTCCGCGCAGGCGGCGGCGACCGCTCGCCCGATTCCACTCGTTGCGCCCGTCACGACCGCGGTACTGTCGTCCATACATCCGATTAGGGGCCCGGAGAGCCTAAACGTGGCCCAGGCGGCAAGGGTCACTATCGTGGTCAACGTCTCGCGTGCCGCGACGCCACGTCCAGGTGCTTTTTTGCGAGTGGGGGGCCAAACACCGCTAATGCCGTTCGATAGTACGTTCCCGTCCGAGACCGGTCGTCCTGCCGATCGCCACAGTAGAGGTGGACGATGAGCGAGAACGAGGCGCTCGACGTCGACGAACTACTCGACAGTATCGGCTTCGACGGGGACGAAAACGTCCTCACGCGCCGACAGGCGGAGGTGCTGACACTCCGCGAACGCGGACGCTCCCAGTCGGAGATCGCCGAGCGACTCGGCACCTCGCGGGCGAACGTCTCCAGTATCGAGTCGAGTGCGCGAGAGAACATCCGAAAGTCCCACGAGACGATCGCGTTCGCCGAAGCGTTACAGGCCCCGGTCCGGGTCCGGATCGATGCCGAGACGGACCTGTACGACGTGCCCGATCGTGTCTACGACGCCTGCGACGACGCAAACGTCAAGGTCACCCAATCCGCACCGGATCTGATGAAAGCGGTTAGCGACGCCGCGGGCGACGCGGTGGTCGGCAGAGAAGTGACGGCGTCGCTCGTCGTTAGCGTGACGACGAACGGGGATATCAACGTGCGGCGACCGGAGCCCGAGCAGGCCGACGCCTCCTAGCTCGCTGGCTGTTCTGCCCGCTCCGGATCGCCCGAGACAGTCGCGTCAGAAACGACCGTCCGATCGGGGAGCTCCGGGTTCGGCTCCCGGCTCCGCGTCAGGAACCGCTCTGTGAGGGTGAGCTCTTCCTTGCGTGGGTTGTCCTTCTCGATCTCCTCGTACTCGACCGCCACGCCCTCCTCGGTGGCCTCGATCCGAACGACCGGGATCTGGTAGCTCGGGGCGAACACCGGGGGAATGAGGCGTCCGGCGACGTCACGGCGATGAAGGCGTTTGAGCCACGTCCCGGTGTTGACCAGCAGCCGGTCGTCGACCTCTCTGATCCCCGGTCGGTGGGTGTGCCCATAACAGAAGACTGCCGTCTCCGGGCGCTCCTCGAAGACGTCCCGGGCCGCCTCGACGTAGGGTTCCTCCGGATCGACGGTCAGTGGCGTCTCGAAGACGCCGAATCGGTCGATCGTCTGCCTGACGTCCCGGATGAAGACGTACAGTGGGATGCCGATCAGCAAGAGTAGCCCCGCGACGATGGCGTTGAGCCAGAGTATCATGTACGCCGCGGTCCCGGCCAGCCCGAACTGGCTGAGGATCGCCTGTGTCCGCTCGACCGGCATCGACCAGATTCCGGCGAGGTCCAGCCCCGCGAGTACGGCGAGGATCACGCTGATGTTGAACAGCAACAGGAACGGAACGACGGCATAGCGCAGGAACGGGTTCATCTCACGATAAAAGTACTTCGAGATGAGCCAGTTGGGCATCCGTTCGGTCGGCGTCACCGCCTGCACATCCTTGAGCCAGTTGAACCGACCGCGATCGGATAGCTGGCCCGCCCGGCTCGTCACCTGGGTGTTGTAGAAGTAGCCAAGCGGCGTTGCGTGTTCGTTTCCGAAGTCGTCGATCCGGTTGTTCGGGTCCTGCTGGTGGCCGTGCTCGAAATGAATCGTTCGATCGCCAACGGGTCGGGTAGCCGAGAGCTCCTGTTTGAGGGTGATGTTGTACTCGGCGAACCGGTCGATGTACTCCTCGTAGGCGGCCAGCTCGTGGTCGTGGTTCCCGGGAAGTATCGTGATCGGCATCGTCTCGCCGGTCGCACGGAACTGCTCGAACAGCTCGGGATAGCTCGCTTCGAGGGCATCGAATTTCTGGATCCCCTCGATCGTGGTGAACTCCCAGAGGCCGAAGGCGTCGCCGTTGATAATCAGCTCGGCGTCCTCTTCGGTCTGTTCGAGCCGTTCAAGAAAGTCTATCAACTCGTCGAGAAAGTCGACGTGTTCTAACTGTTCATCGCCCCCGATGTGGAGATCACTGATGACGTAGTATGTTCGGTCGTCCCTGTCCTGACTCATTGCCCGGAGATTCACTTTCTAGAACTAAATGGTTTGTTCTCTCGTCGACGGACGTCCGGAAGCGCCTGTAACGTCTGATAGAGGGCAAACGATTCGGCTGGCACGTGGAACTCGCCGAACAGACTCACACGACGGGTACGACGGGCTCGGTGAAAAACGAGTACCGTCGTCTAGGCCAGGAAGACGTGACGTGGCCGGTCCGCCAGTACGTCCCGGCCCCAGTCGACAGTGTCACTGAAGGCGTCACTGCGGAAGAACTCCATGCAGTCCTCTTTCGTGTCCCAGCGACTCGCGATGAACATGTCGCAGTCGTCCTCGACGTTCGCGTAGAGGTCGGTCTGTCGGTGACCGTCCATCTCCGCCAGCAGGTCGCCGACGGTGTCGAACTTCTCGACGAAGTCATCCTCGTGTTCGGGCTTGACTGTGTAGAACATTCCCATCGTGCCGAAGGTGTCGGCATCGTCGCCCGCCTGCCGGACGATGTCAGGGAGGTCCGACAGGTAGTCGCTCGCGGTGTTGGCGGCGTCTTCGGTCTCCCAGATGCTGACCACTGCCGGGTCGGCGTCGGCTGTCTCGTAGACCGCCGTCTTGACGTGAGTGTCGTAACGGTCGAAGCCGTCGCTCAGGCTATCGACCTCCTCGCGGAGTTCCTCGACGTCGGCCGCCGAATACAGCACCAGAGCGTAGACGTCCTCGCCGTGGGGCTGGCCCGCATAGATACCACGGTTATCGAGCTCCTCGCGGATGCCCGCGGCGTCCTCGTCGGACCCGCTGTGGGCGTCCCCGTCGTCGCCGTCCTCGTCACCCTGATCGCCTGCCATGTCTTCGCCCTCGCCGACGGGGTGGAACTCGCTTTCCCCGCCGTCGAGGCTGCCCTGCAGGTAGCCGGTGACTCCGGGTAGCTCTTCGAGGAAGCCGCTGGCGATGCCCGCGGCCCGGTCGGTCTCCCAGCCGCTGACGACCGCGGTGTCCTCGCCGTCGGCGACGACCTCGGTGCCCAGATGGGAGTCGTAATGCTCGAAGTTCCCGCGCAGTCCCTCGACTTCCTCGTCAACCTCCTCGGTCCGCCCGTCGGAGTAGACGACGAGTGCGACCCCCTTGTCGGGTAGCGAGACGCCGAGCCGATCGAGTTCGCTCGGCACGTCGCGGCCGTTGCCGTCGTCCGCATCCGCTGAGACCGCGTCCCCGTGTTCGGCCTCCGCATCCGCGGGGGTCGCCGCCCCCTCGTCGCTGATTCCTGTCTCATCCGCGTCGTCGACGCCGACCGGGTCCCCGGCCAGCACGGCGTCGAGCTCTGTCGGGCTGAACCGTCGCCCCGAGTAGAACGGCCCGAACTCCGCGTAGCGTGAGGAGGATGGGTCAAAACGCATCTCGTAGAGGAGATCCTTGACGTCGGTCGGGTCGTCGGCGAAGAGGGTAACGCCCCACTCGAAGTCGTCGAGTCCGACGCTCCCGGAGATGATCTGGCTGACTTTCCCCGCGTACGAGCGCCCGATATCGCCGTGGCCGGACATCAACTCAGCACGGTCCTCGAAGGACAGATCGTACCAGTTGTGATCCGGCCCGCGCCGTTTGTCCATCGGGTAAAAGGAGACGAAATCGGCGTCCGGCAGGCTCGGATACAGCCGGGACTCGATGTAGTTTTTGATGCCCGGATCGGCCTCCTGCTCGGGGTCGAAGTACGCCTCCGCACCGGTGTAGCCCGACGCCTCGGTGACGGAGACGTACGAGCCAGTATGCTCGGTAAAGCGTGCGAAGGCAGTCGTCTCGAACTGGCGTTCCAGCGTGTCCAGATCCGCGAGTGTCGGCCGGAGGTGCAACAGCATGAGGTCGGCCTCGTGGCCGAGGACGGTGAACACCGCAGAGGCCCCCTCGTCGGCGTCCTCGACGGCTTCGGCCGCTTCGAGATACTCGACACCAGCATCGAGCGCGCGCTCGCGCTCGGCCGGCGCGGCCTCGGTCCAGGCGTCCCAGTCGATCGTCCGCAGATCGTGCAGCACGTACCAGCCCTCGTCGGTCTGTGGCGGTTCGCGTCTGTCCATATTTTCCCTTGGGACGGGGTCGTTAAGGGGCTTGCTTCCTGGCACTGTGTTCTGTCCGGTGGTCCTGCCCCGGCCTCCCCTCGCATTGAAGCCGTTCGCGGCGCTAGCAGTACCAGATGGCGCGACTGGAGGACTCCCTGACGATCGGCGACCTGACCCTGCGGAACCGCCTCTATCGCGCGCCGCTGCTCGAATGCGCGGGAAACGGCCCAGATGCAGTCGAGCAACTGATCGCCGACCTCGAACCGGGTGCGGCTTCGGGTGCGGGCCTGCTCTGTCAGGGTGCGACGATCGTCCGCGGGGAGGGCGGCTGTGCCGCGCCGGGGATGACCCGGGTTCACGACCCCGAATTTGTGGCCGGGTTGGCGAACCTCACCGATCGCATCCACGACCACGGCGCGCGGATTGCGATCCAGCTCGAATACGGCGGCCTGCGAAGCATGGAGACGTGGCACGCGGGCTACCGCGCCGACCATCCCGGACTCTCACAGCTCGCGGTCTCGAAGCCACCGTGGCAACTGCGCGCGCTCGACCGGCTCGGCGTCGTCTCCTACGATCCCGACGTGATGACGACCGAGCAGGTGTACGCGCTCGCCGCCGACTTCGGCCGCTCGGCGGGCTATGCCGTCGATGCGGGGTACGACGCCATCCACCTGGCGGGCGCGAACATGGGGATCATCCAGCAGTTCCTCTCCCCGTTTTACAACCGACGAGACGACGAGTTCGGCGGCACGCTTCGGAACCGGACGCGCTTTCTCGAACTCGTCCACGACGAGATCCGACGGCGGGCGGGCGACGTACCGATCCTGACTAAAGTTCCCGCCGAGACCGCCGCGCCGCGTGCCATCCAGCGGCATCTCACGCTGGAGGATGGCGTCGACATCGCGGCGCGACTCGACGTGGTCGGCTTCGACGCCATCGTCCCCGTCGTCACGTCGACCTTCTGGGACATGAGCATCGTTCGCGGGGAGTACCCAGAGCGCGCCTGGGCCGACGAGGGGTTTCAGGACGGCTACACCGAGGCGTTCGGGAGCCGGTACCGCGCCCGCGCAGTTGCCCTGCTTAACCGTTTGCAAGCGCGGCGATTCGACTTCGAACCGGGCTGGAACGAGGCGTTCTGTCGCCGCGTTCGCGAGCGTGTCGATGTGCCGGTTCTCGCCGAGGGCGGGATCCGCGAGCGCGAGCAGATCGGGCGACTGCTCGGTGCTAACGGCACCGGGCCGGCCTGTGATGCGGTCGGAATGGCCCGACCCTTCTACGCCGAGCCACGGCTTCCCGCACGCCTGCTCGACGCCGACCCGGACTCGCGGGTGCTCTGTGAGAGCTGTAACAATTGTACGGTGCCACAGGCCACCGGCGCACCCGGCGTCTGCCGGACGCCCGAAATCCTGCGGCGACACGGCGAGTTACAGAAAGAGGGGGCGTACGAGCGCAGTGAGTAGAACGTATGTGCCCGGACCGTGTTGGTCCGCGTATGCGAGTGAGCGTCATCGGCGGGAGCACCGTCGACACGCCCACGTACGAGCGGGCGCAACGACTCGGACAACTGCTGGCGGAACGCGGCCACACCGTCGTCTGCGGCGGCCTGACCGGCGTGATGGAAGCGGTCTGTCGGGGCGCACGCGAGGCCGACGGCGAGACGATCGGGATCCTGCCCGGCGAACACCGTGACGCCGCCAACGAGTACGTCACGACGCCGATCGCGACCGGACTGGGTGATGCCCGGAACGCCCTCGTTGTGCTCAATGGCGACGCCGCGATCGCTATCGACGGCAACATGGGAACGCTCTCGGAGATCGCACTCGCGCTCAATGCTGGCCTGCCCGTCGCCGGGCTGAATACTCACGACATCGAGGGTGTCGAGGCGGTCGACTCCCCCGAAGCGGCGGTCGAATACGTGGGATCGGCCCGGCGCTAGTCGTACTTGCGAAAGCCCATATCACGGGCCATCTCGCGGAACGACTGCCGACAGAGCCAGATGTCGTACGTGCCGATCAGACCGTCCGTGCGACCTGTCGCGCGACACTCCTTCTGCTGGCCTGTGCGCTCGTCGGCCGTCTCCTCGGCTGTGTCAGTCATACAACACCCTGCACGCTCCACAGGTTGAAAGAAGTTGCTAACAAAGAATGCAATATTAATAACTCTCTGGGGAGGATCGGGGACGACGCTTGGGAGAGCGATCACTCGACCGATTCGCCCCGTATGATCGTGTCCGCGACGTCCAGTTCGGTCGCCCGTCTGACGACTGCCCGGACGGGATCCTCGGTGCCGGAGAGGTTGTCCGAGTCGCCGTCGAGAACGACCATCGATGCCTCCCGGCCCGGTTCGATACATCCGCAGTTGCGGCCCGTGATCTCCGCGCCGTTGACCGTCGCCATCCGGAGCACGTCCCGGGTGCTCACGTCGAACGTTTTCGCAGTAAAGGCCATCTCCCGGAACATCGACGGCTGGTTGAGCATCACGTTGTCGGTCCCGAGCGCGACGGTCGTGTGAGCGAGTAGTTCCGAGAGCGGCGCTTTGCCGACGTCGAGGACGGCGTTAGCCCGTGGGCAGACGGCGATCGGGACCTCCTGTTCTGCGACCCGTTCGAGGTGTTCCTCCTCGGCGTGGACCATGTGGACGAGCAGCTCCGGCTCGAGATCCAATGCGGGATGGATATCCGTCGCGTCGGGTTCACCCGCGTGGATGGCGAAGGGCTTTCCGGTCGCCGCGACTGCCGCCCGCCGTTCCTCGAAGTCCTCATCGTTCGCACCGCTGGCTCCGTAGCCGTCGGCGTAGTCGAGCACCGCCGGCTCCTCGCTCCCGAAAATGAACGGCTCGATCCGTCTGTCCACTGCAGCCTCGCGCAACACGCGTGCGCCCTCGATGCCGAACTCCCGGAAATCGAGCACCGATGCGGTCCCCGTCCGCTCCATAAAGCGGAGGGTCCGGCCGATCGCCCTGACGTGTTCGTCACGATCGGCAGCGGCCAGTCGTCGGTGTTTCAGGCTGTCGGGCGGAACGACCGCCTCGGTCAGGGAGAGCCCGACCGCCGCCTCCTTCGCGATCGAATCCCCGAGGTGGGTGTGTGCGTTGACGAACGACGGCACCACGATATCCGTCGAATCGACGGACGTCTCTTCGACCGCCGTGATCCGTCCATCCTCGACGAGAACACGTCCACGAACCGGCTCGAACGACCGCCCCGTCAGAATGGTTCCCTCGATCTGTTTCACACGTGATTTTCTCTGATGCATCTATTATACACTTCCGGACGCGGGTGCGTGACCGCCCACCGCAACGGCCAAACCGTTTCCGCCGGAACGGTGCGGTGATGCGCGCATATCGGATCGCCTACGACGGTCGCCCCTACTACGGCTTCCAGCGCCAGCCCGACGTCCCGACCGTCGAGGACGCTATTTTCGACGCCCTGGATGCGCTCGATGTCTTCACTGGGGAGAAACCGGCGAGCTACGCGGCGGCGGGCCGCACCGACGCGGGCGTCTCCGCGCTCGCCCAGACCATCGCGTTCGAGGCTCCAGACTGGCTCTCGCCCGCCGCGCTGAACAGCGAACTCCCCGCGACCGTCCGGGCGTGGGCAAGCTCCGACGTTCCGGACGGATTTCACGCGACTCATCACGCGACCCAGCGCCGGTACACGTACCACCTGCACGCGCCCGAAGCGGACGCCGCACTGGCGCGTGAAGCCATTCAACGGCTCTCGGGTGGCCACGACTTCCACAACCTGACGCCCGACGACGACGGGACCGTCAGGACGCTCCAGGTCCACCTCGCCGTCGACGGTCCGTTTTTCGTCCTGACGGTTTCAGCGGGCGGGTTCGCCCGCCAGCTCGTCCGACGACTCGTCTCACTGGTCGCCGCGGTAGCACGGGACAAGCGCCCGCTTGGGGATGTCGAGCGCGTGCTTGCTGAGGAGCCGCTGGACGGACCCCGCGGCGTTGCCCCCGCGCCAGCCCAGCCCCTGGTGCTCGCAGGGGTGACCTACGGCCCGAGCGATGCGCTGCCGGATGGCATCGGTTTCGACGTCGATGTCGAGGCTGCCGAGAGCGCCCGGCAGGTCTTTGAGGCGGCGCGCGTCGAGCATGTCACGGCGGGCCGAGTAGCGGGACAACTCGTCGCAGGTGTTGACGCCGCGATCGACGACTGACTCGGGTTGTGGCCCTGTTCAGCAGTTCTCCGTCCAGATTCCCCGCCGACTGCCGGGAGTCTTCCACACAACTCAGCGGGGATCACTCGATCACCTCAACTGTAATCTCGAACCGTGCGCCGCCGGATTCGCTTTCGGTACACTCGATCGTCCAGCCGTGAGCCGTGACGATTTCACCGACGATCGCGAGCCCAAAGCCGGTTCCATCCTGATTGGTGGTAACCCCTGACTCGAAGACCTCATCTCTGATATCCTCGGGGATACCGGGGCCGTTATCCTCGATATACACGCCGGTGTCGTCCGCCAGCGCACCGACCCGGATCGTTACATCCTTCCCACCGTGTTCGATGCCGTTCCGAAACAGGTTCTCCAAGAGTTGTTGCAAGCGGTCAGGATCGGCAGTGATCGTCGGGTTCTCCTCCACTACGAGCGTCGCCTCGCGCTGGTCAATCATCTGCCAGCCGTCCTGAGCGACAGTCCTCAACGACACCGGCCCGGTCTCGTCAATCAACTGTCCTTCCCGGGCCAGTACGAGTAGGTCATCGATCAGCCGCTCCATCCGCGCCAGCGTCACCGTGAGCGCGTCGGCGGCATCATCGATGGTTGCCAGCGTCTCGGTACCAAGGGGCTCGTAGCTGCCATCCTCGTTTTTTGCAGCCTCGAACAGCTCACTGATGATCTGGCTGTTGCCCTGGGCGACGTTCAACGGGTTCCGGAGGTCGTGAGAGACCATCCCCGTGAACGATTCGAGGCGATCGTTCTGTGCTTCGAGCTGCTGGCGATACCGCTCCTGTTCGGTGATGTCGTTGAAGATGATCAACTGGCCGAGGTTGGCCTGGCTCGCACTGAATGGGTTGGTTTTTGGCTGATAGTATCTGGTCTCGCCATCCTGTTGTCGTTCGATTACCGTTTCGGTCGTGATGCCGGCTGCCAGATCCGGGAGTTCTTGCTCCAGGTTCTTCCCAATAGCGGCCCTCAGCTCCGGGAACAGTGTTTCCGCGCGCCGATTGTAATCTCGGATTTCGAGGTCATCACCGATCACAATCACCGGGTCGTCGTACCGACCGGCCAGCTGGATCGTCTCGAAACGGTCCATGTACACGTACAGCACGCCGACCGAAAAGAGCGCAACACCGAGTGCCGAGTAGGTTAGATCCACCAGTTGTGGATACACGAAGCCACCAATATCGAACGTAACCGGCAGCGCGGTCAGTCCGACAAGAACGACAAACGGTCTGGTGTCGTAATCGACCTGTGCAAACAGCTCAAACAGCATGAAGATCCCGACGACGGCAAGCGAGTAGGCCAGCCCCATCGACAGCCAGTGGATCACGCCGTGCTGGATCATCAGATGTGAAAACGGGTCGGTTGTCATCGCCGCGGTAAAATACAGCCCGTGGACTGGGTTCGTGACCTTCACCGTGACGATACCGAGATAGACAGCAATGGCGATTCTCTGATACGTTCGGCTGTGGTGGAGTGCCCGTCCGGTGTAGGCCGAACAGAAGTAGAGCCATGGCCCAACCGTTGCGAGCCCGACGATCAGCCCCAGCATGTAGAACCCATACTGAATCCTGGCTGTCGGCCCGACGAGATATCCCACGTGAAACGCCGCCCACAGCCCGCTCGTCGCCAGCAGGGCAACAAGACTGCGGCGGGTGTCACGGTCGGCAATCCGACGAGCGCGACGAATACTGACAACGCAGATGAGCGCCGCTGCTGTAAATGCAGTCAGATATATCTCAAACAGGGGCAACTGGGTTACAAGTGAGGAGAGAGGCTCAATCATCCAACAGAGAAGAGTAATAGCTCGGATAGTGAATAACCACTGGTCCGAGCCAGGATTTCGAAGACAGGCACACTGTAGTCCGACCCGGAGGCCGGCTGTTGGAAAACGTTGATACAGAACCACTGGACCCCTGCGGCACCGCCGGAGGGCAACGATTTTGTGACCACACGCCGTCGGCGGGCACATGAACCGGTCACCCGAGGAGTACGGCGCGTACTGGCGCGCATCGCTGTTCATCACGGCGGGCACGCTCCTCGCGGTGGGGGGCTATCACTTCGTCGGGCCGCTGTTTCGCGACCCCGGACTCGGCACGACGCTCTTTGGCTGGCTGCTGTTCGGTCTCTTCCTGACGGTTGGATGCTACTTCGCGGTGCTCGGTCTGGCGCGAACGATCGAAGTCGCCGGGGGTCGCTGAGCAGTCGCCGTGTGATCCCCCGAAAACCGGAGATTCCACCACCTTGGCAACAGAATTTTGACGTATCGCGCCGAACTACCCAGCAGAATGAGTTCCGTACCGGACCGTTCGGAGATCGACGAGGAGTACAAGTGGGATCTCGAAAGCATCTACGCAACCGACGAGGAGTGGGAGGCAGCCTACGAGACGGTCGAGGAGCGCATCGACGATCTGGCGAGCTACGAGGGGCAGGTCGTCGAGGACGGTACGATCCTGCTGGAGTTTCTTGAGCTATACGAGTCGGTGATGCGAGACGTCCAGCAGATCGCCGCGTACGCGCGGATGCGCCGGGACGAGGATACCCGCGATCAGGAGTATCAGGCGATGACGACGCGCTCGCAGTCGCTCGCGGCCGACGCCTCCAGTGCAGCAAGCTTTCTGGAGCCGGAACTCCAGTCTCTCGACGACGATGAACTCGACGCCCTGATCGACTCCGAGCCCGAACTCGACGTCTACGAGCACTACATCGACGACGTGGTCCGGATGCGCGAGCACACCCGCTCGGCGGAGATCGAGGGACTGCTCGCGGATCTCTCGGAGGTTACTGGCGCGTCCGGCGAGATATACAACATCCTCACGAACGCCGACGTGGAGTTCCCGACCGTCGAGGACCCTGACGGTGAGGCCGTCGAGATCTCGCTGGCGAACTTCACCAATCTGCAGAAAGATCCCGACCGCGAGTTCCGCCGCGAGGTCTACGAACAGTTCTACGACGAGTGGGAGGGGATTCGCAATACGGTGGCGACATCTTATCGTAACAGCGTGAAAGCCGACGTGAAACTCGCTCGCGCGCGCAACTACGAGACGGCTCGTGAGGCCGCGATGGACGGCCCGAACGTCCCCGTCGAGGTCTATGACAACCTCGTGGAGACGGTTCGTGACAATCTCGACAAAGTCCACCGCCACGCCGAATTGAAACGTCGGGCGCTGGACGTCGACGAGCTCCGGATGTGGGATCTGTACATGCCGATGACCGAGACCGAGAGCCCCGATCTGGAGTACGAGCAGGCCCGCGAGCACGTCGTCGAGGCGCTGGGCGCGCTCGGCGAGGAGTACCAGTCCCGCGTCGCGGAGGGACTGGATTCGCGCTGGGTCGACGTCTACGAGAATCGCGGAAAGCAGAGCGGGGCGTACTCCGGCGGTACGTACGACACCCAGCCGTTCATCCTGATGAACTATCAGGACGACGTCTCCTCGATGTTCACGCTGGCCCACGAACTGGGCCATTCGATGCACTCGCAGTACACCAGCGAAAACCAGCCCTACGTCTACAGCAGCTACGAGATCTTCACCGCGGAAGTCGCGAGTACGGTCAACGAGTCCCTGCTCACTCGCCATCTGCTCGATACCGTCGAAGACCCACAGCTCAGACGACACATCCTCAACGAGTATCTCGAACGCTTCCGGTCGACGCTGTACCGACAGACCATGTTCGCGGACTTCGAACATCGGGCCCACGAGATCGTCGAGGACGGCGGCGCGCTCACGCCGGACCGGCTCGACGAACTGTACGGCGACCTCAAGGCGGAGTTCTACGAGCCCGCGGCGATCGACGACCGGATCGCCCGGGAGTGGATGCGGATCCCCCACTTCTACCGGGCCTACTACGTCTACCAGTACAGTACGGGGATTAGCGCGGCAGTCGCGCTCGCCAACAGTATCGTCGAGGAGGGCCAGCCAGCTGTTGACCGGTATCTCGGCTTCCTCGAACAGGGCTCGCGCCAGTACCCGCTCGAACTGCTCGCCGATGCGGGCGTCGATATGTCCTCGCCCGACCCGATAGAAGCTGCACTCTCGACGTACGACGAGCACTTAGCGGAGTTCGAGGCACTACTCTAATCTGACCGTCTCGGCCTCGAAGTCCTCGATGAACGCGCCGCTCCCTCCCACGGAGACCGATTCCCCGTCGTCGTCGAGTGTGAACGCGCTTTCGACCGGGAACGAGTTCGTCGCCGGTTTGACCATCCCCTGCCGGACCGAGACGATCGGTCCCTGGATCGTCTCCGTGTCGGTTTCCGACCCGACCGTCCGCCCCGTAGCGATTGCCGTGACAGTCTCTCCCTGATTCGACCGTAGCGCGGCCTGCAAGACGGCGTGACGGAAGCTCGTGAACGTTTTGGGGAGCTCGATCGGCCCGCCGACATAAAGTTCTCTGGCGATCGGCCAGTAGTTACCGAAGAACGACCCGACGATCACCGGAACGAGTTGCTGCTGGACGAGCGAGATGGCGTTTGCCTCGGCGTTCGACGCCGACAGCATCTCGTTCGGGGCAATCAGTCCGAACTCCGCATCCACGGTGATGATCATCGGGGCGCGGGCCTGCCAGGAACGCACAGCGCTGGCGACACCGTCGAGCTGTTCGACCGGCGTCTCTTCGGCTTCGGGTCCACTCAGAAGGAGCAGTACCATCACGTCCCGCTCGACCGTCTCGACGAGCGTCGAACGAAGCGAGGACAGCAACGAGGGAGGCAAGATCAGCGTCACCTCTTCTTCGGCACGTTCCAGTAGCGTCTCGATCCGCTTGAGAACTGTCGACCGGGACTTGATCACCTCGAACTGTTTGATCGACTCCTCGGTGCTGGTAAACCGCCGTTCGAGTTCTGGCTCCATCGTGTCGAGCGTCCCCGAGAGCTGCTCGATGACGTCCTCTGGAGCGATTGCGCGTATCTTCGTCGGTACTTCGTGATCTTTGACCTCGACGAAGCCCCGCTCGTCGAGCTCTTCGCTGATACTGTAGACGTATCGTTTCGAGACATCCGCCTCATCGGCGATCTCGCTTGCCTTCGCCTCGCCGCGCTCGAGAATCGCCAGATACGTGTCGATCTCTTTTTCGGATAGGCCGAACTGTTCTAGCAGGTCTTCGAGTCCCCGTCCATCCATATTAACTGTGAAGTATTTGCTCATCAGCCAACTTAAAGATAGGCGGCTTCCGGCTGATCGGCCAGCACGGTACCGACTCGGACGTCAGTGGTCGCCAGCGCCGAAGTCCCAAACGAATCAACCGTTCATTTTGGTCGCCGACAGACGACAGCATCCTCTACGCGCACCCGGACTCCGTCGGTACCCTCGTCTCTCTCGCTGGTCGATACCTCGACATCCTCGCCGGTGAGAAGATCGGTCGGCTCGATCGTGGGAAGGTCGACGACTGCTGGCTCCGCCTCGAAGTTGAGCGCGATGACGAGCGACTCCTCGTCGTCTCCTGCATCGGCAACGCGCTCGAACGCGACAACCCGACCGTGGTCCCCGTCGACAACGTCCCACTCCACGCGGGTCACATCGCCCCCACGGAGCGCGGGTTCCTCGTCGCGGGTTCGGAGCAGTCGTCGATGGAATGCTGTCAGTTCGTCGTCGCCGTCGACCCAGGCCATCCGGTCTCGATAACCAGTCATCCCGCGCTCCTGTCCGTAGTACACCATTGGGACGCCCGGGAACGTCAGGGTCGTGGCGACCGCTGCCCGGAGCGCCGCCTCGTCACACTGTTCGAGATAGCGCTCCTCGTCGTGGTTCTCGACGTAGCGCATCTGGAGGGCGTACTCGGGGAATCCGGCATCTGCGATCCGATCCGGGACATCCAGCAATGACTCGGCTGGCGCGTCGCCTCGGCCCACGTCGAGTAATTGCCGGTACAGCGTCGTATCGTAGTGCAGGTCGAACTCGGCCTCGTGGTACTCCGGTTCGTGGGGGATCTTCTCGTCGAGCAGCAGGAACTCGGGATCGTCCCGTTTGATCCGCTCGCGGAGCTCTTTCCAGAAGCTGTGGGGTACACCCCACGCAACGTCGGTCCGGAAGCCGTCGACGACTGGGGCCCACTCGTCGACCACGTCGAGCAGGAACCGGCGAACTGCGAGCGATTCGAAGTTGAGGTTCGGGATCGTCGACCAGTTGAAATAGTGTCGTGGTTCGCCGTCTTCCCACTCGTACCACTCCCGGTAGCCGTCGACGCCCGCCGCGCTCAACTGGAAGTAGGGATGGTCGGCCCCAGTGTGATTGATCACGAGGTCAAAGACCACGCGGATTCCGCGGTCGTGACACGCATCGACCAGCGCCTCGAACTCCTCGCGGGTGCCGAGATCGCTTGCGGTATCGAAATAATCGGTAATGTGGTAGCCGTGACGGGTCGGGCTTTCCAGCACCGGGGTCAGCCAGAGACAGTCGACACCCAGCCAGTCGAGATAGTCGAGGCGTTCCTCGATACGCTCGAACGTCGTATCGAGGCGGCCCCCCGCGAACTCCCGGACGAACACCTCGTAGATCGTCGCCGACTCGGCCCATTCCGGCGGCTCGTTCGGCCGCGTGACGGTCTCGGAATCGATGTCGATCCGCACGTAGTCGGCGACGCCATGGCGTTCGGCGACCGGCACGGCATGGATACGAACCTCGCCATCAACTGCCGAGCGTGGGAGTCGGGCTTCGTGGCCCGTCACCGAGAGCGCGGTGCGGTCGACTCCATCCCGGTCGTCGAGGTAGAACTCCACGTCGACGTCGCTGTCGGCGTACTCGTCAGTGGGTGGTGCGCGCGCCGTGGCGGTAAGAACGACGTCCTCATCGGTGAGTTCGGCGTCGAGCCGAACCCGTGGTTTACCCGGACCGGGTACCGTGAGTTTGTCCCGGATCGCCCGAACGTCTCCGTCGGGGTCGCCGAAAAAGTGCATATGCTCGCCCGGGGGGAGGTCGGTCTCGTACACGTATTTGTCACCGTCGAGTCGGGGACGCTCGGGACCGACAATGTGTTCGTTAAAGGGGCCATGAATCACCAGTTCACCGTCGTCATCGGGTGCGACGGGCGATTCGTCAACCGGTAGCTCGAACCGTGCCGGGCGGCTGTCGTCCTCGAATACGCGGATTCGCTTGGTGTGCTCGCCGTCCGGAGCGGACAGGATACACTCGTAGGTGCCCGTTACGTCGGGACACAGCTCGACTACTGGGCCATCATCGAGTACCACCTCGCTTCCCTCGGGTGCCGACTCGATACGCCAGTGATAGCGTTCGTCAGGGTCGGGATTCCACGGAGCCAGCTGGATCGAATCGCCTACTGTCGTCGTACGTGGAGGGCCTGGATCGGTCATATACGGCCACTCCCGCCCCACCCAAGTAAACGAATCGCATCAGCTGTGGCACGCCAGTTGAGCGTTGGAACGGAGCTTAAATAACGTTGGCCGCTCGCTCAGGGCCTCTATCTGTGAATTACTATTTCAACAATATTTATATCTCTGGGTGGATTTTTAGCAGGTAATGAAACTCAGGACTGCGCTTCGCGATTACAAGGAGACTCTCGGTAGCGAGACGAAGTTCCCCGGTGAGCGCCGGTCGACTACAGGTATGTTCTCGGGCATCGACAGCAGGCTCGTTCATGTCGACCGTGACGGCTCGCTGCGTGACTTCTCGTACCCACTGACCGGTCTCGCCGGTATCGAATCTCTCAGCTTCGGCCTGCGGACTGCTGGGGAGATCACCTGGTTCGATGAACTCGATACCGAGGCCCAGAGCTACGCGGAGGGGACCGCTGTTGTCGAGACCGAGCTTACCGACGGCTCGGTGATGATCCGACAACGCGACCTGACGCTCGATCGCGCTCACGTCACGAACGTCGAGATCGACGGAGCCGAAGACGCCGAGCTCTGTGTTTCGGTCACGTTCGCGCCCGAAGCGACATCAACCCGCGTCGGACAGCTCACGCACCCCGATGCCCTCCAAGTGCATCACCGGCGTGAACACGATTATCTCGCCGCTTCGACCGAGTTCGAGACGCTACTGGGGCAGGTTCCCGAGGAGATCGAAGAGGTCTTAGACGAGGACGGACCGGTAGAATTCCCCCGTGCGGTCGACGACGGTCGCTACGAGCAGAACAAGCTTGGCGGCACCGCCTTCGCGGCCATTCCGTTCGAGAACGGCAGTGTAACGGTCGTATCACTGCTGACAGAGATCGCCGAGACCCCACAGAACGATGCGCTTGACGAAGTGACATCGCTCGCGACGCGCTATGACTCCAGCGAGACGGTGCTCGAAGCGGGACGCGCACAGATGCCTGACTGGTCTTCCGGGCTCGACGACGAGCGGATCCCGACGGACGATCTCCGGGTGCTGTCCTTGCTCTCTACCCACACCGGTGGGCGAATCGCCGGGCCGGACTTCGATCCGACCTACACCTACTCCGGTGGGTACGGGTACACGTGGTTCCGTGATGACGCCGAGATTTCTCGGTTCCTGCTCGAAGCCGACATGCGGACCGATCTCGATCTCTCCGCGTGGCACGAAGCGAGCACGCAGTTTTACGCCGAGACGCAGCGACCTGACGGAACCTGGCCCCACCGGGTCTGGCCCTGTGATGGCTCGCTCGCGCCGGGGTGGGCTCACGGCCGCATCGAGGCCGGCAAGGAGCGTGAGGGCGTCGACGCCGACGACGGACCACAGGACGGATCGGACTATCAGGCCGACCAGACTGGCAGCGTCGTCTCCTTCCTCGCGACGTATCTCCGGGTCGGTTCGCCGACTGATCCGGCGCAGGTCGAGGAGATCATCACCGACGCGATCGACGGGCTCGACGACACGCTCGACGACGACGGGCTCCCACAGACGGCACAGAACGCCTGGGAGAACATGACCGGACAGTTTGCACACACAGCTGCGACCTTCCTGCACGCGTACGCCGCCGTTGCTCGTGCACCGGTCGACGACGAGCTTGCCGCACACGCGGCCGAGCAGGCCGATGCAGTCTACGACGCGATCGACGAGCTCTGGATGCCCGAGCGGGGTGCGTATGCGATCCGCCTGCAGGATGGCGAGCTCGACGAACGGCTCGATTCCAGTGCGCTCGCACTGGCCGGGGCTCATCACGATTACGCGGCGATCGGTGAGATCGACGACCAGCGACTCGATCGGCTCGCTTCACACCTCTCGACGACGATCGAGGGGCTCTATCGGGACTCCGAGGAAAGTGACGTTCGCGGTCTCTTCCGGTTCGAGGGGGACGAGTGGCGGATGCGCAAACAGGCCGACGAGAAGATCTGGACGGTCTCGACTGCCTGGGGTGCGAACTCCGCGACAAAACTCGCGCGCCTCCTCGAAGAGTACGACCGTGAGGAGGCCTCCGAACTGGCCGAGTGTGCGGAGGATCTCATGGAGGCGATCCGCCCGGACGGTCCGCTCTGTCTGGAATCGACGTATCTGCCCGAGCAGTTCTTCGACGACGGCACACCCGACTGTGCGACACCGCTTGGCTGGCCTCACGCGCTTCGGCTCGCAACCGAGACCGAGCTTACGGCGATGTCGGGTAAGGACCCTCGACAGGCGACGCTCGCTGACGACTGATAGCGTTTACTCTTAGCTGATTGAGGCGCTGAGCCCCCTTCCTCAGTGAGTGGTTCGCGGTGTTTGCCCGGAGCGAGTTCAGTGGACACCGGTCATTGGCGAGAGTCAACCGCCTCGGGGTCAAGTGGTTCGAGACGCAGAGCGTCTCGTCATCACGGAAATCAGAGATTTCCGTACGACCCCGAGGCTTGTCAGTGGACTCCCGTTTTAACCGAGTAACTCGGCAGGCGTGTAATCGCCGTTCACGTTCAACGTCCCTGACTTGAGGGCCAGTTGACTGGTGGCCCATCCACCGCGAGACTTCTGCCCGCGATGGATATACCCGCAATACCGACTCGCAATGTTCTTCGCCGTGGCAAACGCTTCGCGTTTGCTGCCCGTCAGACACAGTCTGACGACCGCGTTGTAATCCGCATTCACCTCATACCCACAATCCACGCACTCGAACTGTTTGTCGTCACGATTGTCCTCGTGGGTAAATCCACAGTTCGAACACCGTTGACTCGTGTACGCAGGGTTCACCGTATCCACGAACAACGCCGTGGATTCAACCTTGTACTCCACGAGTTCCACGAACTTCGCGTAGGCCCACTGCTGAAACTTCGAACCAGTAGCGATGTTCTCGCGGATGTGATCGAGGTTCTCGAAAATGATGCCGTCCACATCCGTGGCTTGGGCTTCCGCGATGAGATCGTTGGCGCGGTTGTGGAGCCAATCCAGCGACCAATCCGAGAAGCGGCTGCCAATGGACTGTATCAAAAGTTCATCTGTAGAGGGGGGAGGGGAGTCAGCCCTTCCAGAGGGTGTGATGAGTTTCATCGAGTGTCGGCTTCCTCCCCGACCTCAAGGGTCGGGGCATCCGCCTCGTGCCGTCTGTGAACAGCCCGAGTACGGCCCGATTGTTGTGACGTTTCTCGCATCGAGTGCTGTTGGAGAGCGCTGTCGCTCCCACTATGTGCAAAAACAGTGAATCGGAAGGTAAGTCGAGTCAGCCAGGGTGGCCGTCGCGTCAGGCTGTCGTTGCTTTCACTCTGTCCTCGTCGCTCGTGAGGACGTCGAGTCCCGTCTCCGGCGAGAAGAGATGGACGTGCTCTTCTTTGAACGTGATCTCGATCTGATCGCCGGTCTCCGGTTCGTAATCGGCCTCGACGCGCGCAATGAACTCCTCGCCGATATCGAGATGGAGATAGTTGTCGGAGCCGATCGGTTCGACGACCTCGACGGTCGTAGTAACCGTCTGATCGCCCGCCGTCCGGGTCGGCTTCACGTTTTCTGGACGAATGCCGAGGGTGAACCGCTGTCCACTGAGGCTGGTGTTGAGGTCGCCGCCGTACTCGCCCGAGAGCGTGTACTGGAACTGCCCATTGACTTCCGAGAGGCGGATCCCATCGCCGACTGCAGTGGCCTCGACGTCGATGAAGTTCATGGACGGGGAGCCGATGAAGCCACCGACGAACTCGTTGATCGGATTCTCGTAGACCTCTTTCGGCTGTCCGACCTGCTGGAGTTCGCCATCGTTGAGGATGACGATCCGGTCGCCCATCGTCATCGCTTCCTCCTGATCGTGAGTAACGTAGATCGAGGTGACACCGAGCTCCTCCTGTAGCCGCTGGATCTCGGTACGCATCGTGGTCCGTAGCTTCGCGTCCAGATTGCTGAGCGGCTCGTCGAACAGGAAGACACCCGGTTCACGGACGATACAGCGCCCGAGCGCGACACGCTGTTTCTGTCCGCCGGATAGCTGGTCCGGCTTGTCGCCCAGCAGATTTTCGATTCCCATCATCTCGGCGGCTTCGCGCACGCGGTCACGACGCTCCTCGGGCGACAGGTCGGTGCTCATCCGGAGCCCGAACTCCATGTTCTCGAAGACCGTTTTGTGTGGGTACAGCGCGTAGTTCTGGAACACCATCGCCACGTCGCGGTTCTTCGCGTGGAGGTCAGTGACGTCCTCGTCACCGATGTGTATCGTTCCTTCTGTGGCCGGTTCGAGGCCTGCAAGCATGCGCAGGGTGGTGGTCTTCCCACAACCGGAGGGGCCAACAACGGTGATGAACTCTCCGTCCTGAATATTCAGATCGAGGCCTTCGACGGCCACGACGGTTCCCTGGTCGTACTCCTTCCGAAGGTTTCTCACTGTAATGCTTGCCATTATTATTTGTGCCGGTATCGGAACGTATAACTCTTACTCAAGCGCTGTGAGGTGTGACGAAATAGGTCATCTTGCTTGTTAGCGCCGTTACAGTGGTCTTCCAGACGATTATGGAACTGATGATCCCGGACTCGTTGCTGGTCTCGTTGGTGGTTGTGACAGTTCGATGTTGATCGATCGGAGAATAGTACTGGCTTGGGAGGGTAGCCAGTCCGCATTATCGGCAGCAAAACCCAAACTATTAAATAATGGAAGTTATAATTCTTCAATGATTCATCCATGGATATGGACCGACGGACGGTACTTAAAGGCACAGGCGGAATTGTTGCGGCAAGCGCACTCGCAGGCTGTCTCGGCGGCGACGACGGGCCAGAAGGCGACATGGCCATCTGGCACGAGCTCGGCGAAGGTGAGCTGGCAATCTTCAACGACATGGTCGAGCAGTTCGAGGACGAGACCGACCACGACATCGCCGTCTCCGAGGTCGGTGACCTCGAAGACCGTGTCGAGACGGCTGTCGCAGCCGGCGAAGGGCCCGAAATGTGGTCGTGGGCGCACGACTGGGTCGGCAACCACTGGGACCGAGGCTTCCTCGCGGACGCTTCGGACGACCTGACGATCACCCTCGAAGATGAGTTCACGCCCCCTGCCGTTGAGGCGGTCCAGCCGCCGGGCACCGATGCTGTTGTCGGCCTCCCGGCCGCAGGCGAGACGATCTCGATGTTCTACAACCCCGACCTCATCGACGAGCCACCGGAGACCCTCGAGGAGGTCCTCGAGATCGCCGAGGAGTTCCACGACCCACAGCAGGGCCAGTACGGGTTCTCCCAGGACGTGAACGTGTACACGTTCAGCTGGGCACTGCAGGCATTCGGTTCCATGATCTTCGAGGTCGACGAGGACGGAGAGGCGCACCTCGGACTCGAGGACGACGAGATGCACGAAGGGATGGAGATCGTTCGGGACCTGTACGAGTACATGCCGCGTGACCTCGAGTACGACGCGCAGGTCTCGCCGTTCACCGGTGGCGACGTCCCGATCCACATGAACGGCCCGTGGGCGGTTAGCGACTTCAACGATGAGGATGCCACCTTCGAGGTTGCCGAGCTTCCCGCAATCGACGGCGGTGAGGCCGCTCCGTACACCGGTATCGATGTCTGGTACTTCTCCGACATGATCAACGAGGACGAGGACCGGAAAGACGTGACAATCGAGTTCGGAGAGTACTACACCACGAACGAGGAGTTCCAGCAGCGGTGGGCCGACGAGCAGTTCTACATCCCCGTCATTCAGGACATCGACGAGGATGGACTCCCGGACGAGGTCGCGGCCTTCCAGTCCGCGTTCGAACAGGGTGTCGCGATGCCGGTCGACGCCCGGATGAACCAGGTCTGGGAGCCGTTCGAGGACGCGATCAGTGCGGTCCTTACAGACGACGGCGACATCGCCGAGGAGTTCGCCTCCGCGGCAGACTCCATCCGCGACAGTTGGGACGACGAGTAAGCATCTCATAGCAACATTCTTTCATGAGCTTCTCCAGTGAAAAAGCCGACCGGTCATGGGTAGCACAGCGTCTGCCCTCGAAAGACGATCAGGCGGGGCTGTTGGTCCTTCCGGGGTTGCTGACCTACGGGATCTTCATGCTCTATCCCATCATGTACCTGATCTTCCTCTCCTTTACCAACGCCGGTGGGGCAGAGGACCTCATTCAGGGCACGTATGATTTCATTGCGCTCGATAACTACGGTCGACTTGTTCAGGACAGCCAGTTCTGGACGTCGATGGGCGTTACATGGCTGTTCGTCTTCGTCAGTGTCGTTCTCAAGATCTTCTTCAGCATAGCGCTCGCACTCGTGTTCACGCACGACCGCGTCCGCGGCAAGCGGTACATGCGCGCGCTTGCGATCATCCCGCTTGGCCTGCCGCCGGTCTTTACGATCACCGTCTGGCGACAGTTGTTCAGTCCGGCACGCTTCGGGATCGTCAACGAGGTGTACATCAACATTGCTGGCTTCCTCGGACAGAATCCCGAGCCGATCGGCTGGTTCTTCAACCGCTGGATGGCCTTCTTCTCGTACGTCGTCACGGAGCTGTGGCTGGCGTACGCGTTCATGCTGATCATCATCGTCAGTGCACTGCAGGACGTCTCCAGTGAGCTGCACGATGCGGCGAAAGTCGATGGGGCAGGCTATCTGCATCGGTTCGTCCACGTGACGCTTCCTGCGATCAAACGGCCGGTCTGGTTCGCGTCGATCCTGACTGGAGCGGCATCGTTCCAGCAGTTCCTCGTGCCGTTCATCTTCAACATGGGCGGTCCGCGGCGGCAAAACGAGTTCATCCTGCTGTACGGGTTCCGTGAGGCGTTCCAGTCGCCGCCGCGGATGGGGCTCGGTGCTGCAATCATGGTGATCGCTCTGATCTTCATCGGGATGTTCATGTGGATCAACGTCAAGAAAGGCCGACTCGCGGAGGGACTATCTGACCAATGAGTATGAGTAAAAACATCCTTGGTGAGATCAAGGATGACATCGTCCACGGCGCAAAGGCACCGATCCGCGCGGGTCGTGAGGTAGTCGGAACGGTCAGAGCGCTCCGCGATGGCCGGGCGTCCTACCGAGACGTCGGACTGACAGCCGGCGCAACGCTCGGTGCGATCGCGATCCTGCTGATCATCCTGTTCCCACTCTACTACATGATCAACGTGGCGCTGGCCGCGGGGACGGGTGCGGCAAGCCTGTACGAGGAGGGCTTTTTCGCCTCCCCGACGGAGTACAACCTGGCCGCGTTCGAGTGGCTCTGGTACGAGTCGGGCTTTTTCTTCCGGCCCAATCCTCAGGACCCGACCGTGAGTATGTGGGAGGCGTTCACCTCGTCGTTCCTGGCCAACAGCCTGCAACTGGTCATCCCGACGGTTGTGTTCAGCTTCGTGCTAATCGTCCCGGCCGCGTACGCCTTCTCACGGCGTGAGTTCTACGGTCGAAAGCCGACGCTGTATGGCTACGTCCTGCTCACGCAGGTCGGTGGTGGGATCTCGATCGCAGCACTGATCGCGATTTACGTCGTTTTCAACCAGCTTGGGATCCTGAACAGCTTTCTGGCGGTCGCGATTCTGTACGCAGCGGGTGCGATCCCGTTCAATACGTGGCTGCTAAAGACGTTCATGGACAACATCCCCGAATCCTACGAGGAAGCGGCGATCATGGACGGCGCGTCGCGATGGCGCGTGATGTGGGAAATCGTCCTCCCGCTCTCGAAGCCAGGCCTCGCCGTCGTGCTGATTTTCGTCTTCCTCGCGGGCTGGAACGAGTTCATTCTGGCACAGATTCTACTGAGCGCGGACAAACATCCGCTCTCGGTGGGGCTCTATCGGCTGATCGACGAGTTCGGTACGCCGTGGGGGCAGTTCTCGGCGTACGCACTGGTGTATGCGCTGCCGGTGGCGCTGATCTACTTCTTCAGCCAGCGCTACGTCGAAAGCGGGCTGTCCTTCGGCGGCATGGAAGGATAGCGCTTCCATCGGTCCATCCATCCATACGATTCACTTTTGATTCGGCTTCGGTCGTCGATGCTGTACAGTGCTCCCGGACCCAAAAGGCACTTTTAACGTGGGCAACAAAGGTTCGTACTAATGGCGCACAGTCCCTCTCTTCCGGATCGCCCCCGGCTCGACCTGGATCCCGATATGTCCGACACCGAGCGCCTCGAGGCGTTACGGGAGCATTTCGCAGAAATACTGAACGTACACGACGAGCTAACCGAACAGCTCGACTCCGCCGACGAACGTCGCAAGGAGCTCCGCACCGAAGCTGATCGTCTCGAACGAGAGAACGAGGCACTCAAAACGTCGTCGCTGTACATCGCGACGGTCGAAGAGCTTTCCGAAGGTGAAGCGATCGTCAAACAACACGGGAACAACCAGGAGGTTCTTACCGAGATCCCACCGAATATGCAGGAAGAACTCACCGCGGGCGACCGCGTTGCGGTCAACGACTCCTTTGGCATTCAGACGATCCTCGACGGCGAGACGGACGCGCGCGCACAGGCGATGGAGGTCGACGAGTCACCGGATGTCACCTACGGCGACATCGGTGGCATCGACGAGCAGATCCGGGAGGTTCGCGAGGCTGTCGAGGAGCCGCTGATCAATCCGGAGAAGTTCCGTGAAGCGGGTATCGACCCGCCGAGTGGCGTCCTGCTGTACGGCCCACCCGGGACAGGAAAGACGATGCTGGCCAAGGCCGTGGCGAACGAGACCGACGCGACCTTCATCAAGATGGCCGGCTCCGAGCTCGTCCGGAAGTTCATCGGTGAGGGCTCCCGGCTGGTCCGCGATCTCTTCGAGCTGGCAACCGAGCGCGAACCCGCTATCATCTTTATCGACGAGATCGACGCCATCGCGGCCAAACGCACCGACTCGAAAACGTCGGGTGACGCCGAGGTCCAGCGCACGATGATGCAACTCCTCTCGGAGATGGACGGGTTCGAGGCCCGTGGCGAGGTTCGAATCATCGCGGCGACGAACCGCTTCGATATGCTTGACCGCGCAATCTTGCGCCCCGGCCGGTTCGACCGACTCATCGAGGTACCAGAACCCGACTTCGACGGCCGCGAACAGATCCTCCGGATCCACACCCGTGGGATGAATCTGGCCGATGACGTCGACTTCACGGAGCTCGCGGATGAAACCGAGGGCAAAAGCGGTGCAGAGATGGCCAGCGTTGCGACCGAAGCGGGGATGTTTGCGATCCGCGAGGAACGCACGGAGGTTCGGATGAGCGACTTCGAGGCGGCCATAGAGAAGCTAGAAGAGGACAGCGCGGGCGAGCCGATCACGTCGCCGGGCTACGTCGATTACGCGTACTAACCCTGGTGTCCTCGCCAACAATCACGGCGGTTTCGGACTGATCTGGCCACTACGTCTCCTCCATACCTCTCCTGTGTGAACCGAACGTGAGTATCGTACAACTACGGTTATACGAGTTTGTGGGCGAGTATGACACACCGAATGTCCACCGGACCAGAACCACTCGACGTGTCGGTCTACGTCCGACCGGCACAGCTCGTCGAGCCGATCGACTCGAAGATCGAAACCGTTCGTCAGCTCGAGTCCGACGAGATGATCCAAAGCGCCTCCGTCCACGCATGGCCCGACAAAATCGTGCTCTCCGAGCGGACGCCGTACACTGGAGTCATCGATGCGTTTCGGGAGATGGAAGCGTGGGCTGATGACCACGACGTGAGTATCCAACCCCCCTTCGACGTACGTACCACGACATCGTCGTTCACCGGGGAACGGCGAACGATTCTCCGGACGCCGGTTATCTGTCTCACGGTGTACGCTGGGGGGCAACTGTCCAACGTCTTTCCACACTCCCGTGGCGAGGAGCGCTACAGCGTTACCGACGCGATAGCGGCTCTGAGAACCGACAGCATGGATATGTTCTCGCTGGAACCGACGCAACCGGGACAGCTGCCGGACCGATGTCGTGCGTGTGACGAATTGTTGACCAACGTGCAGGGAATCGGTGTCTGTCCGGAATGTGACCGGATCGAACACGGGCTGGGTGCTCGTCGGAAAGGACTCCGGCGTCAGCCACCACCGTGAGGTAGCTCAAACGACTATTTGAGCCAACCGCGGTTTTACACGGCCATACGGTCTTTTTCCTGTATGAACAGACGAACGCTCCTTGCCGGGGTCGCTGGTGGCCTCGCGATTACGGCAGGGTGTGTCGAAGACCCGGATCCCGGTCGCAATGGTGCCGATGGAAACGCGAGTGGGAACGGCGTTGATGTCGCCGACGCTCCGATTGCTGGCGAACTCGTCGACTGGGATCTGCGCCTCGACATCGACGCGGCGGAGTTTGAGGACTCACCACAGGTCGAATTCGATCACGACACCGTCTCGGTCACCGGGCGGATCACGTATGGCTCCAGCACGTGCAAGACCGTCGAGGCAACGACAGTCGACTATGACGCGGATGCAGCACGCCTTGATGTCGTCTGTGAGGACGTGGAAACGGAAGACGACTCGCCCGACGACGAGCCACGGATCTGTACGGACGATATCGCGAGCACGGCCTACGAGCTGACCGCCGACTTCGACGATGGGATTCCCGAGACGGTCCGGGCCGTCGAGGACACGCTCGACGAACGCCGCGAAGCGACGTTCGACCGCGACGGTGTCACGGACAGGTCGTCCGAGGATACCGACGATGCGGACCACGGCATCGATCCGTTGCCCGAGGGAATCGCCGACGTGACGCTCGATCTCGACCGCGGCAATTTCGACGATGCCGAGGAACCGCCGACCGTGGACATCCGTCCGTACGATGTCACGATCGAGGGGGCCATCGGCGTCGGCTCCAGTAGCTGCAAGACGACCGAGGTAACCGAACTGGAATTCGACCAGCAGGAAGACGAACTCGACGTAACCGTCGCCGATGTCGAGGTCGATCTCGATGGCGAGTACGAGTGTACCGCCGACGAGTCGGTTG
Organism: Natranaeroarchaeum sulfidigenes; assembly: GCF_017094485.1. NCBI lineage: Archaea > Methanobacteriati > Methanobacteriota > Halobacteria > Halobacteriales > Natronoarchaeaceae > Natranaeroarchaeum > Natranaeroarchaeum sulfidigenes. The sequence continues at coordinate 409,960 of NZ_CP064786.1, forward strand.
ACGCGTACGTCCTGCGGGTCGAATTCGAGGAGAGTGCACCCTCGTCAGTTTCGGTGACCGAGGACGGCAAACACGGGACCCGATCGGTCGGCGTCGCCGAGGACAGCGCGAGTGAGGGTGACGTGGACGAAGACGACGAGGACGAGTCGGGATCGTAACGCCTTATCGGTCCGATCCCCTTCCTTCGGTATGAACACGATTCGGATCGTCTGGGGCATCGGTGACGGCCCCACGGAGATGGCGTCGTACGACGCCGCGCTGGCTGACGCTGGCGTTCACAATTATAACCTCGTCACCGTCTCCTCGATGATCCCGGCTGACGCCGAGATTGAAGTTGCTGGTACCGCGCCCGATCTGGGGCCAGCGGGCAACAAGCTAACAGTGGTTCAGGGACGGGCAACCGCGACCGACGGAGCGTCGATCAGCGCCGGACTCGGCTGGGTGCGCAGCGAAGCGGGTCCCGGACTGTTCTATGAGGCAGCGGGCCGGGTTCCATCGGAGACGACGAGTCAGCGCGTCCTCGATGGGATCGAAGCGGGCCAGCAATTACGCGACTGGACGTTCGGCGAGCCCGGAACCCGCATCGTCGAAGCAGAGGCCGCGCGCGACGAGTACACGACGGTGCTTGTTTTGGCGACGTACGGGCACAGCGAGTCGATGCTCGGATAACATGCGTGACGGTCCGAGCTCCAGAGCGAGACGACAGCTAGATGTCGGTCGAATAATTCAGTTTTCATAGATGTCGATTCGTCTCCAGGCTCGACGGACCCGACTGACGGCCATACTCGTGGGACTCGTACTCGTGCTGATCGCGTTCGTCGACGTCGTCGCGGCCTCGAACGTCGTCGCCGGACTGGAGGGCGAACGCGGCGAGGTCGCAGTGCCGACGTGGTTGTTCCTGATAACTGGAGGGGCGGTAATCGCCGCCTCCGCGATGCTGTCGATGTTGATGACCGATCGGCAGTTCATCCGGGCCTACCACGACTGGTCGAGACGTCCGTCGATCCCTCGTGGCGACACGCTGCTTGCCCTCGTCGGCACAGTGGGCGCGCTCCTCTCCGGCCTCGCGCTCGTGCTCGTCGTCTACACCGGCTTTACCGGTCCCCAGCTCGGGAGTGCGAGCTTCGCAGTCCTCTTCGTGTTCGTCGGGGTCCGATCGGCGCTAACGATTATCGCCTATCTCTTCGGCAATCCCTGGCCCACTATCAACCCGTGGCGGCGGGTTGTTGAGCTGGTGCCAAACGGCTTCGCCGAGTACCCCAACGTGGGGCGCTGGCCCGCAGTCGTCGCCCTGCTGGCCCTGATCTGGATCGAGATCGTCGCGCCGGTCTCCGAAGCGCCGGCCGTGCTGGCGTGGGGCGTCGTCGGCTATACGATCTACACGATCGCCGGTGCCGTCCTCTTTTCGCCCGATGACTGGTTTCGGCAGGCCGACCCGATCTCGCTGTGGTTCCGGTTTTATGGCGCAGTCGGGCCGTTCCAGCGCGGCGACGCGGGCTGGGAACTGCGTTCGCCCGGCGCGCGCCTCGGTGAGACTGATCTCGTCACCGACCTCTCCGGTGTCGCATTCGTCGTCTTGCTCGTCTGGGAGCTCACCTACAGCGGATTTATCGTCACCGCACCCGGCGTGACGACGGTCGAAACCCTCGTCCGTGTCGGCCTGCCGCCGGTCTTTGCCTATCTGTTCTTGCTCATCAGTGGGTACGCACTCTTCCTCGCCGCATACTGGCTTGCCTCTCGGCGGGCACGTCGACGCTCGGGGACGTATCTGTCAGTCCGATATCTCGCCCTTCGGTTCGCCCCGCCATTGCTCGGCATCGCGGCGGGCTACCATCTCGCACACTACTTCAATTTCTTCGTCGCGCTCAGTCCGTCGCTGTGGACGGCAATGGTGAGCCCTCTGTCCCCGCCGCCGCCAGCAGCGTTCACACAGGTCGTCCTCCCCGGCTGGGCCGACCTGCTCGAAATCGGGTTCGTCCTCGCGGGCCACGTCCTCGCCATCTGGGTCGCCCACGCGACGTCCTTCGAGCTGTTCCCCGGCCGGCTTCAGGCCATTCGCAGCCAGTTCCCCTTCATTGCCGTGATGGTGCTCTACACCATGGCATCGCTGTGGCTGCTCTCGCTGCCGACGACAGAAGCGGTGTATGTGCAGGCCTAGCGGTCCGCGAGCGGGTCCCAGTCCAGATAAGAAAACTTATCCAAGCCCCACGCAGAGACACGGGCATATATGAGACAGTTCGATGTACCGGAGCCCGATTACGACCGGTACACGAACCGCCAGCTTGCGGCTGTTCCGCTGGCCGTACTGGCGGTTGCGCTTGCGGTTATTATTGGCTGGTTCATCTTCACCGGTGCGCCGGCGACGCTCGGGATCGACTTCGCGGGTGGTACGGAGCTCACCGTCGAGACGAGCGATGACCCGGATACGATCGAGACAGCGTTCGCAGAAGACGTCGAGAACATCCGATCGACACAGCATGACAACCAGTGGATCCTCGAGTTCCGATCGGACGACGCCGAGGCGATCGAGCAACAGGCTGACGAGAACTTATCGCCAGTTGAGGGGAGCGACAGCGTCGTACAGGAGGCAAGTACGTTCTCCGCTAGTTTCGGTAGCGACAACCAGCGGACGGCGCTGTACGGCTTGACGGCCGCGTTCCTCGGGATGGCCGTTCTTGCCTTTGCACTCTTCCGAACGTTCATTCCAAGTATTGCGATCGTGGTCTCTGCCTTTTCGGACATCATGATTCCGCTGGCGGCGATGAACCTGCTTGGAATCCCGTTATCGCTGGCGACTGTTGCCGGATTGTTGATGTTGATTGGATACAGTGTTGACTCCGATATACTGCTCAACAATCATATCTTACGCCGAAGCGGGGACTTCTACGAGAGCACGTATCGGGCAATGCAGACTGGCGTCACGATGACCGTAACGTCGATGTCCGCGATGGCCGTCCTCACAGTTGTCGCGTATCTGTTCGGGATCGGTATTCTCTGGCAGATCGGTTTCGTGCTCGTGATCGGACTGATGGCTGACTTGATGAACACCTATCTGCTCAACCTGAGCCTGCTCCGCTGGTACAAGTTCGAGGGGGTCAAACGATGAGCGTGCGTGATTTCGTCCGTAACAACTGGCGGATCCTGATCCTCGTTGCGCTGATCGCACTGTCGTGTTTCTTCCTGTTCGTTCCAGGGGCGAGCTTCGGCGATACCCTTGGTGAACGTGAGGAGGGTGACACGACTGCGGAATGGTCGAATCTTCAGTACGGGATAGAACTCTCCGGCGGCGCGCGCGTCCGTGCGCCGGTCATCGGGACGACAGCCGAAGGAATCGACGTCGACACGGAGGACGAGTCGATCACTGAGCTGAACAGCGAGATCGAGAGCGCAATCTACGAGGAACTCGTTGCCAACGACGACGAGCTCGAGCTCAGCGAACGCGACGTGCAGGCGAATGTCGAGGGTGAGACTGATAACGAACGCACTGTCGAGGTGTTCCACGAGAACGTCACTGAGGATGACCTCGAAGTCGCGGTTGAGAATACGGGCTATGCCGGGCCGAACACGGAGGTCAGGAGTGGTGTTACCGAAGAAACTCGGCAGTCGATGATCGATATCCTCAACGAACGGATGGGTGAATCCGGCTTCGAGGGTGGCACTGTCCGACAGGATTCCGCTGGGGGCCAGCACTACATCGTCGTCCAGTCGCCCGGCACGACGACCGCCGACCTGCGCGAGCTGATCCGTGACCAGAACCTCGTCGAGGTCGTACTCCATACTCCCGCCGAAAACGAGGACGAGTACACCGAGGAAGTGGTCCTCAGCCGTGACGATATCGATTCGGTCTCACAGGTCCAGCGCGAGGACGACGAGTATCGAGTGCCAGTCGTGGTAACGGACCAGGCCGCAGAGGAGTACCAGACCACACTGGTCGATAGTGGCATCACGACAGAGGGCGTCGGTGCCTGTGGCTGGAGCGAGGCAGGAGAACCGCCGTACGGCTACTGTCAGCTGATCCAGCTGGACGGCGAGACGATCAGCGGACTGAGCATGACACAGGGCCTCGCGGATCAACTCAACGAGGGCACGTGGCAGAACAACCCGACGTTCGTCGCCACCTCCCCCGACCAGCAAAGCGCCGAGGACATTCGTGTCAGCCTGCAGGCAGGGAGCCTGCCGACGACGCTGAACCTCGATGACGGGACGAGCCAGACCATCTCCTCGGAGCGAGCGGACCAGTTCATCAGTAACGCCTTGCTAGCTGGCGGGCTTGCAGTACTCACCGTCGTTCTGATGGTGTTCCTGCGATACGGTGATCCACGCGTCGCCGCGCCGATGTCGCTGACCGCGCTCTCGGAGGTGTTGATCCTGCTTGGATTCGCGGCCGCGATCAAGTTACCGCTGGATCTGTCTCACGTCGCCGGGTTCATCGCCGTCGTCGGGACGGGTGTTGACGACCTGATCATCATCGCCGACGAGGTGATGTCCGAAGGCGACGTCTCCTCACAGCGGGTCTTCGACAGCCGATTCCGGAAGGCGTTCTGGATCATCGGTGCAGCCGCAGCAACGACTATCATCGCGATGAGTCCGCTCGCATTCCTCTCGCTCGGAGACCTGCGCGGCTTCGCGATCATCACGATCATTGGGGTGCTGATCGGGGTGTTCATCACCCGTCCGGCCTACGGGAGCATCCTGCGAAAGATCAAGACGGACAAGTAGCCGTCGATCAGCTTCCGTTTGCGTTTTCTCACTGTCTTCCCGTTTCATAGCCTGCTCTCTGTTCGCGCTTCACACACCTATTACACTCTACTCTACTAGTTGTTCAAGGATCAGTCCTAAATACTACAAACTCATTGAATTCTACTGGGTTGAAGTGGTTGAATGGCCATGCTATCTGGAAACAACAAAACGTTCGATCGGTATCTGGGGGAACGTGATGGACCAACCTTCCTTTCGACGATGGACGGTCTCAACGCGGCACGTGAGGAGATCGTCGAGTTCATCCGCCGAACCGTCGTCGACGCCAACGCCGAAGGGGTCGTGGTGGCGATGAGCGGCGGGATCGACTCGACGTTGACCGCTGCGCTCGCCGCCGAAGCGCTCGGCAGTGACCGCGTACTGGGCCTGAGCCTGCCTGCCAGCAAGACCGACAGCGTCCACGCACAGGAAGCCCGGACGATCGCCGACGGTTTCGGGATCGACTTTCAGGAGATACAGCTCAAACCGCTTCTCGAAACGTTCGAGACTGTCGTCGGAGCAGCGCTGGGCGACGACGCCGATCGGGTGGCAACCGGCAATGTACTTGCGCGCCTCCGGATGCTCTGTGCGTACTACGCAGCCAACACCCGATCGCTACTCGTCCTCGGGACATCGAACCGATCGGAGCTACTGCTTGGATATTACACCAAGTATGGCGACGGCGCAGCCGATCTGTTCCCACTCGGGGACCTGTACAAGACTGAGGTCCGAGCACTTGCTCCCCACGCCGGGGTACCACGACGGATCATCAGCAAACCGCCGACCGGCGGTCTCTGGTCGGGACAGACCGACGAAGCCGAACTCGGCGCGGGCTATCGGACGCTCGATCGCTTGCTCCGACTCCTCGTTGATCGTGAGTACGATATCGAGGCGGCCGCCGAGCGCGTCGACGTTCCGGTCGAGACTGCAGACGACGTCGCGACGATGTATCTCGACGGGGCGCACAAACGGACCCTGCCGCCGATGCCGGGCATCGGTGAACGCAACGACGATCGGTCGAGACAACCGTTCTATCGGTAGTTCAGAACCCGTCGAGTCCGGTCTGTTCCGCTGCCGCCAGCACGTCCGTACACGTCCCCCAGCTTTCACGCGCACACTCCGGAAGCTCGCCGTGTTCGGCGACGTAGTCTTCGAGGAACTCGCGAGTCGCTGGATCGCTCGGGTAACCGCTCCCGACCGCGCCGTAGCGTTCCGCCAGGGCGTCGACATGGCGATCCCGTGTGACCTTGGCGACGATGCTCGCCGCTGCGACGATCCGATACTCGTCGTCCGCGCCGTGTTCGGCCGTGATCTCGATGGTGGCCGGGACGGCATCGGCGACCCGCCGGGCAAACCGTGACTCGGAGGTATCACAGGCGTCGACGACGCCCTCGTCGCCCGCCGACACGACCTGCCCGATCGCCGCTGCCTGTGCTTCGACAGTCAGCGTGTTCATGTCAGTCTCCGGATCGTCGATCCGGCCAGTCGGGATTTCCGCGACCGCGGTTCGGATCCGGTCGTCCTCGCACAACTGTTCGTATAGCTCGGCCCGGCGCGCTCGGGTGAGTTGCTTCGAGTCGGCGACGCCATCGGGGAGGTCGTCCAGATCCGCGACCGCGACGGCACCGGCGAACATCGAACCCAGCGCCGGTCCCCGACCGGCCTCGTCTGCACCGAACGTCGTCATCGCTTCGACGCTCTCGGCCGGTGGGCAAATCGGTTTCGTTCGGGGCCGACGGATCTGGTAACAGTTATCCGACTGGGTTCGTTAGGGGACAGCAAATGGCCAAAGACGTCAAGCCCACTCGGAAGAACCTGATGGCGATCGAGGATCGCATCGAGCTCTCCGAACGGGGCCACGACACGCTCGAAAAGAAGCGTGACGGCCTCATCATGGAGTTCATGGACATCCTCGATCAGGCACAGGACGTCCGGGCGGATATGGAAGCGAACTACGACCATGCCCAGCGGACGATCAACATGGCCCGGGCGATGGAAGGCGACGTGGCCGTCCGTGGCGCTGCCGCTGCGCTCCACGAACACCCCGAGATCACCACGGAGTCGAAAAACATCATGGGCGTCGTGGTTCCTCAGATCGAGTCCACCCGGGTACGAAAGACGCTCGACCAGCGTGGCTACGGCGTGCTTGGCACCTCCTCACGCATCGACGAGGTCGCCGAGGCCTACGAGGAACTGCTGGAGTCGATCATCCTCGCGGCCGAGGTCGAGACCGCGATGAAGAAGATGCTAAACGAGATCGAGACGACGAAACGCCGCGTCAACGCCCTGGAGTTCAAACTGCTTCCGGACCTGTACGACAACCAGGAGTACATCGAGCAGAAACTCGAAGAGCAAGAGCGCGAGGAGATCTTCCGTATGAAGAAAATCAAGGAGAAAAAAGAAGAGGCCGAGAAAGAGGAGAAGGCCGAAGCCGAGGCCGCCGCGCTCGAAGAACCGCAAGCGAGCGATTAGCGATGCGCTGTCCGGACTGCGGCGGCGAGACGGTTGTCGCCACGGTACCGGAGCGACTGCGTGAGCACGTCCCCGAGACCGCCGATCGGGTCGCGATCTGTTCTACCTGTCTCTCGATTTCGCCCATCAACGAGTCTCCCTCCGACTCGATCGACGTGTCCGCTCTCAGTGATGCAATGCCTGCCAACAGCGAGGCTACGGTCGGCGTCGTCGTGCTCGTCCATCTGCTGGAGTCGCTGGCGCACAACCGCGCCGCGATCGAGGGCGTCGTTGGCTGGCTCGAACGCCGCGGAGTCGACGTGTTTCTCGTACTCGACCGTCTCGGGGCCGATCCGGCTCTGGAGCCGGACGTCGACCTCGAACGGCGACTCCCGCAGGTCGAGCAGTTCGTCGGCTAGTTCTGTTCCCCGGCAGAGTCCACCGTCGAGCGCTGGCGTCGTAGCTCCGCAGGGAGTCGGTCGTACACGTGATCGAATACCTCACTGGAATCCGGGTCGGCCATCGCGTCGACGTGCTCGACGGCGGCGGCGATCCCAGCGTCGGCGTCCTCACGGATTTCCGCGATAGTCTCGTCGTCAAGTAGCCCCTGCTCCCGGAGGTATGTCTCGTAGCGCTCGATGGGGTCGGCGGTGCGCCACTCCGGGAGGTCCAGATCGTCCTCGCGGTATCGTGAGGGATCGTCGCTGGTCGTGTGCGCGCCGAGCCGGTAGGTTAGACTCTCGATCAGCACGGGGCCGGACTCGCGGGCGGTCGCCAGCGCGTCCGCGACGCATTCGGCGACCGCAATAGGGTCCATTCCGTCGACCCGTTTCCCCTCGAAGCCGTAGGCGCTTGCCTTCCCTGCGATCGTCTCACTGGCCGTCTGGCGCTCGCGCGGAAGGGAGATGGCCCAGCCGTTGTTCTCACAGCAGAAGACGACAGGACCGTCGAACACCCCGGCGAAGTTCATCGCCTCGTGGAAATCGCCCTCGCTGGTCGCGCCGTCGCCAAATAGTGTGAGTATCGCCGTCTCGTCGCCACGATGTCGTGCTGCCATCCCGAGCCCCGCAGCGTGGGGGAGCTGGGTAGCGATCGGGACGGCCTGCGGGAAGACCGGAAGATCGTGGCCCGACTGGAACTCGGCATAGCCCTTCCGGAAGGCAAAGAGATCGCTCATCGGGACGCCACGGGCGATCTGGGCGGCGTTCGAGCGGTAGGTCGGGACCAGCCAGTCGGTCGCCGCCATTGCGTGTGCGACGCCGACCTGCGTCGCTTCCTGTCCGCGGAAGGGTGGGTAGCCGCTCATCCAGCCACGCCGCTGAAGGGCGAGTGCCCGGTCGTCGAACGTCCGGGCGCGCACCATCTCGCGGTAGAGATCGATGGCTCCGGCCTCGGTCACCGCCGTCTCCGCGACATCACGCTCGGCGATCGCCCGGTGCATACTCCACACTCACGCGCTCGTGGCAAAACGGTTGTCCTGCCGCTGTCGCTCGTCGCTTTCCGACAGGACAAAGGCCGAGCGGCGACTAGCTACAGTATGGTTGCAGTGAGCACGGTGATCGGATACGGCATCCTGTTTGTCGTCCACACGGCGATGGCGGCGATCGTCACGCGCTTTTTCCGGATTCGGTTGACGACCAACTGGGGTGCAGCGCTATATGCGGCGATCCTGATCCCGATGTTGCTGGTCGCCTCGACGATGCTGCTCAGTGGTCCGTTCGGCATCGGGACCGCCGCAGCCGATCGGACGACGGCGCTGATCGTCGTGATCGGGATTCCGCTCACGCTCGGTATCACGATCGATTTACTCTGGATGCCCCATCCCGACGAGGTCGAGTTGCCGGATACGACGGGATGAACATCGCTGGAACTGCCTATCACAACGCTTTTACTCGATCCCACGGTATCTGTGGATACAAATGGCAGGTGGCTGCTTTACAGGCCGGGCGCTCGCCCGTACCTAACTACAACTCTCGCCTGCCGATTCTCTCGCTGGTCACCCCCGACCAGCCGGAGGTGTACCAATGTCTCAGGATGTAGATTCAGCGGACGACATATCGGTAGTACTGCCCGACGGCTCCGAGCTCAGCGTCGAGCGCGGCGCGACCGTCGAGGACGTCGCCTACGAGATCGGCCCCGGCCTCGGTCGCGACACGGTCGCCGGTCGCATCGACGGCGAACTCGTCTCGAAGGACGAGCCGATCACGGAAAGCGGCGCGAACATCGAGATCGTCACCGAGGACTCCGACGAGGCGATCCGCGTGATGCGCCATTCGGCCTCGCACTGTCTCGCACAGGCCGTCGAGCGGCTGTACGACGACGTCCAGCTAGCCATCGGGCCGCCGACCGACGAGGGGTTCTATTATGACTTCGACGATATCGACCTCGACGAGGAGGATCTCGCGGAGATCAACGCCGAAATAGAAGACATCATCGAGGCCGACTACGAGATCGAGCGCGAGGAAGTGTCGATCGAGGAGGCCCGCGAACGGCTGGCCGATCAGCGCTACAAACTCGAACTGCTGGAGGAGTTCGCCGAGGATGGCGAGACGGTCACCTTCTACAAACAGGGCGAGTGGGAGGATCTCTGTGCTGGCCCACACGTCGAATCGACGGGCGAGATCGGTGCGGTCGATCTGCTGGAGATCGCCGCAGCCTACTGGCGTGGCGACGAGGACAACCCGATGCAGACCCGCGTCTACGGGACGGCCTTCGAGAGCGAGTCGGATCTGGAAGCGTTCCACGAGCGCCGGCGTGAAGCCGAGCGCCGCGACCATCGCAAGATCGGCGCGGAGATGGACCTGTTCTCGATTCAGGACGTCACCGGCCCCGGGCTGCCGCTCTATCACCCACCGGGCAAGACGATCCTGCGGGAGCTCGAATCGTACGTCGCCGATCTGAACCTCGATGCAGGCTACGAGTACGTCGAGACGCCCCACCTGTTCAAAACCGACCTCTGGGAGAAAAGCGGCCACTACGAGAACTATCAGGACGATATGTTCGTCTTCGATGTCGGCGAGGACGAGTACGGTCTCAAGCCGATGAACTGTCCGGGCCACGCCACGATCTTCGACGATAGCTCGTGGTCCTACAGGGACATGCCGATCAAGTACGCCGAGAACGGCAAGGTCTATCGCAAGGAACAGAGCGGCGAACTCTCGGGACTCTCGCGGGTCTGGGCGTTTACCATCGACGACGGCCACCTGTTCGTCCGCCCCGAGGACATCCGCCAGGAGGTCGAGCAGATCATGGACCTGATCGACGACGTGCTCACGACCTTCGATCTGGAGTACGAGGTCGCGCTCGCGACCCGTCCCGAGAAGAGCGTCGGGAGCGACGAGATCTGGGAGCGCGCCGAGTCACAGCTCGAAAGCGTCCTCGAAAGCCGGTCGATGGAGTACGAGGTCGAGGAGGGCGACGGGGCGTTCTACGGCCCGAAGATCGACTTCGCGTTCGAGGACGCCATCGGCCGCCGCTGGGACGGCCCGACGGTCCAGCTCGATTTCAACATGCCCGAGCGCTTCGACCTGTCCTACGTCGGCGAGGACAACGAGGACCACAAGCCGGTGATGATCCACCGCGCGCTGTACGGTAGCTACGAGCGCTTCTTCATGGTCCTCATCGAGCACTTCGCGGGCAACTTCCCGCTCTGGCTCGCCCCCGAGCAGGTCCGCGTCCTGCCGATCAGCGACGCGAACCTCGGCTACGCCCACCGCGTCAAAAACGAGTTCGACGAGTTCCGCGTCGAGGTCGACGATCGCGACTCGACCATCGAGCGCAAGATCCGCGCGGCCCACGACGACCGCGTTCCCTACATGATCATCGTCGGCGACAACGAGCAGGAGGACGGCAACATCTCCGTTCGGGACCGCTTCGAAGAGCAGGAGTACGACGTCGAAATCGACACGTTCCGCGATCACCTGCGGAGCGAGCGCGACGAGAAGCGGACCGAGCCGGACTTCCTCGCCGATTAGGCCGAATATCCGGCCCGGATCGAGTCGTCTCCGGTCCCAGTGCGTGGCCGATACCGAGGCGAGGCTGGAAGGACTGGTACAGCCAACGGAAAACTACTATACATTCGTAGTGAGAGAACTGCAGTATCCGTGGACACAGTCCTGTTTCTTGGCGCGTGGCTGTTCGCCGCGACACAACTGGACACCCTCGTCGTCATCAGTGCGTTCTGTGCGGACAACGATTATCGGATTCGTGAGGTCTTCCTCGGGCATTACGTGGGCTTTTCTATCGGTCTCACTGGTGCTGTTCTCGGGGCACTCATCGCTGGTGAGATCCTGTCCAACTGGACGTTTCTCCTCGGCGTCGTTCCGCTCAGTATCGGACTCTGGGGACTTATCAGCCGCCCGCCAGAAACGGTCGTCGAAGAATCGGCGGTCGTTCCGAACACGACGGGACGTATCGGTGTGGTCGCCATGACGGGAATCGGCATGAGCGGCGATAATATGGCCGTATTCGTTCCGTTCTTTGCGGATCTCTCACCGGAGGCATTGGTTCTCATCATCGGGGCGTATCTGATCGGCGCTGGAATCGTGTTTCTCGTTGCACTGCTCGTTGTCTATCACGTCGCGATTGACGGGATCTCCGACCGGCTTGACCGCTGGCTGGTTCCCGCCGTTCTGGTCGCTGTGGGTTGCTACGTCATCTTGGCCGGTCTGATCGCCGCTTGACGGCGGCACGCCAATAGACCACGTTCGTGGGGTAGATGCCACCGTTAGGGATCGTAACCACCATACTTGTGGAACCGTGCATATGTTGTATGAATAGAGCAGAGAAGGCGGCCCTCCAGTTGCGAGCTGTCTCCGTTCTCCGGATGCTCAAGGAGACGCGCACGTACGACGAGCTAGCCGAGCTTACCGGGCTGCCTGCGGGCGATCTCAATCGCTACGTTAACGGACACGTTTTGCCGAGTGACGATCGCGCCCGCGACGTTGTTACCGGAATCGGCCGCGACGCGCTCGCAGAGGAACTCACAGCCCGCGTACAGACCGACGACGAGGGATACGTCGACAACTCCACGATCGTCTTCGACCAGTCGTTTCTGGATCTCGTGGCACCTGTCGCCGCCGAGGCCTTCGAGTTCGACCGCCCCGATGTCGTCCTCACTGCTGCGACCGACGGCATCACCCTCGCCGCCGCCATCGCCAGCTACTACGACGGACGGGCAGCCTATGCGAAAAAGTCCAAAGAGACCGCAGTCGAGGAGTTCATCGAGTCCCGCCAGCGCCTCCAGTCGGGGATCGAACTGACCTACTACCTCCCAGCCGCAGCCATCAATGATGGCGATACCGTGCTTGTCGTCGATGATCTGATCCGGTCGGGCGAGACCCAAGAACTACTGCTCGATATCGCCCAGCGCGCTGGCGCGGAGATCGGCGGCGTCTTCACCCTGATCGCGGTCGGCGACGACGGCATCGAGCGCGCCCGCGAGCGGACGGACGCGCCGGTGAGCGCGCTTATCGAGTTCTGAGCGCGCGGTTCACTCCACGGTTACGCTTTTCGCGAGATTTCGGGGTTTGTCGATCGGTCGCCCCATATCCCGCGCGATCCAGTACGCGAGCAACTGGAGCTGAACGTTCGCAAGCAGGGCAGCGATCTCGGGGGTCGTTTCGGGGACTGTGAGGACGTGCTGGGCGTACTGCTCGACATCCGCTTTCCCGTCCGTGACGGCAACGACCGGCGCGCCACGGGCCTGGACCTCTTTGACGTTCCCGACCGTTTTCCTGGCTCGCTCGTCGTATCCGGTGACCATCGCAATGATGGGCGTCTCGGGGGTAACGAGCGCGAGCGGGCCGTGTTTGAGTTCGCCAGCGGCAAAGCCCTCGGCGTGTTCGTAGGAGATCTCCTTGAGCTTGAGTGCGCCTTCGAGCGCGACCGGATGCTGTGGACCGCGGCCGATGAAAAAGTACGCCGCGGAGTCGGCCAGTTCGGCGGCAACCTCGCGGGCGCTATCGTCGTCGAGAATCGACTGGACCTGCTCCGGTATCGCACGAAGAGCAGCAATGTGACCGGGGTCGACGTCACCTCCCCCGAGCCACAGCGCGAGCAGGTGGAGTGCGGTCTGCTGGCTTGCGAACGTTTTGGTCGCGGCAACACCGATCTCTGGGCCAGCTCTAACGAACAGGGCGTGATCACACTCACGGGCTGCGGAGCTACCGATCGTGTTCGTCACGGCGAGCGTCTCCGCACCCGCTGCCTGGGCAGTTCGGAGCGCTCCCAACGTATCAGCAGTTTCGCCGCTCTGGGTGACGCCGACGACGAGGGGTCTCTCGCCCGCGAGACAGGTTTCGTCGTACTCGTTCGCGAGGAACGTCTGAGCAGGGATTCCCTGGGCACGAAGCAGCTGCGCACCGTACAGGGCTGCATGATAGCTTGTGCCGCAGGCGACGAGATGGGTACTATCGACTCCTGACCGGTCCAGATCGAGATCCAGCGAGACTCGCCCCTCGATCTCGTCAACACGGCCGCGCAGGCATTTTCTGAGCGCTCGTGGCTGTTCTTGAATCTCCTTGAGCATGTAATGCTCATACCCGCTTTTACCGGCGTCTTCGGGGTCCCAGTCGATCGTCGAGATGGATTTCTCTATCTCGGTCCCTTCGATGTCGGTGACGCTCACTCCTGTCGGTGTGACGCGGACGAACTCGCCGTCTTCGAGGTAGGTGACGCGGTCGGTGTACTCGATAAACGCTGGCACGTCGCTGGCGAGGTAGTAGCCGTCGTTACCCAGCCCCACAACCAGCGGCGAGTCCTGCCGGGTCGCGAGGAGTTCATTCTCGTCGGCGAAGGTTGCGACGACTGCGTAACTCCCTTCGAGTCGATCGATCGCACCCCTGAATGCGGTTTCACGATCACAGCCACGATCGAGCCCGTCCTCGATAAGATGGGGGATTACTTCGGTATCCGTCTCGCTCTCGAAGACGTGCCCGCGTTCCTGGAGTTCGGCCTTGAGCGTATCGTAGTTCTCGATGATACCGTTGTGGACGACAGCAATGTTGCCAGTGCAGTCCGTGTGCGGATGTGCGTTCGTGTCCGACGGCGGCCCGTGCGTGCTCCAGCGTGTGTGTCCGATGCCAACAGCCACGTCGTCCGGTGCCTCGGTGGCGAGCGCGGCAGTTAGCGCTTCGACCTTCCCTTCACGCTTGACGACAGTGAGATCGTCGTCTGCGAGCGCCACGCCCGCCGAATCGTAGCCACGGTATTCGAGACTCGAAAGGCCGGTATCGAGGACATCCAGTGCGGCAGGGTTGCCCGAACGGTCGACGTAGCCGACGATCCCACACATTATCTGACCACCTCCTGTCCGGGATCGATGGTCCCCTTCAGACTCACGCCTGTCTCTGTGAACACGTCTGGTCCAACGAGCGTCCCGGGGGCAACGCTACCGCCACCGCTCAGTCGAGCACGATCGGCGATCACTGCGCCGAGTGGCTCATCCTCAAAGACACGCGTGCCGACATGGACGTCACCGGGGCCGCCAGCAATCGTCGTTCCGGCACCGATCTGTGCTCCCTGTCCGACCACCGAGTCGAGCAGTGTCACGTTTGGGCCAACCCGTGCATCGGCATCGATTATACTGTTGTCGACGACTGCGTTGGCCTCAACCGTCGCATTCTCGCCGAGACACACGTTCGGACCGAGCACTGCACCGGGTCCAACGACGGCGTCTTCGTCTATTGCGACGGGGGATCGAATCGTCGCACTCTCGTGAACAGTGGCGCTCTCGGGGATCTCCTTGTCAGTTTCCGTAAGCACGCCGTGGTCGAACAGCTCGCTGGCGACCGTAAGGAGGTCCCAGGGATAGTTCGCATCGACCCAGAGGCCGTCAGTCTCGACGGCTCGGAGCTTCTGGTTGCGCTCCAGCATGGTCCGTATCGCACCGGGAATTGTCACAGTCCCGTCGTCGCTGGATGCTGGCGCAAGCGCTTCGAACACATCAGGTTCGAAGGCGTACACTCCGGCGTTCAGCCCGTACCCGGGTGGGACGTCAGGCCCGATAGCGATATCGGTGACAACACCGTCGTCGATACCGACGCCGTCGTACTCCTGTGCCCGGCTATCCTCGAGCACTGCGAGTGTCGCTGGCGAGTCCTCTGCAGTGTGTGTCTCGACAACAGCGCTGATGAGCGAGGACTCCACGATCTGGTCCCCGTACACGACCACAAACGAATCGTCGATAACATCTCTGGCTTGCAAAAGCGCATGGCCGCTGCCGAGCTGTGTGTCCTGCTGGACGTATTCGATCGGCACGTCGCGGTACGTCGAGCCAACGTTGTCTTGCACCCGCGTGTTCTCGTACCCGACGACGAGATGTATCTCTTCGATCCCCGCGTCGACCAGCGTGTCGAGAACGTGGTTGATAATCGGGCGATTGCCGGCGGGCAACAGCGGTTTCGGTCGTCGATATGTCAGTGGGCGCAACCGCTCGCCTTCACCAGCAGCGAGAACGATGGCTGGCAGAGTAGTCATGTTGTGTAGTCAATATTTTTTGGCTACTTAATTATGCTGGAATCCGCAGTTGCTACGATTTGGGGAGGTGTTCAGGATCTTGTTTTTGACCAGAAAGTACAAGCGGGCCGTCGCTCTATCTTTCAGCAAGTAAGCATGAGTGGGTGGTTGCGAAAGCAGTGGCGCAGGCTGTACGAGCGCCTGTTACGCAGGGAAATCGACGACGTTCCTACTCACGTCGCTGTTATTCAGGACGGTAATCGACGGTACGCCAGACGGCAGGGTGAGACGAAATCAAACGGCCACAGGAAGGGCGCACAAACAACCGAACAGCTACTCGAATGGTGCCAGGAACTCGGCATTCAGGAACTGACCGTCTACGCGTTCTCGACGGAGAACTTCGAGCGCCCGCCCGACGAGCGTGAGGCCTTATTTGATCTCATCGAGGACAAACTCCGCGAGTTCGCTGACGCCGACCGCGTCCACGAGAACGAGGTCTGTATTCGTGCACTCGGTGATATCGAACGCCTGCCGGACCGCGTACAGGAGGTCGTCGACTACGCCGAGGAGCGTACACGCGAGTATGAGTCGTTCGTTCTGAACATCGCACTCGCGTACGGCGGTCGATCGGAACTGCTCTCTGCGACACGGCGGATCCTTCAGCAGGTAGACGAAGGAACGCTTTCCCCCGACGATCTGGATGTCGAGACCGTCGAGAGCCAGCTCTATGATCGCCCGGTTCGCGCCGTCGACCTCATCATCCGGACTGGCGGCGACGAACGGACGAGTAACTTCCTCCCGTGGTATGCCAACGGCAACGAGGCTGCGGTCTACTTTTGTACGCCGTACTGGCCGGAGTTCTCGAAGCCGGAGTTCCTCCGCAGTATCCGTACGTACCAGCACCGCGAGAAAGCATGGCAGCGCACGCGACTCAGCCGCGCGCTGACACTCGTCAAAGGCCTCGGAGACACACGGGCCGAGGAGGCACGACGGATCCTCGATGGGTCGGACGACGTTCCAGACGTGGACGGAATCGGACCCGCGCTTCCTGTCGAGGACGACGCGGAATCAGCGTGAGAGCAGCGCGCCGAGTTGCTCGCGTGAAAATAGTGACGTGGGGCGGTCCATGTGGACGCCGATCTCGCCCGAGAGCGTGCGCAAACCCGCTCGTTGGATCGGTTCCGGGAGGCTGTACGCGCGCCGAAGTAGATGCCCCAGTTGAATCTCGCGAGACAGGTCCTCGCGCCACGCGTGTTCGTACGCCTGCAGGGTCGGCGGCCAGTCCGGATCGATCGTTCGCGCTGCATGATCGGCGGCAGTCATGCTGTAGAGGATTCCCCCGCCGGTGAACGGTTTGGTCTGGGCGGCGGCGTCGCCGATAAGAAAGCCCCGTCGCGTCGTGACGCGCTCGGGTGGGCCGATCGGGATCGCTCCCGAGCAGGTTCGATCGAGGTCGACGCCGTAGTCGCTTCGGAGTTGCTCGAACAGCTGCTGGACGCCATCGCCGGGTGGAGCTGCCAGTCCGTACTCGACGCCGGCGTCGCCCCGCGGGATTCGCCACGCGAAAAAGCGCGGTGCGGTGAGATGGACGTCGACGTAGTCGCCGGGATCGGGGGCTGGATCGAACCCCAACACGCCATGCAGGAGTTCGTCTGGCTCATCGAGACCGAGGGCATCCCGGACACGGGAACGGGGCCCATCACAGCCGGCCACCATCTTCCCTTCGACGGTAATCGTGTCTCTAGGTGTCGAGGCGGTCACTGTGGCCCGATCTTCGTGCTCTTCGATTTCCGTGACGGTGTGGTGATCGCGGACGTCAGCACCGGCATCGCGTGCGAGGTCGGCGAGGTGGCGATCCAGTCCGACCCGGTCGATAACGTTCGAGATCGTCTCGTCCCGGTAGAACGGTTCCGCGTGGTCGAGCTGGCGTCCAGCCTCGCGAGCGCGTTCGTCTGTGGATTTCGCGGTGCGTTGCGGTTCGTCGACGTGGAAGCGTGCGCCACGGATCTCGTTCTGGAGGAGTTCCTGGCGCGCGTCAGGGCCAGTAAAGTCCCAGATGTCGGTGCTAACGTGGCCCGAACAGGCCAGCGGCTCGCCGATCTCTCCTTTCTCGAAGACGAGTACGTCGTGGCCCTCTTCGGCGGCGCGCCGGGCAAAGCGTGCTCCGGGCGGACCACAGCCGACAACGACGAAGTCGTACATTCGTTAGTTGTCTGTCAGCGGCTGGAAATATATACTCCCTGCGTTGCGGCTGTCTCGTTCAAGCAATCTTCGCCAAGTCCACTCGCTGGGGCTCTCCCAACTCGACACACTGATAGATCGCGTCGATCATCGCAACTGACGTAATCGCTTCCTCACCGGTTCGGATCGGGGCGTCTCCGCCGCGCACGACACGGTTGAAATACACGAGTGGTCGATCGTGGGCTCCGATCTCTTCGTCCGGGGTGACGTCTATTTCCTCCTCGACTACATCGCCGCCCTCGTCGGTGGCCAGCGTTACTGTCGACGTACCGGCCTCGGTCCAGTCCCAGCGGATCGCACCTTCGGTTCCTTCGATTTCCGTGACATCCCGCTCCTCGCCGTGGGTTCCGGACGCCCGCTCGTAGGTTACCCGTACATCGTGCTCGTCGGTACGGTACACGAGCGTCGCACCGCCGTGTGTTTCGACATCGAACGGAATTTTTTCCGGATCCACGCCAGTCTCGGGCTGGGCAGTCCAGGCATCCATGACGTCGATGCGGTCAGGATCGATGAGATCGTCCAGCGCTGCGAACTCGTAGGGCCCCCAGTCCATGATGATGCCGCCGCCGCCTTTCGAGCTGTCGAGGAACCACTTCGACTCCGGCTGATACTCGATTCCAGGGCGGCCGCGCTGTCGACGCGTACTCCAGGTGACGTGGTACGGCTCGCCGATTGCCCCATCGTCGATCAGTCGCTTGACCCGCTCGGTGCCGGGCGTTCGATAGTGGCGACAATTGCAGGAGCCAAGAATTCGATCGGCCTCCGCTGCGGTTGCGAGCATCGATTTAGCTTCGTCGAGGGTTGGTGCCAGTGGTTTCTCACAGAGCACGTGTCGGCCGCTTTCGAGGGCCGCAATCGTCTCATCGTGGTGTGTGAATGGGGGCGCTGCGACGACGACGAAATCGTTCGGGTCGACCGGCTCGGCCAGCATCGACTCGCTGTCCTCGTAGAGACGGACATCGTCGACGGCCGCTGCGAACCGCTCGCGGGCCTCTGGAGTCGGGTCCGCTGCAGCGATCTCGATCTCGTCGGCGTTCGGTAGCAATCCGACGGAGTCGGCGTGATTGCGGGCGATTGCACCGGCTCCGATGAAATAGATCGTCGGTGACATACCGCTTACTTCTCGCGCTCGGAGAAAAAACGATACGGTGCATCCAGCGACAGCGATCTGCTACCGATGATCGCCGACGGGTCGGTACCATTGCCCCGTTCTCTTCGGTTGGATACCACATCGACCGCATGTCCCCTCGGTGATCAGCGGCTGGTGTTCCTTACCACGTCAGACCTTCATACGTGAGATCGTTGCTAGGCGCAACGATCCGTCGGCCGTCGATCACCACGGGTTCGGCCATCGTCTCGAACGCGTCTCCAAGTGTTGCGAACTCGTCCCAGTCGGTCACGACGAGTGCTCCCACAGCGCCGTCGAGCGCTTCTGCTGGTGAGTCCGCGTACTCGATATCCGGGAAGTGCTCGCGCATGTTCTCGGTCGCAACGGGATCGTAGCCGACGACCTCGGCACTGCGCTCCTGAAGTCCCTCGATGATCGGGATCGCCCGCGAGTTGCGTGTATCGTCGGTGCCGGGCTTGAACGCCAGGCCGAGGACGGCGACGCGTTCGCCTTCGACATCGACGTGCTCCTCGAGGAGATCGAGCATGCGCTCGGGCTGGTGGTCGTTGAGTTCGATTGCGGCATTGAGTACGGGTGGCGTGTAGCCCTGGTTTTCGGCGGTCGCGATGAGCGCCGCGACATCTTTCGGGAAGCAGCTTCCCCCATAGCCAACGCCGCTTCGGAGGAAGCGCTCACCGATACGGTCGTCCATCCCGATCGCGTCGGCGACCTCGTAGGCGTCAACGCCGAACTCCTTGCAGACGTTGCCGATGTCGTTGATCAGCGATATTTTCGTTGCGAGAAACGCGTTGTTGGCGTACTTGATCAGCATCGCCGTGTCGGGATCAGTCCGGACGACGTGTGCGTCGTGGTCGGCCAGCAGTGGCTCGTAGACGGCTTCGAGGCGTTCTGTTGCCCACTGTTCGTCCGCGCCGAGGACGATCTTCTCGGGGGAAAGAAAGTCCTCGACTGCGGTGCCCTCACGCAGGAACTCCGGATTCGTCGCGACGCTAATCCTGCCAGTAGTGTCTCCGGTCGCGTCGAGCACTGCTGTCCTGACCTCCGCGAGCGCGGGCGGCGTGATCGTGCTCTTGACGACGACGAGATGATCGTCGTCTGTCCCGTCCAGTACCTCGCCGGTCATCTCCGCGGCCGCGGCAAGCGGTGCGGCGTCGATACTCCCGTCCTCGCGCGAGGGCGTCTGGATCGCGAGGAAGGTAACCTCTGCCTCGGGAACTCGCTCGTAGCTCGTGGTCGCGCGGAGACGGTCGCCCGCGTGCTCGGCGATGAGGTCGTCGAGCCCCGGTTCGTGGATGGGTGCCCGGCCGTCGTTGAGCGCTGCGACGACCTCCTCGTCGATATCGATCGCCAGCACGTCATGACCCAGATCGGCGAGACAGGCGGCGAGCGTCGTCCCGACGTAGCCGCTCCCGATGACGTTGATTTGCATACTGTAGACGTGTCAGTCACAATAATAGTGTGTTGCGGTCTCTGCTCCGAGGTCATCAGGCACGGCACGACTCTTTCAGCCAGCAGTCGCCTCCACCGAGCGCATCGGGTTCGGAGTGTCGGTTCGTACACACCGCTCGCCGAGGGAGACCAATCTTTGTACCCGGATGATCAATGGGCTACATATGACGATGCGTATCGACGAGGCGAGTGCACAGTGTGATGCTGTGTTGACCGAGGTCGAAAACGCGGTTATCGCTGACCGTTCGTTTCTCGAAACGGTGCTTCTTGGTGTGCTCGCCAGGGGGCACGTCCTCCTTGAGGACGTTCCGGGGACCGGAAAAACACTGACTGCCCGAAGTATGGCCACGGCACTGGGGCTGTCGTTTTCACGGGTGCAGTTTACTCCTGATCTCCTCCCGGCAGATGTAACCGGCACGCACGTATTCAACGAGCGCGATCGCACCTTCGAGTTCAATGAGGGGCCGATATTCGGAAACGTCGTGCTCGCTGACGAGATCAATCGGGCGCCACCGAAAACCCAGAGCGCCCTGCTGGAAGCGATGGAAGAGCGTCAGGTCACAGCCGATGGGGACACTCGCGAACTTCCGGACCCGTTTTTCGTCATCGCGACACAGAATCCCGTCGAACAGGAGGGAACCTTCGCCTTGCCGGAGGCACAGATCGATCGGTTCGCCGTGAAGGCCAGCATGGGGTATCCGAGTTACGAGGGGGAGGCGGAACTCTTGTTCCGCCGAGATGGTCGAGAGGAACGGAGTCCGTCCGTCGATCCTGTACTCACTCCCGATCGTGTTCGCGCGCTACAGCGTGTCCCGGAGACCGTCCGCGTCGACGAGGATCTCATTCTGTACATGCTCGATATCAGCCGCAGAACGCGGGAGGAGTCACGTGTGAGTGTCGGCGTGTCGCCGCGCGGTGCACAACGACTGTTCGAAACGGCACGGGCTCGGGCAGTTATCGAGGGTCGCGAGTACGTAACACCAGATATCGTGAAAACAATCACCGAACCGGTGCTCGCTCATCGGCTCGTTTTGACTGCTGATGCACGCGTGAACGACGTGGAGAAACGGGAGGTGATCGACAGCGTGCTCGAACAGGTCGAAGTTCCGACCGTCGACTAGCGGAGTGATTCCAGCAACAGGACTGCAGCGAGCAATAACAAGAACAGGGCCGTGATCGGTTGGTCGCTGGTGCCGGTCATGTACAGTCCGTATGCGATGCTAACCGTTATGACGCCAACCCCAGTGCTCGCGGCTATGTGGGCCGCTTCGAGACGTCTCGTGTCGGCCTCACGTCCCAGTTGGTTCCCGATGCTGATCGCGTTCGTGCCGATATCCCACGCCAGTACTGCTGCAGTAACACTGCCAAGTATCGGACCAACAGCCGTGGTCTGTACACCAGCGAGAATCGCGCCCACGAACAGACCGAACGCGCCCACAGTGACTGCAGTATACAGTCCACGGATGAGCCCCACAAAGACGAGAACCAGTCCTACTGCGCCGATAGCGAGGGCCGGCCACGAGTAGAACGCGCTGAGCCCGAACGCAACGACCGCAGCACACCCTGCTCCCAGGCTACTGAGCTGTACTGGATCTCGATCAATGGGGTTCATCGCGACCACCGCTCGTTGAATCGGGCAAGCGTGGCAGTAATCGAGTCGTCCCATTCCCAGTCGATAACCGGAATCCCGTTGCTTCGCAGGGTCGTGAGTCGAAGTCGTCGGGCGACCTGTGCAAATCGCTGTGCAGTCGTCTGGCTGGCGGTCGGGTCGAGGCTGATCACCGTGACTGGGTAGCCGCGTTCGTCGAGCCGCCTGGCAAACTGGCTGCCGAACTCGTCACACAGCGGTGTGAGAACGATTACCTGTGTGCCCGCAGACAGTCGTTTTCTGAGGCGGTTGCGGTGTCGAACCACCACTGAACGGGTCTTCCTCGGAACCGGGGAGAATGCAGGATGCGTTGCGAGCAGTTCTCGTGCGGTGTCCCTGTGATCAACACCGGAGCCTGGGGCGAGCCAACAGGAGCTGTCGCCCAGTGCAGCGATCCCCACTGTGTCTCCCGAATCGGCCAGCGTCACGAACAGCCGTCCGGCGGCGTCGACCGCACGGTCGAGTGCATGTTCGGCGTACGGCTCGGGCGAGAGATACGCTTCCTCGCGGGTATCAACCACGATGACGACGCTCGCGGAACGCTCGTTTCGGAACTCGACTGTCGTGAGCTCACCTGTCCGTGCGCGACGGTTCCAGTCGATTCGACTCATTGGGTCGCCTGGTCGGTACTCTCTTGTCGCATAGAACTCGACCCCGTCTCCGCTGGTAGCGGTCTCGATGTGACCGACTTGCTGCGTCGCCTGTGCTCGAAGTGGGATCGGCTCGGTTATCGCTCGGAGCGACGGAATACAGGTTAGCGTTGTTTCTGTGCTGAGGCGTCGCTCTTGCTCTTTTGCGGACGTAAGGTCGCGTGCGATCAGCGTCGCTGGCCCAAACGTATGGACGCCTCGACGGGTAGTCACTGCATAGGTGTACGATCGACTCTCTCCCGCCCGCAGTGCCGTGCCGATACGCGGTGAGCTATCCGTCACGGCGAGCGATTCTGGGACACCGTCGACGAGTCGCAGATCCGCCAGCGCCTGCTCGCTGTCGTTTGTGATGGTGACCGTTACCTCGACCTCCTCACCCGGTTCCGGCCGCTCATTACTGAGCGTCCGAGAGAGGGAGACACTACCAGGCGGCAGCGCCGATGAGCGGGCGTACGCAGCGTAACCGATGCCGACAGTCCCGGCAAGCAGTACTGCAGGCTGTTCGACGAGAATCCCGACGCCGATGCTCACCAGTGCAACGACACTGACGCCTGTCCAGTGCCCTGTCGAATGTGTTGCACGTCTGAGGGCGTCTTTCGGCTCGTGTCTGTTGCTGGTGTCGTCAGTCCGTCCCGTGGACCGCTTCCGTGATGTCTCCACACTGGATTCCGTTCGTCGATCTTCCTGTGTTCGCGGTTTCTTGGTCGCGTCTTCGTTCGAGGGCGATGCTACGCCAGCAGCCGCGGCAATCGCGTCGACGGTGTGTCGAACACCGCGCTCAAACGGCGACTCTTCTCGAAATGCGTTCTGGACGCGTACACGGAGTGGTGGTGTCGGTGCCTGTTCGCCACCGATACACGCAGCCGCGTAGATATCATCAGTCCACGTTCCTGCCTCGACTGCCTCCTCAGCCTCGGCTGTGGAATACGACCCGTACTGAGCAAGTACAGTAACGGCAGCCTCACGGAGTCCCGTCCGAAGACGAGCGCGGGGAAAGTAGAGCCGCTTGGTGCCGAGAAACCGTTCGAGTTCGTCTTTTAACTCCTCACCTGGTGGCGAGGTCGAAATCGGGAGTTCCGGGTCAGGAGTCACAGCCTCATCCCGGTCCTCGCGCCAGCGACCCAAAATAACGCGAAGCGCCTGTAGTATGACTATTCCACCGACTACAGTGATCAGTACCTGATCGAGAGTGACCGCTATCAGCCCGGGAGAGATGATCGCAAGTAGACTAGCCCCCAGGGATAGAATACCGATACCAAGCGCGACGTGCCGATAGTTCACGGATCCTCCTCCGCGTATCGGTTCTCGATCCGTCGGAAGATCGTAATCGCCTGCCGTTCCCGCTCTTCGGATGGTTCTGCGTTGCCGTATCGTACATCCTCGAACAGACGAGTGAGTTCAGTTACATCGGCACGGCCGAGACCCGTCTCGACGGCAGCATCGGCGAACTCCCCCGGAGTACTTGATTCGGGGGTATCGACATCGGCCAACTCGGCCATTTCACGCCAGGTTTTGTACACCTCATTATCGACATCCACCTCCGCTTCAAGCCGGTCAGCGGCCCGTCCTGCTGCTCGGCCGATGGCCGCAGCGTTCTCACCGCCCCCAGTGGACTGTTGTGTAGACTCGTCGCTGTCGTCGGTTGGGGTTCTCAACAGCGCAAGGACCCCACCGATGACGGAGAGTCCCACTATGAGCACTACCAGTAGTGCTGATGGGGATGGTTGCGTTGGATCGACACCGGTCCCATCGCCCCACCCCTCGCCGCTACCGTCACCGACCGGAGTCTCGTCTCCTGGTTCCAGTTCCGGTACGTCCGGAGGGATAGCTGTCGGGTCCAGAACTGTTGAAAGAAGGTACAAGACCACAAGTGAGGCGACGATGACGAGGAACATGGCAAAAGCCTGTCGCCGGTAGATAAGCACGTACGCAATGAGCCCTACTAGCAGGGCGACGGCGAGAATCGCGAGTATTTCATCGAGGAAGGGAA
The DNA here is from genome assembly GCF_017094485.1 of Natranaeroarchaeum sulfidigenes. NCBI lineage: Archaea > Methanobacteriati > Methanobacteriota > Halobacteria > Halobacteriales > Natronoarchaeaceae > Natranaeroarchaeum > Natranaeroarchaeum sulfidigenes. Next base: position 434,712 of record NZ_CP064786.1, read on the forward strand.
TCGTGATCGTCTCGCCGGGGGGTGATTCCGATTGCGCGACTGGTACTACCCCGCTGCCACCGTCACCATCCCCAATCGTTCCGTCTCCACCACCCCCCTCGGGCTGGATCGTCGATTCGAGCGTTGCTGCTGCGTAGGCGACTGCAAAAATGGCCATTCCGGCGATTATCGCCGATCGAGTGGACTCATTCATCGAGTTCGAATCGTGCCCTCGGTTTGTGACGATACGATCGTGTTGTATGAATCTATGTGTACTACCAACGCAAGAAGGTAAGGTTTAGAGGGGGGTGAGCCGGTGCGATTTCGGAATACTGTTGCATTGAACGCAATCGATCCCACACTCTCTGCTTGAGAGCTACGGAACACACCAGTCCACATTCATCTCCCGCACGCTATTTGTATCGCCCCCTGGCGGGTACGGGGCGTTCTGAAGAATGTCCTGTGTACTGACTATGTCACTGAGAGATGTCTACGAAACTGGCTTCGACGAAGACGATGGAAAGACGGTTAACCAAACGACCTGCCCTGAGTGTCCAGGACGACTCGAAACTTGTGGTGGCGAAACGACGTGTGCGGACTGCGGTCAACTGCCTCACGCTCCGAGAATATACTGTACCAGAACAGCGGAAACGATGGGTGGGTGTCCCATAAAAAGCGCCCACATTAGATCTTGACCATCAAATATCCAGATAGTGGGCGAACATCTCACTCACTCGTCCCATCGCGCTAGTACCGCTGTTGCGAAGGATTTTAGCGGTCGCCATCTGTCGGGATAAACGAATGAGTAGAGGAGTCGGCGTTACCGAGTTCGTCCGCGAGTTCGTCCCTGATGGATTCAGTTTCGTTGGCCGACTGCTTGCACTACCAGGCGACATCGAGGTCGCCGCACTCGTCATTACAGTGATCTTCGCGTTCGGCGTCCGCCAGCAGATCCAAACCGGCGATCGGGAGCGGCTATGTTCCCGGCGAACAATCACGTTGATCGCCGTCGTATTCGGCGGGCTCTCGCTGGCGATCGTTCTCAAGAGCGCGTTCGGGCTGCCGCGCCCACCCGTCGAGCTGCAGGCAACGCCCCGGTCGGGCGAGGGGTTCCCGAGCGGGCACACGATGACCGCAACCGTCCTATGGGGCGCACTCGCACTCTGGGGGCGCGTCTGGACGCACAGGGGGCGCTGGGCGGTGGCCGCCGCGTTGATTAGTCTGGTTGCTTTTTCCCGGCTCGCACTCGGCGTCCATTATCTCGTCGACGTCCTCGCGTCGGTCGCGTTCGGCATGGCGTATCTCTACGCGATGTGGTCGTTCGTGCGGGCTGATGCGATGCGGGCGTTCACCATCGCGATCGTGCTGTCCGTCCTCGCCGCCGTGGCCAGCGGTGGTTCGACCGATGGACTCCTGGCGCTCGTTGGGACAGTCGGCTGTTTCGCTGGGTGGCGTGTCGCCGAACACGAGGTAGTTCGGAAGCGCGTCTTCACCATCGCGTTGAAGCTTGACCGTCGACTCTCGGCGTCAGGCAACCCTGAGGAGTAACTACCGAGTTGTCCGAACTGGTCATATTCTGATTCAGGGTCGCTCCGAGGTTGATGGGGGGTATCAAGTACAGAGAGGTAGTCACGAGAAGTTCATAATCGGCCTGTGGAACCGCTAGAACGGCTCTCTGTCGACTATGGATCTGCTCTGGGAACGTCCACCATCACCAATCAGTACGAGCACACCATCATTCAAACAGCCACAAGAGTGGCTGTATCTCCCAGATTTGGCAATACTGACGCGAGATCTGGTACTGAGCCACCCCAATAGCCCGCCCTCCATCGCGGTGGAGACAACGGCCAACGAGGAGTACACAGACCAGAGTACCGCGTCGACCAGGAATATCGCTCTCGAGGAAGCTCAGGACGACTGAGGCTCCCACGAAAGGAATCCTGCGACTTCAGTCGTGGGTGGATGTCAATGGACGATCGAGATAACACCCCGACTCTCCACTATTTCACGAGCTCTTCGCGCGCCTTCGTCTGGTTCTCCCGTCAACAACCCCGACCCTTGAGGTCGGGGTATCCGCCTCGATCGCTGATGAGGCCGTAGAAAATTCAATCCATATCTGGCCACCACCAAACAGCGATACCAACGATTAGTTGTCGCCGAATTCAGTGAAGGCAGACAGGTTCATTTCCCGAGTCTCAGCAATGGTACGTTGAATCTCTGTTCGGTCCCAGCCGAGCGGTGACAAAACGCTTTCAACAGCTCGGACCAGCTGTTTCTCGTAATATGAGGCGTCATAGGTCTCGACATCTTCATGGACAAGTGAGACGCGGTCCCGGGAGGTCTTCTCGTCGTCAACGACGACATACTCGACATCTTGGCCCGGATGAACAGCGAGACCGTGATCGCGTGCCCGCTTCAGGGCTGCCACGTTCTGTGTGTTCTGCGTATAGCCTTCGAGTGGCTTTGAGACCCGATTTCGCTCGACGAGCCGTTCCACTGCAACCTCTCCGTTATGTAGTGCCTCGATTGCTCGTTCGAGACGTCTGAGCACCGCGTCAGGAGATCGTGTGCCAGCAAGCCGGTCGAGGCAGTCTCGCTGGACCTCCTTGATGAACGGCGGAGTGGAGCGTTGTCGGGCTTCGAGACCTCTGATCTTGAACTCGTCCTCCCCTGCAACGTTCCCGAAGTACCTGGTCAGTGCGCCAGCATCGCTCTCGCGCTGGGGGACGAACGCCACCCAGTCATACTGTGCCTCGTGTTCGAGCCGGATCTCGACCGCCTCAGTGATGTTCGCTGCGACGGTTTCGAGGGCCTCGCGCTCATCGTCGTCGACGTCGGAATCCGGAGTCACCCAGATCGAGTCCACGATGCCGTGGACAACGCGCCAGCCACCGGCTTCGAGCCGCTCTTTGGCCTCCAGCAGAATCTCGCGAGCGAATGCGTTGATCGCCTCGTGACACTCGATGCGCCCGAACTTCGCGTTGCTGAATCCCTGATAGCCGAAGCACGCAACGAGGATCCATTTCAGCGCGCCCGACCGTCCTTCGAGTTCCGCCAGCCGATCCTCGTCAGGATCGTCACGGTGGTTTTCACGATCAATAGCTGTCTTGATGTCGTCGCGAGCGCCGATAATCGGTTCCAATACGTCGACGAGATAGCCTCGCGTGTCACAGATCGAGTAGCCGAGTTCGGGGACGTCCTCGCGGTCGCTGTGGCAGTCACACCGAATCACATCCGGGGAGACGTTTCGCGTGCAGATGATATTCGGATACAGACTCGAAAAGTCGAGCTCGTGGACGTTCTCGTGGAGGCCGACCTCGGGCGCAAAGATGAACCCACCGCGGTCGGCGTCGTGAAGCGTCCCCATCGGCTTGTGAAATTCGTGACGCCAGGAGTTCCACGGGACGAGGACGCCCCGGTCGTGAGCCTCGCAGATCTGGATCGCCGTGAGCACGTTCCCAATCGATGCCCAAGCGAGCTCCTGGACCGGCTTCTTCGAGCGTGACACGAGATCGAGGACGCCGTCGAGGTTGGTCTCCCCGTAGAAGAACGTGTTCGACTCGTCGATGATTGCCCGACCGGGCACGTTGTACCGCGCCGGCGAATGTCCCACCTGACCGTAGCTCGAGTACGTCGACTGGCTCGCGAGTTGCTGGTAGTCCACGCCGGGCCACCGACTCAGCGTGAACTCGTCAATGCTCGCCACCGTCGCCATCTCGTACAGCGTCGGGATGATTTCGCTCGTCGAGCAGACCAGGACATCGGGATCACGTGTCTCGATGTTCGCCCGGACGCCAGTCAGGATATCCTCCACGGATCCAGTGATGGTTTCGCCAGCGACGGTCAACTCCCCGTAGAGATCGTTGCTCGTTTCGGCCACCGGGACGCTGAGTCGGAGGGTCGACAGCTCGTTCGCTGGCGTCGGATCGACGCCGTTCTCCAGACAGTACCGGAACTCCCGTGAGAGGTCCACATTGAAGCAGGCAAGATCACCAACCGGGTAGTCGGACAATTGCCGTGTTTGCCGGGCGAGCCCAGTGACGCAGTTGACGTGCTCGACGTCGACAGCGAGGACAGACTCCTCATCTCGTCGAAAGCCGGGACGCCGAGACACCATCTCGGTCGCGTCGACGTCCGGATGCTGGTCGTACATCGATTGGAGTGCCGTGAGATCGAGATCGGCGTCGGGATCGCGAGGAGCGACGTAGAACCGTGGCGTGTACTCGTCAGTCTCGGTGACGACTGCGCCAGCAGCGGTTGCCTCCCACTCCAGAACGCGCCCATCGTCCAGAAAGTCGATCGTGAACGGCATCTGGTGACTATGAGATCCGACTCGTGCATAATTCGTGGCGTGTCCCTTCCGGAGTCAATATACAGGACTTTAGAACGCTGATTGTGGTCGATTTGGGCCTTCACGTCCGTGATGTTTCACTTCCGAGGTGGTTTCCGGAATATCGGCATCTCACCGGCGGGACTCGGTGACAGTCCCACCACTTCTCGACGAGGCTGACCAAAGACCGAAGTAGCGTCAACACGATTGTCAACGTGAGATGGGAACGGCCGATGAGCAGATTCGAGTGAGCAACACGGTGAAGCGAGAATTGGAAAAGCACAAGCGCGAAGGCGAAAGTTACAACGACGTCCTTGAGCGTGTCCTCGGCGAGACGGCCGTCGGAGACTTCTACGATGGGTTCGGTCGCTGGTCTGATGAAGAAGCCCAGGAGATCCGTGAGGCCCGCCAGAACGCAAAGGAAAAACGCAAGGAGCGAATGCGCCGCCGGTCCGAAAACAGCGCATGAAGGTACTCGATGCGTCATTTCTGATCGACTATCTGGATGGCGTCGACGCAACTCGCGAGTTCTATGAATCCGCAGGCGGTGACGACATCCGCTGGGTAATGCCTGTCCCGGCCTACACAGAGGTCCTTGTTGGTGCAGGGAATCTCCCGGACGGCGACGTCGACGGAGTTCGTGCCGACCTTTCCTGGGCCGATGTCTACGCTGTCGATGAACGAACGGCGACGATAGCTGGCGAGATCGCAGACGAGATCGCGCCCGGTGGCCCCTATCTCGATGGGCCGGACGCGCTGATCGCAGCCGTCGGGCGCGAGCTGGATGCGCCTGTAGTCTCCAGCGATGGTGATCTCACTCATTCGGCGACGAAAGCGGTCGTCGAGGTCGAAGAATACACAGACTGACTTACTTCAATGCCACTCGTGTGGCTGTGAGGGTCATTCGGATGTTGCAGGATCAGCGAATTTCCTGCGGAAACACGCTAGTGAGAGCATAGAGATTCAAACAAGTGGGTCGATGGCTCGGCCCGTGGCCGCCCGAGAGAACACGACGGCGGATGGACACCACAGTCAGGTACCATGCCTTGAGTGGGACGACTCTGAGTGGACGGTGAAACACTCTGGTCTTTCGACCAAAGAGGCACCCGCGAACCAGAGTACCAGTAGCGAGACTGGGAACGTTGCCCCCGGTAGTTCAGACGACTGAATCACGCGTCAGCGGGGGGGAAGCCCACGAGTTTACTCGTGGGAGGAAGTCACGGTGAGATGGACGTTGACTTCCGAGTTGGGGCAGGAGAGCCAGAACCCACGACTGTTGCTGTACCGGCTGGCGAATCGGTAACAGAGCAATTCACTTACACGCGCGATCCCGGCTTCTCCTCCTGTTCCGTCAGTGTCGGTCGCTGACAACTGGATCGAGCGACTTCATAGAAAAATCAGATTTCGAGCAATAGCGCTCTGCCAGATCCATCAGTGCACGTGTCCGACGAATGTCGGCAACGTTGTGCAGCACAACGTCCTCAAATTCACCGCGCTCCCATGCATCTACGGCAGACGCGCTATCAACGAACGGATCGACGTCTCCGACGTCCCCGCCGATCAGTTCCTCGTAGACTGCAACAAGCGAGTTCTCGGTGGTGTTGAAGCGAGACTGGAACACGTCCATTGCCTCAATATACGGGATATCCTCGAACGGCCACCCGAGGTCGTGGTGGTTGAGCCGTGTACGGAGAAACGGCAGGTCGAACCCGCCGTTCCACGTCTCGCCGTTGTACGCGACGAGCTTGATATCCTGGTCAGAGAGCGTCGACTCAACGAACTCAGTGACGGCGTATAGGAGAGCGTCCTCGCTATTGTGTATTGAGAGCGCCACGGGCGTCGTCACCGCATCGTTAATTCTCTCTTCCAGCCCTTCGGTGGGTGCTTTCCCGTCAGTGTTGAGGAACACGTGCGAGCCGATCTCAGCATCGAATCCCACGACTGTCAGCCGGTCACCGACCGTGAAGCCGGTCGTCTCGATATCAAATGCGACGGTCGAGAGGGAACTCATCGCTGATCGGACTCCATGCGGTCAGTATCGATCAACTCCCGCTGATCGCCCGCTGTTTCGAGCGCGGCTTCCAGTTCGTCGAGGCGCGCTTCGTGGTCGTCGAGGCGTTCTTCCTGTTCGAGATCAATGCTGAAGAGCGCGGGCAGGAGTGGATTCTGATGGTTTAACAGGCCGCTCGCATCCGCATGCTCGCGCGCGTACTCGAACAGCTGGTCAAAGCGGGGTTGGTCACGACGCCGGAGTGCTCGTCGAAAGTCCGCCCACCGTTCCTCGATCGCTCGCAACGCATCCCGATAGGTTGGATTCGTCCGGCCCATCTTATCGCCCTCCAGTGTCAGTTGCCGTCCACGCATCGAGCAGTGGGTCAGTAGTGGTCGACGCCCTCTCCCCAGCAGCTGTGATGCCCGTCCCGACGCCATCCCGGGTTGCAGTCGAGGACGACGGCGTTGTCGGTTCCATACCGACCCGGGTAGCGCGAGCCGCGAGCAGCTCTCGCCAGTACGCGAACGTTGTCTGGTAGTACGCGCCGTCGTCAACGGGATAGACGAGCGTCTCGAACTCCTCGCCGAGGAGCCGTGGACCCATTCGTGTCTGTTCACACTCTATGTGATGGTCTGCAGCCGTTGCGACTGCGGTGGTGAACTCATCACGCCTGCTCCGGGTGACGAGTACTGGAACGTCGTACCCATCGGCGTAGGTCGATAACTTCGCGAGCGCCCGGGCCTGCAGGGTTTCGGCATGTGTCTCACAGAGCGTATCGTCGGCACGGTACTGCGCGTCGATGGCTGGGGCGACGATGAGAGCAGGGGTATGGGGAGACGTGTTCTCGTCGCAAATTGGTGCCCCTCGACCGACCGCCCCGATATCGGCCGTGGATGTCTTGATTGACTGGTTCACCGCTGTCGTGAGATCACAGACCGCTCCGTAGTGCTGGTAGGCGGTGAAGCCACGTGCCACCTGAATTCGGTTGAGCAACCGTTGGCTGGGCGCGATCCGGGCGAGCGTCGTGGTCGTCGCGTGTCCGTTTGCATCGACCCAGAAGGCAAGGCCATCGTGTATGAGGAGATGGTCGAGCACGAGCGACTGGAGGATCGGGACGCCCCGACTTCCCTCGACGTCCAGTAGTGTGATCCCGTCATCGAGTGACGGGAGTAGCTGATTCTCGGTCGCTGGATCGGCGAGATCGACGAAATCGCGATTCTCGTCTGCACTTCTGGTTGGTCGGTTGGCCCGCAACGACTCCGCTGCTGGTCGTGCGTCTTCAAGCATATGTTACTAGATGCCGACAGGGTGGATAAGCCGCGGCGTGGCACTTCCACGTTTCAGGGAACGGTTGCCCTCCGGGAGGGACTGCTGGCCCTCCGTTGATTTCCACCGATCGGGGCGACTTCTGGGAACGGTTCCGGAAGCGTCACGGTTCGATCAACAATCGAGCAAGGTCAACCGAGTTCTGGTCATGACTATTGCTACTGATGGCTCCAGAATTGTTTGAACCGGTTCCGTTCCACAGCCCCCCGACTACTGCGATGCCGTCGGCGACTCGACGAGCGAGTACTCTCGGTCCCGACTCGTCCCTTCAGCTTCGAGAAGGTTGTACTGGGCCATCTTCGAGAGGTACGTACGGACAGTCCGTTTCGTTCGCGCGTCTTCGACTTCCGCAGTATAGCGCTCGTGGATCTCACTCGGTCCGACCGGGCCGTACTTGTTGACGATCTCGTAGACGACTTGCTGGTGTGGGGTCAACGAGTCGAGGCTCTTCTGTCTGATCTGTGCGCGGGCATCACCGGCGGCGTCCTGCAGTAAGTCGTTGGTGATCCGGTCGTGATTTTCGCGAGCAGCCGTGCTGGCTGCGGTCCGAAGCATGCCGATCGCCAGCCGGGCGTCGCCAGCGGCCGCATCCGCGATGTGATAGAGCTGGTCGTCGGTGATGATATCGGGTTCGAGACCCCATTTCGCACGGGCGGTCAGGATGTCGAAGAGCTGGTCGTTATGGTACTTGTCCATACGGACGTGCTCGCTGGATCGCAGGCGACTCACGAGCCGGTCGTCGACACGGCTGTACAACTGTTCTTCCTCGTTAGCAATACAGATGACCGCGAACTGCGGGAGGCTGTGTAGATCGTAGAGTACTCCCGGATCTTCGAGCTGGTCGACCTCGTCGAGGATGATGACAGCCCGCGGTCCGTCGTACTGTTGGAGACGTTCGATCAATTCGTCGTGTGGCGTCGACTGGCGATGGATGTCAATCGTCTTGCCGAGATCATCGAGAATCTGGTACAGCGCCCGAAATCGGGTGTAGTTGCGCCAGCAGTTGACGTAGGTGCCTTCGACGTCAAGGACTTCCTCGCGGAGCCGTTCGGTGACGAACTTTGAGAGACAGGTCTTTCCGGTTCCACTGGGTCCGGTGACGATGGCAGTGTCCGCGGGCTCACCATTCGTGATTGGTTCGAGAACACTGGAGAGATGATTGACCTCGGCATCGCGATGCTCGACTTCTCGCGGGACAAAACCAGCACGGAGGACGCGAGCATCACGGATCATCTTTGTTCGATACCCTGGTTTTTTGTCTGGTCACAAAAGTGTGTCTGGGAGGTTTCCGGAATTGACCACACGTGAGTGCTTTCAGTGGGTAGAGTGTCTCCCTCGTACATTTTGTTTGTGGAACCGGCTAGTTTCCGGAAACGTCCGACGTTCGGCAATGGGATCTACGAAAGTGAGAGAGTACGTTTCGTGTGCTTTTCTTCGGATAATGGACCTACTTTGAGGGGCCAAAGAGTACGTTTCGTGTGCTTTCAGTAATCTTGTCGGACAAACCATCGCCGTGCAGCGGGATACGAAGAGCCAGGAGAGCAACGAATAGCAAACGAAACTAACAACATCGGATTTTAAATAGTCTGACAAACACCTTCTAGTAAATGGGCAATCCATTCGGCGGGATGATGGACACGATCTTTGCGGACAAGGAGGTGCTGACAGAGAGCTACCAACCGGAGACTATCCTAGAACGAGAGGCTGAGATCGAGGAATATCGCTACGCGTTACAGGACGTTCTGTTTGGAAGAGAGCCCGAAAACGTAATGCTGTACGGGAAAGCCGGCCTCGGAAAGACGGCGGTAACGACCTACATTCTGGAGGCACTGCAAACGGAGGTCGAAACCCGGGACGAAGCTGACGAACTGTACACCCATGAGATCAACTGCAACGGCAAGACCGTCTTCATGGTCGTTAGACAGCTTGTGAACACACTACTCCCTGCCAATGCTAGCGAATTTCCAAAGCGAGGGCTCGGAACTGGCGATGCCTTCACCGAGCTCTACGAGCAACTCGATCGACTCGGGGGGACACACTTGATGGTCTTCGACGAGATTGACCACCTCGACGACGCCGACACGTTGCTCTACGAACTCCCACGAGCACGCGCCAACGGCCACATTACCAATGCACAGGTGGGTATCATCGGGATCAGCAACAACTACACGTTCCGGACGTCGCTCTCGCCGAAAGTGAAGGACACGCTGATGGAGACTGAAATCTCCTTTAGCCCGTACAACGCGAACGAACTGGGTACCATCCTGCAGGATCGAGCAGAACAAGCGTTCGCCGAAGACGCCTGTGATCAGTCCGCAATACGTCGAGCCGCGGCGCTTGCCGCACAGGATATGGGGAACGCTCGGCAGGCGATCGATTTGCTTCGGGTCGGTGGGGAGGTTGCACTACGTGAGGAAGCCGATTGCGTCACGGACGACCACATCGGAGCGGCACGAGAACGAGTGCAGCGCGGTCGGCTACAAAACCGAATCCGTGAGCAGACCATCCACGACCAGTACATTCTGGAGACGATCGCCTATCTCGAAGAGGGCGACGAGACACCCGTGCGCTCGAAAGAAATTTATGATCTCTATCAAGACGTCGCCGCCGAATGCGGAGACGATCCACTGACGACGCTGAAAAGTATTCAGGATCACCTCTCGGATCTTCACATGCTCGGGTTCCTTCAGCGGTTCGAGCGCAACGAGGGACTGAGCGGCGGGCAGTATTACGAGTACGAACTTGATCTCAACGCCGATATCGTCATCGAGACGCGCAAAACGATCGAGGAGACCAGGCTGTAGGATGGGCCCTCGCCGTCAAAAGCACACGAAATGTACTCTCTCACTACAGTGGAATGGAGTATAAACAGAAATACGATAGGAGTGTTGAAGCCTGATCGACAGTGCGAGCCGGAGATACCGGTGCCAGATGAGTTATGTGGTATTCTTTGTCAGGTCAGAGACACTCCAAAGTCGACAGTGGATTTCGAGTATGGATAGAGAGTATCAGTGACTGGGGTTCGATAGCATCCGGGGAAACGATAGCCAGTCACTCGCCATCGCAACTACACCGCGAATGAGCGTCTGCGAACTCCACGACATACGCGTGTACTTCCTCAGCCAAATCATGCATGCCGTATGCCAAATCTCGCCCCGGGCGATCGATATCATAATATATTCTGGCACGGTGTTCCGACCGGAATGAATCAATCCGTCCGGGCACACCAGTATCAGAAAACACTCCGCGTCCGTCAATGTCTTCGAACACCTGCTCGTGCGCCCGGAAATCCGATGACTCAGCCGCAGTCTGGTCCACCAAATAAAATTGGAATGATCGCTCGATCGCGTTGAACGACAGTTCGGTCAAACTCACATAATTATTCGTGCCGCGCCGCAATTCTCGGCACGTCCCCAGCATTGCACACGCTTTCCCCAGTTGCACGTCACCGTCTGTTTGCTGCCACGACAACGAATGCTGCACCGGGCCGGTCTCACCGTCAGCCAATAACGACTCAACGCAAGCAACGGCATCCACAACATCCTCAAGTCCCATTTTCGAACACCTCGCGTTTCACCGCCTGCAACGCAGCACTGTCGTGAATCGTAATTCCTTGCGTGAGCACATCACGGATACGGTCGTGGCTGGGCGCAGAATCTCGTGTCTCCACCACGATATGCGGTTCGTATCGGTCTCCATCGAATCGTTCCGATGTGATTTCGTCCTCGATCGTGTGCGCATGACGCTGGGCTGCCATTCGATCACCCGGAACGACAACGAATATATCGATATCGCTGGCACGGTCTGCATCGCCGCGCGCGATGCTTCCGAACACCACTATCCCTGCGTCGTCATCGATTCGTTCCAGAATCCGCTCACGAACTGCTCGCACCGGTGCGTGGTACTCGGATTGAGGGAGTGACGTAACTCGATCCTCGCTACGAACAAGTTTCGACGCGTTAATTTGCACGGCATTCGCCCGGCCGTCGCGGTCGACAGTTACCGCACCGAGCTGTTCAAGCGAGACCACAGCTGCGTTCACGTTTCCCATACCTTTCCCGGTGAGGCGGTGGAGCTCCCGGTTCGTGAACGTTTCACCCGGATTATCCGTGAGCAACTGCAGGATTTCCGGGACTGCGTTGTGGGCGAACGCATCACGATCACCAACCGGGACCGGGATGCAGATGTGCGTCCCGTCACACGTACTGCTTGATTGAACTGACCTATTGTTCATGAACAGCCAGACGGTTCAATACAACTTAAAACCAGAGGGTGTGACGGTTCCTCCAGCGGTTCGAATGAAACGAAGGATTGAGCGGCAGGCAGTACTACGAATACGAACTGGATCTCAACGCCGAGATCGTCATCCAGATTGGAAAGCGATCGAGGAGACCATGCTGTGAAAAGCACACGAAATGTACTCACTTTCTGTCAGTGGGAGACTGGTTGCAGTGTGTCAGTTCCCCACGACTGAAGTCGTGGGCTTGTCAGTGGACTCTCGTTCTACCGACACCGGAATAATTCGATGGCAGAGGCACGTCACTTTTGAACAAAGAACAGCGGAAATGACGGGTGGGGGTGTGCATCGATCGTCGCCTTTCGTTCCGTGGGGGACTCGAATTGACTGACAGCACTCGACGTGATGGCCGTCACTTCCTATCTGTCTGCCCTTCCTCTTCTGTTGTTTCCCCCCGCTCAGGGGGCTCCGGCGGTTCGAACGCAGCGATGAGAACCTGCATGACTCTTGTTTCTCGAAGCTCCGCCCAGCTCATCCGTGATCGAATTCCTAGTCCAGCGACTGCCAGCAGGGCGAGGTGGACAAGCACTCCAGTCATCGAGGAGGATCCGAACACAAGCGTGTACAGGCCGCTTGCAAGCACGGCGAGTGCGAGCCCCATACCGCCCACCCGGAGTGGCGTTGCGAGCGACTGCGCAAGGAGTCGCTCACCCAGTGACTTCACCCGGGATTGCTCCCAGATCGGTACGAGACGCTCGATCGTCGCATCGAGTAGCCGGATGAACGGACCGATCGTCCGCGTCTCGCGCAGATCGATGACGATCACGTCCGGCTCGGGCTCGGCCGTGAACCAGCGATAGAGGTAGGACGCCTCGATCCATCTCCGTAGCGTGGTCCCAGCGCTCACGATACGGGAGTTTGCGACGACACGCTTGATCGGCCGTGTGATGCGTTCAAGTGGGCCGGTGATCGTTTGTTTGCCCGCCGCGAGCATCGAGCCGATCCGGTCGGGTACGGTCTGGGTCTCTGAGCCGTCCGAATCCTGCGTCTTGGATGGCTCGGTCGCTTCCCTGTCGTCGGTCTCTTCGCTGTCGTCGGTCGGTTCCGTCTCAGTCGATGGCTCGGGCTGGTCGGTCATGAATGGTTACTGGTCGAGTGCTTTGAGTTCACCGTCGATCGTCAGATCCTCGAAGGCGAGTGTGATAGTGTCGCCCTGCTCGATCGACGTGCCGTGGAACCGGAGCGTGGAGTCGGTCTGGCGCGTTTCCAGCTCAACCGTGAGCCGCACGTCTTTCTCGGTGGGGTGATCACGCAGGTGGATGTCACCGTCGTCGCTTTCGAGGACCACCTGTGCGGGCTGGACGTCCACGTCGGTGATCGTCGCGAGCGTCTCACCGCGCTCGGTCTCGGTCATCCCGGCCTCGAAGGTCTCGGCGAACTCCTCGTCGACACCCGTAAGCTCAACCTCCGCGGTGGTCGTGGTCGGCTCGCCGAACTCCGTTGTGCTATCACTGCGGATCACCGGCCCGGTGACGTCGTAGGCGGCCGTGCTGAACGCGATCTGTGTGTCGGTGGTGACCTCGTCGCCGCCGTAGGTGGGCTGGTCGACGCCCTCAAGGGCGGTGAGTTCGACGCCGAGCAGTACGAGGCGCTCGTCGCTTGCCGTGGGATAGGAGTAGACTTCGGCCACGGTGGCGACCGTCGAGCCCGCGAGTTCGTGTTCGTCGCCCGGCTGGATCTCCTCGGCCGTCGTAGCGCCCATCGACGTCTCGATCAGCACGGGTTTCGTCGTCCGTGCCAGCGCGTCGGATTCGTCGTCGACCGCGGTGACCTCGCCGTTTGCGGTGTACTCCTCGGTGTCGAGCTCGAACTCCTGGCCGAGCTGGAGTCCCTCGTCGCCGATCCGGAAGCTATCGTCCTCCATGACACCCTCGACCTCGGCCCTGATCGCGAGGTGGATGTCGGTATCGTCGTCGGGGTTCGCGACCGGCGTCGCGTGCATGTCCGTGATCGTGAGACTACTCTGGCCACCCAGATCGACGCTATCGCCCTCCTCGATTTGCTCGACGACGTGATCGGGCTGGTTGCCCAGATCGATCGTCGCGTACTTCGTCGCTGTGTCCGGTTCTGGTTCCTCTGTCGGTTCGTCTCCCGCGGCGAGCACGAGTGCGCCACCCGCTGCGGCGACTGCGAGAACCATGAGCACGACGAGGACGTCGACGATGTTGACGACCCCGAAGAGGTTCCCGTTCTCGTCGAGGAGCTGCCTGCCATCGGTCATTGGCAATAGGACTTGCTGGCGTCGACAAAAGGGCTTGGGTGTTGGCCCGACCTAGCAGCTGCTCGGTCCCCATGTTCGAGACTGGGGTTCAGCAGATTTTGACAGTTACGCCATCGAACTCATTGTGAGTGACTAGTGTTGCGCCCGTCTCCCGTGGGACGACTGCGATCAGTACATCAAAAGAGGTCCCCGAATGTTTGTTGGGTCCATGCCCAACACACTTATGCTGTTAAGCGACCAACAAACGGACGGAGGATGGGCCATGAACTCACGCACCGGTACACCCACGTCGAAACTGGACTTGTCGAGAACGTCGTCATCCGGCGTACAACCGATACAGAGACCTACCCGTCCGGTTGGAAGTACACACTGCATCTGGGAACGCTGCAGGATCTGACGCTCGTTCGCTACGACAACGCCCACGAGGACACCAAAGGCCACGAACTACACACTGCTGCCGGTGACGCAGATGTCGAATTCCCCGGTATGGAAGAACTCATCGTCGAGTTCTGGGCCAGTGCCGATGAGTACTGGGACACCGTCGGTGGCAACCCCCCACGTCCCTATTGACCACACCAGAGACAATCCACATCCCACAGACCCACCCATGACCACGCTTTATATCACAGTCGGCGACCGATCACAGCTCCGAGAGGACACACTCCAGTTCATCCAGCGTGCCGAGGCTGATGAACTGGATGAACACGATGAGCGTGCAGTACTTCAATTTGGGACCTATGACGATCTTGTCGACAGCCTCACCCCGCTGCGCCTTGAGCTCATCCAGGCAATCGCTCAGGAGCGCCCTACAAGTATGCGTGAGGCTGCACGACTCGTTGACCGCGACGTCTCGGATGTCCATGCAGATCTGAAACACCTCGAAGTGCTGGGCATCCTCGAACTCAAGGAAGGAGGGCCCAGTGGAGCGATCCAGCCCGTTGTCCCATTCGACAGAATCGAGATGCAGATCGACTATCCCCTTCTTGAGGACGTCGATGCAGACAGCACTCCTGCCAGCGCAGACTAGTTCCCTGTTTTTATTGTGCAAGCCCAGACACAGGTTCTTCTTGATTTATGGCAAGCCGTTCTGCGCGTTGACCAGATTCTCATCACCGTTCTCGACCGCTGTCCACCACGTCTTCAGTACCGCAATCGTGACAAGTTCAGGTGGTTGTTCAACCCCGATACAGGATTGCCTATGTGCGTCGAGATCGCCCGGCGGATGAAAATGCTGCACCGGCTTACTGGTGGGTTCATTCGCCGCCTCCCGCCCGAACCTGAACTCCAGTGCGTCCTCCCGATAGTGGTATTTGTAGTCCCCATTCTTCCACCACTGAATATCGAAATATCCCCCTCGCTCTTGGATTCCGGGGGTGACAGTGACCCGTGCCGTTCTGATATCTTCTCCTTTCCGCTGTGTGAACGGGCGACCTTTCTGATACCGGAATCGGACGTTGACAACTCCTCTGTCGAGTTGTCGACGCATCTGCTCTACGCTCTCATCAATCGCTTCCGAATCGATTGGAGAGCCGTTCCCCATCCCCATTACTGGAGTAGATGCTGATTGCCAGCGCGGGTCGGTGTCTGCGTCCCCGTCTGTCGATCTCCTGGTTCAGTTACGGTAGCTGCCTGTTCTTTCGCCTCCTTGAGACGGTATGCCGCTCTGAGGTGGCTGAGCTCTCGCTTTGCAGTCCGCCAGTGAGAGACATCGTCGAGTTCATCCTGGGTGAGTTCCCTGTCTGAAATCAGGAGTTCCTCTGGATCGGGTGCATCATATGTATCTCTGTACTCTGCGAGTTCCTGTTTCACCCGCTGGATTTGATCGACAAGCGTCTCGCTACCGGCGAGTTGCCTGATCTGTTTGAGAAGATGCCACTCTGGGTCTCGACCGTACAGCTTTCCAGAGTCCGTCTGATAACTTCTAACGAGACCGTCTTCAGCAAGCTTGTTGAGCGTGGTTCTGGCTTTTGTTTCTGAGACCAGCGCTGTATTTGCGATGTCGCCCGCCGATTTCGGAATCGTCGTTCTGTTGATCACCGTGCGAATTCGCTCGTCCGCAGTGGTCTCGTTTTTCCACTCCGCGCCTGCGAAGTCATCGATGTCCTCGAAGTCACCGTCATCAACAGTGAACGGGTCAATATCATCCACGGTTACCGGGTCGTCCGGTAGTTCCTCTTCGGTGGGGAACTCGTCAGGCCCGTCAGGAGATGGTGGCTCGTCGGTCATACACTACGCTATGTCCCAGACACATATATATTTTGTTGGCCCGGATATATGATCGCGGGTTTTGATACCGATGGTCATGAGAATGACACGTCTGTGAGAGAGCGAAAACCACATAGTAGGCAAGCAGTATGCATGTAGCAATGACGACTGACGCCGACGGCGATCCGAAGGCCGTGTGGGACACCACCCGGTCGTTTCTCGACGACCGGTCGGACGCCGAGTCGGCACTCGAAGGCCTGCTGGAGACTGACGCGGCCCACGACACCTGGACCTTCGACGATCTGGAGCTGGATTCGGGGACCTTCGGCGAGCTCGTCTCGCAGGGGATCGTCGAGAAGGTAGACGGCGAGTACCGCGTCGCCGATCGGGAGGCCATCGAGGCGGCGCTTGCGGGGGAATCCATCGAGGTCGACGACGAAGGGAAGACTGGGCTGTTCTCGGAGCTCGATCTTTCACTTGACGTCGACCCGCGCGCCATGGCCGGGCTGGCTGGCGCGCTCGTCTTTCTGTTCGTGATGCGCATCACGCAGTATCGGTCGGTATTTCGCGGGGACGACGTGGTGTCGCCGGGGAACGACCCGTATATGTATAGATATTGGATGAACGAACTGCTAGCGGTCTCGTCGGATCCGACGAACCTCGAAGTGATTGCGAACATGCCCAGTAGAGCTGGGGGCACGCGCCCTTTGAGCCATGCGTTCAACTGGTGGTTCGCCGCCATCCTCGGCGGAGACCAGTGGGCGGTGGACATGGTCGCCGCCTGGTTGCCAGTGGTTGCGACGCTCGCGCTCGGCGTCGTGGTCTATAAACTGGCTGTTGTGGTGACCAGAGATGTCCGAGTCGGGATCGCCTCGGTTGTGTTGCTTGCGGTGGCTCCCGTCCACGCGGTGTACACGGGCGTGGGCTTCATAGAACACCGACTGCACCAATACCTCTGGCTGGGCGTGACGCTATTGACGCTGGCGTGGCTGGCGATGGACATCCAGACACGAGCCGAAGGAGGAGACCAGCGGAGTGCAGTCCTCGGGCATCTTCGCTCGCCGATGACGTGGCTCGTTGCTGGAGTACTTGGACTCTCGCTTGGTATCTCCGCGCATCTGTGGGGTGGATCAGCGCTCATGTTCATCCCGCTCGCAGCCTATATCGGACTTCGGGCCGTCGTCGACGCCCGGGAGGGGATATCGCCCACGCTTGCGAACCTGCCAGTGTTAGTCGGGGTCGCCGTTGGTGCCGCGATATCCGTCTGGCTGCACACGAACTGGGAGTGGCACGCGGGCTTCGTGGCCTATACGCCCGTGCTGGTGTTTGCTGGCGCGCTAGCGGTGCTCGCACTGGGTGAGGTCTGGCGACGGTGGCAGCTCCACCCGGTCGGACTGGTAGCCACCGAGGGGGCGCTCGCTGGAATCGGACTATATCTGTTTCGGCGAATTCGTCCCGAAGACTGGATCGAATTGCGGGGCCGGATGGACGACCTCTTTCTCAGAGAAAGGTACACAGAGTCGGTCTCGCTGTTCACATTCGATTACGGCGTGATCTTCGGCCCGCTGATCCAGCTCGGAGTCGGTTTCTACCTCGGGATGGCTGTGTTCGCGTGGGTTGCACTGCTTGCGTATCGCCACTACGAGCCCGGGTGGCTACTGTTGGTCGTCTATACTGGATTCTGGCTCGTCATTGCGACGATACAGGTGCGATTTGCTGCACAGTTGATCGTGCCGCTGTCGGTGCTCGGCGGCATCGGATTCGTGTATCTGCTCTCGGCGGTGGATATCGCTCGGGATCCAACCGTGTTTCGGGACGAGGATCCGACCGGGGCTGTGGCAGACGGTGGGCGCAGATCGTCGATCTCTGTTCCGGGTGGCACGAAGGTGAGCTACCTACTCGTGATCGGCGTCCTCGTGTGTGGGTTCGGCCTGATCTATGTGCCCTCGCTCACGAGTCAGATCACCTACACGGATGCCGAGTACGAGGCGAACCAGGCGATCCAAGAGTTCGAACAGGACGTCGATCGGGAGTACCCGGAAAACTTCGTGCTGAACGAGTGGCCGCGGAACCGGATGCAGAACTATCACGTTAACGGCGAGTCGGACTTCTATTCCTTTGCGGACGACAATTACAACGATTTTGTCAGTGGGACCAGTCCCGATGAGTCATATACCGACTTCGGCGATCGTGTTGGCTATGTCGTGGTTTCGGAGCGGGGCGAGTCGGTACCGTCGGGTACTACTCAGGAGCAGTTGCTGAATGTGCTCGGTGCTGGTGAACAGGGACTCGCACATTACAAGTTACTCACCGTCGATGATGATCACACTATTGCGGCGTTCGCGATGGTTCCCGGGGCGACAATCGAAGGGGAGACTGGCGCGAACGAGAGCGTCACCGTTTCGACTGAGGTGACGGTTGATGAGAGGACGCTTGAGTACGAACGAACGGTCGAGAGTGATGAAGATGGGAACTTTGCTGTGACGGTTCCATATTCCGGAGAGTATACGACTGGGGACGAGACGGTTACCGTGACTGAAACTGATGTCGTCGACGGAGAGACGGTTTCGCTGGGTGATTGATTTACGTTTGAGTAGTCAGACATTTTCGCTGCGAAAGGTAGAGAGTACAATTCACGCGCTTTTATATGGGGCGCTCGTTTGACCGTCGACCTGCTTCAGGTCTGTGGGAAGCAACGCGTGGAAGAGTGACACGCGCCGACTGAAAAACCGAATCCACAATCAGAAGCTCTGGGTCCGGTACATTTTGAGGACGATTTCTTATCTCGAAGAGCGCGGCGAGACACCGGTCTACTCGAAAGAGATTTACGATCTGCACCAGAATGCCGACGCCGAATGCGAGGACGATCGGTTGACGACGTTGAAAAGCATTTAGGATCATTTCTGAGATCTCCAAATGCTCGGGTTCCTCTAGTGGTTTGAGTAAAACGAAGAGGGAGAGGGGCGGGCACTACCACGAGTACAAACTGGATTTCAAGGCGGAGATCGTTATCGAGACACGCATATCGATCGAAGAGACGACATCGAGAGGAGAACTCTTTGTTGGAAAGCACAAGAAACGTACTCCCGCACAATAGTAGTAGTGGAGACTAGTTGGATCCTACACAGGAAGCGGGAATCAATACTGCGGGTGTGAAACTGTACATATATTGGGGTAAAACAGGTTTTCCGTATTCATAATACGGGGGAAGAGTCCCAAAGTAGAGAAAGTACTCGATTCCAGAGAGTAAGTCATCGAGTGTTCATATTCTGTCTGTGAGATCTATGAGTATATCACAATCTTGACCTAAGAGGAAACTCATGTAATCCATTGTAGTACGGGCTCAATGTGCTTCTCTAATGTCTCAGGCAGTCGGTTCGTAACCGGCTCCAGCTCCTCTATACTAATGACTTCGAATCGGAACGTCAAGACCGAATATACGATGAAACCCAGTGGGGGAACAACGATAAGCGATATTATTGAGGACTCAATTAGGGTGGCAGCTCCGAAAATAAATATAGCGGCGATCACGGCGACTATTCCAATCCGGACTAGTCGCAGGTTCTGGACCGGATTGAACCCGTTACGTCGTGCAGCGAGTGTGTGTAACACAGCCATGAGACCGTATCCAATACTGGTTGCTACAGCGGCACCGATCATCCCATACATTGGAATAAGCAGCACGTTCAATAACAGGTTGACAAGCGCAGCGGTACCGGTCGCCCCAATTAAAATACTCAGGTCTCCCTTTCCTTGTCCGATAGCAAACATTGGACGGGCGAGAGCGAACCCTATCACCCCTGGAAGCAATACGAGAAGTGGGAGTACGGAGGCTTCAAACTCGGGGCCGAAGTACAACGGGAGGAAGTCGCTTGCGAGAGCTGTGAGTCCAATGGCCAGTAGGAGTATAAACGAGAGATTATATCGGGTCGCCCGTGATGACAATTCTGTGATACGAGTATTTTCACCTTTGGACCAGAGCTCTGATGAAGAGTGTAATAGAACCATCTGTAACGCTGTTGGAACAAACCAGAGGAATTCTGCGATTACAAGGGCTGCTCGGTAGTATCCAGTTGCTTGATCGCCCGCTATCAGCCGTAAAAAGAGGATGTCGACATGATAAAGTGAAGCAGTCAGCAGGATTAACACGATACTGAGGCCATTAAACGACAGCAACTCTCTTTTTGGAAAACCATCGGTGACGGGGATAAATACAGATTTGACATCGACTCGTTTGAAAAAGAAGACGTAAGCAACCGCCGCTGTGACACTTGTTGCTAGGAAATGCCCGACGAGTACACCGCCCACATTATAGCCCAAATAGAGTAGCGACACCGCTGAGACTCCAAATAGAAGCTTTCGAATCACAAGTAGCGGTTCACTCCGATCTTCCAATCCAAGTCCCATTAGCCCGCCGCGAGCAACGGAGTTCGCCTGTCGGGCAACGATTAGAAGACCGAGAAGATAGAAGTAGACCTCGAACCCATCTCCAAGGAACCGCTCGGCGAGTCCGATCCATGAAAACACGGCAAACGCTACGGCAACAATGAGTGCAAGGATGATGGCGACGCGTAAATAAAACCCAAATACTTGCTCAACCCAATTAGAGTTCTTCATGTCTTCAGCGATGAACTTCCGGGTGCCATCGAATATCCCCGCATTTACGATGATCATCGTAATTGCGAGTAGAGACATAAGGAACGCGTAGTCGCCATAAAGTTCGCTTCCAAGGAACCGAACAATAAGTGGAGTAATTACCACTCCAAGTATGAGTTTTCCTATCTTCGATCCAAGAATTGAGACAAAACCTCGAATAATATTCATTTATTTATCTTAGATAGGCTTTGATTGGCCGTATTTGACGGCAATGGGTCCATGTGTCTCTTGGTCACTATACACTCTTGACAATAACATTAAATCCCTTCCGTATCTGTCGATCGGTTTCGGTTCTAATTGTTCCATCCAGACCTGCTCCAATAATCGACTATCAAAGATACATGTGTTTTAATATATGTCTCCCACCTCATTTCTCAACTTTCGCTGCGTCAAAATCGGCACCTTCCAATTCTTCGGCTGCCTTTCGAACAGCAGTTGAGCTCGTATGGTTCGGTTCCCAACCCAACTCAGTTAGCTTTTGAACTGAAAGACGCATCTTTGGAACATCGCCAGTCCATCCCCGGTCACCGCCTGTGTATTCGAAGGACGGTTCCATATCTAATACGTCAGAAACGATCTCTGCAATCTCGTCTACTGAAGTAGTGGTTTTTGTTCCGAGATTGAACGTATGTACTGGCTCCGTCCGTTCAGTCGCGTTCTCAACGATATAGCACATCGCATTGACGCAGTCAGTAACATGCATGTATGACTTCTCTTGACGGCCATTACCTAGAATCGTTAACGAGTCTGGGTCTGCACGTAACTTCTCAATAAAGTCTGGTATAACAGCTCCCCGAAGCCGCGGGCCGACGATATTTGCAAACCGAAAAATGAACGTAGTCATTTTGTGGGAATGAGCATACGTCGATACCAGTCCTTCTTCACCGAGTTTGCTGGCACCATACACGCTGATTGGTTCTAAGGGTGCGTAGTCTTCAGGTGTCGGTCGTGGCGCTTCCCCATAGACGGTTGATG
Organism: Natranaeroarchaeum sulfidigenes; assembly: GCF_017094485.1. Taxonomy (NCBI): domain Archaea; kingdom Methanobacteriati; phylum Methanobacteriota; class Halobacteria; order Halobacteriales; family Natronoarchaeaceae; genus Natranaeroarchaeum; species Natranaeroarchaeum sulfidigenes. The sequence goes on from NZ_CP064786.1 coordinate 456,694, forward strand.
ATGACGCGAATGCAAACTGGTCTACACCAACTGTCCGACACTGTTCTAACAACAAGTGCGTCATTGTAGTATTTTCTGAGAACTGTCCCTGTGGATCATCGTCATTAGGGTCTTTTCGAGCAGCTAAATGAAATACAATATCCAAGTCGTCGGTGACTACTTTTTCCACAGTATCTTGTTTCGTCAGATCGGCTTCAATGACGTCCGCATCTTTTGGGACCCACTTTTTGGTGCTGTTCGAGAAATCGTCCGCAATGAAAACATCATTATGCCGATGAAGAAGCAGTTCTGCAACGTGGGAACCTATAAATCCTGCGCCACCAGTTATGAGCACCCTCTGGCCGTCAAGTTCCATATCACTCCATTTATTTCTGTAAAGAAGTATTCTCCGACTGCGGTCCTAAGTAAAGCAAGACAATCAAATTAGATGGCTCAATAGCTACGTCAGCTTATCTCGACTGGATCCAATAAGAAGCAAAGAGTTAATCAAAATTAATTTCGTGGAGTATTACTTGCCCGTCGCGTGACCCAGAAAGGACCCACCCATCTTCAACGTGTACCGACCGAACAGCGTCCGTGTGCTTGGTGTGGGTATCAATGATTTCCCCTGTATCTGCTTCTGCTACCACTACCTTGTGATCGTCTCCTGCACTGGCTACTATTCCATTATTTGAATGAATCTCTTGAACACCCTTGCTATCCGGGTCATGCGCTTTGTGGGACCAAACCTTTTCCTGTGTCTCCCATGATATGGCCTCGACCTTTTCGTCAGATGAAGTTGACCAAATACCAATATGAACTAGCTCTCCAGCCATGTCAACAGATTTTATCCTTCTGGAACGGTCGAATTCCCAAACCTGGCTGCCATCATCTGCGTCAGCAGCTATCACGTGACGGTCGTAACCAGCGCTTAAGACAACATTCTTGTTTTCAGAATAGTGCACCGTCCGGATCATTTCATCTTGCGGTGTGGCTTCTTCGTCTGAATGGTAGCTGTGTGACCAGTATCTGTCGCCATCGGCCAGATTGGCAGCTATCACGAAACCACCACGATCACCAGAATATGCCCGGTCGGGTCCTGCTGATACCTCATATACTGGATGGTCATGGTGTGTATGCAACCACTTTTTTGAACCTTGTTTGGTGTCAGCAGCAACTACTGCGTTCCCGAGCCCACAATTGAGCACAGTATCGTCAATCGAGAACACATCTCTTGTTAGTCCTTCTGGAAGATATGTATGCTGCCAAAGCTCATTTCCGTTGTGACTATTCGATGAAATTACTTCCCCTTCACGACCTCCACTAAAAACACGCCCATCGTTGAACGTTACCGCTTCCACCTCGTCATTATGATGAGTATGCGTCCAGTCCGGATCTGGGACCAAATCATTCTCATCATTTTCCCCCCAATTGGGATTCAGGCATCCTGAGAGTAGAGCAGGAAAGATTAGTCCTACACCGTGAAGAATTGAACGTCTGTTGGCAGGCTGTGACGTCATTGATTAGACCCCGGATCTCGATAGACGATTGATATCAGGCCAGCCATTATGAGCCAGATGCCAAAATTTGTGGTGGAAGACATTACTGAACCACCAAATATACTTGTCATCGTCATTGAACACAATATTCCAAATGTTGCAAAGACTATAAACACCTGACGTGAGTTTAGATAGTCCAGCTTGGTGAGCTTCGTGACTGTCAGATATAATGGATACCACAAAAACAACAAAAAGAGGAGTAATCCAACAATGTTTCCCCATGCAAGATAGGTGAGGTATGCACTATCAGATCCCATCCCGAGGACGTTTGGAGGATATAACCCATATCCAAGGGGATATTCCAAAAAGAGTGTTAAAAATGCGTCCCAAGTACCGTCTACACGTCCCTCTAAACCAGTAGATCCACTGTCAGTTCCAGTAATAAGATCCATCATCGACTCAAGACGGTGACCCAGCTCTTGGTTAATTTCCCGCACTTCGTCAATAAACACGAAAGGGGCTAATACGCCTGTTATGCTTGTTCCTCCTATAATAGCTTTTTTTCGGATATCTATCGGTGTTATGGCCACATATAAGATCATCAATACAACTAGGGTTCCAATCTGAGCTCGTCGGTAGCTAATAAAAATCATCAGCATACCCATTAAAACGCTAAGAACTCCAACCAGTCGATGGTAAAAATTTGAGACGAGGATGGAGGTGCCGATAACGAAGAGTAATAACCCGTAGTTTGCCAGAACAAAAGCGTGGGTTCCAAACCCAGTTGGTGCATGATCAACTATATATTCCGTCCCATCCGTACGCTCGTACGTAGCAATATACGGTAAATTATCAATAGCAAAGAGTGATGTACTGATTGCGAGAAACTGGATAGCCGCGTAGATCCCGAATATAAATAGCGACCCAGCTATTATAATAAAAGAAATATCAAATAAACAGTCTCTTTTAATAAATAAGTGGACGCCCAAAAAGAAAATGGTAGAATATATTAATGTTCTTACTGCAGGTATATACCCATGTGCAAAACTCCAAAAATCAAGCTGTAACCATAGCTGGGCTATGAGTCCTATAATCATAAAATACGATACAAACCCTACAATAATTAAACTCAATCTCGACTTTGAGATGTAGACTTGACGATGGCGTATTATAACCCACAATGCTATTCCGATCAGTAAGAATTCAACAGGACGAATGTACATGAAACGAGGAAGTGGTTCGGTAAAAAGGGCCAATGGGAAGACAGCTAGAAACGCAATTTCTACAGGTCTCAAATTAATGTTCTGTATCTGATTGAGATTACGTTTCATGCTTAACACGTTATCAATGGAATATCAATCACACATATATATACTCATTGCTTTTCGTAGTCATTATGATTATTTGAGCTGATTCTATAAACCTGATAAGGTTCTCCGTGTTTAATTAAGCGAATTCCGCCAGACCGAGAAAACTTGTAGCCAGGTTTCTACATTCGTCGGTGCATGTGGCTAAAATATCATTGAATATATTGTTTATTTCTCGAGAGACACGTTCGACTTTGTCAAGGGAGTTCTGCTCTGCTTAACGAATAACGCTGAAGTCACTGCTGAGGACATCTATGAGTGCCTCGTTGGCGACCGTTCCGACGGGACCTCTGTCTCTACGCTCTGTGCTTCGAGCCAGAACACACCTACGGGAACACGATACCCTGCCATCTCCGGACGAAATTCGAACCGGAACGGCTACTGAGGGAGTACTCAACTAAACCGTGTTAATGAAATACTCACTTCAATATAAAAGATTGCCTAAACCTGCTCTTGCCAAGAAGTTTCGAACAGACACCATATGGTAAAAAAGCAATCCATAATATCTCAAACGGAAACTTCTCAAACATTGAATTATCTAGGTGGTTTAACAACCATCTAGCAGGAAGTCTAGGACTTCCATCAAATGAAATTTTTTTCTGGCTGAATCCAATGGACTCAGTTAACTCTCTCAGTGAACGTGGTGTATAATGATAAATATGTCTGGGTACATCCAGATCACCCCACGACTGGTTAAACAGCCTCCGACCCCAACCACCAAAATTTGGAACCTCAATAATCAACCTCCCGTCTTTCTTGAGAAGCGATTTAGATATCCTAAGTACCTCTTTTGGATTTGGTATATGTTCAAAGACATGGTCGAATAGTATAGCATCAAAAGGCTCAAACTCCACCTCGGAATTGACTTGTTCAAGTGTGCCATTATATATCGTCAAGTCAAACATCTCAAGTCCCGCTTCAACAGCTGACTGATTGGGTTCAATTCCAATACAATCCCATCCTTCTTTTTTATATTTATTTAATTTAGTTCCCGGACCGCAACCAATTACTAACAATCTACCGGGGTTTGGTAATAGTGGATCGGGTGCAAGTGAACGTTCAATAATATCATATACTTTTTTTGCAGAGGATTTATTCCCATTTAAAAAATTTAATCTACTATCGTAATATTCTTTGGGATAGTAATTATCTAAGTTCTCGGGAAATGGGGTAGTAATACCCAGACCGCAATCAATACATTCCAATATTTTAAATTCCTCATTTGGGGTGTCGGTGTAACGTATGTCTGTCGTTTCATAAATTAGCTTCATATCGCTCCCGCAAGCTTTACAGTTCATATCATTATGTGGCTAGACACACCGGTTATAATTTTCTATTACTTGTGGTAGAATGTTGTCTTTCGAAAAGAAGTCTACTCTGGCCTCAGTATTAGACTCTAATTGATTCAATCTATAATCATTTTTGCTCAAAGCTGTTATAGTCTCTGCTAGATCGACTGGATCCCCAGGTCGATATGTCGTTCCAGCGTCACCAGCCATCCATGGGGGAGCTCCTACGTTCGAAACAAGACATGGTGTTTGACACTGAAGCGACTCCAATATCGTCCTTGGACATGGGTCCGGCCATTCGCCTGGGTGGACAAAAACATCTGACTGGTTATAATATGAAAAGAGATCTGCGTGGTCAATCCAGCCATGATAACTTACATTCGAACGAGAATCTGCATAACTTTTCACTTTAGCTTTCATTCTACCATCACCAACTATGGTTAATTTACTCTTGGTACCGGCCTGTTCAAATGCAGATAAGAGAGTGTCAATCCCTTTTTGTTTTTCTAGTCTCCCTACATATAAGAATTTAGTAGGTTGATTATTGGTATTCCTAACATCGCTGGATTTTCTATTCGGTGGAAAATTTGGATCACAAAAGTTTGGAATAGTTATAATATTACTATAACCGTTTGCTTTGTATATTTTCTTTACAGAGGGACTTTGCGCAAATAATAAGTCAACATTATTAACAATATGTGGTATAATATGGGTTCTCGAGAGATATTCTGGGAACTTCACAAATTTTTTAATATCTTTCACATCATCATGTGAAATCTTGTCAATAGTTTTGCAGTCACGGTGACAACTATCGTCCATCTTTGAAATATTTGTGCAAAACAAGTTATACGTATTTAGCCTTCCAACTACCGGATTATCTCCAATACTTTTGTAGAGCCCAGCTCCAACTAAGAGGCCTGGGTTAAATATATGATATAGATCGTATGATTCATGTTTTTGAAGAATATTTTTTGTTCTCTTTATCTCCTTTATCCGATTGCGGGGGACTTGATACTCAATAGGTTCTACTGAATCACAATTATTCTTATCAGAATTAACGGTTATGATATCTACATTGTGTCCTTTTTTAGATAACGTGTTATAGAGCAATTTTAAACTCTGATCAGATCCTCCACCCGTCATATCTAATTTCCTTGCTACTAGAGCAATATTTAGCTTGTTATTAGTCATTATTGTGCTGTAAAGTTTTTCATTTGCCCAATTATATTCGTATAGTGTGCAAGCATCAGCTTAATCAAATATACCGGTAGACACGGTTGTCGTTGTGGGGGGTAATATAGATATAATCTCCCGATTAATAGTTTCTTTCTGATCTCAGTCATTATCTATGTGACAATATTCTTTTAAATATGACTTTGCAGTAGATTCCAGACTGTATTTATTTTTCACCAATTTTTTTGCCTCATCTGACAAACTCATCCGTTTGCTTTCATTCTCGGCTAATCCGCAGATTTTTTCTGCCAACATTTTTGATGATCCTCGGTCATGTATTGAGGCCACATCAGAGAATGGAGTAAAAGCCTCTATATTTGAAAAAACACACCCGGTTTTCGCGGCCATCGCTTCAAGAGCTGCGACACAAAATCCTTCCCAACGAGATGGCATGGCGTATATGTCCGATTCGTGCATCATTTTGTACACTTGTTCACGTCTGGGCAGGAACCCAAGAAGGTGCATTCGGTCGCTGAAATCTGAGTCGTCGATCTGAGCTTGAAGTTCTTCTTTTCTTGGCCCTGATCCCGAGATGACGAGTTCTATCGGTGTCTCGGCTGTTTTGTTTGCTTCATCGACTGCGTCAATGAGAATGTGCTGTGCTTTCTGTTCAATCAGCATCCCCGCAGAAGAAACAATAACCGCTTCGGGATCAATCTCAACTTGATTGTGAATGCTCCAATCGATGTTCTTAGCCCGCTCTACCCGGTCAATCTCTACGCCATTGTATATCGTTTGTAACTTATTTTTGCCGATGAGTTTCTGCTCCCACGGTGCAAACGAATCTTTCACTGAATCCGAAACACAGACAACACGGTCTGCAAACCGTCCCGTGGCGTTGTTAACTATCAATCGAGTTGTCTTATACCCACGATGACTATTGTGTTCGGTTACTACTACTGGTGTTCTGTGTAGATTGGACAGAAGCGTTGCAACGGCACCCGAAATCGTATGATGAACGTGAACTACGTCTGATTCGGCGACAAGTCGTTTTAGAGTCCTGATTTTTTCAAGACGCGTAGTGTTACCGTGGGTCAGGTCGTGAACATGGACATCATCATGGGTTAGTGACGTATCACAACCTCTCCAGCACCCGAAGTCGATCCGATCTACGTCACCCATTTCAGCTTGCTTCACTGCCAGATCTCCTGCCATTGTAGTATCCGATAGAACGTTGACGACGTGACAGACGCGCATTTTGATACTCCATACGAGTCGCTGGGATGGTATATATGTAGTGTTTCCTATACCATGCTCCTCTCATGAGAGCTCTGGACCTTTGATACATGTACAGTCTACGCCGAGTTAGCAGTTTTTAAGATAGTCTGGGAGGATTTCGTCTATATGGAATATCATTTACTGCCGTCTAATCTCATCAACCAAAACCGTAATCGTCAGTTGTGATTATGATTCCAGCCGTCAATGCTCTTAAATCATCGTTGAACTCGTGTGGAGTTCGCTACTGCCACTGGAAAAGCAATGAGAATTTACCTGCAGCACTGAACGCGAATACAGATCTTGATATCCTCTGTCATCGTGAAGACCGCCAGACCTTTAGACAAATTCTCGGCGAACACGGATACATTGAGCTGGAAGACGTTGCGTTCACTGGGCACCCTGGAATAGAGAACTACGTCGGCCATGACCCTGAAACCGGTCGCTCTATTCACGTCCACCTTCACTTCGAACTCACCTTCGGCACCCCGTTTCTGAAAGAATACGTTACCCCATGGGGCCCATATGTATTGGAAAGGCGGATCATCGATCCGGACTCCGGAGTTCCGATTACCGATCCGACGATGGAACTGTTTTTACTTATGGTCCGATATTGCCTGAAAATCCATCGCTACAATCCGATCGCACGCCGGTCATACTTCGAGGGGTTTCTTGAAGAATACGATTGGCTATCTGAACGTGCCGATGAATCCGAGTTAGAAACCATTGCTCATGATTTACTGAATCCGAATGCGGCTGCACGAATCGGGGAAGTCCTGGAAGGAGATCCGACCATCCGTGATCTTATCCGGTTGGGGAATCCTGTCCGATCCGAACTTGATGCATACAACACGTACCCATCGTGGTCAACGATGCCAATGGCACTGGCACGAAAAGCATTTCGTGGGTTCGGAAAGCTCAATCGCGAGTTCTTGAACCGTCCGTATCCCTCGAGGCGAAAGCTTCCGAGCCGTGGAGTCGAGGTCGCAATCATCGGGATCGATGGATCTGGGAAATCGACGCATCTCTCTTCGCTTCACGAATGGCTGTCATGGAAGATGGATGTCAACACAGTATACTTCGGCAGCGGTGATGGTCCGTCTTCACTTCTTCGATATCCCTTAAAGAAGCTCAACGAGTTGCGATCCTCTTCCACCAACGGTGATTCAACAGGGTACGAAAACCGGTCTGCGGACAAACTCGTAGCTTCAGAAAAGACCAACGGCGGTGATAGAGAAAATAAAGCCATAGATACTGACGAAAGTGTTGGTGTTCCCAAAGCTGTTTGGTCCATATTGCTCGCCCGTGAAAAGCGAAAAAAGCGTCGAAGAGCGACTCGAGCTCGAAACCGTGGGATGATTGTGTTGATGGATCGATATCCCCAAAATCAGTTTGATGACATCAACGACGGTCCCCTTCTGCAGGCCTGGGCCGACAGCAGATATAGACTCCTGAAAAGAATTGCGGCCTGGGAGCGAGATATTTATGCTGACTTGGAAGACAACTCGCCCGATCTCGTCATTAAACTACACACAGATCCAGATGTCGCAAAGGATCGGAAGCCCGAAACACCAATGACAAACTTACAGCGAAAGTCAGAGGTTATTGAGTCCCTTGCATACGAGAACAGTTGTGTGGTTACCGTTGATACTCACCGAGACATCGAAGATGTTTTGAAAGAGATTAAAAAGACAGTGTGGGACGTGATATGAACAAATCGTCAAAACTCAATGACATCTGACCCTATCATTGTCGAGTTCGTCGGACTTCCGGGTGTCGGTAAGTCAACCCTCTCACGCCGAGTTGCCGGAGAACTCTCGGGCTCCCAATCAAGAGTCACAGAGCCAACCTGGCACATTGACAACCGTTCTGGTCCATACAGGATTCTATCGAAGAGTCGCTTTGTCACCGAACACACTTTCCTACGACCGCGAATAGCTCTTCCGCTGGTGCCGATACTGTCCTCGACCAACCAAGCTACACTCAGTGATCTTGTCCGGGTGGGATTCAATCTACAGTATGTCGCTGGAGTCATGGCTCGCACCCGTAGGAATCCGGGGGTGACCATTTTGGACCAGGGTCCGTATCAGGGAGTCTGGTCGGTCGGCTTCCGCTCGTCGGCCGACTGGAATTCCCTCTTCGATCGCTTCGACGGGTTCCTATCGAGGACTGCCCCCGACCTCGTAGTTCTCGTGGAGGCGGACACGGAGACTATCGAGGAACGACTCCACTCGCGAGAGGATGGTGACACCAGATTTTCCCCCGACACTCCGGAGTTTGATCGTGGTGTCGACGGCTACGACTCGCTCAAACGCCTGATCCACTCCATAGACTCCCATGAGTCGATAGTCGTTGAAAACGAAACATACGCTGATCTCGATAGGGGTGTAGATAGGGTTGTGGCTGCAGTCGAATCACTCCATGATTAAGTTCAGCAGTCTGTCGAGAACCCTTACGAGACGCTCAAACGCCTCCGCCTCAGTGGTACTTGTCTGCAGATGATCAGACTATCAAAAATCCAGCACTGTCGCCAGACGTCTCACGTACCTTCTGATTCAGTATGAAGCTGGTACAGCGACTCTGTGGTGGCCCGTACCGTCTCCGACCACGAGTACTCGTTCACGATAGTTTCTCGACCATTCGTTCCATATGCATCCTGCGTCTGAGGATCCGAGAGTATTCGTCCAAGGGCTGATCCCATACTCACGACGTCTCCCCACTCGACTGTCTCTCCTGCCCCAGAAACGAAGTCAACAATCTGATCGAGGTCGGTACATACCACCGGCGTCCCGGACGCCATGGCTTCCATGACGACGCGTGGGAACCCCTCTGCCCGACTGGGGAGCAACAGTACGTTTGCCGTCCGAAATACTTTCGGCATATTGTCGTACTCAACCAATCCCAGGAACTCAACAGCTGACTCCAACCCCCGCTCCTCAACGTCGGCTTCGAGTTCCTCGTGAAGCGGCCCGTCACCGACCAGGTACAACCTTGCGTCTGGATGGTCTGCCCGGACGCGTTCGATCGCGTCGATCGCGTATTGCGGTCCCTTCCCCTCAACTAGCCGTCCAACGAACAGCACGTTTGGTACATCCGAAGCGATCAGCTCAGAGATGGCACCATCGGGATGAAACTTTTCCGCATCGATTCCGTTCTTTATTACTTTAATATCAGTTGTAACGCCGATCTCTCTGGTCGCTTGGCGCTCCTCTTCAGTGTAACAAAATACGACATCCGCACTGTTGAACGTCCATTTTCCGATCGTTTTCAGATAGTAGTAGAACAGCCGTTCCGGAGCTGACTGTGTGTAGAGCGAGTGGTTCGTTATCGCGAGTGGGATGTCTCCCAGCCGTCGCTTTAATGCTGCAATGTTCGTGCTGAAATAGAAGTGAGAGTGCGCGTGGATCACGTCGAACTCCCTCGCTCCGAGGATACGCCGGACCGCTGGGATGGATATCTCGTTCTTGAGGAGGTTTACAGTCGCGGGACAGTACACAACTTCGTATCCATTTCGCTCCTCTCTGCGGACCGAATCGACATCGTTAGAGACTTTCAGGACCGTCACTTCGTGTCCCATCGAGGCCTGATCGCGGCTCAGCGCGTGAACATGATAATTACCGCCACCAACTTCATCTGGGTACAGCCAGTGGCTCACACGAAGAATGCGCATCTATCCAATCACTCCCGTTGAGGCTGTCCAATAATCGTCGATCTGCCCGTGGGGCATCATACGCTTTCACCGATCGGCTTCCAATCGAAATCTGAGAGAAGGCATTCCAGCTTGCGCTCTGTTCGACCGATATTCATGTAGTGTCGTGTGCGATACTGCCACTTTACGTCGTTGACACGTGGCTGATCCGGGTCAAGCTCCCACGGATGAAGATAGAACACGCAATCGCGTCGCTTTGCGATCCGTTTCAAACCACGTTCGTATATCGGGTATGGGATGGCCCTGAAATACCCGCCTCCTGCCCACGGGATCCGAGTGATCTTGGCGTCGATAAGCGGTAGTTGAACCTCGGTAAATCCGTCTCGAATCTCGGCAAAGGTCTCCGTCGAATCAAAACTCAGTCCACCATATCGGTCGTGAATCGGAGCGGCAAAAAGACTCGAATCGTACTCAAAGCCTAAATCGTCAAGAATCTCGATTGCCCAGTCCGTGATAGAGAAGCTCGGTGCTCGATAGCCGCGAACCCGATTTTCGGTGATTGATTCGAGCAAATCTACTGATCTGGCAATGTCCGCACGAACTTCTTCGGGCTCCTGTTCGTAAAGAAGCCGGTGGTTGTATCCGTGACTGGCAATCTCATGACCTCGGTCGTCAATCTCAGCGACAACATCTGGAGCCCGATCGGCAATATAGCCCAACACAAAAAACGTCCCTTTCGCATCATGTTTGTCAAGTAAATCAAGGATCCGATTCATACCGTGCTGTACGCGAAGTTCGTATTCGTCCCAACGACTTTGATCAAGACTATTGAGGTTATGAGAGTGGAACCAATCCTCAACATCGAATGAAAGGTACATCTCGTTCATATAAGTTGATTTCCTCGCTTCTGGAACTCCTTTCTATCGCTCTTCGTTGGAAACGAAAAGTACGAACCCTCGCCAGTCATCTCTCTCGTCGATTCCGTTCCGTCCGCGATCTCGTTGATGGCTTCGGCGGCTAGCTGACCGCCTTCCCGTTTTCCCCTCAATATCGCATCATCAAGGGTCATGTCCGCACTTACAGGGAAGGTTTGCTGTTTCACAATTTGGCCCTTGTCTATCTCCGGCACCATCGTGTGTACTGTGGTTCCGATCTCATTCTCACCGTGGTACAATGCCCAGAACGTCGGGAGCATTCCGCGATACTTCGGCAACTCTGCTGTGTGGACGTTCAAACAATATCGGCTTGGTGCATTGAGCAGTCGTTCCTCAAAGATCTGTGGTGCCGAGACAGATAATAAAATATCAATATCGGCGTCTTCGACCCATTGGATGTACGACTCTGCATTGATGTCATGTCGTTCTTCAATAGAGATTCCGTAGTTTCGAGCCACTGACGCCACGGAATATGATTGAGTACTAAGCGCATCAGACGCCTTTCGATATACATACGAAAGCGACCGATGAGTAAAATTCACCGGTCCATAGAAATTAAACATACGCATGGCAAACTCAGGCAAGGCTTCGTCGAGAAGATTAAGAATCGTCATACGTTCGATAGCGGCTTCATCCAATTTGGGGATAAATTCCTGAAAGAACGCCGGCATATAAAACGGATCATCCTGCGTCACGATGGCAATCTGAAGAGTCATTGATGACCTCCGGAGATTTGACAGTGTGAATATTTTGCGTGGTTCCGTTCCTTTCGGAAGATTCGCATTCGCCCCGCATTTTTTTGCGGCGCGGTTAAATAGCGTTCGGAAGTCAGATCTGCCTACTATCCATCGATGCAAGTGCCTCCTACAGTCTGGTAACGAATAGTATCACGAAATGTGGGCTAAGCAATGGTTAAAATTTCTCAAATTCCAAAGGTGCGGTTTTGTATAATAGTTCTCTCTCCCTTTCTTACTGGATGTCGTTTATTTAACTGACTCGCGGGATAAGCAATTTATAGACCATAGAGCGTAAACGTGTGAGAGGGTAGTAACACTTCATAAGAGGACCTTGGGAGGAATGTGGTAGTCCAACTTCTAAAATAGCCAATCATTAGTACTAGGAGTTGTTGAATACTGAGTAAGTTATGACTACTCTGCTTACCGGTGGTGCGGGCTTCATTGGCTCCCACCTTATTGAGCACATCTTAGAGCACTCCGAGGAGCAGGTACTCGTTCTCGACGACTGTTCGACCGGACGAACCCAGAACCTTCCAGAATCAAAGAGAGTAGAACTTGTGAACGGCGACGTCAGAGATCAATCACTGGTAACGGAGCACGTCCAGCGATCTAACTATGTCTACCACCTCGCCGCCGCGGTCGGCGTCGAGAAGATCGTTGATCACCCACTTGACTCGCTCAAGACGAACCTCACTGGAACAGAAAACGTCCTCGAAGCTGCAGCTGAACAGAATGTCCCGACGTTCATCGCGTCATCCTCGGAGGTCTACGGTAAATCCACAGCAGTGCCCTTCTCCGAATCCGACAACCGAGTCCTCGGCCCGACAACCAGCCCGCGCTGGAGCTACGCCTCAGCGAAAGCCGTCGACGAGGCGTATGGACTGGCCTACCACGAGGAGCACAACTTCCCGGTCGTCGTCGGCCGCTATTTCAACATCGTCGGCCCACGCCAGTCCGGCCAGTACGGCATGGTGATCCCGACGTTCGTCGAGCAGGCACTCACCAACGAACCCCTGACGGTCTACGGCGACGGCACCCAGACCCGGAGTTTCACCCACGTCGAAGAGGCCGTCCGAGCCACGTACGAACTCCTCCGCACGCCAACAGCCCAGGGAGACGTGTACAACATCGGCGCTCCACAGCCGACCAGTATCAATGACCTCGCCGAGCGGGTCGTCGAGCTCACCGATTCGGACTCGGAAATCGAACACATTCCCTACGAGGTGGCCTACGACGAGGACTTCGAGGAGCCCCAGCAGCGCGAGCCTGACGTGACCCTGCTCGAAGAGACGATCGGCTGGAAGCCAGAAACCGAACTCGACCGGATACTGAAGGACGTGATCGCGGAACGCAAACCCAAACTCACCGAGGTGGCCTGAATGAGTCAGGTCCGTGATCGGATTATCAGTGGGGATGCCACGATCGCAGTGATCGGACTGGGCTACGTTGGCCTCCCGCTGGCCTGTCACTTCTCCGAGGCAGGCTTTCGGGTAATCGGCTTCGATATCGACCTCGATCGCGTCCAGCAGCTCCGAGAAGGATCTTCGTACATCGAGGACGTCTCGGACGATGCGCTTGAAGCAGCCCTCGATCACGGGTTCGAGCCCACGACATATCCCAATGGGCTGGAAGAAGCCGACGCGTTCGTGATGGCCGTTCCGACCGGCGTCGAAGGTGGCGAGCCGGACATGTCCGCGGTACAAAAAGCCACGAAGAGCGTCGCCACGCACGCACCCAACAGACAGACCCTGGTCGTCTGCTGTAGCACGGTGTACCCCGGGGCGACCGACGAAGTCGTGCGCGAAACGCTTCGCGAAGGCGACCGGACACCCGGCGACGACACGCTCGTTGCCTTCGCCCCGGAGCGGATCAACCCCGGCGGAGCCTACGACTTCCACGAGATCCCGCTTGTCGTGGGGGCAGACTCCGACACTGAACGCGCAGCAGCAGTCACGCTATTCGAGTCGGTTGTCGACGAGACGGTCCCTGTACAGTCGACGATTTCCGCCGAACTGACGAAGGTCCTCGAAAACACCTACCGGATGGTGAACATCGCGATGGTCAACGAACTGGCCAGACATGCCGAAGAAACCGAGATCGACGTCTGGGAGGCGATCGAGGCTGCCGGAACGAAGCCCTTTGGCTTCCAGGCGTTTACCCCTGGTCCGGGCGTGGGCGGGCACTGTATCCCAGTGGACCCGCAGTTCCTCACCTGGAAAGGCCGGGAGTCCGGTGTCCCGCTCGAACTCGTCGAGCAAGCCCACTCGATCAACGAGTCGATGCCGTCCCACGTCGTCGACACAGTAGACACCGCGTTTGCAGCCCGCGATACACCGCTTGAAGACTCCTCGCTGGCAGTACTCGGTGTCTCCTACAAACCGAACATCGGCGACCTGCGAAACTCGCCTGCGCTGGCGATCTGTGAACAGCTCCACGAGCGTGGCGTCGATCTCACAGTAGTCGATCCCCTTGTCGACGAAATCGATCTGGCTGGCCAGTCGGTAGTACCAGAGGACGAAGTCAGCGCAGGCGAGATCGCTTCCGCCAATGGCGTCCTGCTGCTGGTCGACCATGACGCGTTTACATACGACGATATCGAGCAGGCCTCGATCGTGTTCGATACGCAGGATGCGCTTCCGGACGATGTTTCGACAACCGTACTGACACTTGGCGAGGGCAAAGGCCGACCGGAGCGAGTACAAAAACCTCCACTCACGTCCGAACTTCCGCGACAGGACTGATCGGCGCGCCGTCTCCGACTAGAAACTCTTATTCTCGCCCTCGAATCTGTATGTAATATGAACAATATCGGACCGACCGACCAGAACATTCTGATTACCGGTGGTGCGGGATTCATCGGCAGTCACCTCGCCGATGCGCTCGTTCCGGACAACGATGTGACGATACTGGATAACCTATCGACTGGCTCGCGGGAGAACGTGCCCTCCAAAGCTGAACTACTCGAAGGAGACATCACCGACTCGGAGACACTCGCAACGAGCATGTCCGGTATGGACATCATCTACCATCAGGCGGCGCAAGTGAGCGTCCAGAAGTCAGTCAAAGAGCCAGTCGAGAGCTTCGGGACTAACATCGCCCCGACCGTACAGATTCTGGACCACGCCCGCAACCACGATTGTCGCGTGGTTCTGGCATCCAGTTGTGCGATCTACGGTGATCCCGAGTACATACCGATCGACGAAGCCCATCCCACTACGCCGAGTTCGCCGTACGGACTCGAAAAGATCACCAAGGATCGCTATGCACGACTGTATCACGAGCTCTACGGTGTCGACACCGTCGCGCTCCGATATTTCAACGTCTACGGCCCTCGACAGACTGCTGGCGATTACAGTGGCGTCATCAGTATCTTCAACGAACAGGCCCAGGACAATCGCGATATCACCGTCGAAGGAGACGGCCAGCAGACCCGTGACTTCGTCCACGTCCACGATATCGTGCAGGCCAACCTCCGCGCTGGCGAAACGGATGCCGTCGGTGAGGCGTTCAATATCGGGACTGGCTCCAGTGTCACGATCAAGAACCTTGCCGAGACGATCAGAGATGTGGCCGACTCGTCATCAGATGTCGTTCACGTCGACCCACGAGAAGGTGATATCTCGCACAGCGAAGCCGATATCGAGAAGGCCCGTACCCTCCTCGGGTACGAACCCACGATAGAACTCGACGAGGGACTGCAGTCGCTGATT
Source organism: Natranaeroarchaeum sulfidigenes (assembly GCF_017094485.1). Classification (NCBI taxonomy): domain Archaea; kingdom Methanobacteriati; phylum Methanobacteriota; class Halobacteria; order Halobacteriales; family Natronoarchaeaceae; genus Natranaeroarchaeum; species Natranaeroarchaeum sulfidigenes. The sequence continues at coordinate 472,307 of NZ_CP064786.1, forward strand.
TCGCCGACTGCCTGAGCCTACTTCGACTCTTTGGTTCCGACCAGTCCGATCACGTCTTCGACAACTTTCCAGAGCTGTCGGAGCACGATCTTGACGTCGAACCAGAACGACTGCTTTCTGATGTACTGCACGTCGTACCGGAGCTTCTTTTCCGGTTCGTGACCGGTCGCATCGTTAATCTGTGCGAGACCGGTCAGTCCCGGCTTCACGAACCAGCGCTGTTGCCATTCATCGACCTCATCCCGATACCCCGGCTCCAGTTCGGTGATTGCCGGTCGGGGACCAACCACGCTCATCTGTCCCGCCAGAATCGGCCAGAGCTGTGGAATCTCGTCGAGATGGGTCGTCCGCAGGAAGTTGCCAAGCGGGGTTTCTCTGTCCTCTTCGATATCGAGATCGACATCCGAGTCAGTCGGGATGAGCGTCCGGAACTTGCGCACGATGAACGTGTCGCCGTCGAGGCAGGTCCGCTCCTGCTCGTAAAAGATCGGCCCATGTCCCTCGATCTTGATCGCCAGCGCGATCAGGCCGATAACGGGCGCGAGTACGAGCAACGCACTCCCGGCGAACGCAATGTCGAACAGGCGCTTGAACACGAGATCCTGTGCGTCCCAGGGTTTCAGGTCGACGTCGACGAGCGTCCCGACACTGCCCTCGCTGACCAGCACGCTATCGGCGTAGTCCCGATGGACTTTCGCGTTGACGCCGTGGTCGTGACAGGCGTGGAGCGCGCCGAAGAACTCCTGGCGATCCGGCTGGTGGAACGCGAGGACGACCGTGTCGATATCGTGTTCGACGAGGATGTCTTCGAGCCGAGAGAGCCCGCCGAGGCGCTTCAGCCCTACATCACCGCCGTCGGCCACGACCGTTTCTGGCTCCCTGTGACTGGAGCCGGGGACGGGGATTTGCTTGACAGCGTGGGTCGGACAGAGATAGCCGAGGAGTGGTGAGTCCACGTCTGGCTGCAGGCGCTCGATCTGTGCGGGATCGTCGCCGACGATGATCGTCCGACTACCGTCCGTATCCGGCCGGTGGCGAATCCAGACGAACCAGACCGGAAGCGCCAGCCCGAGTAGTCCCATCGTCATCACGAGCGTCGCGCGTGGAACCCGATACGAGAAATTGAAGAAGCCGATCGCGGCGAGCGCGAGCCCGCTCGCAACGAGGCGTTTCTCGGTCAGGGCGACCGTATCGAGGACGCGACGTGGGCGTGGCTTGTACAGCGGAACAAGTGCCAGTGTCACGGCACCGACTGTCAGTCCGACGACCAGCACGAGCGAACTACCCCAGAGCACCGTCGGCTCCAGTCGATTGAACAGCGGCACGTACTCGGTGAACACCCGCTGTGGTACCGGATGGTTCGCCACAAGGACAGCAGTCAGTGCCAGCACCACGGTTCCGATAGCACTCGCGATCCGATACGGCCACCCGGTAAGCATTATTTACTTACAGACACCGCAGTTCTCATAAATGCTTTGACAATACTATCACCGGAGTGTCGCGGTGAAAAATACTGCAACATGATTCTACATACAACCTGACGATTGAGGATTCTCCCGGGCCGCAGTGCCCTCAAATTATGAATTCCGAACCAAGGGGTCGTACCACTCCTCGTTCGCCCGGTACCACTCGATGAACTGCTCAGCCCCCTCGCGAATGTCGACGGTCGGCTCGTAGCCAAGCAACTCGTTGGCCTTCGAGATATCCGCATGCGTGTGCTCGGCGTCGCCCTTCCGCGCATCCGTAAACTCAATCTCCAGACTGGGATCGATCTCGTCGCGCACGACCTCCGCCAAGGTCAGAATATCGATGTTGTCGGTCGAGCCGATGTTCATTATCTCGCCGTCCGCGCTGTCGTCGGTCAGCAGCTGCTCGTTGACGCGCTTGATATCGTCGACGTAGGTGAAATCCCGCGTCTGCTCGCCGTCGCCGTAGATTTCAGGCGACTCGCCGTGGAGACACCGCGAGACGAAGTTTGTGAAGGCCATGTTGGGACGCATTCGCGGGCCGTACACGGTGAAGTACCGCAGGGCAACCGTGGGCAACCCATAGATCTCGTTGTACACGCGGGTGTACTGCTCGGTCGCGAGCTTCGAGACACCGTAGGGCGAGACGGGCGTGGTCCGATGATCCCCGTCGTACGGCAGGTACTCGGGTTTCCCGTACACGGATGACGAGGACGCCACAACCACTCGCTCAACGTCATGCTTTCGCGCGGCTTCGAGCACGTTGATCGTGCCGGTGACGTTGAACTCGTTGACCTTCTTCGGTTCGTCAACGCTTGCGCGCACGCCAGCCTGTGCGGCCTGGTGGTAGACGACATCGATATCCTCGATGGCATCCTCGACGAGCTCCGCATCGGTAAGACACCCCTCGATGAGTTCGTAGGAGCCGCCGTTTTCCTCGGCCGCCTCACGACAGACATCGACGGTGTGGTCTTTGATCCCCAGATCGTAGTACGGGACGAACTTGTCGAACACCGTGACGTCGTGGCCCTCGTTCGCCAGTCGCTCGGCGATGTGACCACCGATGAATCCCGCGCCGCCTGTGACGAGTACCTGCATTACACGAGGAGTCGGTCAGCAGTCCAAAAACTGTTGTTCTTTTGGTCTGTTCCCCACCACTCACAGCTCTTTTTCGAGTTCGCTCATGTCTCGACTCTCTCGTTCCTGTTGATCGTCAAGCAATTGATCGAGTTCTTCCTCCAGTTCGGCTTCTGACATCGAGCCTTCAGTGTACTCGGTCTTGACATCACTCACGGGATCTGCAGTCTCCGACCGAGACGTCTCGACACTCCGCTGGGACTCCGCGCCTGCCGACCAGCCCGTGTACACCTCATACACCACATACATTGCCAGGGCGGCGAGCAACACGAACAATCCCCAGGAGACCATCCGGCTCATAAACCGAAGCACCTGTCCGGCGAAAATGAACAGCAAGAGCCCGCCCCCAACGAGGAGCGCGAGCTTGAGCCCGGTCGGATCGACCGATAGTCGGTCGCTCATACGCGCACATGGTACCTGAGTGATAAAAAGCTTCGTCAAAACGCCCGAAACACCCATGAGCACGTACCAGCCCACACCAACCACGGGGTGGGAATAAAAGGGGCTGGCGGGCTCGCCGAACCCCGGCGAAACAAGCACTGCAGGCCGGAGGCCGAAGCGCGCAGCGAGCCGCGGGAGTCGAGCACGCCAGGGGCTTTTGAGGTACAAGTCACTCCAATCACCACGAATCCGACAGCTATTTTCCAGTACTCCCGGACCACCTGTACATGCGCCTTCCGCTGCCGGTCTTCCCACGTTCGCTGCGATACCTTGCCGTCGCGATCGTCTGTGGGATCATCTTTTACTTCTCGGTACTCGCAATCCCCCCGGACACCCCCGCGCCGGACAGCATCGCACTCCCAACCTGGCGACATTTCCTCGCGTACTTCGTGCTCGGCCTGTCGATCGCGTACGCCCTCACGGACCGCCCGATTTCACGAAAACGCAAGGCACTGCTCGTCCTCGCCCTCGCCACGGGATATGGCGCGGTCATTGAACTCGCCCAGGGATTCGTCCCGGAGCGACACATGGCACTCACGGACGTCTTCATCAATGCGGCGTCGGTCTCGGTGAGCCTGTGCTGGTACCTCGTCGAGCCCTATGTGGACCACGTCGACATCAGGTCCCTCCTCGAATAGTGCCAGTCGAAAGTCACGAGAACCTCAGCCGGATCCTCGCGGGCGATCGACACCAAAGGTACGATCCGTTCACCCGATACGCCTGAGTGGCCACAAGTCATTACACCAGCCATGAACGTGACTGTCCTCGGCACCGGAGCTGCCCACTCCACCGGCGACCGATATCAGACCGGTATCCTCCTCGAATCGACCGATCGGACACTGCTCGTCGACGCGGGCAACGGCGTCTTCCAGCGACTGGCCCAGATAGCACATCCCGCAGAGACGATCGATACAGTACTCCTCACCCATCTCCATCTCGATCACGTCGCCGACATCTCCTCGATCGTCAAGGCACGCGTCCTCTCGGAGAACCCAGAGCTCACGGTGATCGGCCCACCCGGAACACGGGCCACGATCACCCAGCTCCTGGCAGTCGACGACCTCCGAGAGCGAGCCGACCTGAATATCACGGAGATTGAGCCCGGAACCCACACCATTGCAGGATTCGACGTACGAGCTGTCAAAGCGGACCACTCCGCGTACTGTCTGGCCTATCGTTTCGGCGATCAGTTCACGTTCAGCGGTGATACGGAAGCCAGCCCGGACGTTGCCCGGCTCGCCGATGGCTGCGAGGTACTGCTCCACGACTGTGCGTATCGTGACTCCCACCCGAGTCCCTCGAACCACCCAACCCCCACGTCGCTGGGACGAACGCTCCGGAAGGAGGACGTCGAGATCGAGACGGTATACCTCACGCACCTGTACCCGGACGCTGCCGACGCGACCGAGGAACTCCGCTCGACCGTGGCCTCGTACGTCGACGCCTCGGTTCAGGTTCCGTCTGACACTGACGTGCTGGTGTCCTCTCACTGAGTCTGCTGCACGGTTGATATCCTCCGGCGTGTTCACAGACAGCACAGTGACCGTGCATTGTGTGCATGCACAGCTGGCCGACGCCGTCTGGACCTCGCCAGTCAACCGTTCCGACAGGGACATACCAAATTATTCCGTCCTATGCCAAACTATTAGTCAACAGCGACTCTAGAGAAACCCATGACCGATCAATCACATGTGTGGCCAGCAGAAATGGATGCCGCTGACCGGGTCAGGCATGTTGCGCTGACTCGAACGACGCCACGAAACGCTGGCTGGATCGCTGAAGAAGCGGACGTGTCACGGGATACAGCCGTCAAATACCTCGATCGGATGGCCGATCAGGGGGACCTTTCGGTCGTCGAAACAGCTGACGGCACGTGTTACAGGCCGGACGATGTCACACAATTCCTTCGTGAGGTTCGCACCCTCGCTGAAGAGCAGTCTGTCGATGAACTCACCGGGGAGTTGCGTGCAATCGGTGACGAAATCGACTCGTGGAAATCGGCGTACGGAGTCGAGTCACTTGAGGAACTTCGCCAGAGCCTTGGACGTGAGGAGCTGTCACCCAGCGATCGACGGGATCGCCTCGAAACCATCGAGGAATGGGAATACAACATTCAGGTGCGGGAAGCAATTCAGCTTGCTATCAGCCTGCAAAGTTCACTGACGAAGCTCGACGTGGATCCACATACCGGGGAGAGTGGTCTGGGAACACTTCCACAGGAAGGCTAGCGACAGAATGGTTCTGTTTCTTGCTGGTGGCCGAGGATTTACTCGCCGTGAAGGACTCCGACGGATCAAGGAACGGCTCGACAAAGAACCGGGGTTTTCCGATGTCCAGTATCAACCCTCCCGACTCCGTCCACGGTCTGTTGTTGCTACTGTTGATATCGAGATGTTCGTAGGGGAAACATTTCCCCGAGATTGGGCCACGGTTGAGGTCACCTGGCGTCCCCGTGCTGGCACGGATGTCCAGCGTGTGCAGTGGGTCGACGATGCGGTCAGTCTTGGATGGCACAAAGACGACGACCACGAAGCGCTCGGCACTACTCACTTTCAGATCGAAACTGCTGAAGAAATAGTCCACGAGCCTGGCCATCTTGAGGCAGAAGCTCCCCTGAGCTTTTTGGAGAGCTGCCTGCAACGACTCCCTGCAAAGCTCGAGGAAACGATCGCCGACCAATGAAAGGTGGCGGTATCCACGACTTCAGTCGTGAAAATACTCTCCATCAGACAGCTTCGCTTCCGCACGCTCGATATCCTCCGGTGTGTTCACGTTCACTCGCCATCCCTCCAGTTCCACAGGGGTGAACTCGTAGCCAGCCCGGCAGAGGACGCCGACCGCGTCGCTCAACTGGTACTCGCCCTCCGCGCCCGGTCGAAGCAGGTCACACGCCCGAAAAATCGCCTCGGGAAGCATATAACAGCCAGCGTTCGCGAGCTGCGACGGCGGCGTCTCGGCTTTTTCCATGAGATCTACAACCTGCCCATCAGCCAGCTCGACGACGCCTGTCTGGCGGGCTACCTCCGGGCTCACGGACTCGACATACACCGCGCCGTCCACGTCCGTCTCCCGATACGCATCGAGCAGCGCCCGGGGCGGCGTCCCAAAGACGTTGTCACCGTTGACGACGACGAACGGCCCGGACACATGTGTGCGTGCCTGGAGTACTGCGTGGCCTAGCCCCAGACGTTCGGCTTGCCGGACGTACGTGAGCCCGACTCCGTCAAAGGCACCACCGTAGTGGTCGACGATCTGTTGGCCCTCGTAGCCGACGATCACGACGATCTCTTCGATGTCCATCTCCACGAGCTGCTCGAAACAGCGCGTGAGGATCGGCGTCCCTCCCACGTCGACGAGTCCTTTGGGCGTGTCACTCGTCAGTGGGCGCAACCGAGTCCCCGTCCCTGCAGCCGGAACGACAGCCTGCATTGTACCACTGTTCGATGGTGGAGATACACAAACCTTCGGTCACGGTAGCGCAACCGGCCCTCACAACGAATCTATCACTGATTCATGACAGAGTAATAAAGTATTTACCGGAGCAACCAATGCCTGTGAGTATGAAAGCAGTCGTACTCGCGGCCGGAAAGGGCACGCGCCTCCGCCCGCTCACCGACGACAAGCCGAAAGGGTTGGTCGAGGTAAACGGCCGGCCGATCGTCACTCACTGTTTCGAGCGACTGGCCGAACTCGGTGCCGAGGAGTTCGTCGTCGTCGTGGGCTATCGCAAGGAAGACATCATCGAGCACTACGGCGACGAGTGGGACGGCATTCCAATCACCTACACCCACCAGCGCGAGCAGAAGGGCCTCGCCCACGCGTTGCTCACCGCCGAGGAGCATATCGACGACGACTTCATGCTGATTCTGGGCGACAACATCTTCGAGGCGAATCTCGACGACGTCGTCCACCGACAGAAAGAATCCCGCGCGGATGCGGCCTTCCTCGTCGAAGAGGTTCCCCACGAGGAGGCCTCCCGGTACGGCGTCTGTGATACCAACAACTACGGCGAGATCACTGATGTCGTCGAGAAGCCCGACGACCCGCCGAGCAATCTGGTGATGACCGGATTTTACACGTTCTCCCCAGCGATCTTCCACGCCTGCAAGCTCGTCCAGCCCTCGAATCGCGGCGAGTACGAGATCAGCGAGGCGATTGACCTGCTGATCCAGTCCGGCCGGACGATCGACGCGATCGGCCTCGACGGCTGGCGGATCGATGTGGGCTACCCCGAAGACCGCGACGAAGCAGAACGCCGGCTTCAGGAGAAAGAAGAGAAAGCCGCCACTGCAGAAGCCGAGTAGCGGGTAGAAGACGGATTTTGGCCATTGCGAATCTGATCGTTCGCCGTCTACTCACCCAGTAACCGATCCCCACCGAGAGGCGGTTGCTTCTCTGTCTCTGACTCAATCGTCGTCCGCATTTCTGCGCCCGTCAATACTGTCTCGTTCACGAAGCTCCGTCGCTCGCTCGGTGGGATCACCGTACCCCCCTCCACCGGGTGTGTTGATCGTGACCGTCGATCCGGCGTCGACGTCGACGGTGGTTTTCGCGGGGATCGGGTCGCCGTCGATCAGGTTCTCGCCGGTGGCACCCGGTTCGCCGCCGTCGAGTCCTTGCGGAGCGAGTCGTCGCCGCTCGGTCAGTACTGAAACCGTGGCTTCTTCCTCCAGCCGGAGCGAGCGAGTGAGTCCCATCCCGCCCCGGTACTGGCCATCGCCGCCGCTCCTGTTGCGAAGCGCGTATTCGAGCACCTGGAACGGATACTCGTTCTCCAGCGCCTCGATCGGCGTGTTCAGCGTGTTCGTCATGCCGACCTGCACGCCGTCCATCCCGTCCCGGTCCGGTCGTGCACCGAAGCCGCCCCCGATCGTCTCGTAGTACGTGAAGCCGTCGGTGTCCCGCGTCCCGATGATCAGGTTGTTCATCGTCCCCTGTCCCTGTGCGGGAACCCGGTCGGGGGCTGCCTCGGCGAACGCCGAGAGAACGACATCGGTGACTCGCTGGCTGGTCTCGACGTTCCCGCCGACGACCGCCGCGGGCGGGCGCGGGTTCAGGATCGATCCCGCCGGGACGCGTACCTCGATGGGCTCGTAACAGCCCGCGTTGGGCGGGATATCCGGGTCAGTCACCGCGCGGAGTACGAAGTAGACTGCGCTCTGTGCGACCGCAAGCGGCGCGTTCATGTTCCCCGGCATCTGGTCGGCGCTCCCTGCGAAATCCACCCTCACTGACGCGCCGTCGATGGTGACGGTCGCGACGATCGGGATCTCCTCGTCGACGACACCGTCACCTTCGAGGACGTCCTCGGCGACGTACTCACCGTCCGGAATCGCCTCGATTTTGGCCTCGATCCGCTTGCGCGAGTACTCGATCACCTCGTCGAAGCCGGTCTCGACCGTCTCCCTGCCGTGCTCGTCGACGAGTTCACGCAGGCGCAAGTCGGCACGATCGTTCGCGGCGAGCTGGGCGCGCAGATCCGCCCGGCGCTGTTCGGGGTTCCGGACGTTGGCGAGGATCAGCGAGAGCAGCTCCTCCCGAAGCTCGCCCTCACGGACGAGGCAGGTTGGGGGAAGCCGTACTCCCTCCTGGTACACTTCCATCGCACCGGCGGGCATGCTCCCCGGAGACATCCCGCCGACATCGCCGTGGTGGGCGCGCGTGACCCCGTATCCCACGATCTCGCCGTCGAGGTGGAGTGGCGAGACGATCGTGATGTCGGGCAGATGCGTCCCGCCGGTGAACGGATCGTTCAGCACGTAGGCCTCTCCCGGCTCTGGGTCGCGCTCACGGACGGCCGAGACCGCCTCGGGCATCGCACCCAGGTGGACCGGAATGTGTTCGGCCTGCGCGACCATCCGGCCGTGGGCGTCGAACAGCGCGGTCGAACAGTCCTGTCGCTCCTTGATGTTTGGCGAGTACGCACTCTGAATCAGCACCTCGCCCATCTCCTCGGCGATCCCGACCAGCTGATTCCGCAGCACTTCCAGCGTTACCGCATCGAGGCTCATCGTCGATCACCGCGCGTGCAGACGACAGCACCGTCCCCTCGAACGGTCCCCGTCCAGGTTGGTGGTATCACCGTCGTGCTCTCCTCGCCTTCGAGAATCGCCGGCCCGTCGATCGTCGTTCCCGGTTCGAGTTCGGTTCGACCGGATACGGTTGCCCTCTGCTCCTCGCCATCGAAGACGACCGACCGCGTGGTCGGCTGGTCCTTCGATTCCGCCGACTCTGTGGTATGGGGGCGGTACTGGGTCCGCGGCGGCTCGTTCTCAACGGTTCCGGTCACCCGCAGTGTGACGAGCTCGACGGGGTCGTCCATCGCGTAGCCGTACGCCTGCCTGTGGGCCGCTGTAAACCGCTCGCGGACGGTCGCCGGATCGAATCGCTCGTCGACGTCGACGTCGACGTCCAGCTCGAAGCTCTGGCCGCGGTAGCGTAGCGCCGCCGTTCGCTCGATCACGGGTGCTTCCTCGGCGGTGACGTTCGACTCGACCTCGTCGATCAGCTCCTCGTAGATTCCCACAATCGTCTCCGGATCCGCCTCCGCGAGTTCGACCCGTCGGGTCCGCACCGCGTCGTATTTCTCGTCGGCTGCCAGCAGCCCGTAGGCCGAGAGCACCCCGCCAGCCAGCGGGAACACCACGCGATCGATATCGAGTTGCTCGGCGAGGGCGGCCGCGTGCATCGGTCCGGCCCCCCCGAACGCGACGAGGGCGAACGTGCGCGGATCGTGGCCACGCTCGATCGTCACCGAGCGGATCGCCCGGGTCATCGTCGCGTTCGCAACCCTGTAGACCCCCTCGGCTGCCTCGACCGCCGAGGAAAGACCTGCTTCTTCGGCCAGATCGGCGAGCGCCTCGCGGGCGGCCGCCTCGTCCATCGCGACTTCGCCGCCGAACTCCGTGCCAGCGCCGATGTAGCCAAGCACGACGTTCGCATCGGTGACGGTCGGCCGATCGCCGCCGTTGCCATAACAGACCGGGCCGGGGTCCGCGCCGGCGGATTCGGGCCCGACACGGAGCGCACCCCCCTCGTCAACCCAGGCGATGCTCCCCCCGCCGGAGCCGACCGTCTCGATGTCGACCATCGGGGTGCCGATCGGCTGCCCGGCAACCGTCACGTCGGTCGTCCGCGCGATGTCGCGCTCTCTGACGACGCCTACATCACTGGAGGTGCCGCCCATGTCGAACGTGACGATCCCCTCGACGCCCGTTGTGTCGAGTACGCCGTCTGCGCTTGCACTCGCGCCGACCACGCCCGCAGCGGGACCGGAAAGCACCGTCGTAACGGCGCGCTCCCTGATGTGATCCGGGTCGGCGATCCCGCCGTTGGACTGCATCACCTGTGGTTCCGGAAGGCCGATCTCCGTGGCCCCCGCGACCAGCTCGCCGAGATACGAGTCGATCGCCGGGCGCAGGTAGGCATCGACCACGGTCGTCGATGTCCGCTCGTACTCACGAAACGTCGGCAGGACCTCACTGGAGGCCGACACCGGCACGTCAAGCCGCTCCCGGAGCGTCGCTGCGACCTCAGCTTCGTTGGCAGGGTGACGGTACGCGTGAAGAAACGAGACGGCGACGCTGTCGACGTCCGACAGCGTCTCGACGAGTTCGTCGAGCGCGTCGAGATCGACCGGCGTATCGACACCGTCAACAGTCGAGCGTTCGTCGAGCTCAAATCGACGGTGCCGGGGCACCAGCGGCGGCGTTTTCTCCGCCGAGAGATCGTACAGATGGGGGCGCGTCTGCCTGCCGATTTCGAGCACGTCGCGAAAGCCCGCCGTCGTCACGAGCGCGGTCTCGGCACCATCGCGTTCCAGCAGTGCGTTAACCGAAACTGTCGTCGCGTGGACGAACGATTCGATCTCGTCTGGCGCGATCCCTGCCCGATTGCAGGCTTTTCTGATCCCGGACAGCACCCCCTCGTGCTGGGGTTCGGTCGAGGAGACCTTCGCCGTGACCAGACTGTCCGCTGTGACCAGCACGACGTCAGTGAACGTCCCTCCGACGTCGACACCGACCCGTTTCCCTGCGTGCGTAGCATCCTCGTCGCGGCCGTCGTCTGTCCCGTTTGCCGTCACTCTATTCACTTGCTCTGACTCGCAACGAGAGTCACAAAAAGGTTGTTCCACACACGTCTCAGTCGATGTCAGCCAGCAGCTGTTCGCAGGCCAAGCGTATCTTGTGGATGTCTTCTCGACTACCGTCTACAGAGTTCCTCCTGCAGCGGTACCCGTGAATCGAGGAGATGGGGAACGACTCAGAGGTAGGTGGGTCTCAGGGCAATCGCTCCTCGTCGATATCCAGCGCAGCTGCGACTGTCGCACGGAGGTCTGCCTCCGAAGCAGCCTCGGCCTCGTCAACTACCTCCCTCAGCATCGCTTCGAGTGTCTCGATACGATCCTCGATCCCGTCGAGATCGAGCACCCGGTCGGCGATCGTCAGATAGGTCTGTTCGTCGTACTCGACACGGTCCTCGTCAGTGAGCTCGATCTCAGATGAGTCCTCGTTCGAAATCGGCAGCCCGATGACCGAAATCGGGTCCGCGATAGTGAACGACTCACCAGCGACAGCTTGCGGGAGCAGCACCTGTGAACCACTGCATTCACCGCCGCCAGGGGCCTTGAACGTGTAACACAAGCTATCTTCGAGGACGAGTTCACGCTCGGCAGCAGCGATGCCGAGCACGAGACAGTTCTCCAGGCGGACGGTCGTACCGACGACGTTTCCACGAATCACACAGTTCTGGAGGCGGATCGTCGTCCCGCTGACACTGCTATGCGTATAGGCATCGATTCCAGTAATCCGGCCATCTGCTCCAACGTCACCATACACTTCACACTCGTCGAGTTCGACGCCCGTCCTTCCCATCACTGAGGCTTCGACGCGTGCGCCGGATTCAATGGCCACGTCGTTCCCGTAGATTCCGTCGGTCACCACGGCATCTGGACCGACCGTCACGTCACGCCCGATTTCGGATTGGACGGTCGGGATGATCTGGCCCTCGTAGACCTCGCTCTCGTCGACGATCGCCCGGGTATCCGAGAGGTCAGCCATTACTCTTCCACCTCGATTCGGACTCCATCTTCGATCACGCCATCGAACGCATCGCTGTACGAGACAAGCCCACCGAGACGCTCCTCTCCATGCTGGTCGATCACGTCCACGAGATCGTCCTTCCGAACGTCCAGTCGTGCGGTGTCATCCGGGGGTCGACCAGTAACTGCGTACATCGGATCGTCGAACTGGTCAAGTTGATCGATCGATGCGGAGAGCCACTCTCCATCGTCGTGTTGGATCTGTGACGGTCCGACGACGAAGGTTTTGCTCTCTGCTCCCCGTTCGACGGTGATCTCCCAGCACGGCACCTGAATTGGTGTCGGCTCATCGATCGTGAGTGCCGTGTCGGCCCGGTGGTGATCGATATCGTCGAGCAAGCGCTCACGTCGGTCGATGAACCCATCGATCGAGTCGTATGCCCGATCGATTGCTTGCCGGAGCGATCCCTCGCGTGAGGACTGGACCGTGTTGTTGTGTTCACGGAACTCGGCCCACGTGCTCGTGACGTGTTCGACAAACGGCGTTTCGACGGATTCCTCGAACTCGTTTTCGTCGATCTCGAAGATGTGTGAGCCGACATCGCGGACTCGTTTTTCGGCCTTGCGATCCAGCTCCTCTTGTTTTTCCTGGTATCGCTCGCCGATCCGATCGAGGGTCGACTCCAGTTCCTCGCGTTCCTCCTCGATCGTTTTTTCTTCGGCCGCGATCTGCGGTTCGAGGCTATGGACTTCCGACATCTCGTCGATAAGCTTCACTTCGGCCTGTGCCTGTGTGTTGTCGTTGATCGCATCGACGATCGTCTCGACACCCTCTGTGATCGCCGTTCGGATCTTCTGTACCTCTCCGATCAGGTTCTGTATCTCGGTTCTGACGTTGCCGATACGCTCGCTGATGTTCGACAGGAGTGGGTGGAGATCTTGACTCGACATGTTAGTTCTGTTTTGCTCGGCTCATTCCGGTTGCTCGTTTCGCCATCATGTGCCCCTTGTTGATCGCGGGGATCGGATTGACGCTCCCCCTGACGTCCATGATGTGTTGTTTCTTGTCTATGTCCTCCATGGATTCGAGCAACTGCTTTTGATGCTTGCTGGCCTGTAAGTTCCTGACAGATGCTTCGGCACCGACACGGTTTGCCTTCGCGCTCTCGTAGGCGAACTCGGCGGCCGCCTCGTTGGCTTCGAGGTTCTGCTGGGCGACATCGATGAGTTGTTCCTGTGCCGCCATCTTCTCTCTGTGGCGACGTTCCTGTTCGGCCCGAAGCATCTGTGCGTTGGCCTGTGCTTGCTGTTCGGCCTGTTCGAGCCGCTCCTGTTCGACGTTTCGTGTTTCCTCGATAAGCTCGCTCGTGCGTCGGTCGATTTCCTCGGCCTTTTGATTGACTTCAGTCCGGAACTTGTTCTTGCGCTGTTCGGCAAGCCCCCGATATTTCACCATCAGATCACCGATCTCGTCGATTTTTCCTTTGCCGGCACGTGCACGAGTCTGCAGGTCCCGGAGCTTTGCGCGCCGGTCCTTGATCCGACCGCTAGCCGTTCGGATCTCTTCGCGGCGTTGCTCGTATTCACGCTCTCCGAGCTCGGTCTTTTGATCCTCGATGGACTCGTAGATTCGGCGGCGCTCGTCGTCTTTCTCGATCCAGAGCTGGTCCCACACGTCCTCGATCACTTCGTCTTTCATCCGATGTTTCGGGATGATGACGCCCTCGGTGAACGTGTTCGTACACGTCGGGCAGTGCCACTCCGCACCGTCGGAGAGTGTGCCCTCAAGCTGTGATTCGACCTCGTCGATCTGGCAGACTGGACAGTAGAACTTGTACGTCGTCGTCGCGAGAAGATCTCCCGCGGTCTCGATATGGTCGTTCAGTGTATCGATCGCGTCCGATTGCGTCTCGACGACGTGTGTGACCGTCTCGTCTGCACTCTCTTTGAGTTCACGCAGTTGCTCCCCTGGGTCGGTCTCGAAGGCGAGCTGTTCTAAGTCCTCGATCGTGTCGACGATCTCTGCAGCCTCGTCGAGCTCGTACTCGGGGTCGAGATCGACGCCACCATCACTCATCGCGGGCTCGATCCGTTCTAGTCCCTCGACAAGTGGATTGTCGCCTTCGATAACCGGCGCGGAAAGCGTCAGTTCCTCCGTGTTTGCGAGTTCGTTGTGTACGTTCCCGAGATGACGGACGATATCCTCTTCGACGTTGTCCTCGGGATCGATAACGGTCGGGAATCGGTCGATCTTCGTGAGCTCGTTGTGGGCCTGGGCCAGCGCGTCCGGATCATCCAGCCGTTCGAGATTGAACTCCGTGTGAGATGCTGTATCGGTCGCATCAAACAGCAGCGTCCCTTCGCCCCGTGGAAATGCATATCCTGTCCAGTATCGTTTCCGTGCGCCGGTCACACGGATCTCCGGGCGCTCGTCTCTGGCCCGTTTGAGATCTACCAGGCCCTTTCCACCGATCGCTGCACCGACCATTGCGACCCAGACGCCGCCGATGACGACGTATGCGAAAATGATCGTCAGAGCGCCCGCAGCGATGAGTTTTAGTCCATCCCGATAGGTGCTATGTTGCTCTTCTGCGAATTCGCGGATGTATTCCCCGATCACTTCGTCGATCGATAACGCGAGCGATGTCGCGTCGTCGACCGTACGATCCCCGGAGAGTGTCGTGCTTGACAATCTCATACGACATGTTTGGATCTTATTGTTACTTAATAAATGTATTGAAAGGGGTAGGTATAGAGGATGCCGACTTGCTTTGTTGACTGGTGACCAGCATTACGTCCCATTACAGTCTGAGGAAAGCCGGAGATACATCATGCGTACTCCGTAATGCCTCGCCTCATCACTACAGAACCCTTCTGAGCGGGGAGTACCACCGACTGCCGATGGGAGGGGGCGGAAACCTAAGAATCCACCACTGTTGGTTCACGCCATTGCTCTCAAGATCTTTCGTAGTTCATTACAGCTCATTTTTTCACTGCCGATACAATAACAACGGTTGTTGTACAAATACATCATAGTATTTATTATGTATTAGTTCATTACATTTCGCCGGACTTGGTATTCACAACCATGATAGAAAGCTACAGTGCCATTGACTGGCTGCCTGTTCAGCCAGACGAGTATCTCAACGACATCACGACCGGGCTGGGGGTTTCCCATGACTAAAGACTCGGACTTCCACGAGATTAGTCGACGTTCCCTGCTCGGCGGTGTCGCAGGGGCGGGAATGCTCTCTGCGATGGGTGCGCCCACCTTCGCGGAAGAAGAATTTACCACAACCGACGCGGAAGCATTGCTTCCGGAGGGATTCGACCCACAAACACCAGTCGAGTCACACCATCCCGGCGAACCCCGGTTCGTCGCAGTCGGTGAAACGCTGTTTAACCCGATCTGGGCGGTTGGCTTCAACGCTGAGGGGACACCAGATTTCGAAGAGCCCGACGGCAGTGTTCTCTTCGACAAGGGACGAGACCACCTCGGTCCGCGTCTTCCAGAGCTCGGCGAGAACTTCGATGGATACGCTCCGGATGACTTCGAATGGTCGCTTGTCGATGCACCAGAAGACAGTGATGGCCAGAGTGAAGTTCTCTCGTTTGCCACCCCGTCGAGTGACGTCCCCCGGTACGACGCCGGACAGGACAATGTCGTCGAATTCGAGGCGGATGCCGAAGGCTGGTACACGCTGGAACTAGACGGGCCGGATGGAACCCACGAACTGACGATCTATGCCTTCCCGGAAACTGACGGGGCGGCAGTCTATCCGAGTACGCCCGATACTGATAACGGTGCCCCACGGATCGACCTTGACGCCGAGTACGACGAAGAAGCGGGGACCTTCACGGTCCACTCGAACGCCGACCCCGCACCACAGGTCGACTCTGACGAAGACGACCTCTGGGCAGTGTTCGTTGCCGACGACCGTGATGGGCTCTCGAACGACGATATCGATGTCAGTGAGGATGGACTGACAGCGACGGTCGACACGGAGGACTTCGACGGATCAGCACGCGTTCACGCAGCGGCGTTCGACGACGCAGAAGGGAAAAAGAGCGCCGCCGACGTGATCGAACTCCACGACGACGGCTCGATCGAGCTTCCGAGTCGGCCACCCGAATGGCTCAAAGACAGCGTTATGTACCAGATCTTCCCGCGCTCGTGGGGCGGCGAGCGCGAGGAGACGACGCTCGAAACGCTGATCGACGGGACGCTCCGAGACGGAAGCGAGGATGCTCGGGGTATCGACTATCTCGACGAACTCGGCGTGGACGTCCTCTGGATTACACCGGTCGTCCCGGCGACAAGTGTCGAACGGCAGTTCGCCTATCTCGATGGGTTCGATCTCGAGGACGGAATGGGAATCGATCCCGATGAACAGCATCTCTCGGGTGGCGGCCCACACGGGTACGACACGACCGATTACACTGGTATCTCGCAAGACCTATCGCCCGAATGGGAGCGTGAGCACGCCCTGGAACTGTACGAGGAGTTCATCGAGGAATGTCACGAGCACGATATCAAGGTCCTCTTCGATATCGTCATTAACCATGCCGGCCGGACGCATCCACAGTTCCAGGAAACAATCGCCGAAACCGAAGAGGCGGACCCCTGGCCAGTCGTCAGTGAGTGGGATGAAGAGAGCCCGTACTTCGACTGGTGGGACCGTGCTGATGTCGAACTCGTCGACGAGGACGGCAACCTCCTCGAAGACGAGCCTCGTGTCACCGGCTTTGCGGACCTGCAGGTGATGCCGAATCTCAACTTCGATAACGTCGCACTTCGGGAGTACATGCTCGCAGTCGCTGACTTCTGGTCCCGAGAAGTCGGCGTCGACGGCTTCCGTGCGGACATCGCCTACGGCGTCCCCCACGACGTCTGGAAGGAAATCCGTGAAATCGTCCGAGCCAACGACAGCGAGTTCCTGATGTTCGACGAGTCGATCCCGCGGGTTGCCGCGCTCTCCGAGAACATGTTCTCGCTGCACCACGACACGGCTGGCTTCCTGACGACAACTCATGGTGTTATCGCGGACGACGCTCACGGCGGCTCCCTGTTCGGCGACATAGAGCAGCGGACGGAGGACGCGATTCCCGACCACTCACTGTTCGTCAACACGCTCGAAAACCATGACGAACTCCGCGCACTCAATCAGGCCGCCGTCGATCTCGATGATCCGAACCACGATGAGATCGACGACGAAACGTGGGAGTTCTTCGCCCAGCGAATGCGACTGTGCTGGGCCGCCGCGATCACGATGCCCGGCGTCCCGAAACTGTACTATGGACAGGAGCGCCAGATTAGCCGCTTCGGAGAAGGCAGACACCTTGGCGACGAGGACGATCGCGGCTTCGAGGACGACGGCGAGATGATCAACGTCGACGCCGACGTCCGACCCGGCGGTCGACAGCGGGCGTTCATGAACTGGGACGAGTATCCCGAAGACCACCTCGAGTTCTACAAGGACCTCATCGACTTCTATCACGAGCACGAGGTCCTCCATACCGATGCCAGTTTCGAGCCAATCTTCTTCGACGTCGAGGACGAAGAAGACGCGGAACTCCTCCTGTTCGGTCGAGATGGCTCCGATCTCGACATCGACGGTCCCGAGCGGGTCTCGGTCGTGATCAACTTCAACGAAGAGCCAGAAACCGTCGAGCTTTCGGAGGAAACGGACACATTTGACCACTTCCACGAGGAAGACGTCGCTGCCGACCACAACGACGAGGACGACTCGGTGACGATCGTCGAAGTCGACGATCTCGTCGTGCTCGAAACCGAGGACTTCGGTGAAGAGTTCGACGTGCTGGCATCGTGGGACGTTCCCGAAGGGACGGACGATGGTCCCGGTTGGTACGAATACCCGACGGACGAGGCGTTCAACGAGGGTGCATTCGATCTTACGCACTTCGAAGTTCGTGAGAGCGAGGAGAGTGTGCAGTTTGCGTTCGAGATTGCGGACCTGGAAAGTCCGTTCGACGACGAGAATGGTTTCTCACTTCAGTTCCCACATATTTTCGTCCGCGATGAATCCCACGACGCGGACGGTGTCGACTTCGATCCCTTCGGCGATGCGTTCTTCACTTCGTTCGAGGATGAATACAACCTCTGGATCGAAGCGGACGGGTTCACTGACCCAAGAGTCTTCACCACCGAACAGATCGATGAGGAGGATCCAGATCCTGTTGCAACCGGGACTGCAGAGACCGACGGTAACGAGATCCAGGTTACGATTCCGAAGGATTCATTCGAGAGCGACCTGACAGATCTCCAACTCGCACCGCTACTTCTGGGCGAAGATGGTGGTGGGTTCCGTGCGGTGACCGAAGACGGCGGTGATTTCCAATTCGAGGACACGCGCTTCGATGACGATGAGTGGGAGGACCCGGACAACCCGTTCACCCGTCATTACATCATCGATGCGGTGACGCCGAACGACATCGACAACAGCGAGGCACTCGAATACGACACCGAAAACGAGGCCGTAATTCCCCTTCTCGACATGGTGGAGGGCATCCGCAACCGAGTCTATCCCGGTGAACTCGTCCGCGAATACGACGGCGGCGACGGAACCGGCTTCGGTCCCGGAAACTACATCTATCCGAGTGAGTTCGAGATTCCGGACGGCTCCATAGACATCGACCGCGTGGCCGTCTACGAAGATCAGTACGACGAACGCGCAGCAGTCGCCTTCGAGATGGACCCGGACGGACTCGAGAACCAGTTCGACCTGCCTCGCGGCTTCTCACATCCGGTCCCGCAGGTCTACATCCGGAATCCTGACAGTGAAGCTCCGGGAACCGACGACGCCCGCGAGGGGGTCCAGGCGACTCTGGAAGCCGAGTACCAGTATATGTTGGCCGCAGATGGCGAGGACATCACCGAGTTCGAGGACGCCGAGGGAGACAGTATCGGCGACCTGGATATCGAACTCGTTCAGATGGACGATGCAATCGTCCTTCAGTTCTCGACTGAGGCACTCGAGGCACCGCTGGTGGATCATGAACTCGCGTTCGCGGTGTCCGCTCACGACGGCTTCGGCCCCGGTGGCTTGCGCGACGTAGTAACAGAGGACTCCCAACAGGAGTGGAACTTTGCGGGCGCCGACACTGACAACGCTCCACGAGTGCTCGATATCGTCACCCCGCCAACCGTCTCACAGGAGGACGCTCTCTCTGCTACCGAGGAGGACCGTGCGACAATCCCGTACGCAGTGGAGACGAAAGACCTCGACGACTACACTGAAGACGGCGACGTATCGACAGAGAGCCTCCAGGACGCCGAATCCGACTGGGAGGATGGAAAGACAGACACCGACACGCTCCGCGATGCTGCGGACAACTGGCGTCGTGGAGACTCCGAATAACGGTACAGCTTGGTGACACACGATATGAAATTCACTCAAACGAAGTCACGGGCTGTCACGGTCGCTGCGGTGCTGCTCGTCTCGGTCGTCGCAGCCAGTGTTGCGTTCAGCGGTGTCGGCCTCGCATCAGTCGACACGGCTGACCGAACGGTCGGCGAGACGGTAGTTGAGCCCGGGGACAGTGTTGCTGTCTCCGTTGAGCTCACCGTCACGGACGGCGGTGATCGGTTGACCATCCAGGACGACTTCACACACGCCGGTGCTGCGGAAGCTGGTGATCTGCAACACAACGGCGAGTCTATCGATCCCGTGATCTTTGCTGTCGATGATCGCGGGCTCACGGTTGCAGCAGAAGAGTCCTTTGAAGACGGTGATACGGTCACTGTCGAGTACACGGTGACCGTTGCAGACGCGGTCGACAGTGACGAGACAGTGTCGTTCGATGGCACGGCCGGGATCGACGAGCAGGAAGACGTGGATATCGGTGGCGACTCGTCCGTTGAGATCGCGGAGAATCCGATAGCGTCGGCGGATCGGTCACTGGATCCGACTACCGTTGACGCGGGTGAAACCGCTACTGTTGACCTGGCGCTGGAACTCGACGATGATGCTGACCGGATTACCGTCTTCGAGGACTACGAGCGGGTTTCGGACGCAACCGTACAGTCGGTGACACACGACGGCGAATCGGTTGATCCGGTGATCGATGCGATCGACGACGAAAGCCTCACTATCGGGCTCGAAGAGCCATTCGAAGACGGTGATACCGTTGAGATTTCCTACTCAGTGAGCGTCCCAGAAGACGCAGCGGACGACACTGAGTATGCATTCACCGGTGTGGCGACGGCTGACAATCAGCCGGACGTCCAGATCATTGGTGACGACAGTCTGACCGTCGACGTTGACGACTCGGACGACACGTCGCCAGCCCCGTCACCGCCTCCAACCCCATCGCCTGACCCTGCGGCGTTCGATATCTCGACAGTCGAGGCGAACTCCTCGATCAGCGTTGACGAGACGCTAACGGTCACAGCGACAGTCGAGAATACCGGCGACGAGGATGACGAACAGGATGTCTCGCTACTTCTCGACGGCGACGTTGTCGACAGCGATACGACGGCTCTCGATGGTGATGAGGCGGCCGATGTGACGCTGTCAACCACCTTCGACGATGCGGGCGAGTACGACATGGTCCTCGAAACGGAAGACGATTCGACGGACCTCTCATTCACCGTCACCAAGGCGGACGACGATGACACCGAGGAGGACGACACTGAAGAGGATGAGACCGAAGATGAGGACGCTGATGATACCGAGCAGGACGACGAAACCGAAGACGATACTGCCGACGACGAACCTGCTGACGATGACCAGCCAGGATTCGGCGTGCTGGTCACGCTTGTCGGGGTTGTAGCCGTGCTGATAGTGGGTCATCGCAGGACCTGATCAGCTCACTAGATCCCACAGTAGGACTCCCGTCCTTCGGACTGTTGATGCTGGATCCACGCCAGCAATCATATTCAGACGGTCAACAGCCACATTGTTCATAGACCGCAAGTTAAGTTGCTTCCAGTTCTACAGCGGGATATGTGGCCCTGGGGACATCTCGCGGTTGGGTACCTCCTGTATACGCTCTACACGCGCACTCGATACGGACACCGACCACTGGCTGTTGCGACGATATTCCTCGTCGTCGGCACACAGTTTCCCGACCTGATTGACAAGCCGCTGTCGTGGACGTTTGGGATCCTCCCAACTGGGCGAACTCTCGCCCACTCTTTTCTGTTTGCCGTTCCGGTCAGCCTCGCGGTCTACGAGACCTGTCGGCGTCACCACCGGCTCCAAGCGGAGTGGGGCATCGCGTTCGCGATTGGAAACCTCTCGCACGTGATTGTCGACGCCGTACCCGCGTTCCTGTGGGGCGACCCAGCCGAGGCACGTTTTCTGTTGTGGCCCCTGCTTTCTGTCCCTGGTTACGAGGAGGGGGAGACTCCATCGGTCATCGACGCATTCCTCACGCTGGATCTGTCGAACTACTTGCTGTTCGAGTTCGGCCTGTTCGGGATCACCATCATTGTCTGGTGGTTTGATGGCCGTCCGGGCCTGTCCTACTCCCGCAGCAAACTCCGGAGCTTTGTCTCTGGAACGTCCGCAAGCAGCAGCTAGTTCGTCCGATCGTGCAGTACTGACTCTCCGGGCATCGTTGCCGTCTCGACACCCAGCTTTACGCCAGCGTTCAGGCTCGTGTTGATCCCCGTTTTCGTTCGGTCACCGACGACGACGCCGAGTTTGCGCCGGCCAGTGTCGATCTGTTCGCCTTTCACCAGCATCCGGACAGCGCTATCGTCGTGGCGGAGGTTCGCAACCTTCGTTCCAGCGCCGAAGTTGACGTCCTGCCCGAGCACCGAGTCGCCAATATACGAGAGATGGCCCGCTGCGGTGCCAGCCATCAGGACGGAGTTTTTCACCTCGACGGCGTTGCCAACCCGGACGTCCTCGCCGATCACCGTGGAGCCGCGAACGTAGGCGTTCGGTCCAACATCAGCCCCCGAGCGGATCACTACGGGGCCTTCGACGTATGCACCCGAGCGAATCCGCGCGCCGGATTCGACGACGACCTCGCCCTGCAGGGTCGCGCCGTCCTCGACGGTCCCGTCAATTCGACCGTCCAGCCCGTCCAGCACAGCCTCGTTGGCATTCAGCAGCTCCCACGGGCGTCCGACATCGAGCCACGGACCGTCGTATTCGACGGCCGTGACCGACTGGTCATCGGCCATCAATAACTCGATCGCTTCGGTGATCTCGTACTCCCCACGCGGGCTCTTTTCTGTCTGATCAATATACTCGAAGATCGACGGCTCGAACGCGTAGATGCCTGTGTTGATTAGATTCGATGGCGGATCGTCCGGCTTCTCGACGAGGCTCGTCACTTCGCCACCTTCGATCTCGACCACGCCGTAGGAACTCGGATTTGCAACTGGCTGGACGGCGACCGTCGCACCATCGTCCGCGGCAAGCTGTCGGGGCAGTGTCTCGTTGATGACGACGTCGCCGTTGATCACGAGGAATCGATCACTGACTGCCTCCCGTGCACAGCCGATCGCGTGGGCGGTCCCGAGCGCCTCTTCCTGTGTGACGTACTCGATCGGGATCCCCGCGTACTCCGCTCCCAGCCGGTCCTTGACCGTCTCACCCATGTAGCCGACGACGACAACGAACCGATCGACGACATCCACACACCGAGCCATTGTCTGCTCGATGAGGGTCGATTCGCCCAGTGGCAACAACGGTTTCGGGCACCCACGCGTAAGCGGGCGCATCCGGGTCCCCTCGCCTGCAGCGATAATGACAGCGTCCATACGCGTTTCAGGTAGGCTGAGTCGTATAAACTCCCGGATCCTGCGTAGTCTTCCATGGCATCATCTGCGTATGAGACCTCGGTGGCCGAAAGGCGAACGACTGTTAGGGATCGACACGTCAGATGACATATGTTCGGCACAAGTGGCGTTCGCGGGGAGTTCGGAACGGACGTGACGGTCGATCTGGCGGTAGCTATCGGACGCGCACTCGTCGCGGATGGCGCAGAACGGATCGTCGTCGGTCGGGATCCGCGAACGACGGGTCCGCTCCTCGCCGACGCGCTGTCGGCTGGCGTCCGCGAGTCCGGTGGGAATGTCACTGACTGTGGGATGGTCGCCACCCCAACCCTTGCGCGGGCGGTGGCCTGGCGTGACGCCGATGCGGGCGTGATGATCACCGCCTCGCATAACCCGCCCACGGATAACGGGATCAAACTCTGGACGCCCTCGGGCATGGCCTTCGACGAGGAACGACGGGAGCGTATTGAGGCGCTCGTCGAGGCCGACGGGTACGATCCCGCGGACTGGGATGCCGTAGGGGAAGTGAGCGAGTGGGACGGCGCGACGGTTCGCCATCACGAAGCCATCGTCGATGCGGTCGCCCCGATCGAGGACCTCTCGGTCGTCGTGGACGTCGGCAACGGTGCAGGCGGCGTCACGGCGGGCGTCCTCCGCGAGCTAGACTGCTCGGTCGAGACACTCAACGGCGAGCCGGACGGCCACTTCCCCAGTCGGCCGAGCGAACCCACGGAGGCGGCCTGCGAGACGCTGCAGGCACACGTCGCCGCAACCGACGCCGAGCTGGGGATCGCCCACGATGGCGACGCCGATCGGATGATGGCGGTTGACGAGACCGGCCAGTTCATCGTTGGTGACGCCCTCCTTGCCCTGTTCGGTCGCCGGGCGGCAGGCGAGGGCGACGTCGTGGCTGCCCCGCTGAACACCAGCCTCGCGGTAGACGACACGCTCGCCGAGGTCGGTGCGTCGCTCACGCGCACACGCGTAGGTGACGTGTTCGTCGCAGAGCGAGCCCGCGAGGACGACGTGGTGTTCGGCGGGGAGCCAAGCGGTGCCTGGATCTGGCCCGACGAAACGCTGGCTCCGGATGGTCCGCTCGCCGCAGCGAAGCTCGCCACCCTGGTCGACCGGGAGGGGCCCCTGTCGGCGCTGGTCGAGGAGCTTCCGAACTACCCGCTTCGCCGGGAGAGCATCGCAGTCGACGCCAAACGCGAGATCATGAAACGGGTCGCCGCGCGTGCACAGGAGGAGTACGAGTCCGTCGAAACGCTCGACGGCGTCCGGGTCGAGCGCGAGGATGGCTGGTTTCTCGTGCGCGCCAGTGGGACCCAGCCGCTGGTTCGGGTGACTGCGGAGGGTCGAACTGAGGCCACGACGACGGAGCTGTACGAGGAAGCGCGAGCGCTGGTCGAGGACGCAATTAAGGAGTAGCGACTCCAGGACTCCGGAGCAGAGGGGAACGGTATCACTTGACTGTGTCGAATATCAACAGCCGAGATGCTGTTTGGAATAGGCTGTGGCCCCCCGGCAACACAGGAAACGCCTATCTGTGAGACGAGCGTCTCACACAATAATGAGTACTGACACTAATGACGCCATGACAGAATCGTAGGGCGGTTTTCGACCGCAACTGATGGCCGAATCACTCAGCGTAGACACGCAGCGTCAGGTATTCCTCGACCTCAGAGTGGACATCGATGACCCACTCATCCGACATGGATGTGGCCTGTCGGGTCGAGACGCCGGAGAGAATAGAGAGAAGTGTTTCTGCGACGCTTTCCGGGTCACACTCCTGGAACTCCCCTGTGTTGATTCCGGACTGGATGATTGACACGAGATGTGATCGGAGGATCGTATCACTGCGTGTGAACAGCTTTCGATACTCCTCGTTGGTAACACCCCGAGCCCGGAGGGCAACGAGTGTCGCCATGAACTGGCGCTCTTCGTCGTCGAGCTCCGTGGAGAGCATGGACGTAACGAACTCCTCGAGTTGCTCCTGGGGGTTTTCGAGCTCACCACTGGTCTGTTGACTCTCGAAGCCCTCCAGTAGGTACTCCAGACAGCTTCGCACGAGGTCGTCTTTTCCCTCGTAATGCCGGTAGATAAGCGACGGGCTCTTCTCGAACTGTTCACCGATCGATTTGATGGTGATATCGGCGTAGCCGTCAGTACACAGTGCCCTGTACGTTGCCCCAAGGATCTCCTCTTGTGTCGTCGCCGCGTCCGCAAACGGATCTTCAGCCATTGTCACGGTGGTCCACTCTGGGTCGATGGTGACTCTATCTGGATATATAAACAACCAACATCTGTGGAGGTGTGTCCCACCTGTAGCATACTCCAATTTCGATGTCGAGCACGATAAACAAAGTGATTGAATGTTCAATCACAATTCTTAATAATCAGGTCCCAAACAAGTGTGCATGAACGACAGCGTGAAGTCGGTCCAAATGGGGCGTCCTCCCCGACAAGTGAGTAGGTGGTTTCTGTGAAAGCGGATCGACGAACTGCTGTTGCGGTCGCGGCGCTGGTTGTCGTTCTGGCCGCTGTTACCATTGCCGTCCCAGCCGTCCTTGCCCAGCAGTCCGCTCCGGATTCATCGTCCGGCGAGCTGACACGGGGTGAGCCCGACCTCGACGCCTTCCTGCCCGAGCCGGAGCTCAACGCTGGCACCGAGGAATCGATCGAGATTCAGCTGCAAAACCGGGGCGACCTTGATACTGGCACCCAGAGCGAGCGTGTGACGACCGCCCGTGGCCTCTCAGTCGAAGTCGTTGATGAGGGGCCGTTTGACGTGAAGTCGGGCCAGTCCTCGCTGGGGTCGTTACCCGAGGGTGAGAGCATCAGCGCAACACAGCGCATCGAAGCGCCCGATGATCTCGATCCGGGCGAGTACGAGATCACCGTCGAAGCCGACTACGCCTACACGTGGCAGGTGTCGGATAACTCCGGAACGCGCTCGGACAGGACCAACAGTGAACGGTTCGATCTCACGATCGTCGTTCCCGACGAGCCACGGTTTGACATCTCCAATGTTGACACGGACGTCCAGCCTGGCGGGGACGGACCGGCAACACTAACTGTCGAAAACGTCGGCGCACAGGCTGCAAACGCGACGCAGGCGACGATCAGTGGTGGCGGCGGCATAACGGTTGACGGCGGCACTGCCGAAGAGCTACTCGGCGATCTCGAACCGGATGAGTCAGCATCGGTCACGGTTGATGTGGAGATCCCCCAGACGACAAGTGGCGGCGAAAAGCCCATCCAGCTTGACCTTAGCTATCGAGATGGCGCCGGGATCGAACGACAGGCCGGGCCCGAAACGGCCAGTCTCGCTCCGGCAGCCGAACAGCGGTTTGCTATCGATACCATAGAGGATACGCTGTCGGTTGGCTACGACGGCGAGGTCACCGGGAATATCACGAACGAGGGGCCCCGGAACGTTGACGACGCAGTACTGATCGTTGAGCCCCAGAGTGAGTCGCTGTTCATCGAGGATACGCGGTACGCACTGCCCGAACTGGATGCAGGGGAGACAACCTCGTTCAGATATCCGACTGACGTGAGTGGGCAGGCAGATGAAGGGCCACGCCAGCTCCAGTTCACAGTCGAATACGGCTCCGGGGACCGATCGACGGGACAGGATGGCCCGATCTCCCAGCGTGTCGTGGTGGATCCTCGGACTGACGAATTCTCGCTGGATGGCGTAGAGACGACAGTTCGGCAGGGTGAGACTGCAGACCTGATCATAGAAATCACGAACCAGCGGCCCGAAACACTCTCAAATATCGATGCAGCCCTGTACACGGATAGCCCGCTGGAAAGTGAGGACGACGAGGCGTTCGTCCCCTCGCTTGCACCGGATGAGTCCGCCGAGATCCGGTTCGATATGACCGCAGCGGAGAACGCACAGGTCCAGACGTATCCGGTCGAGCTCGACTTCCAGTACGATACCGAGCGTGGTGACACGACTGTCTCCGATACCTACCAGTTCCCGGTCGATGTCGAGGAAGGGGTAGAAGATGATGATGGTGGGCTGCTCGCTCTTCTGTTCCCGATCGGCGGTGTCCTCGCGGCTATCGCCGTTGCTGGAGTCTGGTGGCAGCGGCGGGCAAACAGCTGATGAGTTCAGCAGACACTGATCAGGCGGAGGACTCCCGTCTCACACGGTGGGTCAACACAGCAATCACAACGCGCCCCTGGACGGTCGTTTTCGTCTTCGTTGTGATCACTGCCGTCTTCCTGGGGGCGATCGCCGTCAGCGAGGGCGAAGAGGAGGCCGGTGCCGATCAGTTCACCGAAGGCTCGGACGCACAGGAAGCGTTCGATGAGATCCAAGAGGAGTTCCGGGACGAGGGGCGTGATACCGGCGGGACAACGGCACAGCTGTTCGTGGAGGACGATCGAAACGTCCTCTCGAAGCCGTCGCTGTTACGGATGTTAACCTTCCAGGACCGTATCGAGACCGAAGACGGGTTGCGTGTCGAGTCCTCGACGAGTCCGGCCTCGCTTGTCGCAGAGCAGCTCGATCCCGACGCGACGACAGCTGAAGACAAGTATCGCACGATCGAGCGCACGCCACAGCGCCAGCTCGACCAGGCGATTGCGGACGCCGACGAGACGGCTGGGCTGCCCGTCAGCACGGATTTCAAACCGGAGTCGGGGTCGGCGTCGGTCGCGCAGGTGGCAATCACGTACAATACCCCGCCAAACGCGGAGACGAGTGATACGGCCGATCTCCAGTTCCAGACACAGGATATCGCGGACAGCATTGAGGGATACGAGTCCGGCGAGAACGTCATCCTCTTCGGCGATGCGATCATCGAAGAGGAGACACTTCAGTTGCTCAGCGACACGGCGATCGTCGTCTTCCCCGCGGCGATTATCCTGATCATCTTCTTCCTCGGTGTTGCGTATCGGGATCCGATCGATCTCATGCTGGGGCTCGTCTCCCTCGTACTGACGTTTATCTGGACGTTTGGCTTCATGACGCTCGCCGAGATCCCGTTCTCGGATCAGCTGATCACCGTCTTCGCGCTGTTGCTCGCCGTCGGGATCGACTTCGGAATCCATATTATCAATCGCTATCGGGAAGAACGGGAGCTGGGCAAACAGATCGAGGAGTCGATGCGGATCACCACCCAGCAGCTCCTGATTGCCCTCCTGATCGTTACGCTGACGACCGTGTTTAGCCTGCTGGCGAACCTCATCAGCGATGTCACCCGTGACTTCGGGATCGTCGGCACTGCCGGGATCATCTTTACGTTCCTCATCTTCGGAATCTTCCTCCCCGCCGGGAAGGTGGGCGCTGACACGCTCCGCGAGGGAACGCGATTCCCCGAGTTTGGAACGAGCCCGCTCGGAAAAGAAGACTCCGCGCTGGGGCGAGTGCTCACGGTGGGTGTGACGATCTCGAAAGTCGCCCCAGTGGTGTTTCTCGTCACAGTGCTCGCACTCGGTGTCGGGGCGACCGCGTATGGGACCGGCGTCGATACCGAGTTCGACGAGCAGGCCTTCTTCCCGGACGAGGATCGGATCGAGCAGTACGAGTCGTTGCCCGGACCGCTCCAGCCGGGTGAGTACACGTTCATACAGGTGCTCTCGTATCTCGAAGACGACTTCGAGCAGGGGTTCCAGGACTCGGTGACAATATATGTCGACGACAATGACTTACGATCCGATCGCGGCCTCACGGAGATCGACCGTGCGCTCTACGACCCCGACGATGCCTTCAAGTCCGAGGGGCGGCAGGCTGATGCCGAGTCGATCCTCAGTGTGATCGAGTCCCACGAATCGGCGGATCCCGAGTTCGCCCGAACTGTTCAACGGTACGACGGAAGCGGTGACGGGATCCCGGACCGGAACGTCGACGTGGTGTATGATGATCTGTTCGACTCGCCCGCGGGCGATCAGGCACGGGACCGCTTGACGACCGACCGAACTGGGGCTGTGATCGACGTGCAGGTCGACGTCGATGCCGAACAGGAGGAGGCAGTGGCTGCCGCCCGCGCGCTCGCGGAGGACATGCGTCTCGATGCGACGGCGACCGGACAGCTCGTCATCTTCGAGTCGATCCTCGAAGAGATCACGGATGCGTCGTTGAACAGCCTGCTCGTCGCGTTCGTCCTCACCATGGTCTTTCTGGTGCTTTCGTACTGGTGGCTCGAAGGGCGGGCGGTCTACGGCGTGCTCAACCTCGTCCCGGTGTTGCTCGCCGTGGCGTTGCTGGCCGGGTCGATGCGGGCGTTTGATATCCCACTCTCACCGATCAACGCGCCGATTCTGTCGGTGTCGATCGGGCTTGGCGTCGACTACACCGTCCACTTCATGCACCGCTTTGTCGACGAGTTCGAGGACGGGAAAAGCATACAGGACGCCCTCCAGACGACAGTGCGTGGGACTGGAGGCGCGCTCACCGGCAGCATGCTGACGACGGTGAGTGGCCTCGGGGTGCTGTATCTGGCGTTGATCCCACTGATCATGGAGTTCGGCCTGCTGCTCGCACTGGGTGTCTTCTACGCGTGGCTGAGCTCGGTGCTCGTGTTGCCCTCCGCGATCGTCGTCTGGGATCGCGTCTCGACCGGCGAGTTCGTCCCGTCGTGGCTGGCACGGGCGTGATCCTGATTGTGGCAGGCTACTCCGTCTGATTCTTGCCCGCCTCCTCGATACGCCGGTAGTGCTCGGCGTCAAGTCCGGACTCGCGGGCGGACTGTAACTGTGAGTTGACCAGTCTGTTCTGCTGTGGCCCCCACACCTCCGGCGGTTGCTCCTCGATAAACTCCACCCACCGATGAATTGCGTCCAGCCGGAGCTCCCGGTTGCGCTCGTGTTTCTCGTCCAGTTGGTCACGAAGATCTGAGTCGGTCATACTCCTCCTCGGCGGTGTCTGGAGCTGGGTGTTCGGGATCCAACAGTTACGTACACTGGTGTGAGACAACAGATCCGCTCGCGGTTTATATAGTGAGTCGGACGAATGTCTGACGGTAAGATTTACTTAATTCACCGATATCGTCGACTTCAGGGGTTATGGCACGGTTTACCATGCCCCGAAACCACCACAAAGCATTTATAATCATGGTCTAACTTGTATAACGTACCCCTACCCATGGTACCAGCAGTTGAGTATCACGGTCCGCGTGAGAAAGATGCTGATGCCGACGACAATGAGATAACACAACAACACATGACAAGCAATACAGAATCATATCGCAAAAAGGGACGCGCAGTGTTCCTGGCCGCGATTATGGTACTTTCGATGGTTGCAATGTCCGCATCGTTCGCGGGCGTCGCAGCCGCCAACGAAGCGAGCCTGGAGTTCAATGACCAGGCTGTTGACGGTACTGATATTACCGTCGAGGATGTAACGGCAGATGCAGGTAATTATGTTGTCGTCCACGAGGGCGACGACACTGACGGAGACGTTGTCGGTATCACACAGGTTGGTGATATCGACGGCGAAGACGTAGTGGTCACCGTAGCTGAGGACGACGATGTTGACGGCGAGACAGTTGAAGAGGCCTCGCCTGGCGAGCACACGGTTGAGATCTACGAAGATGTAGATGACCTCAGCGGTGCTCAAGATGTCGATCAGACCGCTACGGTCTTTGGTGGTGTGATCACTTTCGACCCAGCTGATCAGGACGAGCCTGTGACTGAGCTTGAAGTCGATAATGCAATCCTCAATGACGGCGAAGACGCTGACTACTTCGTCTCCATCACCAACGAGGACGGCGATATCCTCGGCGTCAGTGAAGAGCAGACTGGTGACGAGGACGACATTGAAGTTGAACTCGATACGGTCCTCACCCACGAGTCTAGTCCATACGACCTAGACGCCAACGTGCACTTCTCCGATGACGGCGCAGCTGGCGACATGGTCCCACAGGGCGCTGAAACCCTGAGTGACGATGCGACGCTGACGGTCAACGAGGATACGGAAGCTGACATCGCTGGAGAACTCGGCGTTGACGTCTACTACTCCGACTACAGTGATCTGTCCGGATCGCTTGTCTGGAGCGGCCAGGAAATCGCTGTTGACGGCTTCGACAACAACGAAGACGTTCAGCTTCGGACCTACGATGATGGGTCTACAAGCCTTGTTACGGAACTGAGTGCAAATAGCGCTGGTGTCGTAACGGTTGATCTTGACCGTGACGCTGACAACTACTACTTGACTGGTAGTGGCGGTGAGAACGACCCAGATCAGGCTGACACCTTCGAGCTGGCAGTTCAGGACCTCGACGCTGAGTTCGAAGCTGACGAAGTCAGCGACATCACGGATGACTTTGAGCTTGACGTTGAGTCCAACCGTGGCTCCTACGCGCTCGAAGTGTCCGCTGACGGCCTCGACGAAGAGGATCTTGAAGACATCTTCGGCGGCGCTGTCGATAGCGTCGACGAGGATGACGAAACCGTGACGCTCGACCGCGGTAGCGACCGCACGTTCGCGCTTGACTTCACGGGCGTTGACGCTGACGACTACGACTTCGACTTCGACGTTGTCGACACTACGGCCTCCGACAGCGCCTCTGTGACCGTCACCGAGACGGGTGACGAGGAAGTCGAAATTGTCGACGCGGAGCTGATCGATCGCGGTGACGTCTCCGAGATCGAGATCGCTCTCGAAGCAACTGACGAAGGCACCATCATCCTCGGCGACGAGGATGAGGTCGGCTACGAAACCGAAGTCTTCGTTGAGGACAACGATGACCACGACACCATCACGCTCGAGTTCAACAGCTTCACGGCTGGCGGTGATGGTGATTGGGGCGAGCAGTTCGACAGTGAGGATGTCTGGTCCGTTCAGGAAGACGATGTTGACCTGACGGTCGAGGAAGATACGAATCTCAACCGTCCGCTTGCGGCCGGTGACTACGAACTGTTCGCTGAGACCGCTGCTGGTGACGAGACTGACACTGGCTTCGTGACGATCTCGGAGTACAGTGGTCCGTCCGACAGCGCAACTTGGACCGCACCTGCTGACGATAACGCCGAGGACCTCGACGATGTCTTCGGTGACGACGCAGTTGTCAGCCAGACTGACGAGTTCGCACACGGTGATCAGGTCCTCCTGAGCATCGACGACTTCGGTCTGGAAGGCGCTGTTGAACACTTCGACGAAGATGAGCTCGGCGACCTCCTCACCACAGACCGTGATGACGAGGGTGCCGTTCTCAGCTTCCTCGAAGGTGATGTCTCCCCGAACGCTGACCCCGACGTCTGGTACGTTGGTAACGACGACAAGTTCGACGACATCTACGACACCACCGGTGCCGAAGAAGAGATTGACGTCACCATCCTCGAAGACGGTGACGACAACGAGTACGACGGTACGCTCGTCATCTCCGTTGACGAGCCTGCCGAGGAGTTCTACGGTGACGACACCGACGAACTCGACGTTGAGTTCGACGTGAACTACAACGTCTTCGAGGATAGCTTCTTCGCCAGTGACGATGACGCCCTCACGGGCGAATTCGACATTGAGGACCGCGAACTTGAGTGGGACGACTCCGCTGAGGAAGTGCCCGCTCAGGCTGATGCCGAGATGACTGGTGAGACCAACGTTGCAGCTGGCAGCGAGGTCGACACCCGCGCTCGCGCAGCCGGTGTCTTCACGATGACCTCGACCGTTGAAGTCGACGACGACGGTGTCTTCACCGCTGTCTACGACTTCGAGGGCGAGGAAGTTGGACAGACGTTCGACCTCCGCGCACAGGACGGTAGCTTCTCGACTGACTACGAAGACGAGATTGAGTCCACGCTCGTCGAAGCAGAAGAAGAACCTGAGGAAGAAGAAGCCTTCTTCGAGGTCTCTGACCTCAACCCCGAGGACGCTGAAGTTGATCAGGGCGACCTGATCGACGTCTCGGCCACGATCACCAACACTGGTGACGAGGAAGGTACCCAGGACGTCTCCCTCACGCTCGACGGTGACGCCATCGCCACTGAAGAGGTTACCCTCGACGGTGACGAGGACTACACTGTTGAGTTCGAGGATGTCGACACTGCTGAGCTCGACGGCGAGTACGAGCACGGTGTCGCCACCGACGATGACAGTCAGACCGGAACGCTGACCGTCAACGTCGATGAGGACGAGGAAGAAGATGACGACGTCGAAGAAGACGATGACGTCGAAGAAGATGACGACGTCGAAGAGGACGATGACGTCGAGGAACCCGAAGATGACGACGACCAGCCCGGCTTCGGCCTGATGGTCGCTGTCCTCTCGCTCCTCGGTGCTGCACTCCTCGCACGCCGTCGTAACAACAACTAAACTCGACTGACGTAGTCGAGTTCCCTTGCAGTTCCTTTCTTTTGCGTGCTACACCCGAGAGCGGTAGCTACAGCATCGTTTTGTGGCAGTAGCGCGAACAACTGAGCATGCGGGAGATTCGGATCGACGACGAGACGAACGCCCGCCTCGAAGCGCTGCAGGCGGAGATACGATGCCAGACCGGACAATCCATCACGAAACAGGAGTTACTCACGCGAATTCTCGACACTGCCTGCCGGTCACCGAACGAGATCGTCGACTCGTTCCGGGACAGTGCAGTCCCGCTTTCGGCATCCGAGAAAGCAACGATGCGCAGTGGACGGATAGCATCGGGAACTGCGACGGACGAGGATGATATCGACGACATACTGTACTCCGGACCGTGACGTGTTTGCGGATTCCGCCCGTGGCTGGCAGTCGTCAATTTCGCCCCACAAACGTATTAGTGGAGCCGCGCATACGATTGCGTATGACTATCACCCAGGACGAAGACGTTCTCAGGGGTGAGCCACGGATCGAGGGGACTCGAATTGCGGTTCGACAGGTCGCCGACATGGTGATCGACGGCGATCAGTCACCGCCCCACGTTGCTGATCAGCTCGACGTGGCGCTTGCAGCAGTGTACGAGGCACTCTCGTACTATTATGCACACCCCGACACCATGCGAGAGCTCGCACGGGAGAACGCCGACGCGTTCGAGCGGGTTCGCGAAACCGCGCTGAAGCCCAACGTCTCGTGATGGGGCAGTTTTTGATCTGGACCGCCAAGTGAAACAGCTGAAACGTGGTGCGAAAGTGTTAGCGGTCGGGCCGCGGTGCGGTTTCGTACCGCTGGATAGTCTCGGTTTTTTCGATGGTGTTGTATATCTCCCCCAGCGTTTCCTCCGCACGGAGTAGCCCGTGTTCATCCAGGAACTCACGGCCCTCCTCGCTAAGCCCGTAGAACTTGTACGGGAGGTCGTTTTGCCGCTGGTCTTTCGGCAGCGCGACTTCCTCAACGATGCCCTCGGTGACGAGTTTCTGGAGGTGCTGGCGAATCGTCGTCTGACTTTTATCCGGGTTGACGTAGTCCAGTTCCTTCAGCGTCGGCAGTTGGGCAGGATGCCCGAGGATATCCTGAATCAGCGAGAATCGCGTCTCCTGGGTGACGACGTTCAGTCGTTCCCGCACCGTATCGATCCCGCCCGTCGGGTGGTCTGGTGTGCTCATGTACACTACTTTGGGGAGAACCGGATTAAGTATTTCGCCCAGATACGAATCGGTTATGACTGAATCGGTAACCGATTCGATCACTGCATTAATGTGGAGCCGCAGTCACTACCATATATGATCGAGGAGAACAGAGCGGCGGAACTTTCGGAAAAAGCCAACGAATACCTCCACGATACTTCGTTATCGCCGGAGGAATACGAGGCCCTCAAGCACAGTGTCGCAGAGCTATCTCCGATCTTTTCGGCCGATTGCGCGTACTTCGTACTTGGTGGCTACGGTCGCCCCGAAATCCACCGACTCCAGCTCGTCAAAGATAGACTGAACCGACGCACCAGCGCGTACGCGTTCTTGATGGTTGATATCCGGCAAGAATGGGTGAACACATATCTCAAATTCCGAATTCTTGCCGACTACACCGATTTCATCATCGGTGTTAGCGAACACGATCAGGGCGGTTTCCTCGTCGAACAGGGCTACTTCACAGCTCTCGAAACGTACTTCCAGAAAACACATGTGCTCAAACGCGAGTACACCGACCTGACACCGGAAGCTGTTGAAACGAACGCGAATACTGAGAATCCCTACAGTGGGATGCAGACAGCAATCTTTGAGATGCTTGCTGAAGCTGGCCGACTCTATATCTGGACCACCGAAGACGACCTCATCAACGCTACCACAGACCTGCCTTGATATCTCCTCTGCCCTGATCGGCTGGTTCACGACGAGTAATCTCCATAGCGAGCACGATCTCGACTGTACTCCCGACCGTGACGTTTTTGCGGGTTCCGCCTATCTCCATGCATAATGACCCCCTCCACCAGTGACCCCTGGGCCACCAGACGCCGACTCCTCCAGGCGGCGGGCGTGGCGGCCACGGCCGGACTCGCGGGCTGTGCGGAGTTCGGCGGCGAGCCGAGCCCCCAGGAGACGATCGAGTGTGATCCCGTGGAACCGGCGAGTTCGGTCTCGGAGTACGCAACCCATCCCGACGAGGACGTCTCGATGTTCGGCCGTGGGCTCCGGCGACTGTACTACTACCCCGACGAGCACGTCCCCGAGTCAGTCGAGGTCAACTGGTCGACGCCGATGAACTACGTGGGCCATACGGCGGCGAAGGCCAGCCCGGTCCCGACCCCGGCGGGCGATACCATCGTCTTCGCGGGCGATACGGGCCGGATCGACGCCTACTGCCCGGACGGACAGAAGAAGTGGACCGTCCAGACCGGCGCGACCGACTTTGGCTTTCACGGCTCGGCGGCCATCGTGGGCGACACGGCGTACATCGGTGGCTACGACGGCGACGTCTACGCACTGGATATCGACGACGGCGAGATCGTCTGGCACACGCCCTCCTCGGACCTCGACGGGACGCTTGCGGTCGGCTCCAGCCCGGCGTACTACGAGGGCTCGCTGTACGTGATCGCCGAGTACGGAAGCCCCTCCTCGGGGGCGCTCTGGGAACTCGACGCCGAGACGGGCGAGCCGCTGTGGAGCGATGGGCGGATCTGGGGCCAGCCCCATCCCTCACCGACGATCGACCTCGATCTGGGCCGGATCGTGGCGGGCTCGAACGACGGCGTCGTCTACTGCTGGGAGTTCCCCTCGATGGAGTTCCTCTGGGAGTTCCAGGCCGATGCCGACGGCGAGGAGCGCGAGGGCGGCGAGTTCCGCGCGGGTGCGGAGATCAAAGGCACCGTGGCGGCCCACGACGGGCGGGGCTACTTTGGCTCGTGGGACAACAACTTCTACTGTCTCGACCTTGAGGACGGCAGCGAGGAGTGGGCCGTCGACACCGGCCGGTCGAACATGTCCAACCCCGCCGTCGATCCCGAGCAGGATATCGTCTACGCGGGCGGCGACAGCGGCATCGTGCGCGCGCTTGAGGCCGACTCGGGCGATGAGATCTGGACCACTAACGTGAACGGGCGGGTGATCGGCGCGCTTACTGCGACTGCGGGCAAAGTGCTCGCAGGCTCGTACGACAGCCATCTGTACGCGCTGGATCGCGAGACCGGTGACCGGTGCTGGCGGGTCGAGAACCGCGGCCGGGTCACGAGCGCGGCGGTACCCGTTGACGGTCGCGTCTACTACGCCGAGCGCGGCGTCTTCTCGAACTACTACGACGACGAGGAAGAGACGGTTCTCGAGGAGCCGGGCCACGCGTACTGTCTGCGGGAAGCACAGTAGCTAGTCGGCCCGCTCCCAGACACGCACCCAGTCGATGAGCAGGTGCTCCGACCAGCGTTCCTCCAGGGCCGCCTCCCCGATTCGGTTGACGTGTGTCGAAAAAATCAGGCCGAACGGCCGCGCTGGTGTGTCGGTAAGCGCGCTGATCATCGGCTGGGAGCCCGACACCGTTCGGACCCGACGGCCGTTGACGTACCACTCGATCCGGTCTTCGAACCAGGCACAGCCGTAAGTATTGAACCCCGCCGAGACGTCTGCCCCCACGTCGAGGGAGACCGGGTCGTGCTCGTGTGTCTCCATGTCGTTCGACCTGCCGGACCGACTCCAGTGGACGTCGACCTGTACGCGGTCGGGATCCGTTCCGGGAATCCACTCGACGATATCGATTTCCGGTGGCCAGTGCATATTGGCTGGGTGCATCCAGAACGCCGGGAGCACGCCGGGGCGCGTGGGAAGCTGGAGCCTCGCTTCGACGTACTGGCCGGGGACTGGATCGATCGGGATCCCCACCTCTGGATGGTGGGACTCACCGCCCACACTCGAATTGATGACACCTTGAAAACAGCCCTCCGGCCCGGCCCCGGTCGACTCGACGGTCAGCCGACACTGTCCGTCGGTGACCGTGACGTGATCGGCACTCACCGTCGCATCGTCGTCGGGGATCCATTCGGCGCGGTCGATAAAGCCGACCGCCCACCGATCGGTGTCGAACCGCTCCCACTGCTCGTCAACGACGAGTTGCCAGTGATCAGGCTCTGTTTCCGGCGGCGATCCGTCGTCACCTGTGGGGGCAAGACAGCCAGCACCGGCAAGACAACCGAATGTCACGAGCAACTGCCGTCGCCGTGTCTGGCCAGCGGGCATCGGATCACTGCTCTCTGTAGCAGGCCGGAGCCGATAAAGACCAGGGGCTCCCCGTGAACTCGCTCACTCCTGGGGTGCAGGGATCGCATCGTCCTCTGCGTCGACACCCCCGTCCGCGATCAGCCGATCGGCCCCATCGTGGTGCTCGAATGCCCCCGGTTCGAGTTTCGGGTGTACTCGCTCGATCTCCCGCGGCGAGACGTGCTCTGGAGCGGGCGCTACTTTCTCTGTGACGGCAAAGGTGTGGACCGGGGAGATGAGCGCCCAGAGCGCGCCGGCGGTGTTCAACACGACCAGCAGTGGCGTCAGCGGGAGCGCAAGCAGTGTGACACGCTCGCGGGGGAGATACACAAGCGTCCCCAGCAGCGTGATAAAAAAGAGCACACCAAACAGGCCGAGCGAGCCAAACTGGTACAGGGTTGATTCGGGCACGTACTGCGGGACGGCCAGCAATAGGAGTGACAACACTGGGATCAGCGGGGACATGGCCCAGGTGATGAGGCGAAAGCCAAAGAGTAGCTTGTACCGGCCGGGTAGCAATCCCGACGCGTGCTGGGTTCCCGCGAACCAGCGGCGGCGTTGGCGGAACATCCCCCGCACCGATGGCGGAGCCTGATTCCGGAACTTCAGGTTCAGCACGCGAAAATCAAGATCGCGGGACTCCGCAGCGCGCCAGACGAAATTCGTGTCCTCGGTGATCGTCTCGACGTCCCACGTGAGCTCGTCTTCGAGCGATTTCCGGATCGCGACACCGCCGCCCCAGGCGTACAGCGGATACGTGAACCAGCCAAACGAGCGCTGTTCGTACTGGTAGCCGATCCGGAACGTCTCACAGAGGAAGGCGAGCAAGGAGCCGGTGTACAGGGGCTTTTCGGTGATCTGGACGACGTCCGCGTCGGGCAGGCCCTGAAAGTTCTGGACGATCGTGTCCTCGTCGAGATAGAGGATATGTTCTCGAGTACAGGAAACCTCACGGCGGGCCCATTCGAGGGCACGGCCCTTGTGTCGAGCCGCACAGTCGAACTCCTCGGGGACGACGTGGACCGTCGCACCGTCGATCTCGATATCGCGTTCGGCGATCACGTGGATGTCCTCGACGGCGTCGGGGACGGAATCAACCGTTGCCTGGACGACGGCCTCCGCACCGATGGTGAGGATACGCACCTGCACGTCATCGTGGCCGTACGCCAGATCCTCTTCGGAAACGAGCTGGTTCCGCCCGAGAACGAACACCTGCACTAACCAGGTGAGGATCGACACGGAGTACAGCACGAACACTGTCCAGGCGAGAAACACGAACAGTGTTGAGAGACCGGGGAGCATACACTTCCCCTTTGACTATCCGATGAATAAGCTGACGGTATGTGTGAGAATTCACGAAATATCGTGCGGGGGCGTCACCCACCCAGCCGACCTGTCAGGCGACGTCCTGAACAGCCTGCGCAAGCAACTCCACACCCATCTCGATCTCTCGCTCGGTGACGTCCAGGGGAGGCAGCAAGCGCAACGTTTTGTGACCACAGCCAAGCGTCAGCAGGCCGTGTGAGAGCGCCGCGCGTACCACGTCTTCACGCCGCTCTTTCGTGTCGAACTCGACGGCAAGCATCAGACCCCGCCCGCGGATGTCCTCGACGCCGGGTAGGTAAGCGTCCGAGAGCAGTTCTTTTGCCTGCTTCCCACGTCTCGTCGCGTTCTCCTGCAGGTCGTACTCTTCGATGGCGTCGACCGTCGCGACGCCCTGGAGCGCCGAGAGGAAATCGCCCGCGCCCCACGTCGAGGAGAGCCGACCCGTCTCGTCGGGGAAGACGTCCGCGCGCCCGATCGTCGCGCCGACACGCAGGCCCTTCGCGCTGGCGATGACGTCCGGCTCGATCGGCGTGTGCTCGATCGCCCAGAACTCGCCGGTCCGACCCAGTCCTGACTGGATCTCGTCGGCAATGATGTGGATACCGTAGCGCTCACGGATCGTGGCGATGTCCTCCAGAAATCGATCCGAGGGAATCCGATAGCCCCCCTCGCCCTGAATCGGTTCCAGAATGATGTAGGCCACTTCTTCGGGATCGATGACGCCACGCTCGGGGTGGAGTTTGTCGCCGAGTGCGTTGCCAGCGGGGCCGTCGGTTTCCCATCCGCAGGTACACTCGTCCTCGCAGGTGCAGTAAGGGACGCTGAGCACGCCGGGGATCTCCGGGTAGCCCTTGCGATGGACCGCCTTCGATCGGTTGAGCGAGAGCGCACCCAGCGTGCGGCCGTGAAAGGCACCGTCGAAGGTGACGCCACGATGCCCGCGGTCGGCATAACAGATCTTGATGGCGTTCTCGACGGCCTCCGCACCCGTGTTCGAGAGGAACACCTGATCGAGCCCGTCCGAGGCGGAGACGAGGCGCTCCATCAGCTGGGTCGGGCCGGGGAACTCTGGGTCCTCGGGGGGCCAGCCACCGCTGGCGTAGAAGTCCTGCCCGGCGATCTTCGTCGGTTCGGGAATGTCAAACCCCTCCATCGCACGCGTGACTTTGGGGTTGTTGTACCCAAGCGGTGAGGCCGCAACGTGAGCGGTGAAATCCAGCAAGACGTTGCCGTCGATGTCTGTACAGAACGGACCGATCGACTCGCTCGTCACGTCCCAGACGAACTCGTAGACGTAGGTGCTCGGGGCAGCGAACTCGTGGTGATACTGGACCCACTCGTCTGCCCGATCGCCGGGAATGTCGGTGACAACCGGTTCTGCTGTCTTTCTGTCCATAATTATTCCTTATCTTCGCGGTATGTTAAACCAACCGGGCGGATTTGTGGCTGGACTGCTCGCTGGGATTGCAGTACCCACGAGAGAGGAGAAGCAGGAGGGAACTGCCGTCCAGACCAGCGGAGGGCAGCCCCCTACGACGGTTGACAGGGTGCCGGTGCCACCCTTTCAGTCGTGACCGGTCCGGATCAAGGGATGTTCAGCGCCTTACTCGTCGTCGGTGTAGCGAGACTCCCATTCGTCCCGGGCGTCGATTTCGCGCTGCCCGCGTCGCGTGATCGAATAGGTGTTCGTCCGGCGGTCGCGCTCGCCTTTCTCCACGAGTCCCTTGTCGACGAGTGTGTCGAGGTTGGGGTAGAGGCGGCCGTGGTGTATCTCCGACTCGTAGTACTCCTCTAGCTCGTCTTTGACAGCGAGGCCGTGAGGCTCGTCCTTCCCGGCGATGACGTACAACAGATCACGTTGGAACCCTGTTAGATCGTACATCGTATAACGATTCGAGAGTAACCCTCCCGTGAAAATAAGTGTGTCGTCTTGCATAGATGACGGCGTAACGCTGCACACTCACTGGAACGTCCTTTTACTGGTCAATTGCCGATCGCTTCTGACAAATTACTACCAATTTGAAACGTTCTGGAAGTGGTTCGATCAGGCAGAGAGTTATGTCGATACGACGCCTACTAGAAGGTATGCCAGAAGAAGTGCTGTTCGAGACAGAACGTAAGCAGAGCCGCGCAGAGATCGCTGACACCCTCCGCGCTGTCGCGGATAAACTGGACACAGGGGAGTCGATTACCCTCACGGCGGGCGATCAGTCCGTCGATATGGATCCACCGGAGAACCCGACGTTCGAGATCAAGGCCGAACGCGAGGGGAAAGCTGGGAGCGAGGAGTTGAGCATCGAGTTCGAGCTGGAGTGGAAGCCCGGCGAGAGCGACGACGCCCCCGTCAGCATCGAGTGAGAAACGAAGCGGTTACTTCCGGGGCGCGTTCACAATAGCCCATGGACGCCCACTGCGTACGGGTCCCCCGCGAGCGCGGCGAGGAGACGCGTCGTTCGCTCGCCGAGGCCGATCTGGTCGCCGAGGACGTCGAGATCGTCGCCGAAGATGGGGCGATCTACATCCCGGTGGTCGATCCGGACGCCGTCCCGGAGGAGTATGAGCTCGTCACCCGTGACCTCCCCGAACGATCGCTCCCGGAGATGCCCGCCGACATTCTGGGCTACGAGCCGAGCTACGAACGGCTCGGTGATGTCGTGATCCTCGACGAGGACGACCCGGAGCGGGCACGCGAGATCGCCGACGCCGTCGACGAGTCCGCCCTCCCCGTCGAGACGGTGCTCGATCGCGCCTCGAAAATCAAGGGCGAACAGCGCGTCCGCGACTGGACGGTACTGGTCGGTGATAGCACTGAGACGGTACACCGCGAGTACGGCTGTGAGTTCGCACTGGATCTGGACGCGGTCTACTTCTCGCCGAGACTCGCCACGGAACGCCACCGCGTCGTCGAGCAGATCACGCCCGGCGAGCAGGTCTTCGACATGTTCGCGGGCGTCGGCCCCTTCGCGATCCCTGCGGCGACCCGCGGTGCCACTGTCGTCGGTACGGACATCAACGAGCGCGCCATCGAGTACTTCCGCGAGAACGCCCGAAGAAACGGCGTTGAACAGCGTGTAACGGCGATTGCGGGCGACATCCGTGAGGTCGCCGCGGAGTACAGCGGCTGGGCCGACCGAATCGTGATGAACCTCCCCCACAGCGCCGACGAGTTCCTCGATACCGCAGTCGAACTCGCCGGGGAGGACTGTGTGCTCCACTATTACGACATTCAACACGAGGACGACCCGTACGGCCCCGGTGAGCGAGCGATCCGTGCGGCGGCAGAACCGGCATACGACGTTACGGTCGAGCGCGCTCACACGGTGCGCTCGTATGCCCCCCACGAGTTCAACGTCTGTCTCGACGTCCGACTGACCCGGGCGTAATTCGCAACCCTTATTGGGGTTTTGCGTCGTATCATTGAGTGAGCGCCGGTGTAGCTCAGACTGGCTAGAGCGAATCCTTCGTAAGGATTAGGCCGGGGGTTCAAATCCCCCCACCGGCTTGTTTCTGCGACGAACGGACGTGAGGAGCGAAGCAACGATTGGGGATTTGTATCAGGGAACAGCTTTGCTGTGACCGTGGTTCAAATCCCTCACTGGCTTGCTTTTGCGAGGCTATCGCGAACGTGGTGAGCGATGGCTTGAAGCCGCTGGTCGCTTCGGTGAACGGATGTGAAGCCCAGAGACTGTACACGGTTCAGATTTCCTCACCGGCCTGCGTTTCCGTATTGATGCCTCTGTCCACTCGTCGGGTCGGTGTCTGACCGAATTGTTAGACATGAACGTGTATAGCAGCGTCCAATCGAGAAGAAAATATTTAAGTCTGATCTTCGCCGACTGCACAAACATCCAATGGCAGTGGACCAAGTAGCGGACTTTTTCGGCTTCGAGGAGCACGATACTGACATACGAACCGAGATTTTGGCCGGTGTGACGACGTTTCTGGCGATGTCGTATATCATCGTCGTCAATCCGTTCATTCTCTCCGAAGCGATCGTCATCGACGGCTACAGTCAGGGCGAAGTGATTCAGATGATCGCCATCGCGACGATTCTCTCATCGGCGTTGGCGACGATCGTCATGGCGCTGTACGCAAACCGGCCGTTCGGACTCGCCCCGGGCATGGGGCTAAATGCTTTCTTCGCGTTCACCGTCGTCATCGCGCTCGGGATACCGTGGCAGACTGCCCTCGCTGCGGTGTTCGTCGAGGGGATTCTGTTTATTATCCTCACTGCCATCGGGGCTCGTGAATATATTATCAACCTGTTTCCAGAACCGGTCAAGTATGCGGTTGGTGCCGGTATCGGTGTCTTTCTGCTGTTTATCGGTCTCCAGGAGATGCAGGTGATCGTCGGCTACGAGGGCACCCTCGTTGAGCTCGGCAATATCGCATCGAACCCAGTTGCGACCCTCGGCGTTCTGGGCGTTGCATTAACGCTGATTCTCTGGGCCCGCAATGTCACGGGCGCAATCGTGATCGGTATTCTCACGACGACGATCGTCGGCTGGCTGGTTGCCGCATCCGGTCTGACCGATCCGGATACCGTCGTCGACGGTGAACTTTACTCCACGTTCGCCGAAGAGGGTATCGTCACCGGCCTGTGGAACATCGTGACTGGCGTCCAGTACGACTTTACGCCGATTGCCGGTGCGTTCATCGAAGGACTCGGCGATATCGAGCCAGTTACGTTCCTCTTCGTCATGCTGACGTTCTTCTTCGTGGACTTCTTCGACACCGCGGGGACGCTCATCGGCGTCGCGCAGTTCGGTGATTTCCTCGATGACAAAGGCGAGTTGCCGGAGATGGAAAAACCACTCATGGCCGACGCGGTTGGTACGACCTTCGGTGCGATGGTCGGCACCTCGACCGTGACGACGTATATCGAGTCGTCGACCGGTATCGAGGAAGGTGGTCAGACCGGCTTCACCGCGCTCGTCGTTGCAGCCTGCTTCCTGCTTGCGCTCCCGTTCGTTGCGCTCGTGTCGATTATTCCCGAATACGCCTCGTTCCTCGCACTTGTTGTCGTTGGTATCATCATGTTCCAAGGTGTCACCGACATCGACTGGAGTCACCCCGCATGGGCGATTTCTGGCGCGCTTACAATCACGATCATGCCGCTGGCGTACTCGATCGCCGATGGTCTCGCGGCAGGCATCATTGCGTATCCAATCATCAAGGCATCGATGGGTGAAGGTAGCGACGTCCGGCTCGGCCAGTGGGTGCTCGCTGTGGTGTTGGTCGCCTATTATGTGCTCCAGACTGGCGGCTTCATCCTCTGAGGCGCCGCCGACGCACAGCACCAACGCTTTCTTCCCGAATCACCCCTAACTACCGCTGAATGTCCGATCTGATACTGTACGAACTGCCGGGCTGTCCGTTCTGTGCGAAAGTCACCTCGAAACTCGACGAACTGGGGCTGGAGTACGAGAGCCGCGAAGTGCCACGCAGCCACTCCGAGCGCACTGAGGTAAAAGAAGTCAGCGGCCAGACCGGCGTCCCGGTGCTGATCGACGAAACAAACGATGTCCACGGGATGCCCGAAAGCGACGATATTGTCGCGTATCTCGACGAACAGTACGCATGACGCCACGGCTGCTCACGCTGTGGGCGCGCGTTGCAACTCGGGATGTTCGAGACCAATATCCGAACTGATCCTCAGGCTGGCTCTTCCTCGTACTCCGCGCGCTCGCGGATGAGATCGCGGAACTCGTCGGGGTCGTCGATGGCTTCGGCTTCCTCGCGCTCGATTAGCGCGGTCCCCTCGATCGAGGTCTGTTTGGCGCTATCGACGAAGTAGACCGATCGCGTGCCGACGACGCGCCCGACCGAGCCCATGATCCGCGCGCGCTT
Organism: Natranaeroarchaeum sulfidigenes; assembly: GCF_017094485.1. Lineage (NCBI taxonomy): Archaea > Methanobacteriati > Methanobacteriota > Halobacteria > Halobacteriales > Natronoarchaeaceae > Natranaeroarchaeum > Natranaeroarchaeum sulfidigenes. The sequence continues at coordinate 516,876 of NZ_CP064786.1, forward strand.
TTCTGCAGTCCGGGTGTACTCCGAGTGGCCCGTCAGCACCGTCCCCTCGGCGGGATCGGCGTCGTCTTCTTCCTCACTGACGGCTTTGAACGGCGCGCGCAGGGTGGGATGGACCTCGTAGCCAGCGCGGGTCATCACCGTAACGATCCGCTGGTCGTCGGGGTCGGCATCGGGTGCGTCGGGAGTCGGGTCGGTCTCCCGGACGTCCTCGGCTCCCTCAAGCACGTCGACATTACTGGTCAGTCCAGCGCCAAAGAGCTCTTCGAGCTGCATCGCAACCTCGATGCTTGCGTTCATTCCGTCCTCGTACTTCGAGACTGTACGTCTGGAGACGCCGAGTTCGCTCGCGAGCTGGCCGAGACTCCAGCCGCGCTCCTCGCGTTTGTCCGCGAGGATATCGCCATCGATACTGACGTACAGCCCGCCCGGTGCGGCGTATATCAGCGGCGGGACGCCCTCGACGAACAGATCCATCGCGGTGTCGGGGCTCAGTACTGGGACCCCGTGGCGGAAGTAGACGACCTCGGGTTTTAGCTCTTCGTCCCTGGTTCGGAGGCCGATCACCAGTGGCGTGGCATCCAGATACGCGCCGATGCGGCGCATCTCCTCGCCCGTTTCCGCGTCGAAGGCGTCGACGTTACCGAGCACTTTCAACAACACGAGTTCGTCGCCGCGGCGGGCCGCGACGTCGAAACTCCGCGGACGCGTCGCACAGCGGTCACTCACAGCGAAGCCTGCGTCTTCGAGCATGGCGGTGACGTTGCCGACGAGCGCAGACCGTGACATATCCGAGTGTAAGCTACTCCCGGTATATAGGCATTTTGGCGTCTATATTGGCTCTCGTCGGGCGATCTGAGACAAAGAGTCCAGTTGCGGTCCACGCCGGTGAGCTTTCGGCCCGGAACCGAAGGGGGTTTTCCGGCCCACTCCCGAGTGAGGGTATGAACGCATTGCTGTCGGCCGACGATGTCTCGAAAGCCTACGGGGGAGTCGAGGCACTCGACGGCGTCTCGCTGTCGATCCATGAGGGCGAGGTGTTCGCGCTGATCGGCCCGAACGGCGCGGGCAAGACCACGCTCGTCCGGACGCTCACGGGGACGGTCGAGCCATCCGCAGGGAGCATCTCCGTGTTTGGTGAGGCTCCGGAGGCCGTCGATTCGGATCGCCTCGGCGTCCTCCCCCAGAGCTTCTCGCCGCCGGGCCGACTCACCGCCCGCGAGCTGCTCGAGTACTACGCTGGGCTGTACGATGCCCCACTCGATCCCGAGGAGGTGCTGGCGACGGTCGGCCTGGGCGATGCGGGCGACACCTGGTACGAGAACCTTTCAGGGGGGCAACAACGCCGCGTCTGTCTGGGGAGCGCACTGGTCAACGACCCCGACCTCCTGTTTCTGGACGAGCCGACGACCGGGATCGATCCGGCGGGCCGTCGTACCGTCGCCGAGCGCGTCGAGACGCTCGCGGCGGGCGGGACAACAGTGCTGTTGACGACCCACGACATGGCAGAAGCCGAGACGCTTGCCGACAGAGTGGGCCTGCTCGCCGATGGTGAACTCGTAGCGACAGGGACTCCCGAGGAACTGCTCGACGAATACGGCGGCGAAAGCCGACTGGAGATCGATCTCGACGCCGAAGCGGAGACTGTTGTGTCGATGCTCGAAGAGAGCGGCTTCGACGCCAAGCCGACACGCCGTGGCGTCGATGTCCACGGCATCGCACCGACCGAGATCGGACGCGTCGTGGACGTGCTGGAAACGGAGGGGCTTGCCTACACCGCTCTGACGTGGCGCGAGCCGACCCTCGAAGACGTGTACATGACCCTCGCCGGGGACGAAGAAAGTGGACTGCAAGGAGATGACGTCAGGTCACGTAAAGCACCAGCCGCGGGTGGTGACGCATGAGCACACTTACCCGCATCCGATCGGAGTTTCACGCCTCCTGGCATTCCTTTCTACGCCGCCGAACCGCGGTCTTTTTCACCTTCTTTTTTCCCGTCCTGCTGATCGTCATCTTCGGGGCGCTCGTTCGGACGGATCCGGGCGGTGGCGGCCTCTTCACCGAGCCCGCGGAGTACTACGTGCCCGGCTACGTCGCCGTCGTCGTCCTCTTTACTCCCCTCTCGCGGGTCGGTTCCACGGTTGCCCGGCATCGCGACGGGAACCGCTTCGAGAAGCTGGCGACGACGCCGCTCTCGAAAACGGAGTGGCTCGCCGCCCACACGCTGGTCAATGTCGTCATCATCGGCATCGCCAGCCTGCTCGTGCTCGTGCTCGTCGCCGTCCTCACTGGCGCGGCGCTTCCCCTCTCACCCCTGCTGGTTCCGTTCATCATCGCCGGTGTCGTGCTGTTCTGTGGCGTCGGCGCGATGCTCGGGAGCTATACGGAATCTCAGGATGGGGCGATCGCGGCCTCGAACTCGATCGGCCTTCCCCTCCTGTTCCTTTCGGATACGTTCGTCCCGCCCGACCTCCTGCCGGAGTGGTTCGCACCGCTGATGGAGCTGTCCCCACTCACGTATTTCGCCCGTGGCGTCCGGGCGCTCTCGACGGGTGGAGACCCGCTCGCCGACCTCGTTGTCCTCTCGGTGCTAGCAGTCGTCTTCTTCGCGCTCGGGGCGTACTCGCTGCCGCAGGCGGATTGAAAACGGAGTGGGCGAACTACTCCTGCTCGCCGCGCAGCTCGTCCATGTGGTCGATCCGCTGCTGGACGAGCTCGGCCTTCCCGATGTCGTGGCGCACGCGTAGGCCGTCGGTTCCAGCGCGTTCGAGGGCGTCCTCTACGATTTCCTCGGCCTCGCTGATCGTGTCGGCGACGCCGACGACGGCGTAGGACCGCGACGTCGTCGTGTAGATGCCGTCCTCGCGGGCGTCGACGCTGGCGTAGTACAGCAAGGCGTCGCCAGCGGAGTCCTCGTCGATCGTCACCAGCGCGCCCGCGTCGGGATCGGTGGGGTAGCCGTCAGGGACCGCGTACTTGCAGACAGTGGCCTGCGCGTCGAACGCGAGTTCTGGCAGGGATTTGCCATTGCGAGCCGCCGTCAGCACGTCGAGGAAGTCGGTTTCGAGCACCGGCAGGGTGTTCATCGCCTCGGGATCGCCGAATCGCGCGTTGAACTCGACGACCTTGACGCCCTCGGCAGTGAGCATGAACTGCCCGTAGAGGACGCCCTTGTAGCCAGTGAGTGCGTCGACGACCGAGCGCATGATGTCGAGCGCCTCGGCGGAGTCGGCTTTCGTCATGAACGGAAGCTGGAAACTGGCGTCGCTGTAACTGCCCATCCCGCCGGTGTTTGGCCCCTCGTCGCCCTCGTAGGCGCGCTTGTGGTCCTGGACCGCGGGCGTGATCCGGAGCGAGCCGTTGGCGACGAAGCCCTGAATCGTAAACTCCTCGCCGACGAGACGTTCTTCGAGAACGATCCGGTCGTACTCGGAGTCCCGAATATACTGCTTGCCTTCCTCGGGGGTCACCTGATCACCGATCACTTTGACGCCCTTGCCGCCCGTCAGCCCGGCGGGCTTGATGACGAGGTCGCCGTCGTACTCGTCGATGTACTCGCAGGCGGCCTCGCCGTCTTCGAACACCGCGAAATCGGGACAGCCAGGGACATCGTGCTCGGCCATGAACTCCCGCTGGAACGACTTGTCAGTCTCGATGCGGGCCTCCGAGGCTTGCGGGCCAAAGGCGTAGACACCAGCCTCGTCGAGCGCGTCAGCGACACCCGCGGCCAGTGGTGCCTCCGGACCGACGACGGCGAGCGTCGCGTCGACGGATTCGGCATACTCGACGACTGCTTCGGGATCGGTCGTCTCCAGTGTCTCGAAGTCTGCGGCAATCGCATCGATACCGGGGTTTCGGTTCCCCGCACAGGCGTACACGGTTGCATCACTGTCTTCGAGCGCTCGGGCGATGGCGTGTTCGCGCCCGCCGCCGCCGACGAGCAACACGGTTTCTGACATACCCGAAACACCGCCACAGCACAGTGTAAAGGTTGCTGTTCTCGGTACAGCGGCTGTCCATACCATCGCGGTCTCCCTGACGGACAGATAGTTTACAACACCCATACACAATTAGTCGAAAGAGTAAACACCGTACTCGTCGTACTATCCCGGTATGACTACCTCTCCGCCTCTTCGTGGCCCGTTGTTCGAGGCAGTCCAGCGGAGCGATATCTTCGAGGACTCGAAGACGTTTGTCGATAGCGTCCCACGTATGGATCCAGACCGGATTCACGAGCGGTTTCAGGAACGGCGTCACGACCCGGCGTTCGATCTCCGATCGTTCGTCTACGAACACTTTGAGGTTCCCAACGCGAGCGAGGACACCGAGTACGACTCGGAACAGACGGCGGAATCGATGGCAGCTCACATCCGGGCGCTCTGGCCCAGACTCGTCGATCATCCCGACGACGAGCAGGCGATCGAATACGGCTCACTGATCGGAACGCCCGAGCCGTATATTACGCCCGGTGGGCGATTTCGGGAGCTTTACTACTGGGACAGCTACTTCACCGCGGAGGGGCTCGCAGCCAGCGATCGCTTCGAGGATGTCGAAAACATCGTGGAGAACTTCGCGTGGGCCGTCGAGGAGTTCGGCTACGTTCCAAACGCCACTCGCGAGTATCAGACCACCCGGACGCAACCGCCGTTGTTTGCCGAGACCGTGAAAATCCTCGAACGGGAGCGTGGCACCGAGGCGGTAGTGCCGTACCTCGACGCGCTCGACGCAGAATACGAGTACTGGATGAGCGGCCGGGAGGAACTCGCCGGCGCAGGAACGGCGACACGGCGGGTCGTCGACCTCGGCGACGCCGTCCTCAACCGCTACTGGGACGAGTCGTCCGGCCCGCGCCGGGAATCCTACGACGAGGACGTCGAACTCGCCGAACGGGTCCCTGACCGCGATCGGGAGACACTCTACCGGGACATCCGTGCGGCCGCGGAATCCGGCTGGGACTTCAGCAGTCGCTGGTGCCGGGACGAGTCGATGGAGACGATTCGCACGACAGAACTGGTGCCGGTGGATCTGAACGCCCTGCTGTACGGCGTCGAGCGGGATCTGGCCGGCTGGCACGCCCACCTCGGAAACGACGCCGCGAGCGAGGCGTACGTCACCGCAGCGCAGCGCCGGGCGGAAGCGATCGATCAGTACTGCTGGGACGACGAGGCCGGGTTTTACTTCGATTACAGCTTTGTCGAGGGCGACCGGACCACCAAGTGGACGCTCGCCGCAACCGTCCCGCTGTACACCGGTCTCGCAAGCGACGAGCAGGCGGCCGCCGTCGCCGACCACCTCCGGGACCAGTTCCTCAGTCGTGGCGGCCTCGTTACGACGCTCACCGAAAGTGGCGAGCAGTGGGATGCACCCAATGGGTGGGCACCGCTGCACTGGTTCGCGGTGCTCGGGCTGGAACGGTCCGGCCACGACGAGCTGGCGCGTGAGATCGCCACCCGCTGGGTCGATCATGCCCGCACTGTCTACGAGCGCACGGGACGCATGGTCGAAAAGTACGACGTGACAGCTGACGGTCGGCTCGGTGGCGGTGGCGAGTACGAGTTACAGGACGGCTTCGGCTGGACGAACGGCGTGACGATCGCGTTTCAGGAGCGCTACGGACTGTTCGAGCAGCACTGAAAGACGGGATCTTTTTCGCATCTGGTGGACAATTCACCTGTAGTGACAGACACTCGCGGAGCGACGCCCGACAGCCGATATAGCTGGTTCGTTGCCATCGTCGGCGCGGTAGCGATGGTGTTTACCTTCGGGACACCGCTATCGTATGGCATCCTCAGAGCCCCGTTATCCGAGGCCTTCGGCGTCCCCGCGGTCGAGCTATCGGTCGTCTTCTCCGTCATGCTGTTTACCTTCTTTATCGGGTCGGGGCTGATCGGCGTCGTCGCGGCACGGCTTCCTGCACGCGGGATCGTCCTGGTCTGCGCGGTGACCACCGGACTCGTTGCGCCGACGCTCCTGCTGATCGACTCGATCGTCGGCCTGCTCGTGGTGTTTGCCACCCTCGGCCTCGCGCTGGGGACCGTGTTCGTGGTCCTGGCATCGGTCATTCCGCGCTGGTTCGACGAGCGCCGTGGGGCCGCGACGGGCCTGATCTTCGTGGGCAACGGACTGGGACTGTTCGTCCTGCCGCCGCTGTGGCAGTATGCGATCGATGCCGTGGGGATCGAACGGGCGTTCCTGTTCATCGTGGGCGTCTCGGCGGTGACCTTTCTCGCGGCCGGAGTAGTCTGCGGTCGCCCGACCTGGACGGGGGCGTCGTCGACGACACTCGGGGAGCTGGGCGGCTGGGTCCGCGGGTTGCTCTGGACGCGGCGTTTCCACTTGCTGTTCGTCGGTATGGCGCTTGCCTTTGCGTGGTATCAGTTGCTTGCGGCGTACGCAGTCGACCTCTTTGCCGCGCGTGGGCTGACCGAGGCGGCCGCCTCCATGGCCTTTGGCCTCATCGGTGGCGTGAGTATCATCTCGCGGATCGGGAGCGGCTACGCGGCCGACCGGATCGGGGCACGACGCGGCTTTCTCATCTCGCTTGCCTGTGCGGCCGCAGGAGTGGCTCTGCTGTTTGCCCCACAGCTACCGATGCTGGTCCCGGCGATCTTCCTGCTCGGGATGGGACTCGGCGGCTCGGCGACGCTTTACATCCCGCTCCTGTTGAGCGTCTACGATCCCGAGAAGGACACGGCGATCGTCGGGATCTTCAACGTCGCTGGCGGGGTGGGCGCGCTGGCGATGCCGCCGCTCGGAGCTGCCAGCGTTGCCTACACGAACGGGTACGTGCTCGCGGTGGCGCTTACCCTCGGTGTGACGCTCGTCGCCATCTGGGCAGTCGTCGCCGGTACGCGCTAGACGGGCCGCTGTGTGGGTCGACGGTGGGAGAACGGCTGGACAGTGTCCGAACGACTGTCACAGTGTACTGTTTGTGATTTTGTATACAATGTAACATTGTAACATCGGCAAGGGCGTCGGGGTGCTGTTGGGATAGCGTCGGGGTGCTGTTGGGATAGCGTCGGGGTGCTGTTGGGATAGCGTCGGGGGAGGTGTTCTGCTGGCGTCACGACGCCTGCCCTCCCCCGTCGAGCACGATCCCACGCTGTCGCGTGGGCCGTGCTCTCGGCCCGATTACTGAGATGCGGATCGAAGGCCAGCCCCGCCGACCACCCTGATGCGGTCACTGGCCGTCTGGGGGCGTCCCATACACTGTCGAGGATGTCACAGTGCAGATTCCAACCGAACGCTTATTTCCCGCCTTCGCTTACTCGAAGTATGGCCAGTGCAACGCGTGACGAGTCTCCCGAAGAAGGCGTGGAGTTTATCCACGAGGATGATGGGAAGATCACAGCGCGTGACCTCGAAACTGGCGTTGCTTCTTTCGGAGAGACGAAAACGGAAGCGCTCCGAATGCTCGCGGAGGCGCTTGAGTTGCACGAGGGGGGTGGGGAGCCAGTCACTGAGCGAGATCTCGAAGAATGGGGGATTGATGGCGTTGAGCCTGGGGATAGTGAGCTCCCCGATTGTATGCAGTAGATGGTCCGGACGAAATTCTCCGGACGTGAAATCGCGTCCGTGTTGATCGACCACGGGTTCGTCCGGACAGGCCGCGTTGGCAGCCATCTGAAACTCCGCTACGAGTCGCCTGACACGGACGAAGTCCGTATCGTGGCCGTTCCGATGACATCGGCAGACGATATTCCAATCGGGACACTTCAGTCAATCGCCGAGCAGTGTGGTGCAGACGATTTTCACGCCTAGTGTCGGTGGATTAATCAGAATCTGTAACAACACCGTGGGAAGTGTTCTATGATACCCTCACTGTCAGCAAGGACGCCCTTTAGGGCCGCCAGCGCGTACGGGGTGTATGACCGAACCCACCAGTCGAAACCGCCTCGACGAGGAACAGAGCCCGTATCTCCGACAGCACGCGGACAACCCCGTCAACTGGCAGCCCTGGGACGAACAGGCGCTGTCGGCCGCCGAGGAGCGCGACGTACCGATCTTCCTCTCGGTGGGCTACTCGGCGTGTCACTGGTGTCACGTCATGGAAGAGGAGAGTTTCGAGGACGAGACCGTCGCCGAGAAACTCAACGAGAACTTTATTCCTATTAAAGTCGACCGCGAGGAGCGGCCCGATCTGGACAGCGTCTACCAGACCGTCTGCCAGCTGGTGAGCGGGCGCGGCGGGTGGCCCCTCTCCGTCTGGCTCACGCCCGAGGGCAAGCCCTTCTACGTGGGGACGTACTTCCCGCGGGAGAGCCGACAGGGGATGCCCGGCTTTCTCGACCTGCTCGACAACATCGCGAACTCGTGGGAGGAGTCTCGCGAGGAGATGGAATCGCGTGCCGAGGAGTGGACGAGGGCCGCGAAAGGCCAGCTAGAGGAGACGCCGGGACAGCCGACCGAGGTCGGTGACTCGGTGCTCGCCGACGCGGCGAACACGGCGCTTCGCGCGGCCGACCGCGACCACGGTGGGTTCGGCTCGGACGGACCGAAGTTCCCCCAGCCGACACGGATTCACCTGCTCATGCGGGCCTACGAGCGCACCGGCCGGGAGACGTTCCGCGAGGCCGCCATCGAAACGCTCGATGCGATGGCCGACCGCGGGCTCTACGACCACGTTGGCGGCGGCTTCCACCGCTACGCGACCGACCGGGAGTGGATCGTCCCCCACTTCGAGAAGATGCTCTACGACAACGCCGAGATCCCGCGCGCCTATCTGGCGGGCTATCAGCTCACCGGCGACGATCGCTACGCCCGCGTCGTCGAGGAGACCTTCGAGTTCGTCGAGCGCGAGCTGACTCACGGGGAGGGCGTCGGCGACCACGAGTACGGCGGCTTCTACAGCACGCTCGACGCCCAGAGCGACGGCGAGGAAGGCAAGTTCTACGTCTGGACGCCCCGCCAGATCGAGGGGATTCTCGACGCCGATGCCGACCTGTTCTGTGATCGCTACGGAATCACCCGGTCGGGTAACTTCGAGGGCAAGACGGTGCTGACGCTCGCCCGGAGCGCCGAGTCGCTCGCAGAGGAGTACGACCTCACCGAGAGCGAGGTAAGAGAGCGTCTCGACGACGCGCGCGAGCGGGTGTTCGAGGCCCGTGAAGAGCGGATTCGGCCAGCGCGCGACGAGAAGATCCTCGCGGGCTGGAACGGCCTGCTGATCTCGGCGCTCGCGGAGGGCGGACTCCTCGACGAGCGCTGGACCGACCTCGCCGCGGACGCACTTGCGTTCGTGCGCGAACAGCTCTGGGACGCCGAACGTGGCGAACTCGCCCGGCGGTACAAACCCACCGCGGACGGCGGCGACATCAAGGGAGAGGGCTATCTCGAAGATTACGCTTTCCTCGCTCGCGGCGCGTTCGACTGCTACCAGGCGACCGGCGAGGTCGAGCACCTCGCGTTCGCACTCGATCTCGCCCGAACGATCGAGGCGGAGTTCTGGGACGAGTCGGCAAAGACGATCTACTACACGTCCGAGAGCGGCGAGTCGCTGGTAACCCGGCCACAGGAACGGCGCGATCAGTCGACGCCGTCGAGCCTCGGCGTCGCGGTCGATGTCCTGCTCTCGCTCGACCCCTTTGTCGATCACGACCGCTTCGACGAGATCGTCGAGACGGTCCTCTCGACCCACGGCCAGCATATCGAGTCGAGTCCGATGGAGCACACGACGCTGACGCTGGCCGCCGACCGACGGCGGACCGGAGACCTCGAACTCACCGTCGCCGCCGACTCGCTGCCCGACGCGTGGCGCGAGCGACTTGGCGAGACGTACCTTCCGAACCGGATTCTGGCCCGACGTCCTCCGACAGCCGAGGGGCTGGCCGAGTGGCTCGACGCGCTGGATCTGGACGAGGCCCCCCCGATCTGGCACGAGCGCGAGGCCGAGGGAGAGCCGACGATCTACACCTGCCGCTCCTTTACTTGCTCGCCGCCGGTCACGAACATCGACGAGGCCTTGGAGTGGGCCGAGGATCTGGCTCCCGAATACAACCGCTCCTGAGTCACTCGTCGCCGCTGGTCGATCCATCGGGTGAGTCAGACGGCGTGGGGTCGGTCGGCTGTCCGGGCTGCTGGCTCGGATCGAACGTATCGACCGGTCCGAGCTCCTGACTGGAGCGTTCGGCTGCGGCCACGTCGATTGCGGGTTCGCCGACGGTGAGTTCGTCGTAGTCGTCGACGAACGTGACCACCATCGCGACGAAGATACCGAGAACGATCGGCCCGACGAACAGGCCGACAAAGCCGAGGACGTACACCCCGCCGAAGACGCCGACGAGGATGAGGCCGGGGTTGAGCCGCGCGCGTTTGTCGATCACGATCGGCCGGGCGTAGTTGTCGACCATACTCACGACGAGCACCCCGTAGAGCCCGAGGAACGTCGCCGAAACGGGATCACCGATAATCACGAGATAGATCACCGCGGGCCCCCAGACCATGAACGCGCCGATCAGCGGCAGGAAGGCCAGCACGATCATCACGAACGTCCAGAAGACGACGTTTGGAAGCCCGGCGAGCCAGAGGCCAATGCCGCCGAGAAGGCCCTGCAGGATCGCGACGAAGATGTGACCGATGACGACGCCCCGGGTCGTCTGTTCGATCTGCCCGAAGAGGTTGTCCGTGACGGTCCGGGGGAGCGGTGAGTTCTCCTTGATCCACGAGACGAACTCGGGACCGTCCTTGAGCCCGTAGTAGATCAGGAACAGGAGGAGGGCGAGCCCGAGTGAAGTCCGAAGCGCGAGGGCAACGAAGCCGGTTGCACTCGATGACAGCACTTCCAGCAGTTCGCGCGCACCGGTCATCAGCAACGATTCAATGTCGACGATGAGCCCGAACTGGTCGAACAGGGTAGCCTCGACCTCCTCGATTTCGAGTCCCGTCCGCCCCCGGGCGAGGTTCTGGAGGTCACGTATCAGGGCAGTAACGATGTAATAGAAGGGTAGTAACGCCGCAATCACGGTTCCAGCAATTAGCAGGATCGGCGATATTCGCTCGCCGACGTGCGGAACGAGGCGGAGATGGAGCGGGTAGAGGACGTACGCGATCACCAGCGCCGAGAGGACGTACTCGATAAACGGCAGGACAACGATGAATGCCGCGAGCGCGGAGATCGCGATACAGACCAGCAGAAACGACTGGGAACGATTCATGCCAGCCTTTATCGCAGTGACGACAAAAAAGGTACTGACAGGGGCGCCGATCGGGAGAACTACACGAAAGTTTAATATTTATCCCGGTTCACGTGTAGACACATGGCAGACAAAGACGATCTCAGAGACCAGATGATCGACGCCTTCGAGGGCGCTGACTACCCGATTTCCAGCCCGATGGATCTCGTACCGGCGCTGCCGAACGGCCCCGGAACAAAGTTCGAGTCCGGCGATTTCTCGATGACTGCGATGGAGCTCAACACCAAACTCGGCGGCGGGGACTTCCCCTACGACACGCCGGAGGCCTTCGTCGATGACGTGCTCGCCCAGCTCGAGGAGCAGGACCTGATCTGAAGCGGTCGCTCGTCGACTCGGTTTCTTTCGACCTACTTGCAGAGCGGTGCAGCCGTTGAATCGGAACGTCGTCACAGCCTATTTAATAGTCCGCTTCGCAGGGACGTGTATGCCCGAGATAGAGATCACCGAGGATCAACAGGAGTATCTTGAGGATCTGCGTTCAGAACTCGAAGCCGACATCGTCGGTCCCTACGGTCACGTCCGCGTCAGCGACGCGGTGCAGTACCTGATCGACGATCACGATGGGACACTCGACGATGTGCTCGCCGAGGGTGTCGCTGGGGCCGATGCGGATGGGAGCGACGATCAAAACGATGCCGAGTCCGATATCGACGACGAAGAAACAGACAGCGGCAGTGCCGACGAGGATGCCGAACCCGAGGAGGCAGATAGCGCCGGAGACGAATCGGACAGCGCCGGAGACGAGGAAAGCCAAAGCGGTGAGGACCGACTCTCCGCGATGATGTCGCTGCTCGACACCCACGACGACAAGTGGCGCGAAACGGACGGCGACGCGCGCTACGAGGTCGACCTCCCGGATGGGACCACCGAGGACGCCCCGACAAAAGACGACGTGCGGGCAGTGCTGTTCAAAAACTACTGAACGGGACGGTCACGCACTGTGTAGCTTCGGGAACTGCACCTGCAGGAACTGCACCGTGATAACCAGTATGAACGGTCCGAGAAAGATACCGTACCAGCCGAACACGACCGGTCCGAGTAGATATGCGAACATGATGAGTCCGGTGTGGAAGAGCCGTCCGGACAGGTAAGGTCGCACGTAGGTCCGGATGACGTTGTCGAAGAGGATGCCCATCACGACATAGAACACCACTGGGAACCAGAGTGCACGCGGATCGCTCCGGAATGCTGTGATCGCGAGATAGAGCACGACTGAGCCGTACAGAAGGCTCCGACCGAACAGCGGAACGACCGAAATAAGCCCGGTAGCGACCCCGAGTAGTATCGCGTGTGGGATCGCGAGTCCCGGCGGCGCGATAAGATTCAGCAGGTTGTAGATAACCGTGGCGACGAGAGCGATCACGATGATCGTGAGGGTGTACCCGAAGTAGACTGAGGAGAGCCCTCGATCGACCGCACGCAGGTAGACGACGAGGTCGGTGCCGTCCTCCGCGACAGTCGTTCTGAACCATTCTCCGAGTCGTCGTTCGTCACGGACGAGAAAGAACGCAAAGACGAACGTGAGAAACGCGTTGTACGCCTGTGCGGTGAACGTGCCGACGAACCCCCTCGCCAGGGCGACGAGCGTGACCACTGTCGGCTCACTTCGCAAAGTGTCGACGAAGACGTACAGCTGCTCCTGGCTCGTGGGAATCGCTTCGACGGCGAGACCCGGAAAGAGCGCTTCGATCACTCGTTCGACGTCAGTCGCCTCTATCGCCGCGAGTTCTCCGAGTACGAAGACGACGAACACCCCCAGAACCACAACAAAGGGAAAGACGATCAGTCCCAGCGAGAGGGCCGCGGAGAGCCCGGGTGAAACGCCCCGCTGTCGGAGCCGTCTGGCGACCGGACGCACGACGTAGTACAGAAAGAGTCCGAACACGGCCCAGCCCAGATAGACGGACAGTGTGGTGACCAGAACGAGCGCTAACGCGAGCGCAAACAGCCACCAGCCGACCCGTTCAGGCCCGCCTGCGTCCGAACGCCAGCGCATACGGTGTATTACTTCGGTTCGAGCACGTATAGACGGCGTTGGCAAACGCTTTTTACCCGACCGGTGGTCGAACCGACGACCCCACGATTGACGGTTCTCGTCGCACAATCGGTGAGTACCCGGGCCGTCGTCTGCGGCGTATACTGCTAGCGCAGGAGGAACGGTAGCCGCTCGGTTCGGGGTCTTGCGTCGAATCCAGCGACAGGAACGTGCTACTCGGCGTCGGCGTTCTTTTTCACTTCGGTGACCATGACGTCCCAGTCGGGATGCTCGTCGCCGTTTCGACAGTCCCACCCGCCTTCGACCTCGACGTCGTTGGCGTCGGCTTTGCGGAGCAGCGACGCGAGTGCAGCCTGAAATTCCCCTTCCGAGATGATCGCAGATTCGGTTCGATCCATCAGTTGATACCCTCGGCTATGTCAGCTGCTGGTCCCTCGTCGGGCGGCGTGAGATCGACGATCCCGTCGGTCGAGACGGAGATCTCGTAGCCCTCGAACTCAAAGGACACGTTCGTATCGTCATCTGCGTGGTCGACCACATCATTCAACGCATCGGTGTCTACCGAGTACTGAATCGGTTCTAGCTCGATCGGGTCGACATCTAACACGCTCGAAAGCGAACTCACGACGGCCATATCTGCCGAACACGTCTCGCGGTCGTACCGGGCACGATAGCTCTGTGACTGGCGCGAAAACTCCAGTGACTGCAGTCGACACCCGTTCCATGTCTTGCTCATAACAAGTGGTTTAGTCGGCTTGAGCGTTTGAAATTGAGCACTGACTATACAGAATCTATATAAGTAAATCAGCACGCTACTCCGTCATCAGTGTGGCGTCGATAAGCCGTCGATGGCCGCGCCTGAGCCGTGAGGACAGGGATTGCTGGGCGATACCGAGTTCGTCGGCGATCTCCTCGAGCGAGGCGGTCCGGGGCGAATCGAAGTAGCCCCGTTCGAAGGCCAGCACGAGTGCCTCCTCCTGGGTATCCGTCAGTTCGTAGCCCTCTCCGTGTATGGGTAACAGGGAGTGAACGGCCGTGATCGTAATCGGAATATCGTTATCCTGACAGTACGACCGGAACTCGCTGATCTCCGCGCGCTGCTCACTGCGAACCTCGAACTTCCAGCCGTCGGCCGTCCCGATCCCCGAGAGAACGACGAGGTTCGTTTCCGCGAGGGCGTCCAGGATCCCCACGTACTCCCGATCCCACTCGACGCGCATGAGATACTCCTGTTCGACGCTGTCGACGAGTTCGATCTCGTTCGTCCCCTCGTGGGATTTAAACGCCGCCTCGATGTCCGTCGCCTCGGCTCCCCGAACCCAGAAGTACGGGATGATCACCGTCTCGTGGGGGATGAGCCGTTCCAGTTCGACGGTCACCGTCGGGAGGGTCTCGAAGACGGTCCCGAGCGGGAACTCGGCGGCCGGGCTGGTGAACTCCATGACCGTGGCCATAGACTTTCATAGGGTGGTACCGTGTATAACACCAAGTGATGGTGTACCAAGCCACACAGTTGGACACTGACCGGAAGCCGAGCGCCGCGTTGCGGACTCGAACAGCACCGAACGAGGGGTGCTTGGTATACCAAGCCACCACATTTTGTACGGGCATACTAAATGGGGGAGTACTAAATGAGCGTAATTGCGGAATTTCGAGTACCGGCGGGTGAGTTCGAACTCGGGCGTATTCTCACCGTCGCCGGAACCACTTCTATCGAACTCGAAAGTCTCGTTCCGACTGGCGAAGCGACCGTTCCCCTGTTCTGGATCCACGACGTCTCCCGGGATTCGTTTACCGAGCGGATCGAGGAACATCCGACCGTCAACGACGCGACTACAGTGGATGTCTTTGAGGGGCGGACGCTGTTTACGCTCGACTGGGACGCAAATCAGGACCACCTGTTTGCCGGAATCGGCGAGTACGATGGCCATCTCCTGAGCGCCGTGGGCACGGCCGATACCTGGAAGTTCGAGATCCGCTTTCCGGAACACGAGTTGCTCACGAAGTTTACGGATCATTGCGAGCGGGCGTCAATTTCACTGGAGATAACGCGCATCTACAATCCGACGGAACCGGATGCCGGGCCGTGGTACGGGCTGACCGAGCGCCAGCGGGAGGCGATGGAACTCGCCATCCAGATGGGCTACTACGAGATCCCCCGTGGCTGTACCACGAACGAACTCGCCGCGGAACTGGGCATTTCTGATCAGGCTGTGACCGAACGGCTCCGACGGGCAATCGTTACGCTGGCGAAAAACACGCTCGTACCGAGCGACTCCGCATAGTCGCATTGTGTATCAGGGCAAACGGTGAGATGACTCGATAGCGTGGTACTGAGTATGAGTGAGACTCTTGGTTGGACGCAGACGACACGGGTGACCCACAAATGACGACGAATACCCCCACCGAAAGTGAAACAGCACCGACGGAGGAACTGTTCGAGGCAGTTGCCAGCGAACCCCGACAGGTAGCCCTCCACACCATAGCGGCGACCGAGGAGCGGCCGATCGAACTAGATCATCTCGCCGGGCGTGTCGCTGGAGAGGTACACGTGGGCGGACCGACCATGACCGAGGCAGAGCGCGTTCGAATCGCGCTCCATCACAACCATCTCCCGAAACTGGAAGCGACGGGACTGATACAGTACGATGCGGACGCGAAGACCGTCGACGTGGTGGGGGATGGACTGGACCAACGGATCCTCGCACTGATCGAGCCGAACGGGACGGCTGACTGAGCGCTCTGTCGGCGGGACACTCCTCGTCAGTATCGGTGGTTCTCGGAGCCTGAGAAACCATGAAACCATTACAATAATCTGGTGAGTAGTGATAGGTATGGAGTATCTCGTGGCAACCGACGGCTCCGCAGTCAGCGATACGGCGATCGAACACGCGGCCGAGCAGGCCGGACTGGTCGACGCCGACCTGAAAATCGTCCACGTCCTGACGCCTGAGACCGAACTGGTCGACGGACAGGTCGTGTTGCCCGGCGAGGACGCCGCCTTGGAACAGGGCGAACGGATCGTCGAACACGCGGCGCGGCTGGCGAAAGACGTGGTCGAAGGGTTCGAGACGGATGTCGAATGTACGACGGAACTGCTCACAGGGCGGCCTGCGGACGCGATCACGACGCACGCCGAGGAGCAGGGTTTCGACAGTATCTACGTCGGCCACCGGGGCCTGTCGGACCGGTCGGAGTACGTCGTGGGGAGCGTCGCAAAGACCGTCGTCGACAAGACGACAGTCCCCGTGACAATCGTCAAATAGCCCGGAAAGACGTCGAACACAGGCTTACTCGCCCATGGGTGGCTTCGGAGCCATCACGATCCCGAGCGCGATCGATAGCAGACCAGCAACGGCTCCGATCAGCAGGATTCCCCACTGTGGGTAGCCCGAGACCGCCGCGCCCGCCGCTGCGGAGACGAGCATGACGCCGATCGCGATGGGAAGCTGGTGAGAGTCCATCAGAGACCGAACCCGATCCGGGTGAAGACGAGGTAGGTCAGGAGGAGACACGGTGCGAACACGACGAGGAAGACGGGCTTGCTCCAGTCGAACACCGTCTTCCCATCGAGCGGGCCAAAGGGGATCATGTTGAACGTCGCCAGGAAGACGTTGATGAAGACGCCAAAGCGGCCGATCTGTTCGACGAACACGATCGGGACGAACACGAGCGGGAGGAAGACGGCCGCGAGCGCGAGGTTCACCGCCGGTCCGGCGAGTGCGATCAGGCCGTTCTCGGCGAGCGTGATCCGGCCACGATGGTGGACCGCGCCGGGTGCGGCGAAGATGAAGCCGATAATCGCACTCATAATTGCGAGAAAGAGCATGCCGTAGTCGGCGCGGAACTCGGCGACCTGTCCGAACCGGACTGCAGCGACCTTGTGGGCGAGTTCGTGCAGGATAAAGCCGACGCCCACGGTGACCATCGAGAGGACGAAGATCCCGCCGACGCTTGCCGTGCCACCCGCCATGTGCAGGAAGATGAAGATCGCGAAGGCGACGCCCAGCGCGATCCACGCGATGGCCAGGTCTCGTTTCTCGTCGGTGCTAAAGGTCAACTCTCGTCGCCGTGTTCGGGTCGGTACGCCTGCCATGGTCAGGGAAGCAGGCCGCGGACGATCTCCGCGCCGTTCCGTGCGCCGTTGATCAGTTCGTTGCCGACGCCGCTGAGCCCGCCGATCTCGGGTGCCATGTAGGGCACCACGACCGTAATGAAGAGGAAACTGGCGATGATCGAGCCGATGTTCGTCAGCGCGACAACCGTGATCAGCCGGAACAGTGGCACCTCGAACATCCGGTCGATCAGCTCGGAGATCGGGCTCTCCGTATCGTCGAGGATCTCGTTTAGGGTCCCGATGTCGCTGACATTAACGGGGCGCTTTCGCAGTTCCATATAGCCGGTGAACCAGCCGGGTGCGAGCATCGGATTGATGCTGGTCAGCCACGCGACCGCACCGCCGACGCCCGCGCTCGACCAGTGTGCGCCGCCGAGTCGGGCAAGGCCGAAGGCAAAGACGCCATTGATCAGGAACCACGCGGCAAACAGCCGCAGGAGAAAGCCGTCTTCGACGCCCGCAAGCAGAAGGAGGACGAAGAAGGCCGCGAAGCCAACAGTAAACAGGTAGCCGACCGCCTTGCCGATCGAGAATCGGCGTTGTTTCGCGGTCGTCGAGATCGATTGCATATCCGGTAGCGTCGTCGGCTGATCGAGATAGCGCTCGATCCCGGCCTGATGGCCTGCCCCGACCACAGCGACGACGTTGTATCCGTTTGCACGTAACGCGTTGAGCTTGTGTGCGATGAAGGCGTCCCGCTCGTCGATCAGCGCTTCCGCACCGCGGGGACTGAACCGGCGGAACTCCTCCATCATCGCCGAGACGACATCGCCGTCGGTGAGCTCCTCGATGTCGAACTCCTCGTCGATCCCCTCGACCTCCTCCATCGAGGCGTCGAGCGCGAGACCGATCAGCGTGCCGACGAGCAGGCCGACCGCCCCGCCAGCAGCGACGCCAGTGCCGAGCCGGAGCGCCGTGACGCCGTAGCCCTCGAAGGTTGCCGGGCCGAAGAAGCCAAGCGGAGCGGCCCCGCTCGTGACGAGCGCAACGGCCGCGGCGATACCGGCGACAGCACCGACCAGTAATCGGGTCGTAAAGCCATCGAGCGGGAGTCCGGGTGGTGGCCGGAGCGTCGGCAAGAAGAGGAAGCCGAGTACGAGCCCGGCGATAGCTCCGAACGAGACTGCGCCGACGAGCTGGAGGAGTCCAGCGCTCGTCACCCCCAGCGTCAGCAGTTCGCCGTAACCCAGTGCGGGCGCGAGGAAGACGCCGGCGATCGCGCCGAGGAACATCCCGATGACGCCGCCGCCGACCACGCCGAGGGTTCGTGGATCGGTGATCCCGAGCGCGAGTCCGCCGACGAGTTTCGCCTTCTCGCCGATCGAGAGTCTCGTCCAGAAGCGCTGCATCGTGACCTGAATATCCCGGTCGACGAGCGCGACGCCCATCCCGAGTTCTTCGGCCGTGTCGATCCCTGCCCGCATGTCCGCGCCCGGTTCGATGTCGAACCTCTCTCCCATGCGTGTCTGGACGTACGATAGCATCCAGTAGGCGAGGAACTGGAAGACGGTGTTACCGCTAAGCAGGTCCTTGGCCTCGATATCGTCGGGCGTTTCGCCCTGCATCTGCCGATACCGCCCCTCGTCGAGTTCGACCGCGACGACGTCCGGGCGCTCCTCGCGGATCTGCGCTTCGACCCGCTCGGCGCTTTCGGCGGAGACGTGGGCCGTCCCGACGACGGTTACGCTCCCTTCCCCCGACGGGACGGCGTCCACGTCCTCGGCTTCCGCTGCGTCGGTCATCTACGGCGACATATACGGGCGCGGTTTTTACGCTTGTCGTGTCACGGGTTCCGTACCTCCGATATCGACAGCCGATCGTAGCACACTTGCCACGTCTCCGACGAGTTCGAGTATGCCGACAAACCTCCTCGATTCGTACATCGAGAACCGCGAGATGGTCCAGCCAAACCACGCCAACAGCCTCGAAACCGCCCACGGAGGCAACGTCGTCAAGTGGATGGACGAGGTCGGCGGGATGGCCGCGATGCGCTTTGCGGGCGAGACCTGCGTCACCGCCCGGATGGATCGGGTCGATTTCAAGCGGCCGATCGAGGTCGGCGATACCGCGCTGATCGAGGCGTACGTCTACGCGGCCGGAACGTCGAGCGTCCGCGTGCGAGTCCAGACCTACCGTGAGAACCCGCGTACTGCCGAGACAGAACAGACCGCAGACTCCTATTTCATCTACGTCGCTATCGACGAGGATCGGAATACCGTGGAAGTTCCGGATCTCGTCGTCGATTCGGAGCGTGAAGAACAGCTGCGCCAGCAGGCACTGGCCGGAGAAAACGGCGACTACTAACGCTCAGTCGTCGACGAAGGTCCCCGAGATCGGCCCACGACTACTGCCCGTATTTGCTTTCTGTTCGGTCCGTCCCCCGAGCGTCTCGAAGTCGAAGTTGTCGAACTGATCCGGTTTGACACCCTCCTGAGCGTAGACGTACAGTGCCGTCTTCGCGATACCCCAGATCGTCTGGCTAAGGAGGTAACTGAAGGTGATCGCGACCGCGACGAAGACGATCGCAAGCACGATACCGACGCCGGGGAGCGCCGTCGCCACGACGGCAGACAGCGCAAGCGCAACGACGATGAAGCCAACGCCAAACAGCAAGACGATCCCCGTGATCCCAAAGCCAGCCCCGAGCGTCTCCCCCCAGGTGTCTTTGAACGTCCCACCGCTCTTTTTGAACATCTCCGTCGTCGAAACGTCCTCGAAGACGATGACGGGGACGATAAAGAAGGTCATAATCGACCAGCCCAGTGCGAACAGCGACCGCATGATGGCCGCAACCGGACTATCGGAGTTCTCCAGTATCCGGAAGAGGATACTGACCGTCGCGGAGATCAGCGCCCAGACGACGATCGGTCCGAGCTGATCGTTGATCGCGGACATGCTCGACCGAATCCCCGGCTCGCGCCCGTGAAACGCCTCGTTCGAGGCATACACCAGCGCCGCAGAGAAGTACGTGCTGAAGAAGGTCGTCACGAAGTACAGCACGAACAGGACGACGTACTCCAGTCCACCGCCGATGAACTCCGCAAGCACCATCGGGAGGAAAAAGAGCACGAGAAAGAAGATACTCGAAATCGCCGCCAGAAGCGGGAAGATCATCAGCTTCGGGTGGTCGCGGATCACACCGACGCTATCCTTCGTGAGCGTCCAGCCGGTCTTCAGGCGGTCAAAAAAGCCCAGTCCGCCCGAGCGTGTGTTGGTTGCCATACCCTGGAGAATACCCCACCTGACTTAATATTGGCGGATGTCGAAGCGAAAAATCTGTCAGTACCCGCCCTTGAAGGTGTTCTCGTCGACGGGGCCGGAAAAGACCGAGTACAGATAGGCGAAATATCCCAGCACGAGCACGAGCACGGGTAGTCCAACGATCGTCGAGACGTTGAGCGGGATCGGCGAGACGACTGCATCCCGAACTGTTATCTCGGCAGCCGGGTAGACCGTCGGATACAGCAACGAGACCACGACCGCGAGCAAGGCGAGCGCAAGGCCAGCAGTGCTGGCAAACCACGCGCCGTCAGCGCCACGCTCGGCAAAGAGGACCGAAGCGATTGTCAGCCCGATCGTCGCGAGGACGATCGCAATGCCGCTGGGTGACGCGACGACCGACCGGATCGCCCCGGCGTCGAGCACGACGGCGACGGTGAGCAACAGTACAACTGCGCCCAGATAGCTGATCACGGCACCCTGCCCGTACCGTGCCATCCGGTGCCGGAGCGCGCCGTCGGTCTTGAGACCAAGTAGCGCTGCTCCAGTGCTCAGCGACAGTGCAACCACGACAACGCCAGTCAGGACGGCGGGCAAGGAGAGCGATCCGGTGCCAAACACCCAGCTGCCCACCAGTGTCCCGAGCAGGAGTGGCGAGACGAAGCTTCCGATGATGAACGATCGGTCGCAGGTCTCCTGCCACGTGGCGTCTTCGCGTTCGTCACGAAGCTTCGGCGCGACACCCCGCGCGATCAGCGCGAACAGGATCGCGACCGCCAGGAGATAGTGCTCGCTGAGCAGTCGGGCGTACACCGGGGGGAACGCGGCTATCAGGAACGTACCGAACCCGACAAGCCACACCTCGTTTGCCTTCCAGATCGGCCCGAACGCAGCCATCAGTGTGTCGCGTTCGGCCTCGGTCTCACAGGTGGCATACAGCATACCGATCCCGAAGTCGAAGCCGTCGAGGAAGACGTACAGTCCCAGCGCGAGCATGACGACAGCGAACCACAACTCGGGCAGCGAGCCGATGAGATACTCGTCCAGCGAGACGAACAGCGGCGTCATTTGTGGGTGCCCTCCGTGGCTTCGTCCCCGATATTCGGCTGTTCTGGCGCGTCTTCGTCGTCACGCCGCGCCGTGTTCGCTCCACCGTCAGTGGCGGCGTCAGCGGTTGTCCCCGGGTCGGTGTCGGCACTTTCGGTCGCAGCGACGCTTTCGATCCGTTCCCGTTCGCGGCCCATGATCCGCCAGATGACGTAGACGAAGATCAGAAACAGTAGCGTGTACACGATGAAGAAAGCAACAAAGGACAGGAGTGCCTCGGTCGTCGAGAGCGTCTCCGACACACCCTCTTCAACCGTCAGGATGTCCTGGACGATCCACGGCTGGCGGCCGACTTCGGTGGTGTACCACCCCGAGATCATCGCGATGAACCCGAGCGGCGTCGACAGCATGAATGCGGCCAGTAACCGGTTGCTCTCGGTCAACTGTCCTCGATAGGCCCGGTAGCCCGCCCACAACGAGAGGGCGATAAACCAGATCCCCAGGCCGACCATCACCCGGAAGGACCAGAACACCACCGCTACCGGGGGTGTATCCTCGAACTCGTTGAGGCCGGTCACCTCGGTGTCCGCATCACCACCCGTTAACACCGAGGCTAACTCGGGGATACTTATCGTCCAGAGGTTCTCTGCCCGTGGGTCAGTGAGTCCGTCGAGACTGTTCGGGAACGCGACTATGTGCAGATCGGCCCCAGTCTGAGTCTCGTAGTGGGCTTCCATCGCGGCAAACTTCGCGGGCTGGGTGTCCTCGACGTGGCGCGCGTACGCATCACCCTGGAGCGCCTGTAGCGGCGCGGTGACGATCAGGACGACGATCGCGATCATCAGGGCGGTTCGCCAGACCTTCGAGTCGCGGTTGTGCCAGATGAAGTAGGCCGCGATCCCCGCGATCAGCAGGGCAACGGCGATCACAGCCGAGAGCTGCATATGGGCGTACATCCACGGGAGTCGCGGGGTCAAGAGTGCAGCGACAGGATCAGTCATCGTGGCGACCTCCAGTCCGCTCCCGCCGTCGACGAGTTCGTAGCCCTGAGGTGTCTGCATCCACGCGTTGACGACGATGATCCAGAACGCCGACAGCCACGCCCCGACTGCAACCAGCACCGACGACAGCACGTAGGTCCGATCGCTGACCCGCTCGCGGCCAAACAGCAGGATACCGAGGAAGACTGCTTCGAGGAAGAAGGCCATCTTCGCCTCGAAGGCAAGCGGCCCTCCGATCAGCTCGCCGGTCACCTCCGAAAAGATGGGGAAGTTCGTGCCGAACTGGAAGCTCATCGGGATACCCGTCGCAGTACCCATCACGAAGCCGATCGCGAACACCGTTACCCAGAACTCCCGAAGCCTGGCGTACCGCTGGCTCCCCGTTCTGACGTCTTTCCACGTAAAGTAGACGACAAATGGTGCGAGCCCGACAGATAGCGACGCGAAAATGATGTGAATCGTGATCGTCCACGCGAACTGTGACCGACTCAGAAACGTCGGCTCAAGCATTCCCAGTACTGGGGCGAGGGCGGTCCCGAGCATCAGCAGTCGTCCTCCGGTCGAGTGGCTGTCACTTGTCCGTGTGGGTGCTTGATCGTCGTACTCTTCTCCGTGGCGATTCGACTACCGGTCATTGGTGAGCCGTCTCCCACAATACGGCTTAATACCGACGCGGTTTCCCACCCGATGAGAACGTGATCAGTCGTATTCGTAGAACCCCTCACCCGTCTTTTTGCCGAGGTCGCCCGCCGCAACTTTCCGCTTGAGCAGATACGCGGGGGTGTACCGATCACCGAGCTCCTCGTGGAGCGTCTCCGAGGCGTGTAAGGCGACGTCTAGCCCGATGTGGTCTGCGAGTTCGAGTGGCCCCATCGGAACGTTGGTACCGAGTGTCATCCCGCGGTCGATATCCTCCTTGCTGGCGACGCCCTCGTCGAAGGCACGGATTCCCTCATTGATCCAGGGTATGAGGATCCGGTTCGTGACGAAGCCGGGTTTGTCGTCGGCTTCCCACGTTTCTTTGCCGAGGTCTTCGGCGAAGGTGTGGGCCAGTTCCGCAGTCGCCTCGCTCGTCTTCTCGCCGACGACGACCTCGACGCCGTCCATGATCGGGACCGGGTTCATAAAGTGCAGACCGACGACTCGTTCTGACCTATCGGTCGCGCTGGCGATCGAGGTGATCGAGAGGGTGCTGGTGTTGGTGGCGAGATAGGTGTCCTCGTCGACCAGGTCGTCCAGTGACGAGAAGAGGTCCTGCTTGATCTCGATGTCTTCGACGACAGCCTCGATACCGATATCGCAACTCCCCAGGTCGTCGAGATCAGTCGTCCCGTCGATCCGGTCGCGGGCAGCCTCCGCATCGGCCTCCGTCATGTCGCCGCGATTCACGAGCCGTCCCAGACTGTCGTCGATCCGGTCGAGCCCCTCCTCGACGAGGTCGGGGTCGATATCTCGCAGTACGACGTCGTAGCCCGCGGTTGCGGCGACCTGTGCGATTCCACTGCCCATCGTCCCGGCACCGACGACACCCACTCGTTCGATGGCATCGAGATCCCCGTGCATGGCGCCCAGTAGAACGGCAGCCGCGATAAACGTTTGTTCCTCAGGAAAACTACAGTAACCAATACAAGTCTGACGGATCCAGTCGTATGATATCGGGAGCAAGTTTCAAGAACCTGTGTAATAATCCTTGAATAATCAGGTGATAACCCGTGAGCGAGGATACACGAGAGGAGTTAGAGGAGTTGCGCTATATCGGCCCGGCGACCGCCGAAACGCTGCGAACCGAGAGCGTAGAGGTGGCGGATATCCGCGACAAGCGCGTCTCCTATCAGCAACTTGTCGACGCAGGTATCAATGCGGGCGTGGCGACGAAGATCAGGCGCTGGCACTCGCTCCCGTGGTCCTTCGGGGGTGAGGGAAGCCAGCTCGACAACCGCTCGAAGAACGTTCGCGGGCTTCGTGACGGGGAACGAGAGTGGGTTGCGGCGAGTTCGGGAGCTGACGATTCGACTACCGACTCCGCAATGGATGGCGATTGGTCTCCCGCTGGATCGTCGGCTGGTCACACCGGGAACCGGTCAGAGATTCGAGACGGAGACTGGACGCCGTCCGGAGACATCGACGATACTGACGACTCTTTCACCGAGGACGACTGGACGTCCGGGCGCGGAACGACCACTGCAGCGGCCGACGCCGAGACCGATGGAGGAGGGACAGCTGTCGCGGCCGAATCGGCGTGGCGCGAGCGGTCGAAGTCCGATCCCGTCACTGCGGTTGCTGGGGTCACGGACGACGATGCAGAACTATTGGCCGAGGCGGGAATTACGTCGGTACGCCGGCTTGCCACGGCCGATCCCGAACAGGTCGCTGACCTACTCGACATTGAGCACGAGCGAGTCAAGCACTGGCGTTCGGAGGCGACGACGAGTACTCACTAGCGACGAATTAACTATTTCTGTAGTAATCTGCTCTTCGTCAGACAAGCGGCGCAAATAGGAGTATATACCCTGTATTGTTTTCTGCACTCCGTTCTTCCTACTGGCGACCGACCAATAGGTATATATATTTGATTACCGGATTACGAAATAGATGAACGCTCCGAGCGACACTTTATACTCGGTACGCACTGCCCCACTAACTCCAGAGTCGACGCGAACACGGAACGGAGGGACCGGTCGATGAGTGACAGTATGAAAACGGTACGAACAGCGACTGCGACGGGTCAGGTGCGGACGTCGATCACTGACCAGGTCTTCGAGACGGTCGCCGAGAGCACGCCCGAACTGCGCGATGCGATCAGAGGCCGTCGCGGGAAGACTGACTCAACGAACAGAAGCGGTGAGCGACAGCGAGCAGCCGATCTCTGGTTCGACGAACTGCTCGCCGAGCGGCTCGGCAACATCGATGGAGTGGGAACGTACGCGAGCGAAGAACGCTCGGAACCAGTCGATGTCGGCGACGGGTTGAGCGTCACCGTCGATCCACTCGATGGCTCCTCGAACCTCGATTCGAACAATCTCGTCGGGACAGTTGTTGGTGTCTACGATGGGCCGCTGCCGGCGAGCGGTCGTGATCTCGTCGGGGCGGCCTTCGTCGTCTATGGCCCCACGATCACGATGGTCTCGGCGACGGCCGGAACTGTTGCCGAGTACGAGGTGGTCCACGGTGAGCTAGAGTGCCAGAAACGGGATCTGACACTCCCGTCCGAACCCAGCGTCTTTGGGTTCGGTGGGAGAGTTGACCAATGGTCCGAATCCTTCGAGGCGTATGCCGAGGGGATCCGTGAGAACCTGAAGCTCCGGTATGGGGGTGCACTGGTCGGCGACGTCAATCAGGTGTTGGGCTACGGTGGCGTGTTCGCATACCCGGCACTCGAATCCAAACCAGCCGGAAAGCTTCGCCACCAGTTCGAGGCCGCTCCGATCGCCTATATCGTGGAATGCGCAGGCGGACGCTCTAGCGACGGCCGCCGGTCCATCCTCGAGATCGAACCCGGTGATTTACACGAGCGGTGTCCCCTGCACGTCGGTAACAAGACATTGATCGACGAACTCGAACGCTCGCTCGCCACGTGAACCTGCAGTAATCAGTACCTACTCCCCAGTAGAAACTGTATAACAAAGCGAATACTCCCACTCTTCAGCAAGTGGACGCAGCAGCGTCCGCCGGCCTGCTGGGGAGACAGGCCATTGCGCGGCCCGCTGGGGAGACGGGCCGCCAGGGGGAAAGAGGAGAGAGGACGGCCGTGTCACACGCGCCGCTGAAGGGGGACGGTTCGGCCGTTACCTTTTAATCACAGTATTACTATTCCGCGTCGACAATGCTGTTGGTTCATGGCAGAACGAACGTCCAGTTCGGAGACGGTGTCGACCGAAGAGATCGCAGCGTACCTCCGAGAGCTCGCGGACGCCTTCGAGGATGCGGAGACGCGAATTTCGGTCGGAAACAAGTCCGTCAGAGTGTCTCCGCCCGAGGAAGTCAACTACTCGATCGACGTTATCGAACGCTCGGCGCTGCTCAGAGGGGATCACGAGACGATCGAGATCGAGGTGAGCTGGAAACCGGCAACGTCCGGGAACTAATATCACGAACGACCAAAATATTTTATCGGCAGTCGTTCCATTCAGTGACGTGAAAGTTCGTATCGGGAACACGGCGACCGACGAGGAGGCCACAGCGATCGCCGCGGCACTTGCGACCCACGTCGACGAGCGGATCGAGGTCTATGTCGGAACGGAGCCGGAACCGACCGTTACACGTTCTCCAGGTCACGATCCGGACCGACCCCCCCGAGAACACGGCGATATCAGTGGGTCGGAAGCCGACCTTGGACCGACGGACCGGGAACGACGACTTCGGGAGGAGATCGACGATATCGAACAGGGCGGTCCGGGGAAGTATCGCGAGCGTCTCGACGAGCAGGGTAAACTGTTCGTCCGCGAGCGTCTGGCGCTGTGGTTCGGCGACGACGATGTGTCGGACGGGGAAGAGGCCGCCCTCCACTTCGAGGACGGTGCATTCGCCAACTTCGATAGCTGGCATCCGAACAGTCCCGAGGTCGACGAGTACGATGCCGACACGAGACTACCTGCTGATGGTCTGCTGACAGGTGCTGCGGCGTTTGAGGGACGGGACGTTCACTTCATGGCGAACGATTTCACCGTCAAAGCGGGTTCGATGGCCCGACGGGGGGTCGAGAAGTTCCTGCGGATGCAACAGCGGGCGCTCAAATCGGGCAAACCGGTGCTGTACCTGATGGACTCCTCGGGCGGTCGGATCGACGAACAGACCGGATTTTTCGCCAACCGGGAGGGAATCGGGAAGTATTACTACAACCACTCGATGCTTTCCGGACGCGTCCCGCAGATCTGTGTCCTCTACGGGCCCTGTATCGCTGGCGCGGCGTATACCCCCGTCTTCGCCGATTTCACCGTGATGGTCGAGGACGTCAGCGCGATGGCAATCGCCAGCCCCCGGATGGTCGAGATGGTCACCGGCGAGCGGATCGATCTGGAGGAGCTCGGCGGCCCGAAACTACACATGGAGGAGTCAGGGAGCGCGGACCTGATTGCCCGCGACGAGGAGCACGCCCGCGAATTGGTTGCGGATCTCATCGGCTACCTGCCCGACAAAGCGGGAGAGAACCCGCCGCGATGCGAGGGGCGACCACCGGTGAAGTCCCCCGACGGGATCGATGCCGTCGTCCCCGAGAAACCCAATGAGAGCTACGACGTACTGGACCTGATCGAGCGAGTCGTCGACGCCGACTCCTTTTTCGAACTTCGAGAGGGCTACGGCAAGGAAATCGTCACCGGGTATGCACGAATCGACGGCCGACCGGTCGGCATCGTCGCCAACCAGCCCGCGGTACGTGCGGGGGCGATCTTTCCGGACGCCGCCGAGAAGGCCGCGGAGTTCATCTGGAAATCCGACGCCTACGAGATCCCGATCCTCTATCTCTGCGATACGCCCGGCTTCATGGCGGGGTCGCAAGTCGAGAAGGAGGGTATTCTGGAGCAGGGCAAGAAGTTCATTTACGCCACCTCTTCTGCGACCGTCCCACAGCAGACGGTGGTCACTCGCAAGGCCTACGGCGCGGGCATCTACGCCATGGGCGGCCCCGCCTACGACCCCGAGAGCGTCATCGCGCTACCCTCCGGCGAGATCGGGATCATGGGGCCCGAGGCCGCGATCAACGCCGTCTACGCCAACAAACTCGACGAGATCGACGATCCAGACGAGCGGGCGGAACGCGAACAGGAGCTCCGCGAGGAGTACCGCGAGGACATCGACGTCCACCGAATGGCCAGCGAGGTCGTCATCGACGAGATCGTCCCGCCGAGCGATCTCCGGGCGCAACTGGCCGCCCGCTTTGCGTTCTACGAGGACGTCGAGAAAGAGGTGCCCGAGAAGAAACACGGCACCGTTCTGTAGCGGCCGGGGATTTCGGCCTGGTCGGCACCGGTCGGTGGCCACGTCGTGCACAAATTCCAAACATTGTAGAATGTCTGAACATCGTGCCGTCCGGAACCGGGGCGTTCGGCCGCCCGCGCGTTGCTGAGGGATTCATTGGGCCACCAGTTCAAAATTTATAAGTACTCCTGTTCACTCCGCTGGATCTCACTCCTCAGTGAGGTGGTTGTCGAAAAGTCGAAGCAGCGTGTCGACGGTCTCCTGATCGTCCTCGGCTGCCGCCCGACGTAGCTCGGACGTCGTGGGATGTAACAGCTTGTTGACAATTGCCATCGAGAGATCCCGGACCACAGTCTCCTGGCGTTCCGTGAGCGGCTCCCCCTTTTCGTTGTGTAACCGTGCAAGCGCCCGCTCGGTCTCGGACTCGCGGAGCGTGTGCGCCTGCGAGTAGATCCGGTCGAGTGTGTCGTCGACACGTTCGACCCGGAGCTGTTCTTCGAGCCGGTCACTCTCCTCGTCGATAATCGCCCGGACGTCGTCGATCGCCGCCTCGCGCCGTCGTATCTCGCTGTTTCTGACGGCCAACACCTCGTCGATGGTCGTCACCGAGATGTCATCGAGGTCGGCGACAGCCGGATCGACATCGCGGGGGTTCGCGAGATCGATCATGATCAGCTCGTGGCCGACAAGCTGGCCGAGCGTGAGGACGCGGTCGTCGGCTCCCGTGGCGGACACCACCACGTCCGCACGCTCAAAGTATGCGTTCGACAGATCCGCGATCCGGATGGCCTCCCCATCGACCGTTTCCGCGAGCCGTTCGGCTCCGTGCCGGCTCCGGTTCGCAACAACGACCGACCCGTCAGTGCCGGTCCGACAGGCGATGGAGTCGACGACCAGCTCCGCGACCTCGCCAGCACCGACGACCAGCACGTCACAGTCGGCGATCCGGTCTGGCCCCTCGACCGCGGCAAGTTCGTGGTGGATCCGATCGAGGGTGACGCTCCCCAGCGAGACCGCACCCTCATTGATCGCGGTCTCGGTTCTGGCACGCTCGCCGACGCGGATCGATTTCGAGATGACCGTCTCCAGCCGTCCGTTCACCGCGCCCTCATCAACTGCGTTGTGGTACGCATCACGAAGCTGTCCAAGCACTTCGTCCTCCCCGAGCACCCCGCTTTCGAGTCCCGAGGCAACCTGAAAGAGATGGGTAACGGCAGCTTCCCCGGTTAGCAACCGACCGCCGTCCGGCGTGACGTCGACGCCGACGCACCGACCGACCTCCGCGAGTACGCAGCGTGCGCGGGATCCGTATGCATACAGTTCACACCTCTGACACGTATTGAGAACAAACGTCTCCTCGATCCCACTCTCCTCGTGGATCGATCGGCGAGCCGTCGGCTCCGCGCCGTCACGGATCGATTCGAGACGGTCGAACCCGTCGCTTCCGAGCGTCACTGAGAGACCGGCGATATCGTCGTACATGTGTGTTCGAAATCCGACGACCCCACGGAACGGGATGTTACCCCGTCGCAACCGTTACTTCCGCGGGATGTCCGGGCTCTCGAGTTCGAGCATCCGCTGGGCATCTCTGCCCATTTCGACGTCAGGCTCGATGTCAAAGCCCGTTTTTTTCGACTACTTCAGCCGTCCATTCCTCCCACTCATTGCTTTCGATAGCTGGTGGTGGGCCTCTACTCATACATAACTGTACTAGCGGATCCTGTCTACGCCACTCGCTGTATATTACAGCTTTTTAACCGGTGCCTCCGTCACAGAGACGGAAAGAGCGACCGTGGTCGAATCCCCTGTGCGAGGATTATTTGCGCGGCGCCATCGACTCTTCCAGATCGATCATGCGCTGTGCGAACTCCTCGGGAGCCTCGTCGTGGTATTCCCAGATATTGATCTCGTTGTTTCGGATATCGTCGACCTGAGGGTGTTCCCCACTGATCATCCATGTCCAGTCAGTTTGACCAGGGTACATCAGCGGAAGTGTGTAGGTCTCGATGTCGTCCCAGTCTGGTTCGCCCTCGATCTCTTCGGCGACCAGTTCCGATGTGCCGAGTTCATCACTCTCACCCTGGTATTCGGGCTCGACGCCGAGTCCGAGTTTGTACGGATATCCGACCCAGTGCCAGCGCTGGGCACCTCCACCATGGACCGCCGGTGAGAAGTCGTAGACTTCACCCGGTTCGAATTCCGTTTCACCGAGATACCCCACAGAGAGGTCACGCCACATCTGGACCGTCCACGTTCCGTCTTCCCAAGTTGCGTCCACTTGCCAGATTGCCCCTGGCCCCTCGACTGCGTCTGGACGGTTGTAGCGTCGGGGGATGACTGCCCCCTCGTAGACGTCAGCCTCCTCCTCGTCGAACGGCACCATGTTTTCGTTCTCGATCAAGGCGTGCGTATCGGTCTGTAACACTTCCCCTTCGTAAATCTCGTCGAGGTCCAATGTCCCTCCATCGACGATATCCGGATCGAACATATACTCGGGGTTGCCGTCCACGAGATCCTGGCTGTTGCGGACCCGCGTCGAGGGTTCATCCATTGCACCATGACGGTGGTCAAGAATACAGTGTGTCGTGGCGTACCCGCCAGGTCCACCACGGTGTGCCCGGAACATGGGCATATCAAGGAACTCTCCGTTTTCTAGCATCTCATCAAGCTCCTCCTGATCTTTGACGTCGTCCCAGTCGTTTTCCCACCACTCGCCGTTTCTGGATTGTGGAATGTACTTTCTGACGTCGTCATTTTCGAGGATGTCTCCGTGGTGTGGGTGCTCTTCGACTTCCTCACCTTCGACTGCTCCCGGCAGCGTTCGCGTTCCCTCGTGGATAGTAAGCCAGCCGCCGAAGTTCTCGAACCCTTCGACACTACCGTCATCAATAAAGAAGGCCAGCCTATCCTCGGTAAAGCCACTGAAAATATCGCCGACGCCGTAGTCCGGATCCGCGGCGCCGGGGTTGGGCTCACCGTACCGTACCCATTCGTCGTCTTCGTACACGAACAGGTCGTGGAACCAACCGTTCGGTACGTCCCAGTCCCACTCGAAGTTGAAGAAAATCTGCTCGTCGTTGTACGCGACTTGGGTATCGAGTGAGATGACGAGGTCTTTCATCACCCAGTCCGGCATCATCGTGTCGATTTCGGTGTAATCTGGACGCTCTGTTGTTTCCTCGTCGTCCTCGTCACCGTTTTGTGGCTCCGGATCGTCAGCAGTGTCGTCTTCCGGTTCGCTGAACAGGCCGAGACAGCCAGCCACGGAGACGGTCCCGAGGCCACCAATGGCACCCAGTAGTCGCCGACGGTGGGTTTCCGAACTCCCCCGCGGCATCGTGAACGTTCCGTCGAGACTCTCTTCGATCTCTTTTGCTTGCTCTTCGTCTATCGGCGGTTCAGACGGTTGGTCATCGCCCATATTCTTCCTTCACTACCTGTGGGTACATCTATGTGTCTGCATATTTCAGTCATTTATATGATTCCGTACAGCTCGCTGTAACAGCCGCTCGTCCTGAGCAAGTGTAAAAAGGAATGTAAAAGTGTAAAAAGGAATGTAATATACAGGACAACCCAGACCCGTGAACAGCAGCTATCATTAAGTGTAAGTCACAGCACTCTGACCCCCTCCACGACCACGCCGATGACAACGATTACCCGAACCGACGTCGCGTCCGTGCCGATCCCGAACGCCGACGCCTGCTAGTTGCGATGGGCGGTGCCGGAACCATCGCGATTTCGGGTTGTCTCGGCCTGTTCGACGACGAAGAGGACGAACCGGAAGAAGACGAACCCGAAGAGGAAGAAAACGGCGAGGAAGACGAACCCGAAGAAGAGAACGGCGAAGAAGAAGCCGCCGAAATGTACGAAGTCGAGTTCCTGGAGTTCGACGAGACCATCGAGGTCGATGAAGAGGAAGCGCTGCTCTACGCCGGACTGGACGAGGGGTGGGATCTGCCCTACGCCTGCGAAGCCGGCACCTGTGGCCAGTGTACGGCCCGCTACGACGGGGATGCCAACGAGGTTATTAGCCACGACGGCAACGAGTACCTCGACGACGAGCAGATCGAGGACGGCTGGTTCCTCACCTGTGTCGGCTACGCCGAGGACGACTTAGCGATGGAAACAAACGTTCATCCCGACGACGACTGAGCGCTCTCCGATCTACTCGCGTTCTACTTTCTTCTGGTCCGGTCCCACACGACGAGCAGACTCGGTAACACCAGTACACTCGCGAGGAACGCGTAGGCAACCACGATTGCAGTGACGATGCCAAAGCGCTGGAGCGATGGCACCAGGGTCAGCGCGAGGAGTCCGAACCCGACGGCGGTCGTGATCGCGCTGGCGAGGACCGCCCCACCCGTCTCGCGGAGTGTTACCTCCAGCGCGTCGCGCAGTCCTGCCCGCTCGCGCTCGGCGAGGAATCGCTCGGTCAGGTGAACGGTGTAGTCCGTGCCGAGTCCGACTGCGATCGCGGTGATCAGTGCTGTCTCGGCGTTGTACGGCAACGAGAGCGCAGCCATCGTCCCTATCAGCCACGCGATCGCAGCGACCACTGGTGCGACCGTTATCGCCCCGAGAAGCCACGACCGGTGTCGGGATCGGAAGACGACTGTCAACAACGCTCCGATGACGGCGAGCGCGAGCAGAAACGTCAGCAAGACAGTTTCGAGCACCGCCCGCTCCTGGACATCGTCGAGAATCGGTTCGCCGGTTACGACGGCGGTCAGTTCCGGATGCGTCTCGACCGCGTCCGTGATCGCCACCGCATCGCTTCGGATAGCCGAGTCATCGGCCGACTCGTCGACGACGACCGAGAGTCTAACCGCCTCGTAGGCACCGCCGTCGGTCCGGTTGATCGTCGCCGCCGCGGCATCGCGATCTGCCTCATAGACCGCGTCGAAGACGGTCGCGAGGTCCTCATCGGGGACGCCGTCGCCGGTCGTATCGTGCTCGTCGACGAGCTCCGCGACCGTTTCGTTCTCTGCCGCCACGTCCTCGATCGTCCCGAGCGGGCTCTCGACCGGGCCCCCGCCGTCGACCGGCGTCCCCGTGGTGTCCATCGCCGACGCGTTCGTCTCCGCCGCCTGCAGCGCTTGAGTGACGGAGTCGTCCGTCACGTCCCCCTCGATCCATACCTCGACGGTCCGGTCAGTGTGGCGCGGGAACGTCTCCTCGAGAAACGTCGCTTGCTCTCTGAGACCGTACGCATCCGGGCGAATCTCCGCCGGTAACTGCTCCATCCAGCCGGACCGTTCCTCGGGGAAGAAGTCGCTTCGCTCGGTGGAGGTATCTACTGCTGTTGCGCCCATTGCCCCACCGACCGTGAACAGGAACGCGAGGACGAGGACCGCCAGTGGTGCGCGTGCGACGAGTCGGGCGCACTGATCCAGCGGTCGCGCAACGATACCCAGAGAACCAACCGTTGGCGGAGCCCGATCCGACTGTCGTTCTCGCTGGTGGAGCAGTTCGTCGATCTCGACTCTGAGCGCCGGGATCAGGTAGCCGAAGACGACAAACGCCGACACGATGCCAAGGCTGGCGACCAGACCGAACTCCCGCAGGATCTCGATCGGGCTCACGAGTCCAGTGAGAAAGCCGGCTGCAGTCGTGACCGTCGTCGTCCCGATCGCAACGAGCACCCCGGCGAGTGCGATCGACATGGCTGCTGCTGGCCGGAAGGATGGATCATCTCCCCGGGTTTCGCGGTACCGCATCACGACGTGGAGGTAGTAATCGATTCCGAGTCCGACCAGTAGACACGGCACAGCGATGAGCAACTGGTTGAACGGACGGCCGAGCCAGCCGAGTATTCCCGCGAGCCAGACGAGGACGACGCCGATCCCGACGGATGCCAGTAGCACGTCCAGTGGATCACGGTATGCGACAACCAGCATCGTCAGGACGACCAGCACGATCAGTGGGCCGACCACAGCGAAACTTTCGGCCGTCGCCTGTCCACCGCGCTCGAAGAGTAACGCTTCGCCGAAGACGAACGAGTCTGTCCGCTCCAGCCGATCGTCGGCGAGCGACTCGATCTGCTGTTGGGCATCCAGTAGCTCGTCGTCGGTGGCGTCCTCGTCGTGGACGACGATCAGCAACTGTGCGGATGCCGGTTCCTCACCGTGAGCATAGTTCTCCGGCAGCAGCGCGGACACCGGGGGCTGTCCCTCGGGAGTCATCTCGTCGTCACGAAGGGCAACCGAGAGCGCTGCCGCCGTCTGTTCGTCGGTTCGCCCGTCCAGTGCACTTGCTTTGTCCGCTATTGTAATCTCTTCGGCAAAGGCGATCCGCGGATCGGACGCGACCGCGACACCGTTTGCGACACCGACCGTCGGTTGTGGTCCGTCGAGCGTCCCGTTGATTGTTTCGTCATCCCTGATCGCTTGCTGGAGCGTGAGTGTTTCTTCAAGCGCTGCCGTCGAGGCAGTGTCGTTCTGGTCGGAGGTGATAACGACCTGTGTGATCTGTTGCTCCCCGGTGTCGAAGGATTCAGACAGCTGGTCAGCGGCCGCACGTTCATCGGATTCAACCGCGAAGGTTGTGATTTCGACCCCACCACCGACAAAGAGGATGCCGCTCCCCAGAGTGACCGTCAGGGCACACAAGAGGACAATTCGTACTCTTCGCCGTCTGGTGGTGTCCACAGTGAACCTTGTTTCCACAGGAGAATATATATTCTCAATTCTAGGGCCGATCTCTCCGATTGCGTCGGTCTTCCACACCGGAACTCGCGATGCGCCACACCGCGACTCGATTGAAACATCGGCTTGTGAATGGCGAGTATTCACCTGCCGCCTCAGTAGTTAGCACGGAATTCCACGCTGAATGCTACGTCCTTTGAGGCGTAGCGTACATAATCCCGGGGACCGTCCCACGAGTATGCGACTCAATAACAAGACAGTTCTTATCACGGGATCGGGCTCGGGAATCGGCCGCGCGAGCGCGCTCCGCTGTGCTGAGGAGGGTGCGACGGTGATCTCGACCGATGTGGACGGCGACGCGGCCGCCGAAACCGCCGCCGAGATCCGCGAGGCGGGCGGGAGCGCGGACCACTACGAGTTCGACGTGACAGATGCCGACGCGTTCCGGGCCGCAGTCGAGGACACTGCCGAGACGTACGGGCTTGACGTCCTGGTCAACAACGCGGGGATCGGCCAGCCACCGAGCAGAATCGAGGACGTCGACAAGTCCGTGCTGGACTACGTGATCGACGTCAATCTCAAGGGACCGTGGAACGGCACACACGCTGCCCTGCCGATCATGCGAGAACAGGGACACGGCACAATCGTCAACATGTCCTCGCTGGCCGGGCAACTCGGCTTTCCGTACCAGTCGGTGTATGCGCTGACCAAGGCAGCAGTCATCAACTTCACCCGGGCTACTGCCGCCGAAGCCGGACCCGACGGCGTCCGGGCGAACGCGATCTGTCCGGGCTTTATCGACACGCAGCTCGCTGATGCGTACTTTGCCGGTCGAAGCGACCCCGAGGCTGCTCGTGAGGAGATGGTACAGGACTACCCGCTCCGGCGGCTGGGCGAGGCCGAGGAGATCGCCGACTGCGTTGTCTTTCTCGCTAGCGAAGAATCATCCTTTGTCACCGGCCACGCGTTGACGGCCGACGGCGGGTACTCGATCTCGTGACCGGCGGCGTGTATTGCCCGTATCATCGGACAATGTACAGTAATTATGTGGCAATAGTAGAATATGCAGACATTATACCGCGATCTTATACCATTGTGTCCAATCTGATTCGGCATGGCAACGAACTCCGGACCGGACGCAGAACAACAGCCCACCGACACGGAAGACGACGAGACAACCTCGGATTCGTATCCGACGAGTTATGGCGGCATACACACGTTCCTCAGAGCGCCAGCGTGTGAGCCATCGGAACTGACTTCGGATGTCGACGTCGGGTTCGTCGGCATTCCGTTCGATGGTGGCGTCACGCGAGAACCCGGCGCTCGTCATGGGCCGTCGGCGCTGCGAAAATCAAGCGCCTGGCAGGGGCGTCGGTTTCACTCGGACACGGAGGCGGTATCGCTCCCCACCGAGCGGACGGCCAACTACAGCGACGTGACGCTCAGAGATTGCGGCGATGCGCCAGTCGTCCCAAACGACATCGAAGCGACCGCCGAGAAGGTGACGGAATACATGGAATCGGTCGCGGCGAAGACGATGCCCGTGATGCTCGGTGGCGATCATTACCTCACGTATCCGGCGTTCGTTGGCTATGCGAACACTGTCAAGGACGATGTTGGTCTGATCCATCTCGATGCTCATTCGGACACGTCTGACGACAGCGATCTCTACGGAAAGCACTATCATGGCTCGCCGATGGCCCGGATCGACGAGTCCGAGTATGGTAGCTACGACAACCACGCCATGATCGGTATCCGTGGCCACTCACGCCCCTCGTTTCTCGATATTCTCGAGGAGCGCGATCTCTACGTTGATTACGCGACCGACGTTCACGACAAAGGGATCGAGGCGAGCGTACAGGGTGCGATCGACCACGTCACCGAGAACGTGGATCACGTCTACCTGACGATGGACATCGATGTCGTCGATCCCGGCTTTGCACCGGGCACTGGCACCCCGGAACACGGCGGATTGACCAGCAACCAGTTCCTGCGCGCTGTCGACCGGCTTGGCGCGTGTGATGCCATCGGTGCTGCCGATCTGGTCGAGGTCGCACCACGACTGGACACCGGCAACACGACCTCACTTCTCGGATCGAACGCGGTGAGCCGGTTGCTCGAAGCGAAGTTCTACGAATCTACGTAAGGTCGTTTCGTGGCTCGTCCCGGGATTGGCTGCGTGAAATGCAGAACGCTTTTTCACCACGGGAGCTACAAATGGACTCGGCTTTTTTGCCTGTTCCCCGGCTCTACGACCGGCCGTTCACTACTGGGTGTCCTCGTAGAAGTACGATTCCAGGAATCGCGTGAGAGCGGTCGCACCCACCAGTGAGGTCGTTCCGGCCGGATCCTCCGTCGGGAGCACCTCCACGAGATCGACGGCACCGATCGCGTCGCACTCGCCGAGCAGGTCCGCAGCCCGGAGGAAATCGTTGCTGGTGATCCCGCCGGGCGAGGGCGTGCCGGTGCCGGGTGCAAACGAGGGATCCACGACGTCGATGTCCATCGTCAGATACACCTGATCGACACCGTCGGTCGCGTGCTCGATTGCCCCTTCGATACACGCTTCGATCCCCTTCTCGTGGACATCTCTCGCGAAGTCCACGTACAGTCCCTCGTCGTCGACGATATCGAGGAACTCCATGTCAGCATGGCCCCGGATCCCGACCATCGCGTGGTTCTCGTACCCGCCGTACTCCGTCTCGTCGATCCGGGCCATCGGCGAGCCGTGGTAGTGTTCGCCGTAGAGGTCGCTCTCCCCCCAGGTATCCGTGTGTGCATCGAGATGGATCAGGCCGACATCGTCCTCGACGGCGTTGGCGTAGCCGACGAACGCCGGGTACGTGAGATAATGATCGCCGCCGATCATGATCGGCATCGTCTGTTCGGATACGGTTTCGGAAAACTCGACGACGGACTCGTAGGTAGCCTCGATATCGTTCGGAACGACCGGCGCGTCGCCACAGTCACGAAACGTGATCTCGTCGTAGGCCGCACTTCGATCCGTCGCGATGTTGTAGGATTTCCTGTCGGACTCGAAGGTGTAGGATCCCCGACGGGCAGTTGCCGCGCGGAGCGCCTCCGGGCCGTACCGGGTTCCGGGCTTGTTCGATACTGCTCCATCGTAGGGGACACCGTACACTGCCGCGTCGACACTGTCGTCTATCTCCTCTGGTTCGGCGGTATCGGCCCCCAGAAACGTTTTGACACCGGAGTAGCCCGGACTATCACGATCTCTGAACTTCTCTTCTGGCTCAGCTCTGGCCATACTACCAACTGCCGCCGCATAGAGTTAATGAACATAGTTCAAATAATACTTGCAGCAAGGCAAAGCATTAGGTACTAATAGGCATAGTTAGATACGATCGGTCAGCGGTTCGGTATTCTGATCACGGTTTGCAAAATTATTTACTCGCCGTTGCTGAACGTTCCTCAGAACGCCGGTGCTGTCAGCCGTGCCGCGGACCAAATTGTCGATCACCGGAATCGAGGCGCTACTGTCTCTTCCTTGACGAGCGCCGACGCCATGAGCAGACGGGGGAGAGAGCGGTCACTCCTCGTAGAAGTACGACTCGAAGAACCGTGATAGCGCGTTCGCTCCGACCAGCGAGGTCGTTCCGGCCGGGTCCTCGGTCGGAAGCACCTCCACGAGATCGACGGCACCGATCGCGTCGCACTCACCGAGTCGGTCGGCCGCGCGGAGGAGGTCGTTACTGGTGATCCCGCCGGGAGCTGGCGTCCCGGTTCCCGGTGCGTACGACGGATCGACGACGTCGATATCCATCGTCAGGTAGACGTGATCGACACCGTCCGTCGCGTGTTCGATAGCATTCTCGATGCAGGCTTCGATTCCCTTCTCGTGGACGTCTTTGGCGTATTCGATGTGGAGGCCCTCTTCGATCGCATCGAGGACTTCCATCCGACTGTGCCCCCGGATCCCGACCATCGCGTGGTTCTCGAGGCCACCGTATTCCGTGTCTGCGATACGACTCATCGGCGAGCCATGATAGTGCTCTCCGTAGAGGTCGCTCGATCCGATATCTTCGTGGGCATCCAGATGGATGATGCCGATATCGTCCTCGACCGCGTTAGCGTACCCGACGAAGGCAGGATACGTGAGATAGTGATCCCCACCGATCATCACGGGCATCGCTTCTGTCGCGATCGTCTCGGCATACTCGACGACCGACTCGTACGTCTCCTCGGTACTGTTTGGCGTAACAGGCGCGTCCCCACAGTCCCTGACCGTCACCCCATCGTAGGAGGCTGTTCGATCGGTTGCGATACTGTATCGCTTCTTATCGGAGTCGAAGACGCGCGAATAGCGGTTCGTCGCCGTTCGCACGGCCTCGGGTCCGTACCGTGTGCCCGGTTTGTTCGTTACGGCACCATCGTAGGGAACGCCGTACGCCGCGACATCGACAGTCCCGTCTAGCTCCTCCGGCTCCACGCTGTCGCCCCCAAAAAAGGTCTTGACGCCCGAGTATCCTGGTCGATCCCTGTCCGCGAACCTGGTTGTTTGCTCTGATTTTGCCACAGTTGTACAAACATTCGTGCAGTCATATACGATATTGTTCCCGCCATTTTTGCGATGCGGCCTCGATATGGACGAATAGGTTTTTCATGACTCGGCAAGCCGGTGGCTGTCGTATTCCGAAGTCAGGATACTTGGAATCGACCGGTTAGTCCGCAGCTTCTACCGTGCTGTCAGTGCCGCCGGTTTTCGGGAACAGCTTCCCCGTCGAAACGTAGAGTCCTACGACCAGCGCAACGCCAGCAAACAGCGGGAACCCTGCAGAAACGGTGTACACCGGGACGAATCCGATACTCTCGATCAACGGTAACGCAATGATCGGGCCGAGCCCACCCCCGATATCGCTGAACACGTTAGTCGTCCCGCTCGCCCGTCCCATCCGCTCTTCCGGCGTGAGATCCGCAAGCAACGCCATGTAGGGGCCAAGTGTCCCACCCATGCCTGTGCCGATGACTACACACACCGGAGCGAGCTGACGTGCCGACTCCGCCCACGGTAACAGCACGAATCCGACCGTCAGGAGACTCAGAAACACGAGCATGACGGGTACCCGCGAGTCCCACGTATCGCTCGTTTTCCCACCGATCAACATCGACACGGCAGCCGACAACACGGTCAGCGCCATGAAGATCCCCGACGAGCCCTGCGCGTCGAACCCGAGCGCTCCGATACCGGTCGCCTCGAGGAAGAGCACGAGCGACGCAAACAGGACACCCATATACGCAAACCAGATGCCGAAGTTCACCAGGCCAAGCGTCAGCGTCGGGATGCTCGTGTCGATGTCCCACGGCTTGACCGATCGGCTCGTCCCGTCCTCGACGTGCGTTTCGGGAATCGTCCAGTACGCAAGGCCGGTGGCGATGACGGCAAAGACAGCCGCCACGAAAAACGCCGCCGACATGCCGATGAGATCACTGACGACGCCGCCGACCAGCAGTCCGGTCGGGAAGCCGAGGATACTGCCGCCGCGAATGAGCCCCATTTTCATCCCCCGGGAGTCCCCGACGCTGACGTTTGCTGCGATCGTGTAGGAGGTCGCGAACGTGAGTGCACTGGCGGCCCCGAGGACGATCCGCGAGCCGAGGAACCACGCCTCCGGGAGCGGCACGTACAGTGCGACGATGTATCCAAACGTCGCGATGGCCTGGATTCCCAGACCGAGGACGTACGGGGTGCGCGCCCCGAACCGATCGACGATGGCTCCCGCCGGTGCACTACAGATGAGGCGTGAAAAGCGGTTTGCACTCAGTATGACCCCGACCAGAAACGGCGAGATCCCGAGGATCGTTCCGAGTGCCGGAAAGATGGGGAACACGACGCCGCCGCCAAAGCCCGAGAAGAACGTCGAAACGAGCAGCGAAAAAATGATGAACCACGAGGATCGCTCTGTCACTGCTCCCTCGTCGTTCTCGCTCATAGTGACACTCGGAACGGGGACCCGTGGTTCGTGACGCCGAAATCAGGGTCAGAACCGATCACGAATGTACACCGGTGTAGCGGGGAACAGCCGATCGAGCGTTTCGGTGGCGTTTCCAGTGGCATCCAGCCGCCCGGCCCGGGCGAGGGCGGTCGCCGAGCGATGTCCCACGGCGAGCTGGGAGAGCGCGGCGATATCGAGCCGTGCAGTCGGGTCCGCGACGGTCGGCTCACAACGGCCAGTAGCGTCGCTCACTGACAGACGGAATCGCCCGTCGTTCCAGTCGGCGAAATCGTCGCTAACCGACAGGACGATCTCGTCCTCGACCGCGGGATAGGAAAGTGCCGACAACGTCGATTCGACATCGACGACCCGAACCATCGGCCCCGTACTGAGCGTACACTCGACGTCGTCGGGCGATGTGAGGAGATCTCGAAACACGGAGTCGTCCGCCGCGTGGAACTCGATCGTATCCGCCTGCGAATCGTGGTTGTAACAGAACGCAAGCACGGCGTGTAACGCTTCCTCGTCCGTGTAGGCGAACTCCCTGACCTTCATCGTGCGACTGTGGTAGTCACCGGTGAAGCGAAACACGAGATACGCGCGGGGCTCGCCGTCCTTGAACCAGGCATACACGTAGGGGTCGTTGTCGCGGCTGTAACAGACACGGTGACGCCACCACTCGGCATCCCGTTCGATAGTCAGCGAGTAGTTGTCCGAGAACGACTCGTACACCGGTGCAACGGTATCGAACGAATCGACGCCGAGTTGTCTATACTCACCAGCAGCGCCGAGAGTCTCGGCCGCGAACGCGAGTGTTTCGACCGGACACTCGTAGTTCCGGACTTCGTTGGCAGTATCCCACCCGAACGATCGATAGAAGCCGTAATCGAAGGGGCGAAGGATCGAGAAGTGCCGGTCCCGTTCCTCGTACTCGGTGAGCGTCTCCGCGAGGATCTCGGAGACGTAGCCGTTTCTGCGGTGTTCAGGCGGTGTGATGACCGAGGTCAGCCCCGCTCCGGGATGGGTCTGTCCGCGGACCGAGACGTCGAACCAGTAGTGTCGACAGATTGCAACCGGCTCTTCCTCACCGTCGACGTACAGGCCGCGACGGTCCCCGATCGGTTTCCGAATATCGTCCGGATCGAACTCCACGGGGCCGTTCTGCGGCCTGAACCCGTACTGCATGTACTCGTAGACCGTTTCCGCGCCGTCGTCGTCGATCTGTGTGTACTGGCCCATATTACCAGAGCTGCCCATCAAGTTTGAAGTCGATAATCAGGATGATGCCAACTGTTACTACCATGTAGATCACGCTGATCGCCGCGATCGACGGGTCGTAGCCGTACCGCAGCATCGAGAATATCAGGAT
This sequence comes from Natranaeroarchaeum sulfidigenes, assembly GCF_017094485.1. Lineage (NCBI taxonomy): Archaea > Methanobacteriati > Methanobacteriota > Halobacteria > Halobacteriales > Natronoarchaeaceae > Natranaeroarchaeum > Natranaeroarchaeum sulfidigenes. Next base: position 559,328 of record NZ_CP064786.1, read on the forward strand.
CGGGACCGTTTCCGTTCCCGGTCCGCTCACGAACAGCGCGACCAGATATTCGTTGAGGGAGATGATGAACACGAACAACAGCCCGATGACTACGTTGGATGCGATCAGCGGTACTGTGATGGTCCGGAGCGTCTGCGTCCGGCTCGCACCGAGGATTCGTGCGGCCTCCTCGACTGCGCCGTCTATCTCGTCGAGACCGGAGCTGATCATGATAAACGGGAACGGCGAGAAGAGGACTCCATGAGCCAGCACGATCGCAAGAGTTGTCCCCCAGATATCGATGATCAGGAAAAACGCCATGAGTCCGACGGCGATGATGACCGGCGGTACCAGAATCGGGAGCACGGCCAGTCCCCAGATCGATTTCGAGTAGCGAATGTCGTATCGGTTGAGACCGAACGCAAGGGCACCACCGAGGGCTGTCGCGAGTATCGACGCCGCGACTGCGACAGTTACCGATAGCTGGATTGCACTCAGCCAGTTTGCACTGCCCAGGATTTCAGCGTAGTACTGGAGGGAGAACCCTTCGGGTGGGAACTGCAGGAAATCACCGGCCGTAATCGATACGGCGACGATGATCACCAGCGGTATAGCAAGCGCAAGGATCGCTATGGCGATGTACAGATTCGCCAGAATGGACCCGATAGACTGCCACGGAATCGACAATCCCGTACCGGTGCTCGAATCAGGTGCGTGGCTACTGGCCATCGGTCTCACCCTCCGGAGTATCGCCGACCAGTTCCGACGATCCCAGTCCCAGCACCTTCACGGCGATCAGGAAGAAAAACACCGTCAGGCCCGTCAGCACGACCGAGAGCACAGCCCCGAACGGGACGTTCATCTGTTCGTTGACCTGCTCGGTGATGATGACCGGGAGAGTCCACTCGGATGTGTTTCCAAGGAGCATGGGGACCACGTACGATCCGATCGCCAGAATGAACACGAGCGCGGTCGCTCCGGCAACCCCGTTTTTCGAGAGCGGCAAAACGACGTGCCGGATCGTCTGTAGCTTGGATGCTCCGAGGTTTCGAGATGCTTCCTCCAGTTTTGGATTGATGTTCGCAATACTGGTGTAGATTGTCAGAATTGCAAACGGCAGGAATCCGTACACCATCCCGATGATCGTGGCCAGATAGCCGGTACTGCTCGTAATCGGCTCGCTGATCAACCGGAGATCGATCAACAGGCTGTTCAGGATCCCGTTGCCCGCTAGCACTACCTGTACCGCATACGCGCGGATAATCACGGTGATCCACATGGTCGCGACGATCATCAGGAGGAGCCCCCGCTTCATTGCTGGCGAATCGACACGTGCGATCCAGTAGGCGATCGGGTAGCCGAGTGTCACACTGATGACCGTCGTGACGGCTGCGAGTTCGAGTGTCGTCATCAGGTACTGTCGGTAGATCGGCGAGTCGAACAGTCGGGCGTAGTGCTCCAGGGTGAACCCGAAGCTGTACCAGCCTGATGCCTCTCGTGGGAAGACCGTCGTTGCGAACAGATACAGGGTCGGGATCAGGAAAAAGACCACAAGCAACGTGACAGGAATACTAATTATCACGTAGCCCAAGTTGTCCGTTATCCGACTCGGTGCGACATCGCGGAACCGGTCACCGATCCCAACCGTCTTGCTACTCACCGCTGTACACCCCCATTGCCGGTTCGGATGCGTCTGTCTCTATTGCTGGTTCGGGATCGGGGATCACACGAGAGTCGGCAGGATCGAACGACAACTGAACCCGATCGCCCTCGTTGACCGACTGTCCGTCGGACTGATCCTCGACGATCAGTTGGCCTCCGTGCTCGGAGGTGATATAATACCTGGCGACGGAGCCGAGCAGATGGATGATGTCGACGGTACCGGTCATCGCATTCTCGGGTCGCGTATCGGTCGTCTTCGACATGGTCAGGTCCTCGGGCCGGACCAGCACCTGCACGCTCGCGCCCGCGCCATACGAGGTGTCGTTGACGACGAACTCGCCGGCGTCTGTCGTGACTGTCGATCGGCTCCGGCCGGAATCGGACACGGTACCGGGGAACAGATTGGATTTCCCCATGAAGTCCGCCACGAACGTGGATTCGGGGTCATCGTACACCTCGTCGGGCGCGCCGATCTGAGCGAAGTGGCCGTCATCCATGATGACGATCCGGTCGGACATCGTCATCGCCTCCTCCTGGTTGTGAGTCACGAACACCGTCGTGACGCCGAGTTCCTGTTGGATCTTCGTGAGCTCGGTTTGCATTTGCTCGCGGAGTTTCTCGTCTAGCGCCGAGAGCGGTTCATCGAGCAACAGGATCTCGGGCTGCAAAGCCAGCGACCGGGCAAGGCCGATCCGCTGTTGCTGGCCACCCGAGAGCTGTTCGGGATACCGGTCAGCCGTCTCTGGCATCTCGATGAGCTCGAGCATCTCCTCGACTCGCTCGTCCATCTCCTCCTGTGTGAAGCTCTCGTCGGACACTTTCATGCCATACGAGATGTTCTCGGCGACGGTCATGTGTGGAAACAGTGCGATCGACTGAAACACCATCCCGATATCACGCTGGTCCGGCGACAGGGCGGTGATATCCTGACCGTTCATCGCGATCGAGCCACTCGTCGGTTGAATAAAGCCGGCGATCATCCGCAGCGTGGTCGATTTCCCACAGCCGCTCGGGCCGACGAGGGTGACGAATTCGCCTTCCTGCACATCGAGGTTGACATTGTCGACTGCTCGTACCCGGCCGTCGTAGACCTTGGTCAGATTGTTCAGGCTGAGATGTGCCCCGGCGCTCATAGTACCATTTCCCTCCAGGTCTCATCGAGGAACTCCTCGTGTTCGATTTTGGCCTGATGGTTCGGGCGCATCGCCGCATCCACACCGGGACCGAAGATACGGTCTTGCAGCTCGTCGTCCATGTCGAGCAACTCGTCTTTGACGGTTGGGTACGTGTAGAGGTTCTCGGAGATGTTTTCCTGAACCTCCGGGCGGAGCGTGTAGTTGATGAACTCGAGAGCTTCCTCAGGGAAGTCGGTCGAGTCGAGAATTACCCAGTTTGCGTCGTTCTGGACAGCTCCCTCCTCGGGGAAGTTCGTGGACACGGGAGCGCCATCGTCTTCCATCACCAGCGTCACGTCGTGAAACAGCGATGAGACCTCGACGTTCTCGTCGAGCAACGCCTGCTGTGCTTCCGCTTCGCCGTCGTACCATAGCCCGACGTTGTCGGTCACTTCCTGGATCTTTTCCATGATCTCTACGAGGCCCTCTTCGGTATCTTGGTGGTCGGTACCGCCGAAGTAGATCTCCGAAGTTATATCGAGCAACGTCGTCTGTGAGGACTCACTGAGCGCCCAGTTGTAGTCGTTTTCCCAGAGCGCCTCCCAGCTGGTAACCGGTTCGTCCAACAGATCGGTCTGGCTCACGATCGTTCCGAACCAGCCGTATGCGCCCACACCCGTGACTTCCCCAGTTTCCTCGTCGTACGACACCAGATCGTCAACGGCGTTGTCGATGTTCGGCACGTCCGACTCCTCGTAGGTGTACCAGTTACCCAGCCGTTCGCCACGGATCCGGTTCACTGGTGATGCAGCGACAAGGTCGATCGGTGCCTCTCCTGCCTGTACTGCGGAGTTTAGCTGGAGCGGTTCACCCGCGCTCGAACCAGCACTGCTCTCGACTGCAATACCGGTCTCCTCCCGGAAGGGGTCGATGAGATGTTCATCGAGTACTTCCTGAAACACACCGCCAAAGAACTCGACTTCGAGCGGATTGCTCTCCGTCGGTTCGTCGGTGTCTTCGTCACCGAGACAGCCGGCCAGTCCGCCGACTGCTGCCACAGCTCCTGCTTTGATAAATTTTCTTCTACTCGAATTATTTCTGCCGTACGTAGAGCTTTTGCCACTCATACTAACAACTTGTAGCATAATCTCAGTCTATAATAGGCTTCTGTCCATATTGATGAGTGAGGTACAGTCGGCTGAATAGTGTGTTGCAGACACTAAGTGGCACCTATGATGTTCAAATATTTTATTATGATAGCATTTGGATGGATAAAAACCAAAATTCAATCTGCAAAGCTTATATTGTGATTATTTAAACTATGTGAAACGGACCCCGCTGGTGCAGGATAGTCTCTAACAACTGCTGACGGTAGTGGCCGGCAACTGCAACGAGCGATCTACGGAAACAGCAACCAGAGTGCCCTGGGGTGTGGGGAAGACGGCAGCTCTCGAACCCTTTGCCCCGACGACAGACGTAGACTGGACGGTATCAGGACATAAACAGCCGCCGGTCCGCGCGCTCGTGGCCCATCCCCATCAGCTCGGTCGTCGGCGCGAACGACCACATGGCGTCGAGCGGACGGTTATGATACCGATCCACGACCTCGGTGAGTACCGGGCGGAGTTCATCAAGGATACGCTGAATGTCGGTGTGAGCCAGACGTCCGAGTCGCTGGGCCGCACCGAGCAGGTCGGTGACAAAGGAGTAGCCATGGACCAGACAGGCTTGCTCACGGGAGAGCCCTCGTTGCTGTGCGATGGCCGCCAGCGCGACGACGTAGTTCCCCGGTGCCCGCCCGTCCTCGACTGCGGCGAGATACGCCGGCGCTGTGGTACCGCCATCGAACAGCGAGAGCACCTGCTCGCCTGCTTTCTCCGAGCTCTCGCGAAACTCCGCCGGTACCGTCATCGAGTGAAGCCGCCGATCGATTTCGATCAGGGCCTCGCCGTCCTCCCGAGCAGCCGCTGTATGTGCGTTCCCCAGCGCGACGATTTCGGCCGGACCGACGACGGACCGCAAGTAATCGTCGAGCACTGCCCGAAGATCCGCGGCGTCGTCGATCCGGTCCGTCTGGATGAACTGTTCGATCCCATACGAGGCCGTGTACGCGCCAACGGGGAGAAACGAATCAGCGAGTCGGAGCGACGTCAGGAAGGCGTCGGCGCTGGATTCAGTCATGCCCGTGGCCCTCTTTGCTGTGTTCTCCATCTCCACGACCGTGGTGGTTCTCGCCGTGGGAATGGCTGTGGTCATGATCCCCGCCCGCGTGGGAATGACCGTCCTCGTGTGAGTGTTCGGCTGCTTGCTCGCCGTCGAGAAACAGCGCGGGATCGACGAACTCGTAATCGAGGTCGGCTCCTGGTGGGAGCACCTCGGAGAACACGTCTTCGACGATACGATGCTCAGCTTCGACGGCGACGTAGGCCGTCCCGCCCTCGACGGCAAGATCCCAGTGTTGATTACCGACACGGTGGCCAAGCTCCAGAGCGGTTGACAGCGCCGTCTCCGTGGGGAGGTCGATCGTCAACGCCTCGCGCTCCTCGAAGGAGACGACGATCATCCGGTCGTCGTCGTGATACAGCACGTCCCCGTCTTCCAGCTCGGGCTTGTCGACGAGGACGCCCAGATCGGTCCCTGCCTCCGTGTGAACGCGTAATCGTGACTTCTTTCGCTCGCTCGCATCCAGCAGTACGCGTTCGAGCGTTCCTGCGGAGTCGTGTGCCTCGGCGGCCTCGCCGAGCGCGTCGTCGTGGTTCGTGTTACCGATGATGTGGTCTACAGTGTACATTGTCAGAACTTCCGTAAGTCGGGTGCTGGCGCGTCGATCAGGTGTCGTCGCAGCGCATCCCAGGCGTCCCCGAGTGTCGCTGTCACGTCCGCCGACCGGTCGCCGAGGACACGAACGGCGATCCCCGCGTCGTCGGCAAGCGTCGAGGACCCGGCGAGGATCTCGCCCGCGGGCCCCTCTTCCGTGGGTTGTCCATCAGCCAGCCGATCGTGAACCGTGTCGCTCAGCGTTGCCGCGTCCGAGCCCGGAGAGATGGCGTACAACGTCCCAACGATGCCAAATTCGCCGAAGACGCCCGGTGTTCTCGGGTCTCGCGTCTCGGGGTCGAGGACGACGGTGTCGGTCAGACAGCGTTTGCCGTGGGACTCGGCGGTCACGCTGGAGTGAAACCGGTCGAAACTGAACGGCGCGTGCTCCGAGAGGCCATCAGGGACGAGCGTGTCGGTACACAGGACGGTGGAGTCCTCGTCGACAGCGACATCGATGGTCTGGAGGCAGCGTGCATCGCGGTTGAGGATCGTCGGGTCCGGTACGTATTCGAGGTACGAGCCGCTGCTGGCCGTAAGCTCGACCCCGAGATGAGCGAAATTGGCCTGCATCGAGTGGACCTTCGTGGCCCCCTGTCCCGTGACACTGGCCAGCGCCCCCGCTTCCGCGTCGACGGAGAGTCGGTGCCGATCGCCCTGAACGACGCCGCCGGTCGGCGTCTGGACACAGAGCGAGGCCATCCCGTCGCAGGGGTCGTGGCCGAGTGGTCCGGTGTGATGGAAGGGCACACGGGAGTAATCCCTGAGCATCCGCGTTCCCGAGGGACCCCCCACGAAACGAGCTTCGAGCACGCCGTCTTTGCCCACCGTCCCGGCTGGGATCTGATCGAGCGGTTCGCTGGCGTACTCCGCGAACGCCGGCGGGAGGGTGACACCGTCGCCGTCAGGTGTCGTGTCGAGCCCGCTCATCAGGCAAAGAGCACGTTGTGCTCGATCCGTTCGGCGACGACATCGAGGTTCTCCTCGGCCTTGCAGTCGGTGAAGACGAACTCGTCGTCCCCTCTGACCTCACGCGTATCCCGGGCCATCAGGTCCAGATCCGCATCGACGTACGGCGCGAGATCGGTCTTGTTGATCACGACCAGGTCTGACTGGGTGACGCCCGGCCCGCGCTTGGCCGGAATGTCGTCGCCTTCCGCGACCGAGATGACGAACATGAAGTAATCTGCGAGTTCGGGATTGAACGTCGCAGCGAGGTTGTCACCACCGCTCTCGATCAGGACGATGTCAAGTTCGGGATGCTCCTCGACGAACTCGTCGACTGCCGAGAGGTTCATCGACGGGTCCTCCCGGATCCCCGTGTGCGGGCACGCACCGGTCTCGACGCCCCGCACGAGGTCGCCTGGCACGGTCCCGGCGACGGATTCGCGGAGTCGGTCGGCGTCCGCCTGCGTCATGATGTCGTTGGCGATGACGCCGACATCGTAGCCGCGTTCGCTGAGCCGCGGTACGAGCCGCTTTACGAGTGCCGTCTTCCCCGATCCGACCGGACCGCCGAGCCCGACCTTGGCGACGTCGCGGTAGTCCATCAGTCGCCCTCCATGGTCCGCATGTGGTCGTCGATCGCCTCTAACTGGTCGGTCGTATCCGCACGGATCGGCTCGTGGACCGTCACGAGCTTGGTCCCGTCTGGGAAGACCGGTTCGACCTGAATCATGTCGACCATCTCCGGGACGCCCTCCATGACGTCCTCCCGTGAGAGTAACTGTGTCGCCTCCGAGCGCAGCGTGGCGACGTCTTTGCCCTCACGGGCACCTTCACAGACCCAGTCGGAAATGTACGCCACAGTCTCCGGGTGGTTGAGTTCGATCCCGCGTCGTTTGCGTTTGCGTGCCAGTTCCGCCGCCATGAACACCGTCAGGCGCTCGTCTTCCTTGGGGGTGAGTTTCATAGTCGGGACACCTCAGAGCATGTACCGCTGTGCGAGTGCGATCTCCTCGGCAGGTTCGCAGGTTACGTGCTCGCCGTCGATCGATACCTCGAAGGTCTGTGCGTCGATCTCGATCTCGTCGGGACAGTACGTGTTGTGCAGCATGTCGGCTTTCCGGACCTCCCGCAGCCCTTCCACGGCAACGGTATCCGTTTCGAGACCGTACTCCTCGCCGACGCCGGCGGCCTCTGCCGCCTCGCTGACAAACGTGATACTTACATCGTTCTTGGCCGTGCCCATTGCACCAGCGCGTGGACGCGAAACGACGGGCTCGCAGGTCATCAACGAGCCGTTGGCCTCGCCCATCTCGCTCCACGTCGGGAAACCGCCTTTGATCACGGTGTGGGGCTTGATGCCGAAGAAGTCGGGCTCCCACAACACGAGGTCAGCCATCTTGCCGGGTTCCAGCGAGCCGACGTAATCGTCGATCCCCGCGGTGATCGCCGGATTGATCGTGTACTTGGCGACGTATCGCGCGATCCGGGCGTTGTCCGCGTCGGTCCCTTCGTCCTCGGGTAGCGGACCGCGCTGTCGTTTCATCTTATCCGCAGTCTGCCACGTCCGGGCGATGACTTCGGCCTGTCGTCCCATCGCCTGGGAGTCGCTGGTCATCATACTGATCGCTCCCTCGTCGTGGAGCACGTCTTCTGCGGCCAGCGTCTCGGCACGGATCCGTGATTCCGCGAAGGCGACGTCTTCGGGGACGTCCGAGTCGAGATGGTGACAGACCATCACCATATCGAGGTGCTCGTCGACGGTGTTCGTGGTAAACGGCATCGAGGGGTTCGTCGACGAAGGGAGCATGTGCTGGTGGCCAACGAGCTCGAGGACGTCGGGCGCGTGACCGCCGCCCGCCCCTTCGATGTGGAACATGTGGATCGCTCGCTCGCCGATCGCATCGAAGGTGTGCTCGACGAAGCCGGACTCGTTGAGCGTGTCGGTGTGAATACAGACCTGAATGTCCTCCTGTTCGGCGACATCCAGACAGGTGTCGATCGCTTCGGGGGTCGTCCCCCAGTCCTCGTGTAGCTTGAGACCACACGCTCCCGCCTCGACCTGTTCGTGGAGCGAGCCGGGTTTCGAGGAGTTGCCCTTACCGTAGACGCCGACGTTCATCGGCCACTCGTCGGCCGACTGCAGCAGTCGCTTGATGTTTTCGGGACCAGGTGTACACGTCGTTGCACCGCCGCCGAAGCCACCCCCCAGCATCGTCGTGATGCCCGACCCGAGCGCGTGCTCGAACAGCTGTGGGCTGTTGAAGTGCACGTGAATGTCGAGCGCACCCGGCGTCGCGATCATCCCATCCGCCGGGATCGTATCGGTGTTCTGTCCGATCACCATGTCCACGCCGTCCATCGTCGCCGGGTTTCCGGCCTTGCCGATCCCGACGATTTCGCCGTCCTTGACACCGATGTCGCCTTTCACGACCCCGAGAGTCGGGTCGATAATGACGACGTTCGTGAAGGCCCAGTCGAGTGCGCCCTCGGCGCTACCCGTACCCGGGGCCATCCCCATCCCGTCACGCATCGTCTTCCCGCCGCCGAAGACGGCCTCCTCACCGGGGGTACCGTAATCAGTCTCGATCTCGGCGATCAGCTCGGTGTCGCCCAGCCGAAGCCGGTCACCTTCAGTCGCTCCGTACAGGTCGGTGTACTGCTGCCGTGAGAGCTCTCGTGTCATTCCGTCACCCCCAGAAAGCCGCGCTCGCTCGCCCGTTCCAGCGCTCGCTGCTTCACGTCGTCATCGTGGATATCACCGTTGGTGAGTCCTGCCATTCCCTGAACGATACCGTCCCCACCGATCGTCACCAGCGGCACGTCTCGCTCGGTGCCGGGCTCGAACCGGATCGCCGTCCCTGCCGGGACGTTCAGCCGCATCCCGAATGCAGCTTCGCGATCGAAATCGAGCTTCGGGTTTGCCTCGAAGAAATGGTAATGAGAGCCGACCTGTACCGGCCGGTCGCCGGTGTTCTCGACCGTGACTTCGGTCGTTTCACGCCCCGCATTGATCTGTACCGGATCATCCGTCCGAATCAGTTCGCCCGGTACGACCCCGTCAGACACGCCGTTCACCCCCCGTGTGGGTAGTAGTACTTTCGTCGAGTACGCTCATACTGACTGGTCGTACGAACAACGTCTGTATGATGGTTCGTATTGGCGAAAAAACCGCCATTGCTCTCTGCAATAGAACGCGAATGTCACCAGAAGCTGGAAAATATCACCGATCGGTCGGAATTAATACGTCTTTTGAGACTCCCGTTGACCGCCTGCCCACCGTCGACTCCCGGGTCATCGGGGACTGATGGCTCGTCGGTCGACCGTCGTGATCGCCACCGCGACGAGATAGACTCCGATGGCGATAACTACGATTGTTGCCCCCGGGCGCAGACTGTACTGCCAGGAGAGCGCAAGGCCGCCGAGCACCGAGAGCTCCCCGACGACGATGGAGCCGGTCATCGCCCCACGAAAGCTATCCGCGACCTGCGACGCGGCGGCAACCGGAACGATCAGCATGGCGGCGACGAGAATAACGCCCAGGATCTGCATTGCGCCCACGACGACCAGTGCCGTCAGTACGACAAGCAGTCCGTTGTACCGCGAAACGGGGAGTCGTGCAACCCGGGCCGCCCGCGGATCGAAGGTGATAAACAGGAGCTGTTTGTACGTCGTCGCCACGGTCCCGACGACGATCCCGGTGAGAATCGCCATCAGCGCGACGCTTCTGTCGTCGGTAATCGAGATACTCCCGAACAGATAGCTGTTGATATCGACGAACGCGAAGCCCCCACCCAGATCGAGAAAGAGTGCCCCCACCGCGAAGCTCCCGGTCAGCACGATCGCGACGGGGACATCACCGTGGGCGTCGGTCCGATCGGCGAGCAGTTGGACACCGACGGCACCGACGACGGCTGCACCGAGTGCGGTGAGCAAAAGTGGCGTCTCCCATCCGGATGCGCCGAGCACGAGTGTCCCGAACGCAACACCTGCGAACGCGGTGTGAGCCAGCGTCTCGCCGATCAGCGCCATCTCCCGGTGAACCAGGTAGGTGCCGACGAGCGGGCCGATCAACCCGATGAAGATCCCGGTGGTCACTGCGTTCCACATGAAGCCGTAGCAGGCGATCCGCGTCCCTGCCGATTCACCCACTGCACACGCACGCTCGAAGAACCGCTCCGGCATGAGTCCAAAGGCGATGGCGACGAAGCCGAGCAGGAACGGGGCGGAGACGACCAGCGCGATGGACTCCAGTCGGCGGCCAGTCGGTCGAGAGATCCCATCCATTGGCGACGGCTACTTTGCACCCAGTGCTTTCGCGAACGCCGGGAGATTGATCTCTTCCATCTGGCTGAGGTAACTCCCGACCCCCTCTTCGTCCCACTCCTGGGTGACGCTCTCGGCGGGTGAGACCATCTCGATGTCGACCTCGTGGTCGGCCTCGTCGGCGATCACCGTCGCGATATCGTTCCCGTCGAAGTAGTCCCAGAGGATGCAGTCGATACCCTGGTCCTCGACGAGCCCGACAGTCTCCGCGATCTCGTCGGGCGCTGGCTCGTGATCCGGCGAGAGCCCGACCGGCGTGTGGATCTCGAACCCATACCGGTCGCCGAGATAGCGAAACGAGTCGTGGCCCGCGATGACTACTACGTCGTGTTCGCGGTCGGCGAGGCTCTTCTCGTACTGCTCGTGCAGGTCGTCGAGTCGCTCGATGTACGCCGCAGCGTTCGCCTCGTAACTGTCGGTGTTCTCGGGATCGAGTTCGACGAGTGCATCCCGTATGTTCCGGATCCCCTGCTTTGCCCTGAGCGGGTCGGTGAAGAACTTTGCGTCGTGCTCACCGTGGGTGTGATCGTGGTCGTGACCGTCATCGTCGTGACCGTGTCCGGTATCCGAATGTCCCGCGTCGTCGCCGTCGTCAGACGCACCGACCGTCGTGGTCGCCGGTGGTGCTTCCCAGCGAGGCTCGCCGTCCTCGACGAGCTGGAACACGACATCGACCGTCCCGACGGCTTCCCCGTGCAGGTGAACGTGATCGCCGTGGCTCTCGACATCGAGCGCGCTGCCGCCGTTCTCGACGCGGGCGTCGAGTGCGTACGGGGTGTCATCGCCCAGCGGAACCTCGACACCGTCCTCGTCGGTAACGACTGCGCCGAGTGAAACGTGCTCCCCGAGTGGAACATCCGACGGCCCACCGTGCCAGTGGTCGCCGTGGGCCTCGCCGACAGGCTGGTCGATCGAGCGATCGATCAGCTCGATAGCGTGTATTTGGCCGATTTCGTCGTCGTGATCGTCCCCGTCGCTATGTCCACCGTGACCGTCGTACTCCAGTAGCTCGATCCCCGCCAGTGCGTCGACGAGGAGGACCTCGTCCTCGTGCTCGTCGCGTACCTGCTCTGCAGCTTCTCTGGCCCAGGGCTGGAACCCATCGATATCGAGGTAGACGAACGCCTGTGACTCGACGATCGAGGGGAGCATATCGACCGACGGCGTCCAGCCATGTCCGTGCCCGCCCGTGGGAACGGCGTTTTCGACCTCGTACGCATCACCGGCTACTGCGCGTGTGAATTCCGCGAGCGTAAAAAACGAGGCGAACAGATCACTGTCCTCTGCGGACAACGTACACCCGGCAAGCACAGTTCCCGTCATCAGCGCCCCGGAGCCACGGAGCAGATCCCGTCTGGTCGTCATTGGGGGTTCGTTCTGAAGCGCCCTTTTAGACGTTTCTGTATTATTCCTATGTAGAATAATAATATTCAACTAGCTATTCCGTCATAACTGCGCCAGACCACGAGTATATACGGCTCGAACTGGAGAGCCCAGTATGGCAGACAGTGTGGAACGGGTGAGCCTCACGACTGATCCGGAGTTGATCGACGAGCTCGATGCGGTCGTCGAAGAATGGGGATACGCGAGCCGGTCGAAGGCGTTCCGGGACGCCTTGCGGCTGTTCCTGACGGATCGACACTGGGACGACGATACCGACCGTCACCACAGCGGCTCGATCACGATCGTCTACGATCACGACGTTCCGGGTCTGAACGACGAACTGCTCGATATTCAACACGACAACGAGGAAGTGATCGTGTCGACACAACACGTCCACTTTGCTGCACACCGCTGTCTGGAGACGATCGTCGTCGACGGTCCCGGCGGTTCGATCCGGGAGCTGGTCCATCGAATGGAATCGCTCGGTGGCGTCAAGCAGGTGCGGTTCATCGCAGTCTGAACTGGTGAGGTCCGTGCTGATCGAGAGTGCTGGAAACAGATGATCCCACGATATAGTCCCACGTTCGTCCGGAGATGCGGTATATAATACTACTACTGATGTAGTATTAGGGAATTTATGAAAGCGTTTATAATCAGTGTCCGGCCCGGGTTCGTATGGTCATCACGAGTACCGCGAGCAAAGGATATCAGCGAGCCATCGGCAAGTTCTACTCTTTTGCCTGTCTGCTGACCGTCACCCACGTGTCGCGTCGGAGTGTGGTCCCACCCCCGATCCGGCAGCCGGTGCGGCCGGACAACACACCGCCTGAAGACTACTGGTCAGTATATCCATGACCGGGACCCCCGGTAGTGGGGGCGATGGCGGATCGACGCGAGAACGCCGTATTTCGGAGGACGATCGTAGCCCGGAGTTCGAGAAGCCCCCTCGACTGATCATACTCTCGGTCGTCGCCAGTACGTTCCTCGTGGGGTTTGGTGGCGGGATCGTTTTTCCGATCTTTCCGACGATCGGGACTGTGCTCGGCATTTCGCCAGTACTGGTCGGGGTGATTCTGAGTGCAAACCGGTTCTCGCGGCTCGTTTCGAATGCCCCCGCCGGTGCGTTCGTTGACGCCTACGGAACCCGAAGACCGTTCGTCATCGGGCTCGGTATTCAGACGATCGCGACAGTTGGCTACGTCGTGGCGCTCCAATCGTCCCTCCCGGGCGTCTGGTTCTTCATCGCACGGGTGCTCCATGGGGCCGGCAGCGCGCTCGTGCTCGCGACCTCCTACACGATCATTGCAGATGTCACCAGCCCTGAGTCCAGAGGCACCAGCATGGGACTGATCCGGGGCGGGAGTATCCTCGGATTTCCCACGGGGCTGGTCATCGGCGGCGTCATCAGCGAACTCGCCGGCAACGCCGAGGCGTTCCTGTTTGCCGCCGGGTTCGCGCTGATTGCGACTCTCCTGGGCGTTGCATCGGTTCCGGAAACCCACGTGACAGAGCGGGATAATCGGTCACTCGAACCGTTGAACGTCGACACGAGTCTCCCGACGGTCACGCTCGGCTGTGTCAACTTCGGCATCTGGTTCGGGTATCTCGGGGTGTTGCTCGCGTCGCTGGTGTTGTTCCTCGAACGCGCCGACATCAGCGTTCTGGGGTTCGGTCCACAGGGCACGTCCGGCATCTTCATGGGCGCGACGATTCTCGTCGAGGTAGTCACAATGACTGTCGGTGGCTACATTACCGACGGTCGACGATCGCGGGTCCCGACACTGCTTTGCTCGCTCTGTCTGTTCTCAGCCGGGCTAGCGATCTTGCCGTGGGCCCGGTCCGCTGAGCTGCTGATCGGTGCATGTCTGATGGTTGGGATCGGTTCCGGTGGGACGCTCGGACCGCTCATGGCACTGCTGGCTGATTTCACGCCCAGTGACCGGATGGGGCGGGCGAGCGGCTCGATCAACGTTTTCAGTGACATCGGCGGAGGGCTGGGCCCGGTCATCGGTCTCCCGCTGATCGATCGAATCGGGTTCACGGTCGTCTACACAGGCTCCGCGGTCGTCGCCCTGTTTGGAGCGGTCTGTCTGCTCGCCGGACTGTATCTGCAGACCGGTCGGCTGTTTCCCGCCACGGGAGCGATCACGAAGCGGGCCGAGGTTGATTCCTGACAGATAGACGGCGGACGCCCGCGTCTTCAGGCGCGGGAGGATGTCAATGGGTCGTCCGTGGCTCGTGATGGCCGATACGAGCCGGAGCCATCGAACAGGCTGAGAGACAGGTCACCAATTTCCGTGATAACTGGCTTTAACACGGAGAGAACTCGCTATTATTGGAGGATCCACACATATTTACCGCGAGGATGCCACAAGCACCCATGGAAACGGATGCAACACTTCTACACGGGGGGCGGGTGTATCCGCTGGGCGAATCCACCGCTTCGTCGGACGCCATCAGGTTTGAGGACGGCGTCGTCTCGGGTGTAGGCATTGGAGCACGCGAGAGGAGTTCGGCCCGTCGGATCGACCTCGACGGACGCGTCGTCGTGCCCGGGTTTCACGATGCCCATACACACGTTCTCTGGGTCGGGCTCTACGAACGGGAGACGGATCTCGGCGGCGTGGAGAGCAGACGGGACGTGCTGGCGCAGCTGGCCGCCAACGCTGGTCGCACCGAACCAGGGGAGTGGGTACTTGGATTCGGCTACGACGAGAGCGGATGGGACGACGATACCCGACTTCGCCGGGCGGAGCTCGACGACATCAGCGAT
The DNA here is from genome assembly GCF_017094485.1 of Natranaeroarchaeum sulfidigenes. Lineage (NCBI taxonomy): Archaea > Methanobacteriati > Methanobacteriota > Halobacteria > Halobacteriales > Natronoarchaeaceae > Natranaeroarchaeum > Natranaeroarchaeum sulfidigenes. The sequence continues at coordinate 574,328 of NZ_CP064786.1, forward strand.
CAGCACCCGATCGTCGTGCAGCGAGTCGACGGACACACGCTCTCGCTGAACACGCGAGCGATCGAGCGCCTCGAGTTCGCCGGAGCGGACGGTGTCGAGCGAGACGCCACTGGCACGCCGACCGGAATCGTGGTGGAGGAGGCCGCAGGACTCGTCCAGCGCGAGACATATCCCGACCGCGAGCGTGCGCGTGAACTGCTCGACGCCGCCTGCGACCGATTGCACGAACTCGGTGTCACGTCCGTCCAGGATATGGCGGGGCTAACGACACCCAGTGGAACGGGCGATCCCATGCATGCAGCCTTCCAGCGGGCCCGACGCGACGGCGAGTTGTCCCTCCGGATCGGCTACTACATCCACGTCGAGCGTGCCGAGGAACTGGCAGCCCTCGAGCTCGCATCCGGGTTCGGAGACGACCGACTCCGCATACTGGGTGTCAAGCTGTTCGTCGATGGATCGATCGGCTCCAGAACCGCGAAGCTCGACGGCGAGTTCGCTGACGATCCCGGCAACACGGGCGAGTTCGTGATCGACCGCAGTCAGCTCGACTCAGTTCTCAATCAGGCGGCAGAGCGCTCCCAGCGGGTCGCCGTCCACGCGATCGGCGACGCCGCGATCGACCGGGTTCTGGACGCGTTCGAGACCGTCGCCGATCGGTACGAGACGTCCCCGCCGAACCTCCGTATCGAACATCTCGAGTTGGCGACCGACAGCCAACTGGACAGGGTCGCGTCGATCGACGCTCTCGCAAGCATGCAGCCGAACTTCCTGCAGTGGGCCGGGGACTCGGGGCTCTACGCCGATCGGCTCGAATCGCGCTGGCACGGCCGGACGAACCGACTCCGCGATGTCCGGGATCGGGGGATCGATCTGGCCTTCGGCAGCGATACGATGCCGTCCGGGCCGCTGTACGGGATCCACCACGCAGTCAATGCACCGACCGCTGCCCAGCGGCTCGACGTCGGCGACGCGCTCAGGGCGTACACCCACGGGGGTGCAGTCGCGGAGGGGACCGACGACTGGAAAGGCACGCTAGAACCGGGGATGGTTGCCGATGCGGTTGTTCTCGATAGCGATCCCTTCGAGCGGCCCGGGACGATCGAGGACATCTCCGTCGTTGGAACGATCGTCGACGGGGAGATCGTCTACGATGACGGAGTGACGTGACTGTGGTAACCTGACTGGGCACCGTCGATCCGATTCCCGTCCGGATTGCGGGGTTATATACGGATCACGGACTGATAGCTCCATAATGAGCGGGAACGACGAGTCGGAGCCGCCGGAGCACTCGACCGGCGGACAGGCCGATGAGACGAGCGCACCCTCCACTGAGGCGGACCACGAGCCGGCGGTCGCGTCGGACGGCTTCGCGAGAGCTGATACATCCCCGGGGGCGGAGCGAACGGGGAAGGAATCGGAGCCACCCGCCGACACGGAGACGGTCGACAGCGTGACGACCGACGATTTGCGAGAACAGCTCGAAGACGTCGACGCGGCAGCGCTCACCGTCCCCCCGCAGTCGCTAAACCCGAAAGTGCGGATCGTCTGGATCGTCCAGTCGCTGATCTCTGCGACCTTCCTCGGGGTCATCGCGGGAGCGATCGAGTTTGCAGTCCTCGATGTCGGGATCTGGGTTGGTCCCGCCGTCTTCGGCGTGTTCGCCCTGCTCGGCGTCGTCCACGCCATCCTGCGATACCGCGTCTGGGAGTACGAGGTGCGCGAGGACGCGCTCTATCTCGAACGTGGGGTCATCACGCGCGTCCGTACCGTCGTGCCGTACGTCCGCATCCAGCACGTCGACGCCAGCCGTGGGCCGGTCGAACGGCTAGTCGGGCTCGCGTCGTCGGTCGTCTACACCGCCGGTTCGCGCGGCGCTGACGTGACGATCCCGGGCCTCACCGCCGACGGGGCTGACGACCTCCAGCATCGGCTCAAGCAGATGGCGATTCTGGCCGAGGGCGACGACGCCGTATGAGCACGAAGCTGCACCCGCTTTCGGTACCCTACCGGAGCGTCCAGACGGCGCTTGGCCTGCTCTGGATCGTCTTCCTGATCGGGTTTTCGGGGACCGCCGTCATCGGTGGGACGACCGGGGCACTGATCTTCGGCGCTGCGATCCTCGCCGGACTCGTCGGCGCAGTCGTCTGGGAGTTCCTCTACTTCCAGCGCTTCGAGTACGAGCTGACCGACGACACGTTCGATCTGGTCTCCGGCGTCGTCTCGCGGCGAAACCGTGAGATCCCCTACCGGCGGATCCAGAACGTCGGGATCAGTCGCAACGTGATCCAGCGACTCGCCGGCATCGCCGAGGTCTCACTGGAGACCGCCGGTGGGAGCTCAGCCGAAGCACAACTTCGCTACGTCAGCTTCGAGGAAGCAAAGCGCCTGCAGAATGAACTGAGTCGGCGGAAGCGACGCCGCTCGGCGACAGAAAGCGCAGCGGAAACGGATGACGAGGGTGTTTCCGAACGTGAGACCGAGCAATTGTTCGAGATCACCGAGTGGGAGTTGGCGGTCCTCGGTGTCGTCTCGATCGATCTGCGACTGATTCCGCTGTTGACGCTTGCGATCCCGTTTCTCTCGCCTGCACTCGCGGATCCTGCGCTGTGGGCTGGCCCCCTGTACGTCGTCGCACCGCTTGCTGCTATCGTGCTCTACCTGCTGACATCGATCGCTAGCGGGATTATCTCGGTGACGAACTACTACGACTTCCAGCTCGTTCGGACGGGCGAGGAACTCCGATTCGAGCGTGGGCTCCTCCAGCGGTACAGTGGGACGATCCCGCTGGAGAAAGTCCAGACGTTGACGATCAGCGAGAACGTTCTCGAACGCGCCGTCGGCTACGCCTCCTTGCTCATCGAGACGGCGGGCTACTCGCCGGGCGAGGCGGGCGGCTCCCAGTCGGCCATTCCGATCGCGAAACGCGAGCGCGTGCTCCGGCTCGCCCAGTCGATCGAACCGTACGGTGACGTCGAGTTCGAGCGTCCACCGAAACGCGCCCGTGAGCGGTACTTCTTCCGCTATCTCGGCGTGCTGGGCGTCCTGACCGGGCTCGTCTTCCTCGCCGAGCGCTTCTTCGTGCCCGGGCTGGAGTGGTACTGGATGCTACTGGGCGTGATTGCGGTGCCGATCGGCGCACATCTCAAATGGAAACACCTCGGCTACGCTCTGGTCGACGATCACGTCGTCACGCGGGCGGGCTTCTGGAATCGAACCACGACGGTGGTCCCGTACCACCGCGTCCAGACCGTGCTTGACAGCCAGACGATCTTCCAGCGTCGCCGCAAGCTTGCGACGCTCACGATCGACACCGCCGGCTCCAGTAGCTTGATCGGCCAGGACGCCAGAGCGATCGATATCGACCGCGAGCGAGCGAACGAGCTACGCGAGGACGTCGCCGACAGGTTGCAAGAATCCCTCGCAGGCCGGACCGCGCCCGAGGACAAACTGTTCGATCCCGCGGGGACGGAGACGGCGGGGGCCGAGGACTCGCCCTCGGTGTCGCCGGGTGAGTGAGCGTGTCAGCGCTGTTTCCCGAACGGATCGAGACCGAGCGACTGCGCCTCGAACGCCTCGGTCACGAGCACGTCGACGTCTTCGAGTATCACGAACTCTGTTCGGGCGAGCGGACGGATATCGAGGCCATCACCCGCTACCTGCCGTGGGACCCACACGAGAGCGTCAAGGAGACGAGCGAGTATCTCGACTCGCTCGAACGGAAGTGGGACAGGGGAGAGCGCGCAGAGTACGTAATCCGGCCGAAACCCGGTGAGGACGGCGAGGGTGAGATCGCTGGCGCGGGGGGACTGATCGTCGACTGGGAGACGCTAACCGGGAAACCGGCGATCTGGCTCCGAAAACCGTTCTGGGGGCGGGGGTACTCCGGCGAGCGGGCCGCCGCGATGATCGAGCTGGCGTTCGAGCGACTCGATCTCGATCTGGTGGCCGTCCCGGTCCAGGACGGAAACGAGCGCTCCCGGGCCGCCGTCGAGCGGTACGTCGACGAACACGGCGGGCAGTACGACGGCATCGTCCGCAACGCGACGCGGCGGCCCGATGGCGAGATCATCGACCACCATCGGTACACGGTCACGGCCGAGCAGTACGACAGCTAGTGGGCAGGCGGAGACCTCCGAGACGCGTTCATTGGGGCGTCGAAAGTTCTCCTTGCACTCGAAGACCACGGTGTCGACGCTGGACTTTCGCTTTTCTACCACCTTTGCACAGGCGAAAGGGATTTGAATATGAATATGATATGGATATGTATGGGTCGAAGCAAGGAGCGTACGGTCGGTGAACGCGGACAGGTCACTCTACCGAAAGAACTGCGAGAGAAACTGGGTATCGACGGAGGTGACGAGGTACTCGTCCACGAAGAGGACGGGAAGATCACGATCGAGAAACCCATGAGCCGCGAGGAAATAGCTGAGGGCTATCGACAGTATGCGGCAGACGCAGAAGCTCTCGAAGCCGAGATGGCTGGCGTGTCTCGCGAGGCCAACGACCGTCTTGGCGATTCTCCGGAGTGGTAATCGATGGACGTTCGCCGTGGAGATATCGTCATCGTCGAACTTGATCCGACAGAGGGGTCAGAACAGCGAGGCACGCGACCCTGTCTGGTCGTGCAAAACGATGTCGGAAACGAGAACGCCCCGACGACGATCGTCGTCCCCTTCACGACGTCGCGAGGGGACAAACTGTATCCGTTCGAGGTGCTCGTCACCGCTGCGGAGTCCCCCCTTCGAGAGGATTCAGTCGCGCTCTGTAGTCAGATTCGCACGGTTTCGATCGAGCATCGAATCACGGAGTCGATTGGCTCTGTTCCGGATTCTCGGATGGAAGACGTCGATTCGGCACTCGAATACAGTCTCGGTTTGACGGAACGCTAGCGGGACTCCCGCTGTTCGGCCTTGTTCAACTCGATCAGGAGCCGAAAGATCGCTTTGACGAGGTTCCGGTCGACGTCGAACATATCGGCGTTCTCGCTCGCGCGAGCCATCACCGCCTCCTCCTGGGATTCGTCGGTCGTCGGCAGGCCCTCCTGTTCTTTTACCTGTGCGATCGTGTCGGCGACGTACGTGCGCCGTGCGATCAACTCGACGATCTCGTGGTCGATATCCTGAATCTCCTCGCGGAGCTCGTCGAGGCTCATCTCGTCCGCGCGCCCGCCGATTGTGTCGTTGTCAGCCATGTGGTCCCACGTCTCTTGTTCCATGTCTCTTGTACCCCTTCGAGTGCTTTTCGGTCGCCGATGGCAACGACGCTCGGGCCGGTGCCCGACAGCGAGACGCCGTAGGCCTCGGGAAGCGCCTCGATGGCGGGCGCAGTCGGGAACTCCAGGGCCGCGCTGAAGGCAAAGCCGTTGACGGTCATCGCCAGCCCGTACCGGCCGTCGACGGCGAGTTCTGCGACCAGTTCGGCGACCGGGGCGATCCGGTGACAGCGCTCGGCGTCGGCGTCGGCGCTAAAGGCCTGTTCGGGTGGCGTGTATACCAGCACGTCCCAGTCGACGGTCTCGTGGGAGAGCAGTTCGTCCTCGGTGTTGTCGGTGACCGTGACGCCACCGAGCATCGACGCGGAGGCGTCGTCGAACGCGCCGGTGATCGTGACGCCGACGTCACGGGCCGCTTCGACGCCGAGCAGACAGGCCGTCTCACGCTCGACTTCCTCGGCTATCCCCAGCGCATCGAGCGTGGCGAGAACCGTTGCGTTCGCGGCCGCACTCGAACTCTTGAGCCCCGAGGCCATCGGCACCTCGCTTTCGGTGCTGACAGTGCCCCCCTCGCCATCGCCGTAGCGTTCGGTTGCCAGCTCGACACAGCGCTCGATGAGCCGGGTGTCGGCGTCGGGTGCACCGTCGATATCTCCCGTCACGGCGTCGGCGTCACTGTCCAGCGAGACCGTCGCAGTCGTGTACTCGTCGATCGCGAAGGCCGATCCCTTCCCGCTCGCGAGCGCGTTCAGGATCGTTCCCGCGGCCGGGGCTTCGGCGCTACCGTTCATACCGTGACAGAGTTAGAAAGTCCACTTACCTCTTACCTTTCTCCGGGAGACGGCGAGGGCTCGATCTCCGAGGAGAGCAGGTCGAACAGGTGCGTTCGCAGGACTTCGGGATCCGCAACGACCGTGTCGGCGGGCGAGAGATCCGTCTCCCGGTTGCCCGCGCCGCGAAGTGCGATCGTGTAGGCACCGGCGGCTGTCGCGGCCGCGATCCCGTGGGCGGAATCCTCGACGACGATACACCGCTCCGGATCGACGCCGACCTGGTCGGCTGCGGTCAGATACGGCGTCGGGTTCGGCTTCGACGGTCCGTCGATATCGGTCGAGGAAACGACCACGTCGTATGCGTCGTGGAGCTCGAACCGGTCCAGCACCAGCTCCACCCAGTCCCGGCAGGACGCAGAGACGAGGCCGAGCGCCACTCCCGCGGCGCGCAGGTCCGTGAGCAACGCCTCGTAGCCGTCCAGAAGCGTCGCACGTTCCAGATACACTTCCTCGGCGTATTCGTCGTACAGACCGACGAACTCGTCCCTGTCGACCCGTAACGTAACCTCGTCCATCGATTCGAGCCGTTCGTACGAGTCTTCGGGACTCAGTGCTCGGATCGTCTCGATATCGATTCCCTCCCCCGCGGCAGGCAGGATCTCTTCGGCTTCGAGCTCCCGCCAGGCGTTCGCAGTCGCGACCGTGACGCCGTCCATGTCGAACAGCACGGCCTGATACTCGCTCATAGATCTAGCGAGAACCCCTCCAGTGTCTCCGGGTTGACGACGTGCATCGGACGCTCGCCAGCGGCCAGCGCCTCGATATCGGCGACCGTCAGCTCGGTATGACGGTCGATGACGCCCTGGGAGGCCGAACCGATATGTGGCGTCAGGACGACGTCGTCCCGGTCAAGCAACGGGTGGTCCTCAGCGATCGGTTCCTCGTGGTAGACGTCGAGCGCAGCCGCACGGATCTGGTCGGCTTCCAGCGCCGATAGCAGAGCCCCATCCTCGACGAGCGCCGCACGAGCCGTGTTGACGAAGTACGCGTGCTCGGGCATGGCCGCGAACTCCTCGGGGCCGATCATCCCCCGCGAGCTCGGCGCGACCGCAGCGTGGAGGCTGACGACATCACTGCGCGAGCACAGCGCTTCTAGCTCGTCGACTTTCTCCACATCGAACGGCTCCATCTCGACGTGGTCGACGAACGGATCGTACGCGATGACGTCCATCCCGAAACCAGCGCTCGCCCGTTTCGCGACGCGTCGACCGATCCGACTGAACCCGACGAGCCCGATCGTTCGGCCGTGTAGCTCCGGCCCCCGCAGGGTGGTGTACGGCGAGTCAGCGCCGATCCCCCAGGTGACGTCCTCGCGCTCGCCGCCCGCGGAGGCGTCCTCGCGTGGCTCGCCCGTATACTGTCCTGACCGGAGCCGTCGATCCGCGAGCGCGATGTTGCGCGTCGCTGCGAGCAACAGCCCCATCGTGTGATCGGCGACCGTCTCGGCGTTGCGGCCCGGTGCGTACAGCACCGGGATCCCGCGCTCCGTCGCCGCACTGATATCGACGCTCGCATCGGGACCACCGCGCGGACAGGCGATCAGCTGGAGGTCGTCGGCTGCGTCCATCAGCTCGGCCGGGACGCCATCGAACCCCGAGACGAACACTGACACTCCCTGTATCTTCTCTTGTAGCGTCTCGACTGAGTGTCGTGATGGGCGATCCTCGATCGGATCGAACTCGACATCGAAGCCGAGCGCAGCTAGCCGTTCGATACCGTTAGACGAAAAATTCGACGTGACAAGCGCTTTCATGCGGTACGGTGACAGCTCCACTGCTTGCTACTCGGCATCGAATAAATATTTTCCGACGGTCCCCACATTGCCGGAGTCAGCGCCCACGAACGGGGCGTTTTTCCCCCTGTCCACCCAACCGTCGGCTATGAGCGCACGCAACGATGTCGCACCGTCGACGCTCGGCGTTTCCCTCGAAGAGTCGGGGATTACGGTCGAGTATCTCGACGGGCGAGAAGTCTTCTATCACGGGCCACCACAGAAAGCAGACGGGAGAGTTCGGACAGCACCCGGAAAGCTCGTGCAGGTGCTCGTGACTGCTCCGACGGAGACGGAGGGCGTGATGATGTACGTCAACGACCGGAACACGCACGACTCGATCCTCGAAACGACCGGGGTCGGCCGGGTCTTCGTCGATCCCGGAGAGGAGACACAGTTGTTCCCCGGCGTCCACGCCCGGGCAGAGGGTCACTCGGTTATCGTCGAGGCCGACCCCGAAGTCGCGCGAGGGCGCGTGTTCGTCTTCGCCGAGGACGAGTTGAGCGAGCAGGCTTACGAAATCGTCGACGAGAGCGACGAGGAGTAAGATGCCGCTTCGCACACAGTGGCGCGACCTCGATCGGTCGGCTGCGCGAGCCGCGCCGAACCGGTACGGCGTCGTGGAATACGGCTCTGCAGACGGTGAGGTTCTCGCCGTCGAGACCGGGATGCTCAAAGACGTACTCAAAAGCGCAGTGGGCTATCGGGATGCGGCTGCGGTGCGGTGGAAAGAAACGCAGACCAGAGAGCAGGCCGAAGAGCTGGCTGCAGAACACCGCTCTCGGCTCGACGACTGATGACCGGCGGCACCTACACCCTGTTGATCGAACTGCCCAGCTCGATTGAAACTAAAATCGGCGCGCTCGGAACCCACGAGTTTCCCACTGGCTGGTACGCCTACACCGGCAGCGCCTTTGGCGCGGGCGGCTTTTCCCGAATCGACCGCCATCGCCGCGTCGCATCGGGCGAGCACGACGTCCGTCACTGGCATATCGACTACCTGCTGGGCCATCCAGCGACGGCGCTCGCGGACGTCGTGCGCCAGCCCGAGGAAGACGTCGAATGTGCGGTTGCCGAGACGCTTCCCGACTCGCCAGTGGCCGGCTTCGGGTCCTCGGACTGTGACTGTCCGGCGCATCTGGCGTACGAATCCGACGAAGCGTCGCTCCGGGCGGCGATTCGGACGGCCTACGCCGACGAAAAACCGATGGGTTAAACCCACCCCACGGACTACACCGATTTGCGTGCGAGGGTAGCCAAGCCTGGAAACGGCGGCGGACTCAAGATCCGCTCCTGTAGAGGTCCATGCGTTCAAATCGCATCCCTCGCACTGACGGCCCACACGGGCTCACAACAGTGCGGCAAGACGGAGCGTCTTGCCCTCGCAAACTTCTCATGTGGTGTACTCGGAGAATAGATGCATCTCTGAAAGCATCTGTGGGAGAATTTCTACAGGGCTCTCACAGGTGGTATCGCGCTGTCCAAGTCCGGAGATCAACTGATTTATTCACCTCATGTTTTTAAACGAATGCGCGCATACGATAAAATAGTGCCAGAAGAGTACGTTCGTCGAACAGCAATTACCCGCATCTCGGTCGACGACGAGCAACGGGAGTTGCTTGAAGAGACGATTACCGAGTGGAAGCGTGGCTGTCAGATTGCCACAGATCTGGCCTGGGGCAAGTGTAGCAAAAAAAGCGACGTTCAGCCACTGGCCTACGATACTGTCCGCGGCGAGACTGATCTGGGTAGCCAACACGCGATTCTCGCCACTCACCAGTCCGCACAAGCGATTACTAGCTGTCTCGAACGGCAGTCGAACGGCAAGGTGGCTAGCAAGCCGACTTTCAGCGCTCCGACAGTAAAATACGATACGCGGACACTGACGCTATTCGACGACGATACCGTGTCCCTCACGACGATAGAAAGCCGTGTTCGATGTCCGCTGGCTCTCCCGAACGACGGCGATGGCTATCAGCGTCAGTATCTCGACTCGGAGGAGTGGGATGTTACCGAGAGTACACTTACTGTTCGGGACGGTGAGTTCTTCCTACATCTCGGATTTCGACGCGAAAAGACAGATACCGAACGAAATACCGCCGAGAACGGAACGGTTCTCGGGGTCGACCTCGGTATCGAAAACCTCGCCGTAACCAGTACGGCTTTCTTTTTCGATGGCCGGGAGCTGACCCACCGACTTCAGGAGTTCGAGACAGTCCGCACGGGGTTACAGCAAACCGGTACGCGGAGTGCTCGCCGGACGCTGGCACAGGCGAGTGGCCGTCAACTTCGATACGTTCGGGACATCTTGCACCGGGTGTCGAACGCGCTAATAGCCGAAGCACTCCGCTACGACTGTGATATCATTGTATTTGAGAACCTGACCGGCATTCGCGACCGGACATGTGGGGCCTGGGGACATCGTTGGGCGTTCCGGACCCTCTACGAACAGACCGAATACAAAGCAGAGGTCGCCGGGCTCGCAGTACGACAGGTCGGGGCCGGGTATACATCACAGCGGTGCTCGGAGTGTGGGTTCGTCAGTGATGAGAATCGGCAGTCTCGGTGTCGATTTAATTGCCACAAGTGCGGAGCCGAAGCAAACACCGACTACAATGCAGCCAAAAATATCGGTATGCGGTACGTCCGTCGGGGCCAACAGTCGTCTCGGCGGACGGGCAACAGTCAACTTGCCCTGAAGTCCGGAACAGTGAACCCGAACGGCGGATTTTCCGCCTACCCAGATGGGTTCGAGGCCGAGTTCACGGATAAGCCCGAATCTCGACGAGCACAGTAGAGACGGGTAGTTGATATCCCTTCCCTCGCATTGATTTGGAGAGTGTACCCAAATGCCATACTGAACGCCGACTGAACAGTGACTAATATCGACGGTGTGTTGGCCAAGCTCCACAGATATCGCAATCAGTACACTAATTTAACTGCGAAATATTAGCGTAAATACAACATGTCCGCCGGATGGTTCCACTCCAAGCCCTTCGCCACTCGACTCATCATCGTTGCGACCGTCTGTGATATCACTGGTGCCGCGCTCGGGTACGCCTTCCACCCACAGCTCGGCGTCGATCCGATTATGGGGGTAGTCTACGGATTGGTCGCCGGGACGATCCCCCTGGGACTCTGGCTAACGATGCAGCCGGAAGTCAGGTCTTAGTACACGCAGGCCAAGTGGAGGGTAATGAGCGAGGAGTCGGACCCGAGCGGTATCAGGTCGATCGCGGTGACGGCTGACGACGTGGTGACGGCAGCCGAGCGCACGCTTCGCAGCACCGATGAGGTCGTCCTGCGCGTGACGCCACCGTACGCGGGGCGGATGCGGGCGCGGATCCACCGGGTGCGTGAGGGAGAGTACAGCGTTACGGATGCGGAGTCCGACGACCCAGTGCCGGTCCACGTCGACCCCACGGAACTGATCGCGGAGCTACCGACGTATCCCGAGCCCGAAGAGACCGAAGACGATCTCCGGTCCGCATCGGAGCGCGAGTACACGCCCGAACGACACCGGGAGTACCACCAGCAAGTCGTCGAGGACTGGCGAGAAGCGGTGCGCGACCGGATCGTCGATGAAACGACGCTTGAGTGGGATGGAGGGCGCAAGCGGGTGGCGGTCAAACGGCTCGGCTGAGCGACGGGACCGACAGAGTGAGGGGCGTCCTCCCGGTAGCAGAGGATATGGGAAACGACGCAGGCGAACGTGCAGGGATCGCCGAACGTGCGGCCAGCGCGGGCGCTGATCGTGCCCTTGCGCTGTTCCGCGGAGAACTGGACGTCGAGACGAAGGCAAACCCGTCGGACGTCGTCACGGAGGCCGATCGAGACGCCCAGCGAGCGGTGTTCGACGCGGTCCACAGTGGGTATCCCGACGATCCAATCGTCGGGGAGGAAGATGATGCACTGAAGGAGGTGCCCGAAGAGGGCCCGGCGTGGATCGTCGATCCGATCGACGGGACGGCAAACTACGTGCGGGGGAACCCGATCTGGTGTACGAGCGTCGCAGCGGTCGTGGATCGTGAGGCCATCGCGGGCGCGACAATTCTGCCAGCACTTGGAGAGGCCTACGTCGCGGACGACTCGACGACACGGTTGAACGGCGATACGATCTCGGTGAGCGAGCGGAGCGATCCGGCCGCGGCACAGGTCTCGACGACGCTCTGGTGGGGGTTCATGGAGGGCGAGGATCACGTCGAGACGATCGGCCGACTCGGCCGACAGTTCGGCGACATCCGTCGCTTTGGGTCGGCCCAGGCGACGCTTGCGATGGTCGCGAGTGGAACGGTCGACGCCGCTGCCTCGCCCATCACGCCGAACTCGTGGGATTCGGTTACGGGCGTACAGTTGATCAGAGCGGCTGGCGGCGTCGTGACGGACGTCCACGGCGAGCGCTGGGAGGTCGGCAGCGAGGGGCTGGTCGCGTCGAACGGCCACCTCCACGACGCTCTGTTGCGGGCGATGCAATAGACCGGAACCCTGAAAGTCCACCCGGACGCTGTATCGTGTATGGAAGAGCTGTACGAACGGATCGACGAGCCGTTTCGGGCGTGGCTCGCTGCGCTGGTCGGCATCGTCAGCATCCTCGTTGTCGGCGCACTCGCGTTTCCGCGGCAGGTCTATGATGGGTTCATCTGGAAGTATTTCTGGGGACCCGTTGCGGCCGACGGGCAGGGGGCGACGTGTGCCGTCCGGGAGGGCGGTGAGACGACACTGTTGACGAGCACTACCGAGTGTGCTCAGGCAACGGGATACGTCGCCGAGCCGGGCTATACGACGGTCTCGACCATCAGCTACGCACTGATCCTCATCTTCATGCTTGTCGGCGTCGTGCTGTTGCTTCACCGTCTCGAGATCGGCTACGATCCGGCGTTTTTCTTCGCGCTATTCCCCTTTGTCCTCTTCGGCGGGGCGCTAAGAACTGTCGAGGACGTCGGGATCACGCTCGGACCGGAGGCCGCCGCGACCGTGCCGTATCCCTGGAGCGCCGCGCTGATCAGCCCCTTCATCTACTTCACCGTCTTTTTCCTGACACTCGCGGCACTGCTGGTGAGTATCGGACTCTCGGAACGTGGGCTCGTCGACCGGTTCCAGCCACCGCTTGCAGTCGCAGGCTCTGCCCTGCTTGCGATCACGCTCGCGTATCTCGGCTGGGTGATTCAGGTGTCCGACGCGATCACGTTCAACGTCTGGGTGCCGGTCATCACGCTCGTCGGCGCGACGATTCTCACCGCGGCAGCGTGGTGGGCGACCGAACGCTTTGCCCCCAGTGTCAACGCCGGTACCGGACTCATGGGCGCGCTGGTTATCTGGGGTCATAACGTCGACGGCGTTGCGAACGTCCTCAGCCTCGACTGGAACCACGTGTTTGGCCTGCCGGACTACGGCCCCAAACACGTCGTCAACGGCTTCATCTACAACAATACCGGTACGGTCCAGCCCCAGTGGCTCACCGACGCCATCGGGACCGCGTGGCCATTCATTTTCCTCAAGCTGGGCGCGGCAGTCTTCGTCGTCTGGATCTTCGACGACCGGATCTTCGAGGAGAGCCCGGCCTACGCGATGTTGCTGTTGATCACCGTTCTCGCAGTCGGTCTCGGTCCGGGCACCCGGGACTTCCTGCGGGCGACACTGGGGATCTGAGCGCCCGCTCGGGCCGGTCAGTAATCAGGCCGGTCGTTCGGACCGGACCCAAGCGTCCCAACAATTATTTGGTTGAAAAATGACACTTTTACTATGTCCTCGTCCTTGCACACTCTCCAGCGATCATCGAGCGGGATACTCACTCGTGACGCGGTCCTTCTCGGGCTCGCGTGTGGCCTCCTCCACGCGCTCGTTGCGCTGTGGGCGTACGCGTCGATCCGTCCGGGATCGTTCGGCGAGGTGTTCTCCCCTGAACAGGCCGCCGGTGCGCTCTTGCTTGCCGCTGCCTGTCTTGGCCTCGTCGTCCTCGGTGCGGTGCCAGCCGTCCTGCTGTATCGTCGCGGACTCGTCGCGCCCGTCGTAACGCTAATCGTTCTCTTTTCGTGGTCGTTCTATCGAAGCTGGCAGTCGTTTGCGGCCGCGAGCGAGGTCGGTGCGACACCCGGCGTGACGCTCCGGCCCGATTCGGTGTACGTCATGTTCTGGGTTCTCCCGCTGGCGATCGTACTCGTCGTCGCGGTCGTCGAGCAGCTGCTCCGTGGCTCATCTCGACCGTCGGAGCACGTCTGAGCCCGACCTGCGGGAGTACTCCGCGACGATGACGAACGCGAGCGCCCAGACGATGGCCGCGCTCCCCCACAGTACACCTGCCGAGCTGGACTGTGCCGGGAACGAGATGGACATGAGGCCGTAGTAGCCCATCGGTACTGCGGCGAGCCACGAGGCGAGCCGCCAGCCCTCAAAGCCCAGTGCGGCGAACACACCGTACGCCAGCGGTGCCACGGCAAGGCCAACCATCATCACGTGGTGTCCCATGATGCCGTGTGAATCGAGCGTGCCGGTGCTGGCGCCCAGCTCTGTCGAGATGAACGCCAGCAGCGGAACGGCTGCGAGGGCGACCAGCCCCAGCAGCGCGGGACTGTAGGAGTCACCACGCCTGAACAGCCGTCGGCCCGCAGGGTGGGCGACCAGCGCGATACCCGTGAGGACGAAAAACGGGATCACCTCTTCGGGCCGGCCAACACCGTACCAGACGGTCCCCGCAGTAACGGAGGTGATGACGATGAATGCACCCCACATCGACGCCACTCGGGCTTTCGGCCGGTACGCCTGTGCGAACAGACCAAGCAGGAATATCGTCACGACGGTCGCGATACCCATGATGTGAAGCCGATGGATACCGAGTTCGGCGGCTCCGGTAGCGGTCCAGCCGGTCGCAAGCGTGCTGAGTAGTTCCGGAAGGAACAGCACGGACAGGACGCCTGCTAGCACGAGCGAGAGATAAAAGATCCCGCTACGGACCGTCATCAGTCCCGACCGTCGCTTGCGTGCGCCCACGTTATCGTGTGCCGATTCTATCAGGGTTCCATCACTGCTGGTTGTTCCCATGATACAGTGGACTAGACGCTATGAACGGCAATAAACGAGTATTCAGCAAAATACGGAACGTCCGAGAAACAGTCCTGACAGGAATCGGGAAGATCGATGTGACGATCGGAACGTCAGGGATACGGATGGAACCGACGGTCCAGCCGCGGCTCGAACCCGAGGTCGTCGGGGACCGTCCGTGCGCGCTCGCCGAAGAACGCCTCGCGGGTGAACAGCGGTTGTGCCTCGGGGACGACCGCACGAACGACCTCGAAGCCGATCGTCTCCAGATCCCGCGGCGTGAGCCTGACACCATAGGGGGACAGCCCTGCGTCGACGACCCGCTCGACGAGCATATCGAGTTCCCCCTCGCCCTCGGGAACGTCGTCCGGCCCCACCGAATCAACCGGAATCGGGTCCCCTCGATCCACGAAGGTGGCTGCCTCCTCGGGGAACGAGGCGTATTCGCCGATCGCACCGCTTTCCTCGCTCGCGGTTTCTCGCCCCATCGACCGGAGCTCCATCCAGTTCTGGAGGGCTTCAGCCAGAGCGTCTCGGGCTGCGTCTGTGGGATCGAGAGCAGCTGCCGAGCCGACCGCAAACCGCGGCCACTCGCCATCCCGGTGGACGGCGACGGAAATAACCGGGACGTCCACATCCTGTGTGACGAGCAGGGGCGTCACGGTGAGTTCCTCGCTTCGGGCGCGACGGGCCAGCGACTGGAACGCCTGGTCGTCGACCGTCAGTGCGAGGGGTTCGAACGTCGAGTACCACGCGAGCATCGTCGCGTCACGCTCGATCACCTCGTATAACCCCGACAGCAGTGCGCCAACGGTCGAGGAACCAAGCCCGAGGCCGGTCGTGATGGCGGGACCGAGTTCACGGGTCGGCGGCGGGAAGTGTGCCTTCTCTGCGGGAACTGACACCGTCTCTCCCGTGTCGAGGTCCAGCCCGGAACGCCACGGGATCGGCCCGTCGAGCGTGGCGTCGGTGTCCTCCGGGAGCACGAACCGATCCGGTGTGATGGGGTTCTCGACGTCCGTTGGACGGGCCTGCTGGAACTCCTCGTCGCGGTAGATCGCCGCCCCGTAGCGTTCCAGCGCCTCCCCAAGCGCCTTCATGAATGCGGTGTTCCAGTCGGGATGGACGCCAGCAGCCTTCGCGGGCGCGTCGGCGTCACTGAAGGTACTGGTTCCACGAACGTTTGCGAGGTAGTACGGGGCCGGGAACGATTCGATCTCCCCGACCGACTCGACGATGCCGACCCGATCGTCGAGTGCCATCTCCGCGCGTTCGAGCGCCGCATCGACGGGGGACCGTTCGTACGCGAGATCGATTTCGGCGTCAGGGGAGGACCCACACTCACAGCCCGGTACTGGTAGGAACTGGCGTCGGTGGTGTGGGATCTCGATGACGCCACCCAGTACGGGCGAGTCTTCGCCGGAGAGCAACTGCACGAGTTCGTGACCGGCGACCGAGCCTGCGAGTCGGACCGCAGTCCGGTCAGCTGTAGGTTCGCTGTCAGGTGTCTCAGAATCTCGATCAGCGTCGACGCGCGTCCGAAGACAGCTATAACAGCCCGTCACAGGGGCGAATCCGGAGATGGCTGCATCGACGTCGCCGATCGGGCGACCGCCGATCCCGCCGACCTCGATGGCAAGCCAGGGCGTTCTGCCCTCACGAGCGGCCCTGTTCGCCTGATCGAATACCGCTGCGCCAGCGAGGTCGGAAACGACAGCCAATTCGGCCGCTCCGATCGCGTCGGCGTCGGCCGTTTGCGTCGAAATCGATGCCTCGTGTAACGTCTCTGTGAGGGCGTCGATCGCGGGACCGTCGCCGACGAGTGTAACGTCCATACCCCGAGCATCGGGCGGGGTGTCGAAAAAGCGTGGGGATCTAGTTCAGGATCGACTGTGCGGTTGTAGCGAGTTGACCGTTGTCAGCGTCACGGAGTCGGTCGTCGCCGAACTTCAGGCGGAGACGCGGTCGACCGACATCGATCGGGACCTTTTCGGTGTCGATCAGGCCCATATCTTCGAGCTTCGTTTTCGTTCGGGAGAACGTCGCCTTTGACGCGATGCCTACGTCCTCGCCCCACTTGCTGATATCGTAGAGCAGAGCCTCGTTTTTCGCTGCGACGAGCAGGCTGATCGTCACCTCGTCGAGTCCGTCACCGTCGCCGCGGGCAGTTTCGAGAGAGTCGAGAATGTTCGAGAAGTCGGCCTCGGCGTCGGCGCTGATCTCTTCGCTGAGGGTCTCGCGAACGCGCGAAATCGGCGGCGTTCGGAGGTTGAACTCGTTGGCTGCCTCCCACCGGCTCCGATACGTCTCGACTGTTCGGTCGACGAATGCATCGTCCTCGGAGACGAGTCCGGCGACCTCGTTACCCGTGTCGATTAGCGCGACGATGGACTCGTCTGTGATGACGAGGGAGTTCCGGGGCGGACTTTCGACCGTCCGGAGCGAGAGTATGCCCATCTCGACGAGATCGGCGGTGTTACTCGCGATGATGAAGTCGTCCATGACGTCTTTTAGCGTCCGCTCTTCGGCAAGAAGCTGGACAGAGGGGAGTTCTGCGTCAGCGTGGGTCGCCACATCGACGAACGTTTCGATCGTCCCCTTGGCCGGGTTTACGAGCAGTAACTCGTCGTCGGCGTCATCGATCATCTCGCGAAGAATTTCATCAAGCTGTGTGTCGAGTAAATTCGAAGTCATACCTATCTACAGAAGAAGACGGTGAGATACTTAATTTTATTGGCCGAAGCTGAGCCAAATCTTTCATTCATTTATATATCCTAAATATACATTATGGATTTGGGGAAATCTGGCCCTTGCTGGCGGCCGGGGAAACAGTAATATGACTTCGAACCAGTTGCTGTGAATGCAATGATTGTGAGCGACCCCACGTCTGCACCATCGGCTACCCTACAGTCCGATCCTGAACGCGGGTTTGCCGGTGGAAGCGCCTACACGGGACCGTAGCCGACGATAACACTCCGGTTCAGAGCACGCTACACGACGACTTCGCTTGAGTCGTTCTCGTCAGGTGAGCTGAGTCGCTCGACGATACTGTTGATAAGCACGACATCGCCCACCGACCGAACCCACCGATACGGGATCATGATGCCGCGTCCATCCCCGACGTGTCCCGAGAACAGCTCCATATTGAGCTGGTGCAGAGCAAGTCCGGTCACCTGTTGTTTGTCGAGATCGAGGCGGACGTCCTCGATCTCTCCCACGAACACCCCATTGTTCGAGTAGACTTCACGGCCGACCAGCGCAGTGATCTCCGCTGAGGAGTTTTCCATACCTGTCCATGAGTGGGGAATCACGTTAACTTTTCGTCAGACGTAACGAGCCGCTGGAAAATAGCGCAGCCTACTGTAGTTCGCCGAAACACCCAATGGTCCGAACGGTATATATCGAATATGAGTAGTCCGGAGGCCGGCTCCAATCGACCGACAGTACTTGAAAAGGGCAGTGAACTCGACGAGTTCGTGACCGAACACGACCTCGCCCTCGTCGAGTTCTACACCGAGGGCTGTTCTATCTGTCAGTCGATGGAGCCTATCCTCGGCAACGTCCACCGGAACGCCCCCGCGACGGTGGGAACGATCAACCCCCGCAACGATCCGCCGCTGATCGACGAGTACAACGTCAGGAGCGTCCCGCTGTTCGTTCTCTTCGTCGACGGCGAGCCAGTCGACCGACTCGCCGAGGGGTTCGTCGAAACCGAGCGGCTGGTCACACTGATCGAATCACACGCGACGTAGCCGGGGACTTTTCCCGGCGCGGTGTGACGACCGTGCATGGACGTTCTCATCATTGGCGGGACGGGACTGATCAGCACCGAAATTACGCGCCAGCTTGTCGACGCCGGACACGACGTGGTCTGTTTTACGCGGGGGGAGACGGATGCAGCAGTCCCCGACGTGGTCGAGTTCGTCCACGGCGACCGTGACGACCACGAGGAGTTCGTCGCGCAGGTCGGCGACCTCGACGTCGACTGCGTCATCGACATGGTCTGTTTCGACGCCGACCAGGCCAAACGGGCGGTCGACGCGTTTGCGGGCGAGATCGACCAGTACATCTTCACGTCGACGATCGATGTCTACAGTCGGCCGCTCGACACCAATCCGGTCACTGAGGACGCCCCACGGGAACCGCCGACCAGCGAGTACGGGGCGAACAAGGCGGCCGCCGAGGACGTGTTCGTCGAGGCCGACGGCAAGGCGTTCGCAAGCACGATCATTCGCCCGTGGAGTACCTACGGCGATCAGGGGCCAGTGCTTCACACGTTCGGGGACGGGACGTACTTCCTCGATCGGATCCGGAAGGGCAAGCCGATCGTCGTTCACGGAGATGGTACCTCACTGTGGGGACCCTGCCATCGTGAGGACGTCGCGCGGGCGTTCGTCAACGCCGTGGGCAACGAGACTGCGTACGGCGAGACCTATCACGTCACCAGCGAGGAGGTGATCACGTGGAACCAGTACTACGAAATCGTCGCCGATGCGCTTGATGCCCCCGAGCCCGAACTCGTCCACATCCCGACCGAGCAGTTGCTGGAGGCTGATCCAGAGCGCCGTCATTTACTGGAAAACCACACGTACTACGCCACGGTGTTCGACAACAGCAAAGCCCGTCGGGAGCTCGATTTTGAGTACACGACCTCGTTCTCCGAAGGGGTTTCGCGGGCGGTTGAGTGGCTTGATGCTCACGACAAGATCGAGCCGTGGGATAGCGAGCGCGACGACGAGATTGTTGACGCCTGGCGCGAGGCGATGGGGGCGTTTCAGTCGATCGTAAACGACGAAGCCTGAGTGGGGTACGCGAACGCTTTTGCCGATCCGACTACCCACTTCGTCTATGGAGTATACCACACTCGGCAGCACCGGCATCGACGTGAGCGAACTCTGTCTGGGCTGTATGAGCTTTGGCGACGACAACGAGTGGATGCTGGATCGGGAGGAAAGCGAGGCGCTGATCGAGCGCGCGATCGAACTGGGTATCAACTTCTTCGATACGGCGAACATCTACAGCACGGGTACAAGTGAGGAGATTCTCGGCGATGTGCTGGCCGAGTACAACCGCGACGAGATGGTCGTCGCGACGAAGGTCCGCTTCCAGATGCGAGAGGGCGACCCGAACTCCGAGGGGCTCTCGCGGAAGGCCATCGAACAGGAGTTACAGAACTCACTGGACAGGCTGGGGATGGACACCGTCGATCTCTACCAGATCCATCGCTGGGACTACGATACCCCTATCGAGCAAACCCTCAGGGCACTCGACGACACCGTTCGGCGCGGACAGGTACGACATATCGGTGCGTCCTCGATGTGGGCTCACCAGTTCCAGCAGGCACTTCACACGAGCGACCGACTTGGTCTCGAACGCTTTGCAACCATGCAGAACCTCTACAATCTCGCCTATCGCGAGGAGGAACGCGAGATGCTCCCCCTGTGCGAGAAGGAAGGCATCGGCGTGATGCCGTGGAGTCCCCTCGGTGCTGGCTTTCTCACGCGCCCCCACGAGGAGTTCGACGAGACGATCCGCGGCGAACACGAGTCCTCGCTGGGACGTCCGTACGCGGAAGGCGGTGGCCGCGAGATCAACGAGCGCGTCCAGGAACTGGCCGCAGAAAAGGATCGGTCGATGGCCCAGATCGCGATGGCGTGGCTGCTCCACAAGGAGTGGGTGACGACGCCGATCCTTGGCACCTCCTCGATCGAACATCTCGAAGCCGCCGTCGAGGCGACTGAGATCGATCTCTCGGAGAGCGAGATCGAGTATCTCGAAGCGCCCTACGAGCCGGTACCGATCTCCGGCCACGAGTAGGGTTGGGTGACTCCGTTGAAGGCTGTACTACCAGTCAGGGGAGTCCGGCGAGTACCGTACCTACGTCGTTTGTTTCAGGCCACTACCAGTGACTCAGCCGTTAGGTAGCCCTGCGTACTGACTGCCATCCTTGTGGTAGATACGAATGACATTTTGTTCACATAATATGTGTAAAATGCCCACAAGACATCTGTCCAGATGTCAGATGAGTCAAAATATGAACCGCAGAGGATTTCTTGGGGTGTGCGGAGTGGGCTGTGGGATAGGTACCGCAGGGTGCCTTTTCTCCGTTGACCAAGACGAGGACGAATACGATGGTGATCCGTGGGAAAACCCTGCTTCGAATTTAGGAGTGGGCGTGACCATTGAAGTTGTTGAGTCAGCGCCAGATGGTGTTGAGCCGGTTCCATCCGACGACGAACGTATAGAGGATGTCGAACTAATCAACGATGCTCTTGACCTGATCTTCGAGTCAGATTCCGAATCCGAAGAGGAACTATACGGGGAAGCGGCCATGGAACACACGTTTCCGCGAACAGGAGAGAAAGCACAGGAGGCCCGCGAGGCCCGTGAACAGCTCCCCGACCACGTATCAGATCCCGATAAAGCAAAAGAAACGTATATTGAGCATAAATCGTACACACTGCGGATGAATATCTCAAGAGTTACTGAAGGCCCTTCTTGAAAAATTTAACAGTGTGTTGTTGTAAATCATGTATGTATTCGTTACATTGTTAATGGGTATGTAACGACTACCCTCTTCGTCAATTGACTCTCGGTCTCTACTAAATTCGTACGGTGTAGTCAGCAGGGTTGTTACAACGCCCATCGAGTGAGAGTTTTACGAGGACGGTAGCGCGCGAATGCTGGGAACGGTCCGGAACGGCGGGTCGATCCCCTCAGTGGGAGATCTTCGATTCGAGGCGCTCCTGGAGCGTCTCCGGGTCGAGGGCAGTCTTGGTCGTAAAGAGCCAGTCCGACACCGACAGCTTGTCCGAAATCTCGTGGAGTTCGTGTGACGTCTGGTAGTAGTTGATGGTGGTGACCAGTACGACGCCGCCGATCGTATTCCCGAGCAGGACCGGCAGTGCGAAGTTGAGAACGCCATTGAGGAACGCGATCTCCCCGAGGAACACCAGATACATCACCTCGGTGCTTGCGACCACGACGTGGAACAGGCCGCCCAGCGGGATCGTGAGGAAGGCGATGTAGACGAGGAGAAACCGGGCGGTAGCGCTACGGACCCCGAAGTCCAGCCAGACGACGCCGGCAACGATCAGTCCAGCGAAGACTGCCTTGAAGAAGAGGTCAAACCAGGGGGTTTCGATGCCGGTCATCGCGATACCCGTAAGTGTCGTCGCCGCTGTCGGATCCAGCACGCCACCGTATGCCAGCAACAACGCCCCGACGGTTCCACCGGCGAGGTTACCGATCAGTACGACTCCCCACATCCGAAGCATCGCGGGCACCCCTGCCAGTCGATCCAGAATGAGTGCCACGGGTGGAAGCGTGTTCTCGGTGTACAGCTGGTAGTTGCCCAGAATGATATAAATGAAGCCGATCGGATAGAGCAACGCTCCGATGAGCGGGGTATCCCCCGCTGCGGCTGTCATCGATGCGTAGATGAGAACGGTGATCGTGATGGCGAACCCGGCTGCGACACCGCTGAAGAACAGTTCCCGGTTACAGCGCCCGATTTCTTCGTCGGCCTCGATGAGTACCCGTTCGTAAATCTCGTCGGTCGACAGCCGGTTCCGAAAGAGATTCTCCTGTTGGGATACATCCTTACGCCCCCGTCTCGATAGTGTGTCGGTCTCCTCAGTTTGCTCCTGCGTGGATGGCATCGCTCAGATGAAACTATTCTGTACTCCTAAGTGTTGTCCCTAACAGTATGGAATATCCGACACGGCAAAACGGGATGGGTCACTTGACAGCGTGTGTGTCCCTGCCACTGGCACGGGGGCTCGAATCCCTCTCCACTCTGATCCAGCGACGATCTCCAGCTACGTGGATGGCTCTCTGCCGCGGAACATATGTTTATAATTGTTCGTGATGAATTCGTAGCTATGCAGGCAGCCAGACTCCACGAGTACACCCACGATATGTCGAACGGACTCTCGCTTGACGAGGTAGACCAACCACAGATCACGGCCAGCGATCACGTGCTTATTGACGTCGATGGGGCGGGCTGGTGTCAGACGGACAATCACATCATCGAGGGGATGTGGGAGGAGTACGTCCCACAGCCGCTACCGATGACGCTTGGCCACGAGAACGCCGGAACGGTTGCGGCAGTGGGTGATGAGGTGACGCTCGTCTCCGAAGGTGATCAGGTGATCTGCCATCCGGTCCGTACCTGTGGAACCTGCCGGCCCTGCCGGATGGGTGAGACGATGTACTGCGAGAACGATCAGTTCTCGGGACTGACGACCGACGGTGGCTTCGCCGAGACGCTACTCACGAACGAGCGGGCGGTGATTCCCCTTCCCGATGGTGTCGATCCGGCCGAGATCGCGCCACATGCGGACGCCGGGATTACCGCGTATCACGCCGCAAAGAAAGCTGTCGGCGATCTGGTCCCGGGCGATACAGCAGTGGTCATCGGGGTCGGTGGCCTCGGCCACATCGGACTACAGTGTATCGACGCGATGAGCGCGGCCGACATCGTCGCCGTCGACATCAAACAGGAGGCCAGAGACCTCGCGAGCGACCTCGGCGCACACCACACGCTCGATCCCGAGAGTCAGGATATTCCCAGCGAGATCGAGAGTCTCACTGACGGTGGCGGTGCGGCGCAGGTACTCGACTTCGTCGGTGCGGATGCGACAACCGCGCTTGCTCCGGAGATCTGCGCCGCTGGTGGCGACCACCATATCATCGGCTACGGTGGGCATATCCACGAACCGGCACAGGCGCTGGTCAACGGTGAGTTCGCATACCAGGGCAACATCGTCGGCAAATACACCGAACTTCAGGAGCTGGTCGCACTCGTCGACCGCGGCGATGTCGATCTTCACACCACGCAGTTCGGTCTCGACGAGGTGAATCACGTAGCCGAGATGCTCGAAGACAACGAGATCGAAGGGCGGGCCGTGATTACTCCCTAGTACACGGCGAGAATCACAAACCACGTCAGAACGGCAGTAATCCCGATTCCACCGATCACGATCCCTGTGATGGGTAGTCCCTTTTTCCGGTAGAGTTCGATTCCACAGAACCCCGCGATCAGCCCGAGGAGCGGCATAAAAACCCATGAGAGGAATGCGGTGAGACCACCGAGAAACAGATATAGGTTCCCCGATTCGTTGAGGGCTCGCAGTCGCCGGAGCAGGTCTTGGGAGAGACTCACGGCGTTGTGTTGGCATGTAAGGGCAAAAACACGTCGATGCCGTTCGCCTCTGACTCGATGATTCGAGCACAAACGCGTGCCGTCAGGCGTAAATCCTGGTAATCCTAACTCCCGGTATGCACGAGCCACTACCCGAGTACGATCGGGTTGAACTATACGAACAGGCTCACGATTTTATCGAGCAGTATTATACGGAACTCGGCAAGGAAGACGAAATCGAAGACCGGCTTGACGAGATCGAAGACGAGATCGCCCGCCGTGGCCACTACGACCACACCACCGTAGAGCTGAAACACGGCGCGAAGATGGCCTGGCGAAACAGTAACCGCTGTATCGGCCGGCTGTTCTGGCAGCGGCTGAACGTCCTCGACCGCAGGGACTGTGAGACAGCACGCGAGGTACACGAGGCTTGCTGTGAGCACCTCGAACGGGCGCGCAACGGCGGAGATATAGTGCCGCTGCTCACTGTATTCAAGCCGATGATCGACGGCGAGCAGCAGGTGCGGCTCTGGAACTACGAACTGTTACGGTACGCGGGATATCAAACGGACGATGGCGTCGTTGGCGATCCCGACGAGGTCGCGCTGACCGACTACTGTCGGTCCCGTGGCTGGGAGGGCGATGGCACACGGTTCGATATTCAGCCACACGTCATCCAGATCCGCGACCGGGAGCCCGAACTGTTCGACGTTCCCGAATCCGCGATCGGCGAGGTCCCGCTTTCTCACCCCGAGTACGACTGGTTCGCGGAGCTTGGCCTTCGCTGGTACGACGTTCCCGTCGTCGCGAACATGCGCATGGAGCTCGGCGGGATCCAGTACACTGCCGCGCCATTTAGCGGGTGGTACGTCTCGACGGAGATCGGCTCGCGGAACCTCGCGGACGAGGACCGGTACGATATGTTGCCGACCATTGCCGAACAGCTCGGGCTTGAGACGGATCGCGACCGGAACCTCTGGAAGGACGAAGCCCTCCTGGTACTGAACCGGGCAGTATTGCACTCCTTTGACGAGGCGGGTGTCCGGATCGTCGACCACCACAAAGTGACCGATCAGTTCCAGCAGTTCGAGCGAAACGAGAACGCGGCGGGTCGTGATGTCACCGGAGACCGCGACTGGTTACTGCCACCGATGAGCTCGGCGACGACGCACGTCTTCGAGAACCAGTACGACAACCGAATCGAGCGGCCCAATTTCTTTTACCAGCCGGATCCGGAGCCGATCGAGGAGCGTCGCACTGATATCAGTCGGTAGAACGGTCTGACTCCGTATCGGCTACCGTCGGACGCTTTCGTCAATCACACCAATCCGGTTATTCATAGGGAGCCCTACCGGTTGATATGGACCGACGATCGTATCTCTCTGCGGTCGCCACCACGGGCCTGATCGGCACTGCTGGCTGTCTCACCGACGTGTTCGACGACGAGCCCGACGGGGTCGTTCTCGACGAACCGGACGATCAGCTGGCCGACAGCGAGGACCTCCCCTACCCGGCCTATGGGGAGGCGCTCCCGGAATTCGAGCTTCCAGACGGACTGAGCAACAGTGTGTTCGACTCGACTGCAATGGACCGAACAGCCCTGCTCACCGGCGTGTTTACGTTCTGTCCGGACGAGTGTGGCGTCCTTCTCAATCGGTTTGCCGGGGTACAGTCACTCGTCGACGACCTGGATCGGACGGACGATGTTTTGTTCCTTCCGATCACGTTCGATCCCGAACGCGACGACGAGACGGCGCTCAGGGAATCTTCGGAGATGATGGGTGCCGATCTCTCGCTCGGGAACTGGAAGTTCCTCCGTCCCGAAACGCCCGAGCGAGCCCGAACGGTCGTTCGCGACCGTCTTGGAATCGACTTCGAACGGACCGACGAGAGCGACCGGGTCGATCACTACGATTTCCTGCATATCGTCGTGACGCTGCTCGTCAACCCCGGTGGAGTCGTAGAGCGTGCATACCGTGGGGAAAACATCGATCCCGAGAAAGTAATCGACGATATCGACGACATCGTCACGAACTACGATCCAGCGATACACGACTGATAGACGATGATTGCCTCCTGTGCACCGTCGGGTGATCTGTACGCTGGCGAGCCGATCGGTCTCGCCGTTTTCGCCCTCGTCGGTTTGCTCGGCGGTGCACATTGTATCGGGATGTGTGGTCCGCTGGTCACCATGTACGCTGACAGACTGCGGGCGAGTACCCGACGTGGGGATAGCCTAACACTCACTCACGTAACCCAGCATGGACTGTTCAATCTCGGTCGGACTACGAGTTACGCGTTGCTCGGCGGGCTCTTCGGCCTCGCTGGAAATCTTGTGTTCGTCAGCGGTCGTCAGGTAACGGCCATTGCGAGTGATGTGCATGCGATTACTGGACTGATCGTCGGGACGCTCATCGTCGCTATCGGCCTTCGGTACGTCGTCGGCAACCATGCGCACGATATTTCGATCCCCGGGACCGCCCGCCTGTCCGGCGTAATCAGTGCGAAGCTGGTACCACGCGTCGATCGGTGGGTCGGCAACTGGCGGATTGCAGGACTGGGTGCGGCCCACGGACTGCTCCCGTGTCCGCTGTTGTATCCGGCGTTCCTGTATGCCTTCGTTCAGGGAGATCCGATCGGTGGGGCTGCTGCCCTCGGTGTGCTCGGTCTCGGTACGATTCCGGCCGTCTTTCTCACCGGGACGGTCTTTCAGTCGATCGATACCCAAACGCGTGTTCAACTACACCGCGTGCTCGGTGTCGCGTTCGTTTTACTCGGATACATCCCGCTCCAGCATGGGCTCGCGATGTTTGGCGTGGCGCTGCCTCACCCACCGATTCCGTACTACCAGCCACTCTGATCGGAACCCGGCCTAGCCTGCTCCTACTCTCCAGTAGTAGCCGACTACAACCCGCAACTATACGTAACAATCCAAGCACTTTTTAACATGTAGGTCAATTAACTGATTGGGTTTGGAAATAGCTGAATCCGGGGGATATCAAATGGGAGACAACGATCCGGGGCTTGGGGACCGGGAGGGAACGAACGAATTTACTCGCGGCGGTGCGGACACGAGGAACGCGTCGTCAGATACCGAGACGTTTGAGGAGCTACAGGGGGAAGTCGAGGAACTCAGTGCGGACGATCTCGTCGAGGATCCTGTGTATCTGGAGTTTCTCGACTCTTTTGGCACGTTCGAGCAGAACGAGGACAGCATGAGCCTCGACGAACTGCTGGAGGAAGCCGAGGAGTCTGCCAATACGGGCGACAGCCGGCCGCGAACCACCGATGGGGGTGCGGAGCAGCGACGTGACGACGACCCCCGTATCGAAATCACTGACGGGGATGAAAACCAGAAGACAGCGATCGATGTCGACATGCTCATCACCGCGCTCGAGGACGAGGACGTCAGCGATTCCAAGCGAGCCAAACTACGTAACGCGCTGGGCATCCGCGATAATCGGCAGGTAGAGGTACAGCTAAACTATCTCAAATCGCGGTTTCTCGACCTCGAAGCCTACATCGAGGCGATGGAAGATCTGTTCGGCGCCGATACCGACCTGCTCGAAGAGGTAGATGAACTCCACGGGGAGCTTGGGAGGCTCCGGGACAGCATCACGGAGCAAAACGAGAGAATCGAGCGGCTCGAAGCGGATGTCGAGACGCTCAAAGACGACGGCAGTCGACGTGAGGCGGAGCTCGCAACTATCGAAGGTCGGCTCGAGGAGACTAACGAGATGATCGAGCAGAATCTCTCTGCGATCGAGACGGAGCTCAACACCGCCCGACAGTGGCGGGAAAACGTCGCCTCGGCCTTTCGGACGGCACAGTCCGAGTGAACGACTCGCTTCCTTTTGGATTTGCACTCTCCATTCGCTCGGAACACACCAAACCTCCTGCCGGAGCCCGTAGCTACTCTTGCGTCCAGACTCCACTACAGGAATATTCATGATGCTGTCATATGATGGCATACATGTCGGATGATGACTGACATCGAACGTCAACCGGACGCCGAGGGGGAGTACCGAGAACACTTAGAGCGCAGTGCGACTGTCTGGGATCGGTGGAGCGACTGGTACTCGATGAGCGAGCAGGATTTCGAGCCGATACGCGAGGATCTGATCGGGCATCTCGGTCTCGAACCGGGTGATCGGGTACTCGAAATCGGCTGTGGCCCCGGCGTCAACTTCAAACCAGTGCTGGACGCGATCGGTGACGAGGGCCAGCTCGTAGCGATCGACTACAGCCCGGAGATGATCGCAAAGGCGAACGCACGAGTCAATGAAAACCGGTGGGAGAACGTCGATGTGAGGCGTGCTGATGCAACGACCGCTGATCTGGGAACTGGGTACGACGCCGCGCTCGCGACGCTCTCGATGAGTGTAATGCCCGATGTCGAGCGAACGGTCCGAAACGTACGTGGGGCACTGACTGAGGGCGCACCGCTTGGTATTCTCGATCTACAGAGGTTTCAGTCAGGACCGCTCCGACTGGGCAACCCACTGTTGGCCCGGTTCCTTCGCTGGTACGCCAACTGGAACGTCGATGGAGATGTCCGGGCAGCGGTTGATGACGTCTTTGGTGGGTATGAACTCCTCGGGACACATATGCTTGGGACGGTGTATACGCTCAAAGCAGGGCGGACAGTCGAGTAGTACGGGCAGGTATTTGAACGCGCCGTCTCGCCACTAGTTTTTTATCTGTTGAACGAAAATTTCACATATGGACGCTATTGTTCTGGCTGGGGGGTTCGCTACGCGGATGTGGCCCATTACTCGTCGCCGGCCGAAGATGTTACTTCCAGTGGGAGAGACAACAGTTATCGATCGAATACTCCAGCAGCTAGAAGACGACGACCGGATCGACACGGTCTACCTGAGTACGAACGAAGCCTTCGCAGAGACGTTCAGAGAACACCTTGCTGATCGGGGGTACGACAAAACAAAGCTCTCCGTCGAGGACACGGTGGATGAAGACGAGAAGTTCGGCGTCGTCGGCGCGCTGTCCCAACTTGTCGATCGTGAAGATGTCGACGACGACCTCTTTGTCATCGCGGGGGACAACCTGATCGGGTTTGACCTCGGCGAGTTCCTCGACGAATTCGAGGTGAACGGTACACCTACACTCGCGGCCTACGACGTCGGCTCGCGTGAGAAGGCCAAGTCCTACGGCCTGGTCGAACTCGACGGCAACCGTGTCGTCGACTTCCAGGAAAAACCCGACGAGCCAAACAGTACAATGGTCTCGATCGCCTGTTACGCGTTCCCCTCTGACTCGGTACGCTTCGATGAGTACCTCGAGGGCGACAACAACCCCGACGAACCGGGCTGGTATATCGACTGGCTCCAGTCGAACGAGCCGGTTCACGCCTTCACCTTCGACGACGTCTGGTTCGACATCGGCTCGGCGGACTCCTATCTGGACACGGTCGAGTGGAAACTCGATAGCGGGTCGATGATCGACCCCGACGCCACGGTCGAGAACTGCGAGATCGGCGAGACGGTCCACGTGATGGCCGGGGCGACCGTTCGCGATTCGACGCTCGAACGGACGCTCGTCTTCCCGGACGCCACGGTCGAGAACTGTAACGTCGACGAGACGATCCTCGATACGGGGATCGAGGTCGAGGATCTCCGGATCTCCCAGTCGCTTATTAGCGATATTTCAGTGATGGACGACTAGGTGTGGGGAGCTCCGGTTGCTTACGATCTATACTAGTGGCTCGATAATGTCTCGACCCGCTTCGAGCAGGTTCGCCACCTGCTCGTCGCTGTCGGCTTCCGCGTAGACGCGCAGTTTCGGTTCGGTACCAGAGGGACGAACCAGCAACCACGCGCCGTTTTCGAGGAAGATCTTGAACCCGTCCGTCTCGTCGACCCGGTTGACGTCGATGCCGCGGATCGAGTCTGGCAGTGAGCCGTCCAGTTCGCGTAGTACTGCGGTCTTTCGGTCGTCGGGACAGTCGACGCTGATCCGGTCCTGATGGATGATTCCGTATTCGGCGACGATGTCGTCGACCCGATCGTCGAGAGGCCGTTCGACGTGTGCGCTGGCGATCACCAGGGCGAGCAAGACACCGTCCTTGTTCAGCAGGTGGTCGGTCAGTCCGAAGCCGCCGGACTCCTCGCCGCCACAGAGCGCGCCCGACTCACGCATCCCATCGGCGACCCATTTGAATCCGACCGGCACCTCGACGGTGTCTTCACCGTGTGCTGCCGCGATCTTGTCGATCAGGAAGGTCGTTGAGACTGTCCGAACGGCGGGTCCGCTCTCGGATTCGAGCAGGTACTCGTACAGCGCTGCGTACAGGAGGTTTGGATCGAGGTAGCCCCGTTCGGGCGTCACCACCGCGATGCGGTCGGCGTCGCCGTCGTTGGCGATGCCGAGGTCGGCTTCACCACTCGTGACTCGGCTGGCGAGTCGTTCTAGCTTCTTTGCCGATGGTTCGGGTGATCCGCCACCGAACGTCGGATCGAGATCACAGCGCAGTCGCTCGATGTCCGCTCCGGCGGCTTCCAGCAGTGTGTCCGTGACGTCCCGACCGCTCCCGTGCATCGCGTCGTAGCAGATCGACAGCCCCTGGATGTCGGTGTCGACGTATGTCTCCGCGTGTGCGTGATACTCGGGAACCAGCGGCTCCTCGCTCACGGTCCCTCGCTCGTCTTGGGGAAGTAGATCGGGTTCAGCGAGGAGTTCCTCTAACCGTTCGGTGACCGATTCATCGGCCGGAGAGCCATCGGTCCCGAGGAACTTGATCCCGTTGTACTCCGGCGGGTTGTGGCTCGCAGTGATGACGACCCCACCGTCGAGGTCCCGATCGTCGACGGTCCACGCCAGTACCGGCGTCGGCACGTCGCGCTCGCTGAGGACGACGTCGAGACCGTTCCCCGTGAGGACCTCCGTTACTGCCTCGGCAAACGCAGGTGACGTTTCGCGGGCATCGTAGCCGACGCCGACGTGCTGGGCGTCCTGCTCCCGGAAGTACGAGGCGGCCGCCTGTGCGACAATGCGGACTCGGTCTTCGGTGAAGGTGTCGAGCGTCGCACGCCAGCCGTCAGTACCGAACGAAATCTGCTCCATATAATGATACAAGCACAGGAGCTATCAATAGCGTATTGGTTAGTGTATTGAAATATAAATGGTCGTCGCTGCACGCCCCCTGCGAACTGTTAAGGTCGGGACCTGTAACTATGATGTATGGGATCAGCTACTGACCCGGGGGACACAGGGATGTCCCCGGTCACGTTTGAGATGGAGATCGATGACGGGCAGACGGAGATCATCGTCACGGGAGACAGGGATACGGCGGTGATCGTCCGCTCGGATGGCGGCGAACACATCTATCTCCCTCCCGAGGACTTCGAGCGGGAACCGGAACGCGAAACACCCTACCAAAGCCAGCCACGATCGGGGCAACAGAGTTCCTACGAGCCCGCATCGGACGGGTCCGAGAGCCCCTATCGGTCGGGTGTCGACATATCCTCGGTGGAGGGAATGCAGTCGACCAGTGATGGCTACGTGATCGTCCATCCGGAACCTGTTACTGACGTCCGGTTTCTGCGCTGACCGTCCGGGCTATCGCCCGGCAAGCTCCCTGTACAGCGCAACGTGCTCGTCGGCGACCTGCGCCCAGGTCCGTTCTTCGTACTCTATCGGTGTTGTCATCGCAAGCGCGCGCTCGATCCCATCGGCGATCGACGCCGAGTCCGGTTGGACCTCGATCACGCAGTCGTCCGGGAGGATCTCCGTCGCCCCGCTTCGACTCGCGACGACTCGCGTGCCGACCGAGAGCGACTCGACGATCGTAATGCCGAACGGTTCGGATAGCGACGGGGAGACGAACAGATCCGCGCTGGCGTAGTAATCCCCGAGTTCCTCCTGTGGGACGAACCCGACGAACCGGACTCGATCCTCGATACCGAGCAGCTCCGTGAACCGTTTGAGCTGGTCGGTCAGATGGCCCGATCCACCGATGACTAGCGTCGCGTCCTTGCGCTGAAGCTTCGAAAACCCGTACAGGAGGTACGACAGTCCCTTCTGGTCGGTGTGTCGACCGACGAAAAACAGCATTTTGTCGTCGATTTCGAGTTCGGCTTTGAGATCACGTCCGGTCGGCTCCACCGACGTAAAGCCGTTATAGATGACGCGAGCGTCCGCGTCGAACTCCTCCTGAATCCGACCACGGGTGAACTCGCTTACTGCGATCAGCTCGTCGGCACGGTTGGCGATTCGCTGTTCGATTCGTACCTCTCGCTCCGGCGGGGTTACGTTCCGGTCGACCGACAGCGAGTGGAACGTCGTGATCCACTCCACGTCGTGGGCCGTGCTCGCCCGGCTACCGGGTTCGTAGCCGAACCAGTCGTTCGTGTGGACGATGTCCGCGTCGCTGGCGCGCTTCGAGAAGGCGCTGGCGAGCCGGGCAACCCGAGTAAAGATTCCACCTTCTCCAGTCGGCACGCCGTGGATACCCGGTCGATCCTCGGGAGCAAACTCCGCGGGCAATACCAGTTCAACCTCGATGTCGTCCCGCGGTGCCAGCTCCTCGTAGAGCCCGGCAATCGCCGTATCTAGACCACCCGTAATGTTCGGTGGGTATCCCCAGCCGAGTAACAGTACTTTCGGAGGCATGCCAGTTGTTACCGAATTGTCCGTGGTGGTCAAATAGCTTCGTGTCGAACCCCGTGGTGATTCGTGTCGAACCGGGTGAACCGGTCGCCAGAACTGGGCGACTAACGGTCCTCCTCTGTAGCGACAGATGGTGCTCACAACTCGAAGACGCTATAGCCGCTCGACGATCGTCGCGATTCCCTGCCCGAAACCGATGCACATCGTCGAGAGGCCGATGTCGTTCCCGGTCCGGTCGAGTTCGTGGACGAGTTTCGTCAGCAGGGCCGCGCCGGTCGCGCCAAGCGGGTGGCCGTGCGCGATTGCGCCGCCGTTGACGTTGGTAGCACCCCAGTCTGCCCCGATCTCGTCGAGCCACGCGAGTACGACAGAGGCAAAGGCCTCGTTGACCTCGAAGAGGTCGATGTCGTCGACCGTCATTTCGGCGTCGTCGAGTACCTGTTCGGTCGCCGGAATCGGCCCCGTGAGCATCGTGATCGGGTCGACACCGACGACTGCTGTCTCGACGATCCGGGCCATCGGGTCCCAGCCGTGTCTCTCGGCGGCGGCCTCGCTCGTCACCAGGAGGGCACTTGCCCCGTCGACGATTCCCGAGGAGTTTCCAGCGTGGTGAATCCCATCACCCTCCTCGCGGAAGGCAAGGGGGAGGTCGGCGAGGTCCTCAGCGGTCGTTCCCGGTCGCGGGTGTTCGTCGCGCTCTACCCGGATCGCCTCGTTCTCGAGCGTCGTCTCCACGGGCGTGATCTGGTCGTCGTACCGCCCCGCCTCCCACGCCTCTCCCCAGCGTCGCTGGGACTCGGCGGCAAGTTCGTCCGCCTCTCGCCTACTGAATCCGTACTCCTCGGCGATCCGCTCGGCACCCTCTCCCTGCGAGGTCGCTTCCTCGAAGTGCTGGAAGTACGAGTCGGTCAGTGCGTGCTCGTCGACGACACCGTGCTCGGCGTTCCCGTCGCTGCCCATCGGTACTCTGCTCATGTGTTCGACGCCACCCGCGACGAGCACCTCGTGAAACTCCGCTCCCACCGACGAGGCTGCCCAGTTGACCGCCTGCTGGCCGGAGCCACACATCCGATTTAACTGGACGCCGGGAACCCCTTCGCCCCACCCAGCCACCATCGGTGCGATCCGGCCGATATTCAACCCTTGCTCGCCCACCGGCGTCACGCAGCCATACACCACGTCTTCGACGACCGCGGGATCGAACCCGACGCGGTTTTCGAGCCCGGCGAGCGGTTCGGCCGCAAGATCCTGTGGATGTGTGTCTCGAAACGCGC